>CAZBKB010000058.1:0-1537 GCA_964492425.1 uncultured Gammaproteobacteria bacterium | reverse complement strand
AAATTTCTAATTTCTAATATCAAATAAATACCAATTTTAAATCTATAACTAGCATTAACCTCACTTTTTAGTTTGATTATCGAGGGAGTATTTTCGCCCAAAAAGTACAAGAATCAGAAGCGATGCGTTAGAGATGAGAACCATTAACCAGGAGATGTATTTTGTCATACCTTCTTCCCCAGGTGCTATATCTATCACAGTCAAGATTGAATAACCCACCCATGGCAAAAGAATACCAATTGATATTGTTGTGATGGCTGTAGCGAGCAAACGGCTTCTAATCTTGGAACACATAAAAGTGTAGAACAAGTAAAAAACTACATACCCTAACACAAATTTTGTTGTTACCTTCCATGTTTCTAGGATTGCCCCTTCGTTCCACATTCCTGACCCATAAAAGTGGAAAAAAGAAGCAAGGTATAATGTAACGGATGCAGTTAGGTATAAAAGTAACCCCACCACAACAAGTCTTTTCATAGTTTTATCCTATCACCTTTCTGCATTAGTCCAACTATATAACAATTTAATCTTTTTCTAGTCTCTTCCCCAAATAACTCCAAAGCGCAAAAAGAATTACGGCGGAAATTGCCAAGAACAGGTTCAAACGGCTCAATAAATCCAAAATCTGCAAACCCACAATAAGTGCCAGAAACGCGGATATAAAGAAAGCCATTTTAAAAGAAGTGTAAAAATACCATCTCGCACTAAATCTTCTGTAAAGTTTTGTGCGTAAGGAATATAAAATTGTGCCTAATAGACCAAAACTTGCAACAAAAACCAAGACTACAAATAAGGCAAAAATATACCATCTGACAGAATCTGGATCTGTGTACCAAACGATCCAAGTTATACCGAAAATCGAAAGAACGGAAACGAGAAATATAAAAGGCAGAAATCTATACATTGTTGGATTGCTCAATGGCTAAATTGTTAAAGTAAAACCTCTACTCAATCATAACAATTTAACAATATTAAGAAAGCTTGTTTCTCACAAGTTTGAAATAGCAATCTGGTATTTCTGATAAAATGTTGATGATGGATTCCCAGCTCACATTGATCTTACTGGGTGGCGCTATTGTCACTGCTTTTGCCATTCTCTATCTGCAAATTAAAAAGCTTCTCGATTCGAAATCAAGTGACAACACTACAAAGCTCCTAACTCAACTTATCTCCGACATGCGCGGCTCTATGGACAAAACAACCGATTCTATGGTCCGCCAGACGACAGCCATTAATCAGCGACTCGATAAGGCAGCCGAAGTTATATCGACTGTTTCCAAATCGGTAGGCGAAATGACCGAACTCGGCCGTTCGATGAAAGATCTCCAGGAATTTTTGCGCTCGCCAAAGATGCGCGGCCAAATAGGGGAGGCGGTTTTGAAAGATATTTTAGGCCAAGCCCTGCCAAAACAGCATTTTCATCTGCAATACGCCTTCAAGGGAGGTGAAATTGTGGATGCGGCCTTGCAGCTGGAGCAGGGAATAATCCCAATTGATGCCAAATTTCCCATGGAAAATTTCCGCAAAATGCAAAAAG
>CAZBKB010000057.1:0-1583 GCA_964492425.1 uncultured Gammaproteobacteria bacterium | reverse complement strand
CATATATTTACAAATCCTTTAATTACTTGTTCTGGAGTTGGAAACAAGTGTGTAGTTCCAAAACTGAATCCTATCCACAAAGAAACCAAGCAAACAAGCCAAATAGATAATATTAATTTTCCCTTTGCTTTGCTAATTTCTTCAAATGGTATAAATAATTTTTTAAATGATGTTAATAATTTTTTCATTTTATTTTATTTAGATTAAAAAACCCTCAGATTATACTGAGGGTTTTTGTTTTTTATCTTTATTTTTTACTGTAATAATGATATATCAACTCTTCTGTTTTTTGCTTTACCATCAGCACTAGAATTACTTGCTGTAGGCTCAGTGTCTCCACGACCATCAACTTCTTGAATTCTCTTACGAGGTATTCCACGTCCAACTAAATAATCAACAACTGAATTTGCACGACCTTTTGAAAGTGTTAAATTTGATTGAGGGTTACCTACATTATCAGTATGTCCTATTATTTTTAGTTTTGTATCTTCAGCTTGTATTAGCAAATTATAGATTGTCTCAAGTTCTTTTTGAGAACCCATAATTTCAACACTGTTTGTAGCAAAATTTATATTCCACTGTCCCTCGGCCATAACTTTAGTCTTAGTATCTGCGTAATTAATTTTCTGTACTTTAGTAACATCTAATCCAGTGATACTTTTTAAGAAATATAAGTTAACTGCATCATCATAAGATACAACTCCTTCTGGATTTGCTTCTTTGAATCCAAATGGATTTAAGTCAGTTAAATAGAATGATACTTGGTCGTAAACTGATTTATAACGATTCTTACCATCAGATACTCCATAATATTGCATTGCATCAGCGTAATTAAACACCCTTGTTCCACCAACGTTATATGAAAGTCCCATTTTTTCACCTTTCTTTCCTTTAAACATTTCATACCAATATTTCGGTGTTTCAAAATCATATGTTTCAGCAACACATTCAGATGCCTTCACAGCCCACTCGTCATATTGTTTAATTTGATTTGTTGCAATATATGTACTCTTAAGCAATGATATAACTTCTTTCTCATGAGCAATTGCCCATTCTTTAATTACAATTATTGAAGTTGCCATCTGATTAACGAAGTCTTTTGTTGAGGCTACATCAGTAAATCCAGTTAATGCATCAAAAGCCATTTGGTCACCAGGAGTCCAAGTTGTAGCTCCATCAATTTTACGATTAACAATCTTTCCAGTTAATTTACCATTATTCACTTCTTTAAGAGGAACTGTAAATCCAGAGTTTTGAGATTTAATTAATTCTTTAACAGAGTTAATGTAGTCATCATTTTCAGATGCAACGAAATTAACTGCATTTGCATCATAAGTTGTTGGGTCTGGATTTACTGGAATTCCGTTTGCAAATGCATAGTTACATGCTACAACCCAATCTCCATCACCAAGCACTGAAGAAATTACTACACCACGCATAGTTTGTGGATTATCTTTCCAATCTCTTGGTCCAATAACCTTATCTTCTCCATAAGAAAGTCCAATTGCTCCAATACACTGCGCATGATACTTACCTTTACCGAATTTTTCCTCATTGTCGTATTTATCTATGAGTTCAACTTC
>CAZBKB010000056.1:0-1614 GCA_964492425.1 uncultured Gammaproteobacteria bacterium | reverse complement strand
ATGGTCGGCAGGGCAACTTCTACCAGAGGAAGAGTTTATCAAGGCTATGTGACATCGACGGAAAGATTACTTGAGAGAGTCACGCAGAAACTTTTAGAAAGAGATGTCACCCCAAGGAGTCAGACGACGAAGGATCTGCAGATTCTTCGCTCCACTCAGAATGACAAGAAATTATCCCCTGTTGAGCTGGTGGAGTGGGATATGGATGCAGAGGTTAAAATTGTTGCCAGCCTGCTCTATAAATACGCGACAGTTTCGTATCGTCAGATTAAAGAAAGGGTTGGGCAATTGACGCCTTCTGAGAAACTCTCAATTATTAAAAAGGTAATCAGCAAGCGCCAAGTCAGACAGCATAGGCTTGTTCGGGCATTTGAAAATACATACTACAAATTTGATGTTGTTGCGAATCTTGGAATATATCGGGATTTGCACCGGCACCGGATGCTAACGCAAGAGAGGCAGAGGTTTACGACAGAGTTGGGTTTTGATCTGCCTGTCGAACTTAAAGAAGCTAAGATGGACGAACCTTATTTGGAAGCAGCTCAAATGATCGATAAATTATATCGGAAAGTAACATCTGTGATGCCCAATCAGGCTCAATATGTGGTAATTTTGGGCAATCGTATTCGCTGGTATCAATGGCAAAATCTTCGCGAACTTTGCTGGGAGGCGGAGCTGAGGACAGGTCCGCAGGGCCATCCAGATTACAGGAAAATCGAACAGGAAAAAGTGAACTTGGTCAAAAAAGTTCACCCGACTTTGGTCGAAGCCTTGAAATTTGTGGACTTTAAGAGCTATGATTTAGCCAGGCGCGAGAGCGAGAAGAAAATTGATAAGAAACTAGGTTTGGTTAAATGAGGGGGTGAAAAGATGTTCAGAATACCTATGAGGTCAGGTAAAGAACGAGGTACAAGTGGAAGTGAAGAGTTTAAGCCGGAGCCATACGAGTTGGAACTTTTGGAGCCGTTCCTTAGTGCAAAACATTCGGTTTATAGTGACGTCAGCGATACAGTTTCAGGCGATAGTAGAATACCAGATGAGAGGAAAGAATCTTTACTTAAATTTTATAGAGATCTACGTTCTAAAAAAATTACAGAAGGGAATTCAGGATCGCAGTAGCAGTTTGGGATTCTTGACAAAGGCAATATAAAAGTTTTTTAATTTGACTAAGCAAAATAACAGCTGGCGTAACTTATCCAGCTTTTTTGGTGGTTTCCCTCGAGGAGGGAGCTATAGACTGGAGGAAAAATGGAGAGAAAACTCAAGATAGATCCGGAATTATACGATATGACATGACCTGCGCATGGGGTCTTTTCCATAAAACACAGGAAGCCGGCAATGTTGTCCAGGAACAAAATTCTGCTGACTCGGGAAATAGTGTGCAATCTGTTCAGCAAGAGCCAACTATTTTTTCAGATGGAAAGAAACTTGTGGGAACTGATTTAGGAGCAAAAGGTGTTTTAGAGGCAGCACCAATTTATTCAAAATCGTTTACCAAATCGGAACCTCCCCATCCATAAATATTTACTTAGTGATGACTTTTATGCTATATTTTTCTACAATCACACACGCAGGAGCAAAGTCTCCTTGACCACATTCTCCTGCGGAGGCAGA
>CAZBKB010000055.1:0-1640 GCA_964492425.1 uncultured Gammaproteobacteria bacterium | reverse complement strand
GGGAAAGAACTTCCGAAATTTCGCGACAAAAATTCGAAACATTACAAGGTTTATTCTTGATCTTGCTCCAAAACACATCTCAGATGTGAGCTCTGCTTCGCTAGAGCTGAGACATCCGGATGATAAGTGGATAATCGCTGAGCTAGGTAAAACCATAAAGGCTACAACAAAACATTTAGAAAACTTAGAGCTTCATCTAGCAGTTGATGAACTTTACGAATTCATATGGCACAAGTTTGCCGATAAATACATCGAATCAACAAAAACGCGTCGTGCCCAAGCTCAACCGACACTAGAAAAAGTTTTAAAGGTAATATTGATAATACTCCACCCTTTTATGCCATTTGTAACAGAAGAAGTCTACCAGAAATTTGCCGACAAGAAAAAGTCAATAATGCTCGAAAATTGGCCTAGGCAACATGAATATAAAGTATAAGCTTTGGATTGTTGATTTTGACGGCACATTAGTTGACTCAAGCTTTAATTATTCCTCTGCAGTTAAGAATTCCATTAAGCTGTTACTTGAAAGAGATTGCGACTTTTGCATTGCTACGGGGAGGCCCTATTCCGGCTTGATAAAGAAAACTTGCAGAGAGCTAAGGTTAACTTCACCTCAAATTATTTCAGGTGGTAGCGGAATTATTGATCCCAACACCGAAGCGTTACTCTGGAAGAAGCTTATCAGTCCAAGTACGGTTCAAAAGTTATTAGAACTTCTCGAAAAAAAATCTTATACTTTTACAGCTGAAAGCGACAAAAACGTATTTAGTCAAAGAGCAAAAACCTTTAGAGAATACGGACCCGGGATTGAGTTTAAAGATATTAGAAATCTAGATATGGAGAATGTGTTCAAAATTGTTATTACAAGTACTGAAAGTGATAATATTCTTAAAGTAGGCGCTAAATTATCGCGCGATTTCCCTGACCTGCACATCGTACGAAGCGGTATTAGTAGAATTGTTCTTGATATTACTTCCAAAAAAGGTACGAAGCACCTAGCCGTTTTTGCAGCTTTCCAAAATTTTAAATGTAAGCCAAAGTAAAATAGTAGGTGTAGGGGATGGATACAACGATTATCCACTTCTTATTGCCTGTGGGTATAAAATTGCCATGGATAACGCACCAAACCATCTTAAAAAAATCGCTGATCTAATTGTACCTACAGTAACAGGAGACGGTTTAGTAACCGCCCTAAATAAAACAATTAATGCTTAATTTCCCGCAGTTTTTCCGCAATATTTACCGCATCATTGTTGTTGCAATTATTATCGGTTTCACTATATTGATACTAGAACTAAACAATATGTCGCCTCAAGAAGAAACTTTAGGAACTAAAACTAAATTAAAATCCGGCGGTTTAAACACAAATCAGTATTTAATTGGTGCGATCGAGCATAAAAATAATTATCAGGCAAACGGAGATAAAAAAGAATTTGATGTGGCCAGAGATTTAATTCTATCCTCTTTAGAGCTCGATCCTGAAAACCCCTATGCGATTAGACTATTGCAAGGACTCATTAACCAAGACATAGGACAAAACAAAGAAGAAATACAAAAAATTCTAAAGACTCTTGAGGCCAGACCAGATTATGCGGCTGCCTGGATTTCTCTTGGTATACTTTATGAGCAAATTGGTGAGG
>CAZBKB010000054.1:0-1654 GCA_964492425.1 uncultured Gammaproteobacteria bacterium | reverse complement strand
TTTCTGCCAATAAAAAGTCTCATGTTTTACAAGTTAAGGGAGAAAGTATGATAGATGACGGGATTTTGGACGGTGATTTTGTAGTGATTGAGGAGACAAACCAGGCCAGAAATGGCGACATTGTTGTTGCCATGATGGAAAATGGTGTTGTTACCTTAAAAAGATTTTACAAGGAAAGTGATAGGGTAAAATTAATGCCTGCAAATTCTACTATGCAGCCAATTTACGCAAAAAGTGTAACGATACAGGGTAAATGTGTGGGTGTGATCAGGCGCTATCAGAATTAAACAAAATATTTTTCAAATTAAGCGAAGTCAAGAACACTGGTTACGACTGAGTCGTCTTCTGGGTTGGTGTCATCACAATTAACGTTTTCAAAAAAAATAGGTTTATGGCTATAGAATGCATATGCTCGTTCTGTCAAAATTCCTAAGTCCGCATGGTGACCTACAACAACTCCCATGATCATGGCAATATATTCGTCTGGCCATAATGCTTGCATCACGCCTTGCTGTTCATGGAATTTTTCTTGACAAAGTTTTACTTGTTCTTGCTCGCTTAATTTACTCAATATAGATCGTTCCATAATACCGAATTAATTTACACTAAAGTGATTGTAATAGCAATTAGATTCATGCAATCAGCGGATACTAGAACCAAAACATTCCATTAAATAATAAATGAAACAATCGTGGCTCCGTCGGCTAGGAGCATTACTGCGGTTATCAACCAGCCAAAAACTGAGATGGCGGGGTGATTTTTGCGTTCACCCATGATTTTTTTATTGCTGCTCATCAGGACAATCAAGATCAAAATCACCGGCGCTATAAGGCCGTTGGCAACTGCCGAATAAATAAGGGCTTTTATCGGGTCTATACCAATGAAGTTAATGCTAAGGCCGATTAGTGTGGAAATGATAATTACCCCATAAAAGGCATAGGCTTCTTTAAGTTTTCGATACAGACCAAATTTCCAACCCAGGCTTTCGGACAGCGCATAGGAAGCAGAACCTGCAAGAACGGGGACTGCCAGAAGGCCTGTGCCAATGACTCCAATGGAAAACAATAGGTAGGCACTTTCACCGGCAAGAGGCCTTAGAGCCTCTGCTGCGTCGGCTGCTGTTGAAATGTTTACCGTGCCCGTTGCAAATAGAGTGGCAGCGCAAGCAGCGATTATAAAAAACATCACAAGGTTAGAAAGAAACATTCCGGACCAGACATCCGTACGCATATTTTTAACCTCCTGGTTAGACGTTGCCCTGCGCATCACAAGTGTTGTCTTGCCTTCTAAAATTTCTTCTTCTACCTCCTGAGAAGTTTGCCAAAAGAACAGGTAGGGAGAAATCGTTGTTCCCAAAATTCCGCAGATTAAAAATATTTGATCTTTTGAAAAGGTTATCGACGGCACAATCGTGTTGAGCGCAACCTCTTTCCAGTTTAATTTGACCAAAAGTGCTGAGGCTATATAGGAAAACAGGACAAATGCGAGCCATTTTAGGTACCTGGCGTATTTTTCGTAGGTGCTGAAAATTTGCAGAAGTAAGCACAAAGCTGTAAAGGCAATGATAATAAGAGGAAATGAAAGTGTTGGAAAAAGAAGTTGACCAGCTTTGGCCATCGCACCTAAATCGGCTCCAATATTTAAGGTATTTGCA
>CAZBKB010000053.1:0-1693 GCA_964492425.1 uncultured Gammaproteobacteria bacterium | reverse complement strand
AGATTAATTTTGAATTGCAGATCGGACAATGTTTGACATCTATAACTTGAGAAACCTGTGGAAGATTAACAGATTTATCGGCAACACCGAAGTAGGTTATTTTACCTTTAAAAGTTTTATCAAGTACAGCTAGTCCCGGGTCATCTGCATTAAGAAGTAGATTTGAAGACTTCGGAAGTTCTGTTAGAGCTTTTTGCCATTTCTCCCTTAATGAGTCAACTTCCCCATATCGATCTAGCTGGTCTCGAAACAGATTGAGAAGAACAATGCTTTTTGGTGAGGTGTTATCGATTGCTGCAGGTAGTGTTGCTTCATCGATTTCCCAAATTGCCAGATCGAAATTAAGCTTACCAAAGATTGATGAATGCTTAATTAGTGTTGATGCTATACCTCGAAGCAAGTTAGAGCCCTGGCGATTGTGAATAATATTGTATTTTGTGGATAGAATCTCGAAAATTAGTCTTGATGTAGTGGTTTTTCCGTTAGTGCCGGAAACAATTATTGAGCCTTGGGCAATTTTTTTGGAAAGTTTTTTAACAAGATTTGGGTCAATTTTCAAAGCGTAAAGACCCGGAGCTGCAGTTGCCCCGGAACCTGAAAGTTTTAAAAGAAGAGAAATTGTCTTGCCTAGTAATATTGCTAGAAAGAATAGAATGTCCATGCGGTGATTGTACCTTTAAATTGTTGGATTGTTAAATTGATGAATTGTTACAACGTTTCCATTTGGGAGAAAAAGAAGTTGATATCTCTTGCCCATTTGCCACCGGTTAAAAGCTGAGGAGGTGCATAGATTGTCATAATTTCTTCTGGTGTGGTTAATCCCCTCTCTACATATTTGGTTTTTAAGGTTTTGCCTACTGATTCGATTGCCGTGTCCCAGGAAGTAAATACCGTTTTGCCATTTTCAAATCCCCAGGCGTTGTGGGTGGATTGGTCGATAGCAAGGCCACCTTGAGATTCTTTCATGGCAATTGCCGGAATAAGCCTGTAATCTATGTTGTATTTGTCGGAGGTTTCGACTATTTGCTGTGAATAAGATTCCAAGGGAGTTCCTTTTAAGAAATTAGACACAATCAATGGTCTAACGTCCTCTATTTCTACACCCAAAACTTGGCCATCGATTGTATTTTCAAAAGAGCTAGGAGTAATCTCGACAGCTTGAAATGAGCTTTGATCTGATGCGGTGACTTTTGGCTGGGTGATGATAAAAGCCGACAGTAGAATAATCGGTGGAGTTAGTATAAACCAAATAGAGAGAACCGCAAGCTTTTTGAGCATGAGGTGATACAAATTTAATATGGCATGTGTAAACGGACGTGTCAAATTACGTGCGTAGTGAAAAATGGGTGTCATCTAGTGCTTTTGGGGCAAAGAAGGCAGATGGGGACTATTTTACCACATGTAGCAAGATACCAATATCATGGATTAGTTAACTTCTGTAAATTCTTAGTACTACTTACAGATCCAAGGCTTTTGTTACCTCTTCAGCGGAATTATATGTACCTTCCGGCAGTTTTTGGGTAAATTCCTCTTTATCTTCTTCGGAAAAGTCGGATAGATTGTCACACTCTGTTACTAGATCAGCTTTTGTTGCTGGATATTTTTGATGAGTTTTTAGATGGTCTATAGCACCTTGTATGTTTTGCATAAAATCACCCCCAATCAATTTTTAGTTTGTTAATAATAGCACAAT
>CAZBKB010000052.1:0-1710 GCA_964492425.1 uncultured Gammaproteobacteria bacterium | reverse complement strand
CACCATTAATTGTTCTAAATAGCGAGACGAAGCGGACAAAAGAGAAAAATGCGCCATTGATTAACATTTATACCCAAGACATTAAAAATCTGCAGAAAACTGATGTATTAAGATATATTAAAAAACCTAGTGATATAGATAGTTATATCCCATATTATGTCAATTTAGAATGCGCTTTGTTGGCAATTTTGGCCGTTTTGGAGCTTAAAGTCCCACTTTCAGACGGTGTGATTATAAATGCGTTTTCAAAGCAATTTGCAGGTCGTTTTGAAGAGATTCAACAAGACGTTATTTTAGACGGAGCACATAACGTTGACAAAATGATGGCATTAATTCACTTTGTAAAAAATTCTAAATTCGAAATTCTAAATTTGAAAATAGCTCTGGTTGTTGCTTTTAAAACAGGTAAAGATTGGCAAAAAATGATTAACTTTTTAGTAAAAAATTTGCCGATAAAATCTGTAATTGCGACAGAGTATATGGCGGCAACGGATACAGGTTTAGGGTCGGCAGTAGATGCCAATGAAATAGCAAAATATATAGATCAAAGATTTAAGATGATAGATGTTAGCGTTATAAAAAATTCCCAAGATGCTGTTGTTACTTCTTTGTCATCCAAAATCTATAATCCAAAATCTACGATCTTACTTGTAACCGGATCATTGTATCTTGTCGGGGAAGCAAGGACGTTGTGGAAACTCCCTGGGTTTTAGATATTGTTATCATTTATTTATGAAGTCAATTGCTTATGACATTGTTATTTTACCGCCAGATCCAATCAAAAGTTTGGCAATCGAAATGTCAAAAAAAATTAACCCCGGCGATTTTCATTTGAACGACACTGATTTGTTGCCTCATATAACTTTGGTCATGGGTTTTTGCGACGATATTCCTATGTTGGAGGATCATGTTAAAAAAATTGCAAAGCAATTCGAACCATTTGAAGTGGTTTTCAGCAAAGCTCAACATAAAAAACTCTATATCGTTAAGACTAATATACTTAAACAACTACAAAAACACTTTATACATTGATCCTTGGGAGAAGGGTATTGAAGATGCATATCTTAACAGGCCCGGAGAGAGAACAAGTCGAGAAACTTATGATTATACACGCAATTTTGTTCGTGATCGTAGTGACGATAATTGGGTACCACATATAACGCTTGGATGGGAAGATATCAATAGTGTTGAGGTTGAAAGCACTGATTTTATTGCGAGCTTTCCAATGAAATTTAGGGTAAATGAGATTGCCCTTTGTCGTTTAGGGAACCACAATACTTGCAGAAGGTTATTGAAAAAGTGGGAACTAAGATCTTAAGATTCTGCACCTGCCTGCCGGCAGTAGGTTGTTAAATTGCTTTATTCTCGTACATAATAAAAGTTAGTGAATAAGTTAGTCGGGCTTGATGTTTCGGCAAAGCGGGTTTTTTTGCGCGCGGATCTTGATGTCCCCATTAAACAGGAATCAATAAATAATAGGCAAAGCCTTTCTTCGAATAAACAAGAAACGGAAACCGCTACAAGGCTTACGAATATAAAGTTAACTATAGAATACCTGCTCGGGCGGGGGGCAAAACAGGTAGTTATTGCCGGACATATTGGCAGACCCAAAGGTCCTGGCCCTAAGCTTTCAACCAGAAACATTCTTGAACCAATTAAGAAAATTCTTAATAGAAATGTTGAATTTCTGGAAAGTTTCGATGCTGTGGA
>CAZBKB010000051.1:0-1853 GCA_964492425.1 uncultured Gammaproteobacteria bacterium | reverse complement strand
TTTTTAACCAGATCAGCTCCATACGAATTGACGTTTTGCCCAAGTAGTGTGACTTCTCTACAGCCTTTTTTGACCAAATCTTTAATTTCGTCGATGATATCTGTAAAAGGACGGGATACTTCGCGGCCTCTTGTAAATGGTACAACACAAAAAGTGCAGAAATTGTTGCAGCCGTTTGAGATTGGTACCCAGGCTTTTGAGACGTCGTTTCTCAGCGCAGGATAGCCAAAACCCACTTCCTCAAGAGGTAAAAACTCATCAACCTCCGGCATTCTGTGCCTTAGATCTCTCAAGTATTTACCCGACTCATCACGCGTTGCCATTCCAACCATGCAACCGGTAATAACAATTTTTGGTTTTGATTTTCTTAGCTGCCGGCTAGTGGAAACTATATTTTTAACCAGCCCTGTAACCCGATCCTCCGCAGATTGTCGAATCATGCAGGTATTTATTACAACTTCGGTGGCAGATTTTAATGATTTAGAAGTTTTGTATCCCCGTGCTAAATAATAACTTGCGATACGCTGGCTGTCGGCAACATTTTGCTGACAACCAAAAGTTTGGATGAAAAAAGTTCGTGTCATCGATTGTTAGGATTTTAACACAACCTTCGGTCCAGCTAAAAGATTTTAGGCAAGAAAATAATGAGGCCGATTATAACAGCGCCAATTGAAAAAATAAGGACGCCGCCTGCGGCGCAATGTTTGGCCAGTTTTGCACCGGGGTGATGTTCCGGGTGCAGCACATCACAAGCTTCTTCTATTCCAGTATTTATTGCCTCAGCTGAAAGTACTGCAGACAAAATTAGTATCAGTATTAACCATTCAAAAGAATTTATTTTGTATACAAACCCCAAGATGATTACGATTATTGCTGCAATCGTCTCTATTTTAAAATGAGAGCCTTTTATAAAACTGTAGATTATGCCCTCTGTTGCCCAGATAAAGCTTTTGTACTGATGAACCAGATAACTGTCCCGCTTCTGCATAAGTTTATCTTATCACAAGAATATATGTTTGACCGAGTCAGACTCGGTTTGACTTTTAGCTTCAAATCGGTTATATTTCAGGCTGAAAGGGATAATATGCCAGAGCAAGGTAGACAAGAAAGGCTGACTGGAGAAACAGTCGAAGAGAGAGACAGTTCTCAATTAAAGATTGTTCGATCAGATCTTGCGGAACACGTAAGGGTTCGTGATGGATTGCTGTTAAACGACATAGTTATAGAAGGAGATGTAACCGAGCCCAAAAAACTTACTTCAATCGCAGAAGTAGCTCAATTATTAGAAGGGCCAGAAACTAAAGTGGTTGACATAAACTCAAGATCAAGACACAAAGAATCAAAGACTGCTCTTGATATCTTGCGAGAACGTAATAGAAAGAAAGCTGCTTAAGATTTACTTCCCTATTGTATACGTAAAGGAGACCCTTCGAGTCATTTTATTCACTCAGGATGAAATTGGGGTTAGTGAATCCAATTTCATTTAAAAAGGCGTTTGAGGGTTTTGCCTGCTGTAAAACCGGGTAACTTGTGGCCGGCGATGGTAATTGAGCCGCCGGTTTGGGGATTACGCCCCGTTCGGGATGCCCGCTTTCTGACTTTGAAGGTTCCAAAACCTGTAATAACTACTTTATCGCCTTTAACCATAGCTTCTCTGATATTGCCAAATACAGCATTAACCGCAGATTCTGCTGTGCGTTTGGTTAGACCCACTTTTTTAGAAACCCGTTCAACCAGTTCTTTTTTAGTCATGTATTTGTGAGGCAAAGTATAACCTAAATACAATTACGGGTCAATACAACGTATAAAATTATTTAGCAATATCGACTGCCCTTACCTCGCGTATAACAGTT
>CAZBKB010000050.1:331-1933 GCA_964492425.1 uncultured Gammaproteobacteria bacterium | reverse complement strand
ACCCCCCGGCGGCGGCCCGTCCACCAGATTTTGCTCGGCAGTTACCGCATGAATCGTTGTCATCAGCGCTTTGGCTACGCCGAATTTCTCATGCATGACTTTGGCAACAGGCGCAATGCAGTTTGTGGTACAGGAAGCGTTATTAATGATATCTTCTCCTTTATATTTATCCTCGTTAACGCCAATTAAAAACGTCGGCGTTTCTTTACCCGGCGCGGATATAACTACTTTCTTGGCGCCGGCCTTTATATGGCCGGCAGCCGCGTTTGACGCGGTAAAACGGCCTGTCGACTCAATAACTACATCAACCCTTAAACTTTTCCAGGGCAGCTTCTCGGGATCCTTTGTTGCATAGGTTGCCACATCAACTCTGTCAACCGTTATATTACCGACAGCCTGGCTGTCACGAGCTTGCTTAATGTCATCAATCAATTTTTTGCCGACAACTTCCCTATCCCACTTCCCATAAACCGAGTCGTATTTAAGAAGATGTGCCAAAACCACTGCATCCGTTAAGTCGTTAACCGCCACTATCGACATTTCCTCCTGATATTTATCAAACCAGACTTTAAACGCCTGTCTGCCGATTCTCCCGAAACCGTTTATCGCGACTTTTATCATTTTTTCCACTACCTTCTTACTACGAAATACAGTAAATCCTAATATAGCGCCTAGTACTAAAAATAGAGGAATTGCTAATAATGTTCATCTCATCATAAACAATACGTAAAAAACAATCATAGCAGTCAACAAATATAAAACTAAAAATATCTTTGAAATCTTCTTGTTTGCCACCGACAGAGTAAGAAAAACCAATACAAATACTGCTGGTATCTCAAATATCGGAAAAAAGAACAATCTCGGTACATCAGCAAGACTGTGAGATGGAAATAGAAACACCCAAGCAGAGTTTAAGATTATAGTAATCGGTATGGAAGCTAATGATATTAGAACTATTTTTAACGTCGACATACTTCCAGCTTAACAAAAATTATCATCCGACCACAAATTTCCTTGTGCTAACCCCTATCTGCTCTTTTTCGTCAAACAAAACATCTCGAACAAGGGAAGGAAAACTGGAACTGACACCCCGCAATGCGGGGAAGAATTCCAGAAGGCTTCCGCCCTTGTGAGAGATAAGTTTTGTAGAAAAAGAGCACTAGGGTGTCCTTTCTTCGTTCATTCTTTGGACAAGCAAAGAATGAACAGGAAAGCAATAAATTGCTGAGCGTTTTTTTAAATAGCAAACAAAAAAGAAGACTTTTATTCCCCTCTACCTAACTACGTCTTGCCAAGGCCTTCCTTATTTCCTCAATCACAATAATAAGTGCCGACATGGCAATCGCCAACAACCAATGCCAGAAAGAAAGTGGCACTGTATGCAGTAGCCGGTTGCCAAAGTGCGTCTGGATTATTAAGATCTGCAAGACGAAAACCGCGCCAAAAGAAAAAACCAAAAACATATTATCAAGCTTTCTGGTAAAAACGGAAAGATATCTGGAGCGCACATTCAGCGCATTAAACCACTGCGTTGCCGAAAGGACTAGAAGCGCCATAGTCCGCCCGTAAGCAAGCGAATGTGAATTGATAAATAAGTAGAAA
>CAZBKB010000050.1:0-321 GCA_964492425.1 uncultured Gammaproteobacteria bacterium | reverse complement strand
GGCAGGGTTATCACAAGCATTGAAGTCCCCATCAGAATAATCCTGCGAGTCATTAGAGCGTCAACAAGGTTCTCGCTTGCGACCTCACTTTTACTTAACAACCTGTGACGCGGCGTATCCTGTGCAAGTGCCACAACCATAAATCCGTCCGTCACAAAATTAAGCCAGATAATTTGTACTGCAACTAGCGGCAGGGGCAAACCCACAACAATTGCCCCGACGATCGCCAAAACTTCACCAAGACTTGTTGAAAATAAATAAAGAATAACTTTTTTCAGAGTCAGATAAATAGATCTGCCCTCGGCAATAGCAGCAACAATC
>CAZBKB010000049.1:0-2004 GCA_964492425.1 uncultured Gammaproteobacteria bacterium | reverse complement strand
CAGAGGTTACTGGGAAACTTTAGAGAAAATCCGCTCTAAAGTTATCTAGACCCTATCTTTTTGAGGAATTCTAACATCTCGTGTTGCGTAGAATTCTCCCTGTGCGGCTTTTAAATTAGGTTTATCTGGCTTCTTTAAATAATCTTTTACAGCTATTGGTGTTTCCGCACCTTTATCTCCAGCCATAACTTAATTATCAATAATCTTAGACGCCGTTGTCAAATTGTTGTACGAAGGTGCTTTTTTAATAAAAATCAATCTTTTTGCCCTTAGATTCTTTACTTATTTGGCGCTTGCCGGCGTTCGTATAGAACTCTTTAAGTATCTCCTCTTTTAATCGTTCAAGATCGTGAATGTGATTGAGAATCTGGATATAAGCTGCCCTAGTGCTTTCGGTTCTGCCAAGAGGTGTTAAGTTCGTGCGGAGAATTTTGGTCCGATTTTCCACAGCCTCAGCCAAAGTCTGCACCTGACCCTCAGGCGCAAGTATTAGAAATGTCTTGTTTTTAACCAAAACTTCCCAGTGACCATTTCCTACCAAAAACTCCAATTCTTTAGTCTCGCTGGGGGATAATTGGTTTTGTTGCTCAGGCAAGACATGTTCAGTTCTTGTAATTAATTCCAGGATTTGTTTTTTGGCACTTCTTAATGATGACTTTTTCATGGTGTAGACCGTATTATATTCGATTGCTCATGTAATTTATTTTAAATTATAAATCTCCGGCCAGATTACCGCCAATTAACATAAGCTTCTTCTAGTAGTAAAATATAGCCACTGCGCGCTGCCTAGCATGGCCTTTTAGGGGGGGGCATAAATCATGGTGGAAGCTAAAGATGTTGTTAATCTCGTTCAGCTGTTTAAACATGAAGATATCGATGTATGGCTCGATGGCGGATGGGGTGTGGACGCACTTTTGGGCGAACAAACACGACCCCATGAAGATGTGGATATTGTAATTGAGGAAAAAAATGTACCAAAATCGAGAAAGTTATTAAAGGAAAAGGGATTCAAGGATGTTGAGCGAGACGACACCAGTGCCTGGAATTTTGTCTTAGGCGACAGCAAAAGCCATAAAATAGATGTTCATGCAATAGTTTTTGACGAAATCGGGAATGGTACATACGGACCTGCTGGAAAAGGCATAATGTTTCCAGTCGCGTCATTAACAGGCAATGGAACTATTAATGGACATCCTGTGAAATGTATTTCTGCAGAATATATGGTGAAGTTTATTGCACCTTGGTTATATAAACGTCGGGATAAAGACTTTAAAGATGTATCTGCTTTATGTAAGAAGTTTGAGATAGATTATCCAATTGTGGTGAAGTTATACATCATGTGTGGTTTGGCATTTTCGGGAAAAAGCACATTAGCTAAAAGGATTGCTGAGCATACCGGAAGGGAAATCATAGCATTTGATAAGTTATGGGTGGAGGAAGATAAAGTAAAACCTGTTCCAAAAAATGTTGACGGCTGGCGCCAAATACGCAAACTTGCCCAAGGGAAAATATTAAAAGCTCTTAAAGATGGCAAATCGGTGATTTATGACGATACTAATGCTCGGAGAGAGCATAGAGAAGAATTGCGCAATTTAGCAAAACAGGCTGGAGCAGAATCAATTGTTGTCTATTTGGATACCCCTTTGGAAATAATTAGGGCCAGAGAAGAAGCAAATAAAGATTCTCAAAATCGACACGAGGTCGAACCCCACAACTTCCAAAAAGTTTTAGAAGATTTAGAAGTCCCATCTGGTGATGAGGAAGTGCTAATATTTACTCCAAAAACTGACATAAATGACTTTTTAAAGAAATTGGATTAGTTCAAAATTTCCCCAGTTAAATTTGGCATTTACAGATTTTTCCATCTCCTTATATTACTTTTATCTTGATATGGAACACCAATGCTCAATTTATCTAATCCAACATCGTTATTTTTTGTGAAATGAAATATAAATTCATGACAATTATTCAAGAATTTTCTGCTATTCACAGGTTTGTAATGTC
>CAZBKB010000048.1:0-2034 GCA_964492425.1 uncultured Gammaproteobacteria bacterium | reverse complement strand
CTGGAATTGAACCTAATTATACTGGAGAGTACTTGATACTAATTTTGAGTTTATTAATTTTTGGATTTATGGAATATTATTTTTATAAACGAAAGGATATAAAAAGTCATTAAAATGATGTGGAAAGTAA
Source organism: uncultured Gammaproteobacteria bacterium (assembly GCA_964492425.1). Lineage (GTDB taxonomy): Bacteria > Patescibacteriota > Microgenomatia > Curtissbacterales > GWA2-41-24 > LBZV01. Next base: position 1,904 of record CAZBKB010000048.1, on the reverse strand, counting down.
TTGGTGCTTTAGCTTTAACAATAATTATTTTTGCCATTTTTGTATTTATAATCTTAAAGCAGCTTTCACCTAGTGATAAGACCTTAAGGACTGAAAAAGTACCAGAGGTTAAAAGTACAAAGACGGAAGAAGTATCTGCTGTTGTCAATATTTCCCCGAAAGATGCTGACCAATTAATAAAAGAAAATGTCGAGAATGAAAATTTTGTGATTTTGGATGTGAGAAAGCTTGAAGAATTTAAATCCGGCTATATAGAAAATGCAGTAAATATTGATTATTCATCGCAAAATTTTAAAAATGAGGTTGGGAAATTGGATAAAGCAAAGACTTATTTTGTTTACTGCAGGTCGGGTAATAGAAGTAGGGAAGCTGCAAAAATTATGAAAGAGCTAGGTTTTGAAAAGATATATAATTTAGAAGGCGGAATTTCCCAGTGGCAAGCCGAAGGATTGCCGGTTGTAAAATAATCCCTTATAAATTTTTATAATGGATTTCAAAAACAAGGACTGACCTTATATTGAAGGTTAGGAGGTTAGACACTTTTATTTAATAAGAAGATAAAAATAAAAAATACTGGAGCTTAAGATTAAAGCAATATATAGAAAGAATGTGATAGTACCAATAGTATTTTGTATTTTTGGATCCAAATTTCGGTTTTTGGCAAAATAAAAAGCAATAGTTGCAGCAATAGTTGACAAGAATAACAACACAATAATGATGTTATGAAACAACGCTTCAATAAATGCCATACATTTCTATTATAGTGCAAAATAAATAGATTGTTTGTTAATTCCCTCTTAAAGTATCAGCGAATTAGTTTACATTCTCCAAAGATTATCCGAAAGGGAAAAACTCCCCAAAACAAGGTAATATTTCCTCCTAAGAAAGGAGATATTCATGAGTGAGAAAACCATCGAAACGCTGGTTGATACCAGAAAAAGGTTGGTGATGGACGTAAACCAGGGCAATCTTTCAGTTGAGACCGCAGCCTCAATCCTTGGTATCTCCAGGCAGGGATTGTGGAAGCTAAGACGTAAAGTTGATGAGTTTGGTCTTGAGAGTGTGGTAGGTAGAAAACGTGGACCCAAGAACTATCACCTGCCCTACAACAGGACACCAAAGTGGGTTGAGGAGACAGTTGATGATTTCTTTACCAACTATGGTGTCGGAGCAGACAGATTGGTCTGGTTACTTGAGGATATCGGGATTATCGTATCCCGCGCCACAGTCTACAGGATTCTAGTCAGAAGAAGGCTGATTGTCCCAAAGAGCAGGGAGAAACGGGGTCCGGTTACTCTTTACGTCAAAGGATATCCCGGTGAAGAGGTCCAGATGGATACTACTCAGCCGCTGGGTAAAAATGGACCAACCTTAATCTCGGCAATTGACGACTTTAGCCGTCATGGCTTTGCTGATTGCTACTTTGGCAACAGGTCCTGTCAGGCAGCAGAATTCCTGAGGCACATCGTTTGGTCTGCACCTTTCCCGATTACAGCAGTTAGAACAGACAACGGCAGTGAGTTTAAGAAAGACTTTATTAATGCTTGTGAAGAGCTTGACATCAAGATCATCAGGAATCCTGTTCGTCATCCGACATCAAATGGTAAGGTCGAGAGATTCCACAGGACCATCGAGGAAGAGTGTTTCTGGAGGGTTGGTGCAAGACCAAATGATTTAGATTATGCTAGATATTGGTTATCCAGATATCTTGCTTGGTACAACACCAAAAGACGTCACGGAGGCTACGGCATGGAAGGCAGAACACCACAGGAGCGGATCGAGGACTTCATCATCAATACACCGTCATATCTTGAAGGTGTCGATGTAAACGAAACTCTGATACTGTACATGCAGATGAAGCAATATTTTTTGTAACTTTGGCAAGAGCAAAAAAAATTCCTGCA
>CAZBKB010000047.1:0-2095 GCA_964492425.1 uncultured Gammaproteobacteria bacterium | reverse complement strand
TCCGATTGACTCCCCGATACTTAATACTTAATACTTGATACTTGATACTTAATACTTAATACTTAATACTTAAGTTAATGCCCTCGCTTTCGCGAACTGCCAACAATCGACAATCAACATTTGACAAAATCGTGTCAAGTGTCAAGTGTCAAGTGTCAAGTGTCCGTAAAACCACAGGTTTTACATTAATCGAGCTTCTGGTTGTAATCACTATTATCGGAATCTTGGCCGGTTTTGTCTTCGTTTCCTTCACCAAAGCCCAGCAAAAAAGCCGTGACTCGAAAAGAAAAGCAGACCTTGAAGCCGTTAAAAAAACTCTTTACCTTTGGAGAGCCGATAAAAACACCTTCAGTCCCCATGGGGACACATCTTTATGGGCTGCCAGTTTTGGAGACTTAGCCTGGGGAATGAATGGCACAAGTGCAACAAGTCTTAAAAATAGTCTAATAACGGGAGGATATATTAATAAAATCAACAATGACCCAGTATACACTTCCACGAGTGACGATTATTATTTAAATGTGCCGGCAGGAGGTGACAGTTTTATACTTTCTGCCAAACTTGAAAATACTAATGATCCTCAATACTGCGTAAGCACTGGTATAAACTGTGTCACTGGCGGGAAACTACCCTGTGAACCGCAATCCGGAAGATCTTACTGCATTATTCAATAGATAATGAAATGATGATTTATAAAATGCCATTATTCAAACAAATCATATATAATCCGCTATCTCTACACAGACAATCCCGACGTTTCGGCTTTACTTTGATCGAGCTTCTTGTCGTAATCACTATTATCGGCATTTTAATAGCCATTGCAACAGTTTCCTACGTTAACTCCCAACAAAAAGGTAATGACGGCAAAAGAAAAAGCGATCTTAAGGCCGTTCAGCAGGCCTTAGAACTTTATTTCCAGCAAAACGGCAAATATCCGGCCGGAAGTTCAGGTTCCATTCAATGTAATATCACTGGCGATAGCACTACCAAAACCTGGGGAACCTCTCCTTTTACCTGCGGCAGTATCACTTATTTAAATTTGCTACCTAAGGACTCTAAATACCAGTCAACTAACGGTTATTATTATTCAAGTTCCGGCTCGCCGCCCAATTCCTACGTTATTTCAGCAGATTTGGAAAACAATAGTGATCCTGAAAGATCAACGGGTTCATCTCCATCATGCACTACTCCCCAATCGGGAAGAGATTACTGCGTTAAAAACCCCTAATTTACCCCGCAAATACCAAAAATCCGGCAATAATCACAATCAGTGCGATAATTAGATACTCAAGCAGCAGTTTTTTTGTAATTTCGCCTTTGATGTGATGATATGTCGTACCCCACAAAAGATAAAAAAGCGTGATTATTAATATCACCAAAAACTGGCTTGTTGAGTCAAAACGCAGTCTGTAAATGGCTACAGCACCGACAGCGATACCGAGAATCAGAAAAATATGGGCGAATATGTCCAAGTGTTTCATTTTAACTGCTCAACGTCTAACGCTAAACGATTAAAGCCTGACAACGATTTTGCGTTAGTCCTTAGTCGTTAGTCGATTTGTGATCATTACAACACTGCTCCGCCAACAGCATACCAAATTGCCAAAAGCACAAATGCCAGAATTGCAAGATGGGCCAAAACCCCGCTTCTTAAGCGCAAATGGCTTTTCTTCAAAGTATAGAGAATCTCAGTTGCAAAAAGTGCAAATACAAAAGCGGTCAATCCCAAAGAAACGCCTTTGACAAGTGAAAAACGGCGGCTGGCCAAAACTGTGGCTTGAGTATTTTGCTCTGCTTGAAGATTCGGCAGTTCAACTGCCACAACAACGGGCGATGGAGACACAGTGGGTTGGGGTGTGGGTGATGGAATCGGCGGTTGCTGCTTTGGATTTTGTGCGACTTGAGCCGGTGCTGGTGTCGGGTTTGGAGTAGACGATGCTTGTGCCAAGGACTGTCCTTGATTTTGCTGTACTAAAGGTTGAGTCGCAGGAATTTGCGAAACAGGCGTACCGAACATCTGCACTACCAAAACATCTTCCCTGCCTTCTAAATCTCCTGAAGCAACCGCAACCCCGATTTCTTTAAAGTGATCGTC
>CAZBKB010000046.1:0-2133 GCA_964492425.1 uncultured Gammaproteobacteria bacterium | reverse complement strand
CATTAGACCGTAATCGTTGTCTTGGTAAGTAATATCAACGTCATTACCATCCACGAATGCTTTCCAACCGGGGAAGAAGATCGTGTTGACTCTAACTGTTGTTTGATCTGGGGCTTTGATAACAGCTTGATAGTTGGTTGCATTTATTTTGGATGATACTATAGTTGCGTCTTGCCCAACTTCAATTTTTTGATTTGCTCGAGCTTGAGGTTTTTCCCAAACCCAAACTGGTAGGTATTCACCTTTGACAGTAGTTGTGTCCTCGTTAGTTGTGTAATACCCCTCTTCTCTTTCTATGAAATTTGAAGGTTTTGTATAAACCATTGTTGAAATAAAGCTGGCAATAATAATTAAAGATGATATTAATATTTTGTTTTTGATTGCATCGACAACAAATGCCGCAAATAGTGCCGAAATTACAACAATTATCGATAAAAGTCTCCATGGAAATTGAATTACATCAATCAGTGGTACATTTTGCCAGAGAGGAAGGGAATATTTGGTCATAGATAAAAAGACTGTCACAAAAATTATTATTAAGGACACAATAATTTTATCTTTTCTTTTAGATTTAAGTGCGAGAAAACATGTAGCAAAAAAAATCGCCATCGCTGCAACACCAATCTGTGGAGAAAAACCGCCAATTCCTTCAGGTGTCGGCCCATAACCCCACCTAGGAACAATTAATTTTCCGACTGACGTTACATGATCGGCTATATTCGAAATTTCGATTTGAGAAAGTTTGACAAATTGCAAATTGTAAAGTGCGGGCACCCAAAAAAATGCAGATATTAGAAAACCACTTAAAAATGCTATTGCTGTTTTGAGTTTTTCATTTTTGATTAGTAGAGGAGAAATTAGGAAAAATAATGGCAGAAGCAAGGCGGCGATGACGTTGTGTGAGACTATAAGTAGGGCAGTGCTTATTGCAAGAATTGGCAGAAAAATTCTTTGATTGTTGGCTACTTTATAAATTGACCCTAAGACTAAGGGTACAATTGCAAATGCTATATTTTCTCCTAAGGAACCACGAACATAAAGGTCCATAAATCTGTATGGGATAAAAAGATAAGTAATTGCGCCTGCAAAACTTGCATGTCTTGAGAAAAATTGAGACAACGCCCAAAACATTGCAAGTGATGAAAACACTGTTGACAAAATAAAGGTGATCTTAATGCTATCGACGAAATTAAGACCTAATAGTTTCGGCACTTCTGAAATATAGAAAGGTAGAGGATATAAAAAATTCATAACGGGATAACCGTAATTATTGTTAAGCCGATCGACAAAGCGAACAGGGAATTGGCCGCTTGCTAGCGTTTGGTGAAATGCTGTGAATCTTATGATCATCCATTTTCCATCGTGTGTTTCGAAATAGCCTTTTTTAAAAAATGGCCATAGCGCTATTAGCGATAATATGATTAGCGCAAGATAATATTTTTTCATCAGAATTTTTTGCGTTTAACAGCCACAAAGCTCATCAGAAGCAGTAATAATGAAGACCCACCGGTTGTGTAAAGTCCAATGGTGTGAGAAGTGGGTTGATATTTGAATGTTACCTGGTGGCTACCTTGAGGAACCGGGACTGCTCTTAACGCATAGTGGGCTCTTAAAAGTTTAGCTTTTTGGCTGTCGATAAAGACCTGCCAATTATCGTCGTAGGCATCCGACAGAAATAAAATAGTGTTGTAGTTTGCACTTGTTTGAAAAATAGCCTCGTTTGGCGTGTATTTAATAATTTTTGGTTCGATAATCTCGGTTGTTGATTTTTCTGGTTTAATAGGTGGTTCCTTTTCCAAGATGACAGTCTTTAAATCAAATTCTTTATCGAATATTTTTTGGATGATCTTATTATCTTCTATAACCACTTCGTAATTCGTCGTTAAGAAGACTCGCGGCAAAACATTTTCGCGTCTGTAAATAAGGAATTTATCGAACTGGGTATAGCCAACAACATTGTCTGGGGCGAATTTGCCGGAGTTAAAATCCAGGCCGGTTTTGGGCATATCTTCTTTATCCAATAAATACTTGACGCCCAATAATTCAAACAATCTTTTCCTATAACCGTTCTCGTAGTCCTCAAAAGCGGCATCAGATCTTGCCCTGTCATATCATTTGGTTTTGGAATGCCCA
>CAZBKB010000045.1:1583-2283 GCA_964492425.1 uncultured Gammaproteobacteria bacterium | reverse complement strand
TAAACTTTGGTTTATAAAGAAATTTTCATTTGAGTTGAATGTGTTTATTTGGGTATCGGTTTCCATCATTCTTTCTCCTGTTGAGCTGATGATTGCTGCTTGACCGCTCTTAATCTCCCTTTCAATTTTTTTGGTACTTTTAGTTTTTAGTGTTTTCTCAAGTTTGGGTGTTTCAAGTACGCTAAGATCCACCTTAAGTTGAAAGATTTCGTTTCTAGGCCCAACAGTTGCGTAAACCGGTGGTGTAAGCGGGTTTATTGTGATGAGTGGAATACCTTCGATGCTTGGTTGGTATTCAAATATAATGAATTGATACGAGTTGTCGGTGACTGGAGAAGTGCCTTCGGTCAAATCTTTATAGTAAGTGATTTTAGGGCTCTCGAAGTCGATGTTTTGGCTTGTTAGGTTTAGTTTTTTAAGGTAATCCGTTACTTTTTGTCGACTTGCAGATTCGTTTGGGGTGTCGCTCTTTACTGCCGAAGTTTTAAAATATTGCTGGTAGCTTAGCTTGAAAGTTGAGGTGGATATGGATAGAGTTTGATTGTCTTTTTTCCAAAAAAGGATATCCCCGCTTTTTGATTTTATAGTCGCTGGTATTGAGCTAAAACCAAAAGCAGATGATATTCTATTGAACTGGTCTGGGTCTATGTTTGATTGGCTGTAGGAATTTGTTGTTTTGGGTATTTGCAAACTGCCAAGG
>CAZBKB010000045.1:0-1573 GCA_964492425.1 uncultured Gammaproteobacteria bacterium | reverse complement strand
ATGGTGCTGGGTGCGGTTTTCTGGGCAAGTTTTAAATAAATGACAACGAAAAACAAGACTATTACAAAAGGAATTAAAATTACCCATTTGTATTCTTTTATTATTTGTCTCGTTTCAGTAAGTGTCATTATTAGCAGCCTCCATAAGATGATACAACAGTGTCAAATAAGCTATATCCAGGAACAAGCGCATTCATTGCGTCAGCTGATATTTCTATATTGTTAATGTCTCTAATCATATAGTGTAGGTGACTTAAGTTTGCGAAGCTACCGGTGGTGTCCATTAACCCCACTAGCGGTCCTGCTGTTATTGTGTCGCCAACATTGATTACGCTGTCGATACTCAGAAGGAGGGCATAGAAGGAGATGTAAAAGGTTCCCCGTACCGCAACATATATTGCCCCTGTTCGATCTGTAGTGGCTGCCGTGACTGTTCCGTCATGGGTTGCATAGATTCTTGTACCTTCCGCATTCTCGATATCAATTGACGATTGGAAGCCTGGAGAGAGGTGGGTGGGGTTCATCCAGGGGCCCTGTCCTATCACACCACATGTTGGCCAGCCGCTTGGATCTGTGCTTGAGGGAGCACCTACCCTGACGGTTGCAGTTGAGGAAGCACTGGCAGTTGTGTTGTCTTCGGCCATTGCGGTAACCGTAACTGTATTTGTGATAACGGAATTGGTATCTGTATTGTCAACATCAAGGGGGAAAGTCCCTGTGCAGCTTGCACCTGAGGTCAAGATAAATGGTGGTGCTGATTGGGGGGTACATGAAACTGCTGGGTTAGTGGTGCCCACTTTTCTTGTGAGCGTGTCGTTTAATGTTAAGCTTTTAATATTCTTTTTGGCGTCAATTTTTATACTAAACGTAACTGTGCCGCCCAAGTTTCCTATAGTAGGCTGATCTACTGTTTTGGTGACTGTGAGAATGTCGTTTGTTGCTGGAGGTTGCCCAATAATATCCTCAGCCAAATCGCCTTCGATTGTGGATAATTGGACTATATTTGTGGCAGCGACAAGAAAACTGCCGACACCAACCACGGCCACAGCTCCACCCACTCCTACTGAGACGATACTGGCAGCTGAACTTGTTACAGTGGAAGCCAAACCAAGTGCGTTTCCGGCAACACTGCCAAGCCAACTGGCTGCGTTGCCGACTGCTGAGGTGACTCCTCCCCAAAGAGATGAGGCAAGTCCGGTTGCAAAATTAGCTGCGCCGTAAAAAACAGTTGAGGCAGCGTTACTAACACCGGAGCTAAGATATTCCGTGCCACCTTTAAAATAGGTACCAAGATTTGAAAACCGTTGGCTTAACCAATTAAGGGGTCTGGTGATAATTTCCCACGGATGAGTTGCCAGTTGAATTGTGTCAAAAGGATTAGTAAACCCCCGATAACCCCAAAAGCCGACCCAACCTGCATAAAGAAAAGGTCCGACGCCGGGAATAAGTAGGAGTGGCAGACCGGAAATAGCGCCAAACGCAAGGCCTGTGACAAGGCCGGCCAGTTGCATTATGTTCATGAAGACCCGAAGGGCGATAACACCGCCGACAATGGCTGCTGCCTTTTTTACTTT
>CAZBKB010000044.1:0-2365 GCA_964492425.1 uncultured Gammaproteobacteria bacterium | reverse complement strand
CGTTTTGGCCTGTCACCTCGGCATTTTTGAAGCATTCCCTTGACAACATCCGCGGTCAGAAGTTTGAAGCAGCGCCGATGGCAGCTTCCAACACTCAGACATTCGGGTCGCTTTTGGGCAAAGAAGATCCCAATGTCAAAATCTTGGTTCCCAAAGACCCTAATTTTTCGATAATAGTTGAGAAAATCGGAGCAGATGCGCCGATTATTGCCAATGTTGACCCTTCGAATAAACAGGTTTATTCTGATGCGCTGCGCCGCGGTGTTGCCCATGCGCTGGGCACATCTTTCCCGGGGCAAAGTGGCGTGACTTACCTTTTTGCTCATTCAACAGATACGATATTTAACGTTCCCAGATTTAACGCTGTTTTTTATTTATTAAAAGATATGGTAGCAGGCGACAAGATAGTCGTTTTTTTTGATGGCAAAAGATTCGATTACTTAGTTTCCGAGACAAAAATTACTGAACCTGAGGATGTCAGTTACTTTACGATGCAAACCGTCGAGCAAATCTTGGTTCTTCAGACATGCTATCCGCCGGGGACAACCTGGAAGCGGCTTTTGGTTATAGCGAAACCTGCAGCTCCCTAGATTTCTCTTCAAATTGATATTTTTCCAAATAGTCAGTGTTTCTAAGTTTATCACTGTAGATTCGTGATTGACTATAATCGTTATTTTGCCGAAGATTAAGTTATGGGACACTTCATACGTGCTGGTTTCACTTTAATTGAGCTGCTCATAGTCGTAGCGATTGTCGGCTTGCTTTCCTCGTTAGTTGCGATTGAGATGAGAGGCAAGACAGATTTAGCCAGAGACGGGGTTCGTAAGGCTAATTTAAGATCAATTGCCGGCGCACTTGAGACTTATTTTGTAGACCATAATAACAATTATCCGCCAGATCCTTTAATAGACGATAACACTCAATTTGCCTCGACCGGGAGTGGCAGTTGGATTCCGGGGCTTGCACCGGATCAAATAAAAACTTTGCCCAAAGACCCCAAGCAGGCAGGAATAATCAACTATTTGACCTATATGTTAGAAAGTGTATTAAGAGGTGTTTTGGATCAGGATTTTAGAAATCTTGATTATGAACAGGTTTATGCACAGGCCCCAAGTCCGTTAGTTGCAAGCGAAAATCAAATCTGTTCGCTTTTGGGGGCAAACCAGCAAAGTGTTGGTATCGCAGGTCAGGATGGGGGGACGAGTATACTGGCTTTTGGGAAATCTTATTGGACTTTTGGCGATACAATGGCACCCGGGGGAGTTTGGCCATTTATACCCAACAACATCGCCAGTTCCACAGATTTTGAGGCTTCCGATTGTTTATTGATGACTACTAAATCGACTAGCGGCCAGGCAACGGCTCTTTTGCCCACAGTTAGTGGTGAATTGACTGTTTGGCCAGACGGCATGGCTTACAACGGCAATCCTTTTTTTATTCACTTTTACTACATCTCGGTTCGCAGTTGCAGTAACTGCAGTTCAGAAGCTTTTGGACCAAGTACTCCTTTTAAGGTTCAAGGGATTGGTCTTGCTAAGTTTAATAAGGTCAATATGGATTCAATCAGAATAGGTAATTGCTCGCCAGTTAGCGACTGCCTTTTTTGGCACGAAGGTGGTGGCTATGGGTTTGAGATAGCTGGAGCAACAGCAGTAGTTGATGGCAACTATGTGTACATTTTTTTAAACGAAAGCCCCAATGGTGTTGACCAGGTAGCAGTGCGACTTGCTCGTGTGCTGAAGACACAAATTGAAGATGAAAATGCTTATCAATACTGGAGTGGATCTTCATCATGGGTTGGCTCTTTAACCCAATCAGCAAGGATTATGCAGTTTGGCGGCTATTTTAATGGTGTCAGTGTTGCTTACAATAGCTTTTTAGCTAAATGGACAGCAGTCTATACAACCGATAACTTTACCAAGGTTGCAATAAGGACTGCTGATTCTATAACTGGGCCATGGAGTACTGTCGATGAAGTCTTAGTTGATTGCCGAGATTATTTTCCGTCCGGAAATCTTCCTTGTTATTTTGGCAGGCAGCACTCCCAGTATCAAAAGAACAACGGCGAGACAATTTATGTTTCATATTCTAACAACCAAAACTATCAGGTTTATCTCCATGAGGTAGTCTTTAATTCTCCACCTCCTCCACCACCTCCACCTCCTCCTCCACCAGCTGGTGACTGTTCAGGTCAGAATTGGGTTTATTGCTACATAGTTTCTGAAGAGAGGAAAAGTTATCAGCTTTGGGCAAGGCTTGAGAATTTGAACGATTCAAATATCTGGAGTAAACAAACAGCTCGTTGTCAACTGGACCCAAGTTTGGTTTTCGGAGAAAATACAACTTTTAACTACTGTGTCTGGTC
>CAZBKB010000043.1:879-2454 GCA_964492425.1 uncultured Gammaproteobacteria bacterium | reverse complement strand
CTATTGATTGTGAGGCAGGGTTATTGTCTGGTTTAAGTTCAAAGATTGAACCAGTGTAATAATCAAGTCCACGAGCTAAAGTGTGGTCAAAGAAATAATCAGTGTTTTCCTTTAGACCAAATTTATTGTTAAGAGCTTCAAAGATTTTCTGTAACTTTTCGGGCGGGTTAGGCTTGTCGTTTACGAAGTTTTTGATTTTTTGAATTTTTTCTTTTGGTACTTGTTTTTCCTCTAACTCTTTTTCGACACCATCTATTCCAACTTTGTATAACTTATCGATAACCCTTATTTCATCGGCAGCAAAAATTGACAAAGTTGCCCTGTCATTAATTGCCATTCTTGCATTTTTTAGACCAAGTGCTCTTATTGATTTAATTGCCGTTGCGATTATTTTTGAATCTTCTTCGATTCCACTTGGTCCAACTGTATCAAAGTCAAACTGGGTAAATTCGCGGTATCTGCCGGCTTGAGGGTTTTCACCCCGGAAAACTTGGCCGATTTGGTAGCGGGAGAAAGTTGGGGTTAGCAAATTTTGGTTATTGGCAACAAAGCGGGCCAGAGGAACTGTCAGGTCGTATCGAAGCGCCAGCTCGCGATCCCCACGGTCTTTGAATTTATAAATAAGCTTTTCCTCCTCGCCGTATTTGCCGGCGAGGGTTTGGGCAAATTCAATGGTTGGTGTTTCCAGCGGCTGGAAGCCTTCTTTTTCTAAAACCCCGGCAATTATATTTATGGCCCATCTTCTTTTAGCGGATTTTTCGGGTAATATGTCACGGAATCCTTTGGGTGTTGGTGGTGCTTTTTGCATTATGTAACTTATGATACCAAAAGATGGGATATTAGGGGAGTAAGTACACTAAATCAGCAACGTCGTTTGCTTTTGCGTCCTCATGAAATATGACAATTGCCGACTTGTCTTTGGTTACCGCTTTGATATCGGCCTCTTTGTCTTGGTCGAAGTAAGAAGTATCGCTTGTTGTTGTGATTTTTACTATGTTGCTTTGCCCGTTCTGCTGGGCGGAGAAAGTATTTTTTGAAAGACTGCTTAAAATTTTAACAACTGCATAGTGGGTTTGGTTTTGGGGTTTATTATCACGCAGGATATTTATGCTTTTAGTTTCCAGCTGGCCACTTGTGACAGTTTTGCCCATGGCAACCATATAATCACCAACCCTGATGTCCTGGTCTTGCGGCTCCGCTTGTACGCCGGGTAATTTTGGGATGTTTACTTGCGTTGAGCCATCTTTTTTAACGGGCATGTCGCCGTTTTGGGTTGTTAGTGTAATTATGTTTTCGAATATGCTTTTAACCAGACCTGCATAAACGACCGTGTTTGTTGTGTTGGCAGACTCTTGGTAGTAGGTTAGGTTTTTAGCAGCAATTTCTTTGAAGTCGGAGCCCAGAACGGAAATGCCGATTAAATTAAGGCCATTTTCAAGGTCAACACTGCTTGTGAAGCTGCCGGCCTGATCCGATTTTACAATTGCGTTTGCAGTATCGGAATATATAACAACCAGTGAATTAGGTGGTACTTGGCCTTGAAGTTGAAGTTTTTTCTGTTGGAGCACTTTATTG
>CAZBKB010000043.1:0-869 GCA_964492425.1 uncultured Gammaproteobacteria bacterium | reverse complement strand
TTGGGCGGCCGAGTTGGTGGCGCCTTGGTTTTGTGATGCCGGCGAGAGGAGCTCTTGTGTTAGAGTCATTCCTTTGGGTTGTCTTTGCCAGAGCCAGTAGATTGTTAAGGGAACTACAATAACAAGTACGATGACTATAATTATTGTCTTGAGGGGAAGCTTAGATTTTGGCACTTTTATTGTATTTTAGCTTAGCATATTTAGCTGAAAGGGGGCAAATTGCAGGTGCAAGCATTTTACTTTTGTGATAATATCGATTGCGCGGAAGTTATGCTAGTATGTTTAAACCTCTTGGAGTAATTTATGGTTGATATCTGGTTTCATGGACAAGCTTGTGTAAGGGTTAAAGGCAAGGGGGCAAGTGTTGTTTTTGACCCGTACGACCATAACTTTATCGGCTTAAAGCCTTTGAAGCTTGAAGCGGATATCGTTTGTATTACCCATGGTCACGAAGACCACAACAATACAGCCAGCGTGAAGGGCACAGATGATAAACCTCCCTTTGTTATTAACGGGCCGGGTGAATACGAGATTTCAGGAGTAAATGTTGTTGGTGTTGACAGTTTTCATGACGACAACCAAGGTGCACAGCGGGGCCGTAACACTATTTATCAGGCAACCATTGACGAAATTAACCTTGTGCACCTGGGCGATTTGGGGCAGAAAAAGTTGACCCAAGCCCAAATTGAAGAGTTGTCGGGATGTGACGTACTTTTTATTCCTGTTGGCGGTGTTTACACGATTGAAGCTAAAGATGTACCGGACATTATTGCTCAGCTTGAACCGAGAATTGTGGTGCCTATCCATTACCAACTTCCTGGCCTTAAAGTAGATCTAGCCGAAGTTGGTGATTTCTTGAAGGTTATGGG
>CAZBKB010000042.1:0-2936 GCA_964492425.1 uncultured Gammaproteobacteria bacterium | reverse complement strand
TGTTGCTTGATTAGTCGTTTATTAACCTCGAAACTGAAATAACCAACACCCATAATTACAAGACCTGCGATAATTAGAGCTATCGGCCAGCCCAAAGATCGACTGAAATACTCCGACGTTAATTTAAGAATTTCTGCGAAGGTAAAAATCGTTCCTACGATAAGAATTTCCTTGCTTTTCAATAAAACGCTTATATAAAAAGTGAGAACTAATAAAAAAGGATAGGCGAATTGCCAAAATAAGTTGATGTTAGGTTTGAATCCCGTAAGAACAATAGATGCGCCAAGAAACAGTATAAAACCCAAAAAATACATAATCGAGACCATACTTGGTTTTCGTACCAATGAAAAATAGTAGCCGAGGGCAATATAGGCAATACCCAAAACCAACCCCCTGTACTCGTTGAAGTGTTTAGGTTCAAGCGCGTTTTCAAACAAAAGATTGGTAAAGGTTATAAATACACTTGATCCGGCTGCAACAACAAATGGCAAAAAAAGCCAAGTTTTAAATGCGAAATACGAAGCAAAATATATAATAAAAAGAGTAGCACCAATTATCGTTAAACCACCCATTTCCATTGCAGATACTCCAACTAAATCAAGAGTCGTACCAATTCCAATGGGATAAGTGACTAAAGATATTGTCAAAAAAGCAAGACTAAGTTCTTTAGTTTTTTCTTGATTATGAAGATAATAGCCTATTGAATATGCTGAGATTGCCGATCCGAGCGTAAGCAAGACTTTAGCTATTTGATCCATGTCCTCCCAAAATTGATAAATGAGAACAACAATACCGACAATGACGATGAAAGCGCCAAGTACATAAAATAAAGTTTGAAGATTTACCTTGCTTTGCTCAGCTTCTGTTGGTTGCTTATCTTTGAAAAGTTCTAGTATCTGTCTTTTGTCAATTTGGCCACTTTCTATAAGAGCTGATAGTTCCGACAGTACCTGGTCTGTTCTATTGTTATCTGTTCCGTTCATTTTTTCACCCACCCTAAAAACTTAAGATCGTAATATTTCTCGCTTACTCGTTTGCTAACACCATGACCAGTTAAATAGGTTCCTCGATCTGAACCTCCATAGAAAAATGGGAAAAATGAATAGCTGCGGTCACGATCATTGCTGACAACATAGCCATCCGGAGATTTTTCTGAAGGATCCAATTTGTACGTCTGGACTTCTTCCAAAGATATTAGCTTGGAGCTTTCTCTTGAAACATCGTAAAAGTACAGATCTACTTCTGGCGATCGCGAGGCTTCGTTTGGATAATATGAGGGTTTTTGGTTAAGTTTAACAGTTTGATTTTCTACTGTGGCGTATCTAGAATCGTAACCTGTGGCATAAATGAAATCGTAAAGTGGTTTATTAAAAAGAGACGGCAAATAAACAGTGGCAGCAACGTATGCAATCAAAAGCAGCGGTAAGCCAATGCCAACAATAAGAGGTAAAGTTTCTTTTTTAAACATTCAGCTAATAATTACATAAATTTTTCAAGGATGCAATTATTGCTGTCAACGATAGTCTTTAAATGATTCCGAAATTAATTCGCAGTCAGCCTGCGGCTATTACTCAACACATTATCAAAATCACTATGAACATCCCACCAATTTCTTAATCTCTTGCCTTGATAAGTCTTAGTGTTATTCATTCCCGGTAAATTTTGCCAATTCCAAATCATGTAGTTAAGAGCGCCATTATTGGAATCAGATATATTCGGACAACCCCAATTTGAACAGCTAATGCTAGATAAGCTCCCTAACCCATCTGGATTCCAGTCTAAGCAATCAGAAGGATGACCAGCACTATTGGCTCTATCGTATTCCTGTACAGCATTGGGCGGATTATGAACAGACCCACACCTGCCGTTCACATTCAGTTTTTGTGGATAATTGGGTCCCTGAAACTTGTTTCTAAAAAGATCACTATTGACGGCACTCAGTTCTGCTTCCAATTGATGTCCCCAAGACTCCATCGCCTCCGCTGTTCCCCTGCCATAATTGAATGTATAAACCCGATAAGTCTTGTCACATTTTGGCATATCATTTGTTCTATAACTATTGCTTATATCACCATTTGGTCCAGCCATCTTAGATTCCGAAATATTAAGGTAAGGATATTGACTTCCAGCAAACGTCGGCCCTTGATACGCCCATAAAAAAACTTCGTTAACACCTTTGTTTTTTACATAATCACAAATATTTACACCACTCAGAAGTTTGTAATAGTCTGGCTTTCGGGTTCCATCACTAAACATTGGCACAGCCGAAATAAACTCCTTAGTGTCAACAATGTTGTATCGTAAAGAAGGAACAGCTCTCGAATCTTTGTAACCTAAGTAGGTAGTTGCCTTCTGAAGAGCATTCACAAGGTTATTTGTTACATCTACCGTGTGTTGCTTTACATTCCGGTATGTGTCCCCAAC
The DNA here is from genome assembly GCA_964492425.1 of uncultured Gammaproteobacteria bacterium. Lineage (GTDB taxonomy): Bacteria > Patescibacteriota > Microgenomatia > Curtissbacterales > GWA2-41-24 > LBZV01. The sequence continues at coordinate 512 of CAZBKB010000042.1, read as the reverse complement.
ATCGCCAGTAACAGAAACATCGATTTTCTGACCATCTGCGATTAGTGGAAAATATTTAATAACAAGAACCTTCATATTGTATCCATCATTGGTTTGAGGCACATCTGTCGGCGTTTTTGGTAGTACCGTCGGCTCCGGACTTTGAACCGTCGTCGGCTTAGACAAAAGACCATCTCCAAGAGAGCGCTCACAAAAATTAGAGCCATCTCTATCTTTACAAGAAAGGTTTTGGTTGGAAGATTTTTTTATTCGATTTGCAGCAAATATTGCTATAGCAATTACAAGTGGAATAAGAACTAAAAGGAAAATTGAGACGAAGTTGACACTTCCTTTTTTAAAAATCACCTGATTACAGTATTTCAGAAAATTATTAAGAAAATCAAGCTAAGTTATGCGCTTGGATGTTTTCTTAACAGGGTGCTGACCGAATTGGCCTCGTATTGCAGAAATGGTTTTGTTTCTAAAATACTGTAATCAAACCAATCGCTTTGCTCTTTGCCCAAGCCTGCTGC
>CAZBKB010000041.1:0-2973 GCA_964492425.1 uncultured Gammaproteobacteria bacterium | reverse complement strand
CCGGGGTCTTTGATAATGCTGCCATCGTTTTGGTAAATATGTGATGTGACAGCAACAGCTTTGTTTTGAAATTCTGCAGGAATTTGCCAGGTAAGATTATGGGGAGTTTTGGTTGTTTCACCTATCATTTGCCATTTACCATCCGCGTAAGTTTTTGCCCAATACTGAACTTTTTGTACATTTTGCGGTTCGTCTATTGAGAGTTTTATATCGATAGTGCCTGATCTTATGATCTCACCAGCCTTGGGAGAAGTTATTTGGCCCCCTTTTGCTGTTTGCTGTTCAGAAACGTTTATTACTTGAGTTTGGCGTGAGAGCATCGGGCGGATAATCAGAAAAATGATGACAAGGACAAAAATAACTAGCGCTACTGCACCAATGGGGTTTACGGGCCACCCTTTTGCTGTTTTTTCTATCGGCCCCCTTTTTTCAAAGATAGATTTCTTTTCTGCAACACTCTGCATTTCTCGAATAATTATACATCAAGCAGCATCTGTAAAAAGTGATGACTTTAAGTTATGATACGGCAAAACCTTCCAAACATGGCTAAGAATCCTATATTAGTGCTGCCACTTAAAATCATTGATTTTTTTATAGGTATTTTGACATGGTTTATAAGACTTGTCTCTTTTATTGGTGATGTCACTATTTGGACCATTAAGTATTTCATACGATTAATTTTCGCTCTATTTAAAAAAGTTCACTTAGATCTTGTTAAAACCAGCCCAGTAAAGGTAACGAGGCGTGTCCTTAAGCACCCGATAATTTACAATGAGCGTAGTTTTAAAGTCGGGTTGATTACAATATTTTCGGGGCTTTTGGTGGTTTGGTTCACAACGAAAGATTTACCCTCTCCGAAACAACTGGAAAACCAACATTTGGCCCAAACTACGAAGATTTATGACAGAAACGACAAACTGCTTTACAACGTGTATGAGGATGAGAACAGGACAGTGGTTCCGCTTAGCGAGATGCCTGATCATTTAAAGAAAGCATCTATAGCAATTGAAGATAAAGATTTTTACAAGCACAAGGGTTTTGATGTATACGGAATTCTGAGGGCATTTACCAAAACCGTTTTTCAGCAGCAAGTGCAGGGCGGATCGACTATAACCCAACAGTTAGTGAAAGGTGCGTTCTTAACACCGGAAAGAACGGTTGACAGAAAAGTGAAGGAGCTTTACTTGGCTTTTAGGGTAGAGATGGCATTCCCAAAGGATAGAATTTTGGAGATGTACTTAAACGAGGTTCCATATGGTGGTACGGCCTTTGGAGTTGCAGCTGCGGCTGAGCAGTATTTCGGGAAAGATGTTCGCGACTTAACTCTTGCGGAAAGCGCATTGCTTGCCGGACTTCCTCAAGCCCCAAGTTATTTTTCACCCTTTGGAGATCCACAAAGGTCTAAGAGCAGGCAGCGTGCTGTGCTTTTTAGGATGCTTGAGGATGGTTACATATCGCAGGATGAGGCAGAAGCCGCGCTTGAGAAAAAACTTGAGTTTAAATCAAGCGCAATAGATATAAAGGCACCTCATTTTGTCATGTATGTTCGCGAATATTTAGCGCAAAAATATGGGGAGACTTATGCAGCACAAGGCGGGCTTAAAGTTACAACAACTTTAGATTTGGATTTGCAGGAAAAAGCGCAGCAAATTGTTACAGATAATATTAATGAGTTAGGGCGCTACAATGTGGGCAATGGCGCGGCGATTGTAACAAAACCGAGAACCGGAGAGATATTGGCCATGGTCGGTTCCAGAGATTTTTTTGATACGGAACATGATGGAAATGTGAACGTGACGATAGCTTTGAGACAACCAGGGTCTTCAATAAAACCGATTAACTACGCTACCGCACTTGAGCATAAGTTAATAACACCAGCAACAATCATTATGGATATACCGACGCAATTTTCTGGCGGGCCAGCTCCTTACAAACCGGTGAATTACGACGGCCGGTTCCATGGCCCTGTTTCTGTAAGGAGTGCTCTTGCAAGTTCCTACAACATACCTGCAGTTAAAGTACTTGCATTAAATGGACTGCCGGCAATGCTTGAACAATCCGCAAAAATGGGTATCACGTCTTTTGACCAACCAGATCGTTACGGACTTTCCTTAACTTTGGGTGGTGGTGAAGTAAAAATGATTGATATGGCTGTTGCATTTGGTGTTTTTGCAAACAGTGGCGAACGAGTTGATCTCAACCCGATTTTGAAAATAGAGGATTCCCAAGGACGTGTAATTGAAGAGTTCAGTAGTGAGAAGGCAGAAAAGGTATTATCTCCTCAGGCTTCGTTCTTGATCTCGTCTATTTTGTCCGACAACAGCGCCAGGGCTGCGGCATTTGGTACAGGAAGCCAATTAGTTGTACGTGGAAAAACTGTTGCGGTTAAAACCGGAACTACGGATGACAAGCGCGATAACTGGACAATCGGCTACACACCCAGCTATTTGGTTGCTACATGGGTTGGCAATAATAATAATCAACCTATGAACCCGGCAATTACTTCGGGTGTTACCGGCGCAACACCGATTTGGAACAAGATAATGACAACTGTTTTAAGCGATAAGATAAATGAGAGTTTTAAAGCACCAAGTGGTGTAAATGGTGTTGAGATTTGCGGTCAAACAGGCGGGCCGGCAAGAGAAGGGTGTACCAACCATATTGAATATTTTATTGCAGGGACAGAGCCTAAGACTGACACTTTTGTACGTGCAAAAGTGTGGATAGATGTGACAACCGGGCAGGTGGTTGAACCTAATTCGCCAAATGCAGTTGAGCGAGAAGAGCTGATTATGGAAGACCAGTACAGCAAGAGGCAATATTGTGTTTCTTGTTCTGAGGTTTACGCACAGCCGTCACCTTCTCCATTCCCCGTGCCGGCTACCAATAACACCGGAGGTCAAAACAACACACAGGTCGTGAATATTTCGATTTAGAAAAGCTTACAGTGTTAATTCTATTGTTCGTGGGCTT
>CAZBKB010000040.1:0-3324 GCA_964492425.1 uncultured Gammaproteobacteria bacterium | reverse complement strand
TTTGCGCGAATCCGGAGCTATTGAGCAGGATGCAGACGTTGTTATGTTTATTTGGAGGCCGGATCAGGACAACATTGAGCAGGTAAAGTTGGATATTCAAAAGCACCGCAATGGTCCGACCGGCGAAATTGACTTGACGTTTAAGGCAGACCGTGTGAAGTTTTATGGTGTTGAAAGGCAAAGAATGCCAAAGGGAAAAGGTTCAAAAGATGATGAGGCAGGAGAGGTGGCAGCACTGATTGAGTAAATTAGGACAAGCCTCTTCTTTCTACTTCTTTTAGGACAAATTTTGGGATGTAGCCTTTGTATTTTTCAACTAAATTTAGTTTCTTGCTAAAGATGTCTTTGTTGGAAATTTTTTTTCTGCAGGAGGGTGATTTACAAAGACAATCAATTTCCCATGTATAATTTGTGTCGTTTATTTCACACACTGCGTAATCAAAAGTTAATTCTTCCCCTTCTTCAATATGACGCATTGCTACAAAAACGCTCGGACTACTGAAGCCCATGTTGGGCTCGCAAGAATGATTAATGAATCGTACGGCATCATTGGGAAGGACCCATTTTTCAAGTCCAACTTGCAGCAAGACGTCTATACCATACGTATAATAGAGCGTATCTGAGACAGATTCGTCTACAATAGGCCCTGTGGCCCTAATTATCTCTTCGTCTTTGTAAATGTTTCTCGCGGCGGATATTCCCGCACCGTGCGTATTGCCAGCTTTATGAAGTTCAAACAACGTTAATGCTTTATCTTTAGATATATCTTTGTTAACTTTTATTCCAAGCTTTTGCCAATTTAGTCTATAAGCTTTGCCCATGGAAAAATTATAGCAAATTTATGTGGGCTTTCGGGTGCTTCGTTAGAACTTTCTGAAATTATAACTGACCTTAAAAAACTATTATCACTCCCTCATAGTTCTGCTTATACCGTTTAATTCAGCAAACTGGATATCTTTATTTTCCTCAAATTTACATATCCATTCAATTTCTTTACCTTTAGGCACATTAACAACTCCCCATTGCTCTGGATTTGGGGAATAGAGTTTAATTTTAAGATTATATTTTTGTATAATTTCTAAAGCTTCTTTTTCTGTGACACCTTTTATAAAACCTACGATAACGTCTCCACTGACAAACTCTTGACCTTTTTTTCTGTCCTTGATATCTGTATTCAATTTATTAATACAAGCCTGAGTAAATGGTGACAATCCGTAATTATTGCTATTTGTTGCTTCTTTGTTCCGATCATCTGAGGGTGGAGGTAAGCTGATGTCGTTTATTGGCTGCGAAGTTTCAATTGTCCTTTTATAAACTATATAACCAGTTGCAGTTATTATAATTATCAATGCTAATATAAAAGGCAGGGCAAAACCTTTTTTCATAATTTTAGTATAACAATATTAGGGTTTATTACATATGCATCAGGCTAAAAACATCTGTGGCGCGGGTGGGAGTCGAACCCACACGGAGTTGCCTCCATACGTTTTTGAGACGTAACTGTCTACCAGTTCCAGCACCGCGCCAAGGCTTATATACTTAATTTACTGCCTGTTACCCCCGATTCTATCGGGGAACGAATCTTTCTGTCACTTCGGCAAGGTTGTATTTAGCTTCGAATTATTATATCATTTTAAGTTAACGTGACGATTAATGAGATCTACAAATTAGCTTTGAAAATGGGGATTGATGCCGATCCTCGTGGCGCAGACGGAGTTAAACGGTATCTGGAGAGACAGGAAAGAATTTACAATGATCTTCCAAAAAGTAAGCAAGAGGATTTTGACCTTGAGAATTTGACAAACCCTTACACCGATACAAGAATCCTTTTTGGCGACCCATCGGTAAATGTTGACACGGTTATGGCTGGAATAGATATGGACTCTGCCGAAATTGTTCTGGCAGACAGACTAAAGGAAAAAGGTGAAGGCATTGATCTGGTTATTGCCCACCATCCGGAAGGTGGGGCTTTGGCATCTTTAGATGAGGTAATGGATTTGCAGGTTGACCTCTTGGCTTACTATGGCGTCCCAATTAACGTTGCAGAAGGTTTGATGGGGGAAACGATGGGTGAGGTAAGAAGAAAGATTGGACCTATAAACCATTACCAGTCGGTTGATGCAGCAAGGCTTCTTGGAATTCCTTTTATGTGTATCCATACGGTTTGGGACAACATGGGGTGGAATTTTATGCAGGAGATTTTTGAGAACAAACAGCATGATACGGTTGGTGATGTAATGAAACTTTTGTGTGATATTGCTGAGTATAAACAAGCGATAAAGTATAAGGCAGGGCCGATGCTTATCGTTGGAAGTGAAAAAAATAGAGCTGGAAAGGTAGCTGTGGCTGGGTTTACTGGTGGTACAGATCCGGGGAAAGGGATTTATGAGCGGCTTTCTCACGCAGGAATTGGGACAATAATTTCTATGCACGCACCGGAGGAGCATAGAGAAGAGGCAAAGAAACATCATATTAATTTGATTGTTGCCGGACACATGGTATCTGATTCTATTGGTGCAAATTTGTTTTTGGATGAGCTGGAGAGGCGAGGGGTTAATGTTATTCCTGCTTCGGGAATCATTAGGGTTAAAAGAATAAAGAGTAAAAAGAGCTAGAAGTGACAGAGGAGCCGGATGAGCCAGAGGTTTGAAGACTTTTGACTCCTTCTACTCTTTTGTTACCTTCGGTTCAATTAAAAATTATGATTTCCGTTACAGACTTGCGCTCCGGCGTAGTTTTTGAAGAAGCCGGTAAGTACTTTTTGGTGCTTTCGTATGAGCACATAAAGATGGCGCGGGGGTCCGGCACTATTAAGGTTAAGGTACAAAACTTAGGAACAGGTGCCAACATTGAAAAGTCTTTCCAAACTGGTGCACGGGTTCGGGACGTGAATGTACTGCGCAAGAAAGCCCAGTATTTGTACATGGACGACCAGCTTCATGTCATGGATACGGAAACGTATGATCAATTTGTGCTTGATAGACGGCTGGTTGAGGACATTTCTAAATTTTTAACGGAAGGAATGGAAATAACTTTGTTTTCTGCCGGTGATAAGCCGCTTTATGTAGAAATTCCAAAAATTGTTGATTATGAGGTCACTCAAACAGGCGGTTCTGTACGAGGAAACACTGTTGGGGCATCTTACAAGGATGCGGTTTTGGAAAACGGTTTGGTGGTAAAGGTGCCGCTATTTATAAAAAATGGAGAGATAATTCGTGTTGATACAAGAAGTGGTGATTACGTCGAGCGGGCGAAATGGCTAAAAGTTTGAAGCAAGAACGACTATGTTTTGAGGTCCGCCGAGGGCAACGATAACCAAAATCC
>CAZBKB010000039.1:430-3416 GCA_964492425.1 uncultured Gammaproteobacteria bacterium | reverse complement strand
TAGAGCAATTGCCTCTTAAGCAATTGGTTACAGGTTCGAATCCTGTGCGGGTCACCCTTCACATTCGTTAAGGGTAAAGTATACAAATGTCTTGGTTTGTTTATATTGTTAGGTGCAGCGATGAAACTTATTATACGGGCATTTGTGTAGATTTAAAGAGAAGGGTAGCCGAGCATAACCTGGGGAAATACAAAAGAGCCTACACTAAAGGCAGAATACCTGTTAGATTAGTTTATTGGGAGACACGTAAAGATAGATCTGAAGCATCAAAAAGGGAGATAGAAATTAAAGGCTGGAGCAGATTTAAAAAAGAAAAACTAGTTAATAGTTTACGTCGACATTGAACGAATGTGAAATGGAGACGGGGAGTAGCTTGGTCCAAAGGGCCATCAGCCTCTGGCTGACAGTTTCGTCCAGAGGACGATCAGTCTTTGGCTGAGGCTAGAGTGCATATGTATTTTGTCTATTTCTTGATAAGCTTAAGAAATAAAAAGAGTTACGTTGGCATGACTTCTAAAGGGGTCCATAAGAGATTAGAGGAACATAATCTCGGGTCAAACGTGTGGACTAGACAAAACGGCCCTTTTAAGCTGGTATATTATGAATCTTTTTTCTGCAAAGCAGACGCTAGGCATAGAGAAGGATTTTATAAATCTGGTGTAGGCAAAAATATAAAGAAAATACTGATAGGTAATAACGGGGAGTAGCTCAGTTGGTTAGAGTGCGCCGTTTGGCCCGCCTGACTTGAAATGACGGGGTGTAGTTCAGTTGGTAGAACGCTCAGTTTGGGACTGAGAGGTCGTCAGTTCGAATCTGGCCACCCCGACAAGTCATTTCGGGCAGGGGGCGGCGAGGTCGGAGGTTCGAGTCCTCTCTGCCCGACACGCATTTAGTCTATTGGGATGGGTTAAAAGTGAATTGTTAAAGTCGGTTAAAAAGAATGAAAAGTATTGAAATGGATAATAACATAATTGTAGGTAAGGCGGCGAGTATAAGAATTGCAAATTTTCTATGTTCTGGTGGTAACATGCCAAGCACCTTGTTGATTTTCTTTAGCTTAAATCCGTAAATGGTTTGTAATATTGCTAACGCTGTTAATAGAAGAAGAAATATTATTGCTATATAAAGTGTATTTGTGAGTCTTACATCTAATTTCTGGTAAATTTGCGATATTTTAAGTAAATATAGTGCTGTTATTATCGTTTCAACTACTCCGAGTACTATTAACGCCAGCGGTAAGTTTGAATGTTTAGTTTTTGTGGGTGAATTAGCCTTGCTAGATATAGAGTTAGAAATATTTGATTTTTGTAGTGGATCTGAGTTATTGCTAGGTTGCATAATATCTGTTAGCTGTTTGTTTAAATTTTCTTCAATATAAGCTCAGCATACCAAAATTATTTGGATTAATATAGAAAATTGTTTGAAGCATGGTTTAAAAGAATGTCTACGTCTAAGATATTAATGTTACTCGTACCTAAAGAGGTTCGAAGATCGTTCCATAGACCCGACCATCTTTTTTGGTGTATAATATCTTTATGAAAACGTATATAACATCAAGTCCTGAAATAATGTCAGGTGCCCCTGTTATTGCTGGCACGCGTGTACCTATTGCGCGGATTGTTTACCTTTTGAAAGATGGTTTTACAATGGAGCAAATAAGCAAACAATTTCCGCATATAGGTTTAAAAAGATTGCGGGGTGCAGTGAATGATTTGGCTAAAAAAGTAGAAACTATTCCCTATGGTACGCAAATTTCACAAACACAAGCTGCTGCTTGATGAAGGAGTTCCTGTCCGCTCGTATTTTCCCATTTTAAACAGTCGTTTTGATGTTAAACACATAGTTCAAGATTTTAAGCAGGTTAGTCTATCGGACAAGCAAGTACACAGGTTTGCGGCAGAACACGACAGAATTGTTGTGACATTGAACATAAAAGACTTTAAACCGCTTTCTCCAACAAACAAAAATACGGGTGTAATTGGTGTTTCGGCTAATTTGCCGTATGATCAGGTTGATAAAAAACTTACAGCGCTTTTGAACAAATCTACCAAGAAGCAGCTCTTTGGTAAATTAACTGTTATCAGCGGCGAATCACAGAAGTGAAGCCAGATACGATTATTTAGGTTGTTGGGATAGGCTAATTATACGAATAAAATTTAAGTAGCTTGAGGGATTGGGTTTATTTTCTCAGGAATTTTTCCTCTGGCTTTACTGAGCCTTTCTTTGACCATTTTTGCAGTATTTTCATCTTCTAGACCATCACGTATAACATACCCGACAGCAGAATAATCAGGATATTTTTTTGTCAAGAATTTGTACCCTTAGATACTTAATTCGTAATTTCGTTTAGTGAAATACTGAAAATAACTTTTATAAATCGTCAGGTATTGGAATATCAAAGACTATAGTTGAAATGATTGTAGCTTTACCTCAACTATTTCTTGTGTCAACCTTCCCACACTATTTCTATAAAATTCGCTTCGTCTTTGCGATTCTACAACCAGAAAATCGCCTGAAACATCTAAATTATTTATCTCATCTAAAAATTCTCTCTCGAGTCTTAAACGTCTTTCAACACTATCAAGTACAAATACCTGATTTCCGAATCCAAAGATAACATTTCTAGTATTAGATACTGCTTGCCAATCTGGCGAATCTGTTATGCCAGGCCGTATATAATTGAAAGCTAATTCATTTAAAATGTCACCTTTTTGGGCATCTAAAAGAATTAATCCACCTTGATTCGCTACAACAACAAAATCATTATCCGTCCAAACTAGGTAGAATATGTCTCCTGATACTCTAGTTGTTGGGTATGGACCTGATGCTACAGCTTCAGCACCTTTTATCTTTGTTTCCCAAACTTCTTTATTTGTGTTGCTATCTATATTACGTATTATTGCAACTCTATTTAAAGTTTGTTGAAACATGCGAGAAGGACTTTCTATATCATTTGACAAGCTTATATTGGGATTATGGTAATAAT
>CAZBKB010000039.1:0-420 GCA_964492425.1 uncultured Gammaproteobacteria bacterium | reverse complement strand
AAACCCGGAGAACTTCTTCACCTTCCCAATCGAACGGTTTAGCATTTTCAAAATTAGTGATTATACCTTTTTCCGTATCGATATATAGTTCTCTTGTAATATTATATTGGTTTTGTGGGCTTACTTTAAATACTGCAATACCGTTATCTTGAATGATAGCATCTCTAAATACGTCATTATTATCTAAATGTACATGCCACTTTATTTCACCAGTTTGTTTATCAATTGCAACTGTATGGCCAGATTCACTAATACCGCTACGGAATATTAAATTATCATCAAATACACCTACGATTTGTGGAACATATTCAGTAGGATATGGGTTTTGTATTTGCCATTCTAGGTTTCCATTTTCGATGTTTATTCTAGATATATTGTTATTTAAGAAAATTGCTTGTTCGTCTACTATAAAACTACCAG
>CAZBKB010000038.1:553-3579 GCA_964492425.1 uncultured Gammaproteobacteria bacterium | reverse complement strand
TTAAAAGCCTATAAAGAGGTTAAATGAAAAAAGTGAGTCCTCTTTTCCGGCTGCCACAAATTTCTTCTTTTGGGGGGATCTCTTCCTTTGGCATTTTTAAGAAACTTCTGATAATTGTTGCATCTTTATCCTTAGTATTTTTGTCAAGTGGTACAACCTCACAGGTTTTAGCCCAAACCAGCGGAACTTATATCAGAATTGGTGATGGCACAACACCTGTCGTGCGCATTGTCGGTGGCCAACGACATCCCATACCGATTTATCTTGGCAATTTTAGTGATCCGGATGGACTAGCTGTTTTCTCCCTTAAACTTAAATATGATCCACTTTTATTACCCATTGCTGATGCCAACGGAGATGGAAAAACAGACGCGGGGCAAGTAACAGTCGGCTCATTTTTGGGAAGTTCAGGTAAGCAAGTTGTCTGCGGTGATGGTTATATTGACAAGGACCAAACCGATAGCACAAAGAAAATATTAGACTTCGCTTGCGTAACTCTTGGCTCAACACCTGCCGGCCCAACGGGCAGCGGCATTTTGGCAAATATTAATTTTACAACAGGTAATACACTTGGTGCCGGGTCTTTAAGTTTAATCTTAACTGAACTAGCAGATAACGCGGAATTTGCTACTTTAATTCCTCATAATAATACTGCAAAAAATCTACCATTTAGAATTGCCAAATGCGCTGATTTTACCGGAGATAAATTCGTTGCTATTTTTGACCTTTTAGCTTTAGCGCCAAAGTTTGGTCTTAATTCCTTCAGTCCTGATTGGGACCCGAAATATGATATTGACGACAATAATTTTGTAAATGTTTTTGACATTTTGATTGCAGCACGAGAGTTTACCCAACGATGCCCTTAAATTAAATGAAAAAAAATGTGAGATTTTTGACTATATTTAAATATTTTTTAATGGTGGCAGTAATCGCTTCGATAGCGCTGGGAGTCTTTTTTCTAAAAAATACAGCGACTAAAGCTGAAGCTAACCAGTCAATAACCGATGTTAATAACGATGGGGTTATAAATCTTGCCGATGCCAGAATCTTAACTCCGCCTGCCACCATTAGTTGTCCTGTCTGTGTTGATGTGAATGGAGATAAAAAAATAGATAACATGGATTTGTATCTAGTAAGATATCATGCAGGCTTGGAAGATCCTAATGAAGGTAGCGCCTATCATTATAAACCAAGACTCGATGTAAATAACGATGGTTCTCTTTCACAGGCTGATGCTGATACTGTGCAAAGTTATATTGGAAAAACCGTTACAACGCCTGCGTTTGGATTAGATGACCCCTCGGAGTTAACATTCGGATATGTTGCAAATGAAGTTATTGTTAAATTTAAGAATGGAGCTAGCATTCAACAAAAAAGTCCGGTTTTTTCAAAATATAATGCTACTGAACAAAAAAGTTTAACTTTTATAAATGCAGATAAAATTAAAGTTCATACCAATAATCTTGAAAATTTACAAAAACAGCTTAAGAGCGAATCCGATGTAGAAAATGTTTATAAGAATCATGTAGGGGAATGGTTGACTAACGACACTTTTTGGCAAAACCAATGGGGTCATAAAAAAATTAATATTGAGGAGACCTGGAATACGGAAACAAAGGGAAGTGTAAATAATCCTGTAAGAGTGGGTTTAATCGATTCGGGAGTAGACATTGATAACCTTGATCTTTTACATAATATTTCCTGGGAGCGTAGAAATTGGGTTCCGGGAGAAGATATGATGACTATGTCCGATGAAAGTGGGCATGGAACAGCAATGGCGGGAATTATTGGGGCAACCGCCGACAACAGCACCGGAATTGCCGGCCTTAATTACGATGTAGATATTGTACCTGTAAAAGTAGGTCAGACCGGGCCGTCGGATTATGCGGTCTCCATAGCATTTGAGTGGCTTATGACCCGAGTAAAAGTAATTAACATGTCATTTGGTATGGGTTATATCAACGAGACTAATTATCTACCAAACGAGTATCTGAGAATGGCTCGAGAAGATTATGGAATTAGTATAATTGCAGCGGCTGGAGAAGATGCTAGGGATGATTGTCAATATCCAGCCCGTCACGAAAATGTCGTTTGCGTTGCGGCAACAGATACCCAAGACGCAATTTGCAGTTCATCTAGCGGTAAGGTGGATGCGGATATTTTAGCACCCGGTAGTAATATTATAACTACTGTCCCAGCCGGGCATGCTCTTGATCCTGATCAAGATGGAATAGCTATTATTCCGGTATGTAATACTTCGGTTGCAACAGCCTATATATCTGGGGTCACTGCGCTTTGTAGAAACGTCAGTTTCTTGCCACTAAGTACAGAAATTACCAGAAATGATTTAAAATGCAAAAATATGAATCATCAGGGATATGGCCGGATTGATGCCTGGTCGACTCTTTGGTGGCGTAACTGTCATAAATATGATTTTAATGACGACTTAAAAATTGATTTTTTGGAGCTGGCAGCCATATCATTCCGTTATAACCGACCGGACACGTATAGTACTCGATATGATATTGCACCGGTTGGTCGTGATGGCAAAATAGATAATTATGATGCATTAATAATTCTTCAAAGACGTAACCTCAGTTGCCCAGCGTGGTAAATATTATGAATAGAGAACACGAACATTCAATTGCACAAATAGAAGATACACGCGCAGTAAGCTCCATGAAAGAGAGTTTGCAAAGCAAAAGAAGGTGGGGGCTAATCGCTCTTGTGGGCGGACCTGTTTTAGCCACGTTTCTACTTGCAGCTGCTGCATGTGACGCTCAAGACAGTTCTCCAATACCAACTGCAAATGTAGATCCGACTCCTACATCTGTTTTAGAACCTCATAATGTACCCTGGTTGAGGATTGAAGATAAGGACGCCAATGGTGATGGTCAAAATGATGTACGGGATTTAAGAGAGTTAAATGGCCAAGAATGGCTCCCGGGCTTAAACTTTAACGTTGACTTTAAGATAGATGAGGACGATGAAACGTTGATAGATGATAGGATAGAGGCTGGGGCGGG
>CAZBKB010000038.1:0-543 GCA_964492425.1 uncultured Gammaproteobacteria bacterium | reverse complement strand
ATCCAACCGTGGGATATTAACGATGACCGGCAAGTGGATGACAAGGATGCGGCTATCGTTAGAAAACACATTGGAGAATCTGTTCCTAGTGACCCTGACTCTAATATCAGAAATGATGAAGCGCTTCAAAGTTCCTGGTCACCCAACCAAATGCTAATTCGTGTTGGAGCAGATTTCAAAGATAAAGAAATCAAAAGTCTTTTAGAGAAATATAGCCTTTCCGAAGTTGATGAGAATGGGAATTTGACAAATGTTGATAAACATATTCTTCTTGGTGATTTGGGTATAAATCTTACAGTTGAAATTCCTGAGGGAACATTGGCAAATATAGGACTTAGCAAGCTATTGGAAGAAGTTGCCCGAGACTCTGAAGTTATTGCTACTGAGAGAGTAAATACTTTCCGATGGGAGTAGATTTCCTTTGTCTATAATCCATACATTTCACCAAAACCATTATTCCGGAAAGTTCTCCATTTGTATTTAATAATAATTAGCATTAATATTAAATTAGGTGCAAAAGAAAGATTTACAGCTTTCTGCGGC
>CAZBKB010000037.1:1011-3933 GCA_964492425.1 uncultured Gammaproteobacteria bacterium | reverse complement strand
CCCCCCCGCCGAGCCCAGAGAGTTCCGTTCGGATATTTTCAAACAGACACCGCCACGTAATAAATTTTCGGAAAAAATTTAAACGTGGCTGTCGAGTCTAAATCTGCGATTTATTACGAAGCATTTTTAGGCAAACAAGATGCTAAAGCCAGAGAAAGGTTTCTAAAGAGTGGTTGGGGAAGAAGAAGTATCAAGAAGATGCTGAAGTATTACTTTCGCATACAATCATAAGATATTGCAGGTTATAATAAATAAATGAGAATTAATAAGAAGTTCGTCATAATTACTCTTCTAGTATTGTTCGTCGTCTATATATTGAGCGTAATAATATTTAATTCTATCGGGGCTGGTCCGGGTGAATTAGTTGCTTACGCTTTATATAAAACGGGTCTTTTAAAAGTTTCGACGGGTCCAGTTGGAGTTTCGCCTTGAAATAGGTTCCAACACGGCTCCTCCGGAGGCGGGCTGACAATTAGAAACTACGCTAAATGAAAATAATATTCTTAGGAACGAACGGCTGGTATTCAAACCCAACCGGAGACACCCCGTGTATTCTCATAGATTCTAAAGACCACTATATTGTACTGGATGCAGGAAATGGTATTTACAAATTGGATCAATACATCAAAGAAAACAAGCCGATTTCGCTATTCATTTCCCATTTTCATATAGACCATGTCTCCGGTCTCCATACACTCCCAAAATTCAATTTTAAACAAGGGATCGATGTTTATATTGGACAAGGAAGAACCCCTGATTTCGAAACACTTGTTAACCCCCCATACACGATTGGCTACAAACCAAAGAAAGAAAATATTAAAAATCTAAAGACAGAAATCAGGCTCCATGAACTGACAGAAGAAACACAAAACATTCCATTTAAAGCAGCCGCTCACAAGCAACATCACGCCTACACAGACCATGGTTTCAAAATAGAAATCGAAGGCAAAACCATTGCATACACCGGCGACTGTGGTTTCACAAACGCATCCCGTAAACTTGCAAAAGATGTTGATTTATTAATTTGTGAATGCAGTAATAAACAAACACCCGATCCCGACACCTGGGGCCATTTCGACCCGATCCAGGCGGCCACCTTGGCAAAAAAGTCAAACGTTAAACAGCTCATACTTACCCATTTTGCACCTCATTTTTATACATCCCTAGATGACAGAAAATGGGCAGAAGGTGAAGCAAAAAATATTTTCCCCAATGCAGTTGTTGCCAAAGACATGATGGAATTTAATCTATAATTGGTGCAGACGAACCCAACCCAAAACCAGCCAATCCACTCCAAATTAACCCGTTCCTGAAGCCAAATTGCCCACTTTAGACCCGCAGCTAAGTAAGGATCGCAAGTGGGCTACTCTAAATTCACCCTTTCCTGCAACCATATAGCCCACTTATCTAAAGAAGTATGCACCGGGCCATGATGAAAATGTAAATGTTTTTCCAAAAGATCCAGAAGAGTCCTATCACTAACACTTGTCAAAAGTATAATAAGCCTTCCCGGAAAATGCAGTTTCGTCTGCACAACCAAAAGCCTGTCTTCCCCCTTTTTGTCAAACCAAAAAGAATCAAGCTCTTCCCATAAAAACGCCCGCCCGCCAGAAATTATTCCCATATTGGTTATTTTATGCTCAATTGTCTCCGGAGCAGCCAGCGCCAAAACAAAGGTTACAAAAACCAATGCTAAAATTACACCAACCAGGAAAAATTCGCCAAAAGCGATAGCCGCCAAAATAAAAACAAGTGCGTAAAGAAGTACTTTCACAAAGTATCTCCGGCTTCTTGCCTTGTAAACACGAACAGGAGACTTCCAGGTGATTACAGATTTTGCACCGAGCGCCGCCAAATGTTTGGCATCAAGCTCCTCTCGGCTTAAAATCCTTCCACCTTCATGATCTGGAGCACCTTCACTCTTTCTAAAAGTTGCCATGGCAGTCAATAAATTCTAACACAACCAATTTATCGCGTTTGGCAGCTAATTTTCAACATGGGAATAAAAGTGGGAGATACACGGTGCCTGGTTGATTAAAAATAGTGAGCTCGTCGAACTATCATGATGCCGAGCGTAGTCGAAGTACTATGTTGTAACTTATCTTAATCTGGTTCAGGATCATCAATAATCACTGAACCAGTCATTTCCTCGCGAGGAATATTAGCAAAGGGCGCAACTTTATTTTCCAAAAGATCCGGCACAAATTGGCTAAGCAGCCAATAATTAAAATTTTTTGAAGGATTGGTTGGAGCGATTGTCGTACGTAACGAATAGAATGATATCGTTAAATTGCTTATAGTTTCCTGGTTCCATTTGCCATCACCGGCGTAACTGGCAATTGGACCAAACGCCTTACCATTACTTTCGACAGTTAATCCACCATAATGGCCTTCGCCATAAATTAAACTATCACGTTCTCTCCCCTTATCAGCCCTTTGGGAAAACAGGGAAATTTGCATTTTAAGCAGATCAGGAGAGGCATATCGCGACCAATTGAGCCGAATATATCCTTGTGGATGATCTTTAATCCGGCCACCTACAGCAAAGAAGCTGTATCGCCTATCCATATCAGCTACTAAAGTCTCATCATTCACTTGCTCCAAGAAAGTATCGACTAAAACAGGCGCGTAAAAATTAAGATCTCTAAGCCTTTCTACGACAGTAATTAATTGTTCCGGCGGAGTATTAGGCAGAAATTCATTTTCAGAAAAAATCTCTCTAGTCATAATGTTGAACTAAACTATATTATTTTGCGGTGTCTAGTTGCCCGCCATCCGTAGCCTTGGCGGAGCATGTGGGCTTGGAGCCCTGCGTTCCTATAGTCACCAAATGCTTCCACGGCGGTATTGTATCAAATCTCTAAAGGATAGTGTCTCACTAGCAAGGCTAAATGAGACAAATGAGACAGTCATAAAAGGGAT
>CAZBKB010000037.1:0-1001 GCA_964492425.1 uncultured Gammaproteobacteria bacterium | reverse complement strand
ATCAGACGGGACATAACGGGAGTTCCAACATGGTGTAAATTGCGGAGCATGTGGGTCTGGGGCCCAACGCTCCCATAGTCCCCACTACTCCTAACCACCGTATTGTATCAAATCTCCAGGATATAGTGTCTCACGTGCGAGGCTAAATGAGACAAATGAGACAGTCATAAAAGGATTATCTCATTTCCTATATAATCATCCCATAAACTCAAATCACACTCTGATATAGTTTGATATATTAATACTCCTGCCTTTTTATCATGGATACGGCAGGAAAAAAGAAATACAACACCTTCTGTAAGACCAGACTCAATCTTTTTGTAAGGTCCTATATTGGTTACTTCATCCAGAACTACTTGAAGACCAAATATAAAATCGACGGTAATCTAACAAAATCTCAATTACGCCAACAGTTTTCTAACAAAAGAGCGATACCTGAGGTATCCAGGCTCTCCAAAATGTTAATTATGGATTATCAACAACTTTGGCAATTTATATTATTGGGTAAAAACAGAAAATTAAACTCAAAAGTGAATTCCCAATTGAAAATAAAGGCGTACCTAGCAATTGAAAGCGAAATCATTACTCTTAAAATAGAAAGGCAAGACAAAGAAAACATAGTTCATGAAGATTATGAAAGAGCATTGCTATCTCCTGCCATGGAAAGGGCTGCAGGGAATAATCTTAAAAAGATTAAGGATGATCAAGTATTTGAGAGGCAACTGGAAGAATTACGAAGAAGATATCAACGTTGGTACTATGAAATTGCGAATGAATATAAATTGCCCACACTGGTAAATTTACCTTTTATCGTGCGTTTGATTAGTTTTTAGCAATGCCTGAAAACCAGTTGTCGCTTATATAATCGCGACAAAACCCAATAAAGCACATCCATGGTAAAATACCTCTATGACTACTCAACCAGTTAATAAGAATAAGCAGAGCTTTTCTACGAATAGGCAAAGCCTTTCTACGAATAGGCAAAGCCTTTCTACGAATAG
>CAZBKB010000036.1:0-4407 GCA_964492425.1 uncultured Gammaproteobacteria bacterium | reverse complement strand
CAGAACTGGCAGAATTGCTGGTGGATATAATTCCGTGTGCGGAGATGGTGCGATTCGGAAAAAACGGTGCCGATGCCACAAGTGCCGCAATACGGGCAGCAAGAGCTTATACAGGCAGAAACCATTTCGCATACTGCGGATATCATGGTTATCAGGATTGGTTTGCTGTAACTACGCAAAGAAACAAGGGTATTCCTAAAATATTAAAGCAATTTGCACACACTTTTGAATTTAATAATTTAAAAAGCCTTGCGGATATTTTTGCCAAAAACCCTAAAAAAATTTCAGCAGTAATTATGGAAATTCCCGGACAGGAACCAGCTGATAATTTTCTACAAGATGTAATTGATTTAACACGCAAAAACGGAGCTGTTTTTATTTTGGATGAAATTGTTACCGGTTTTCGCTATGCGCTGGGGGGAGCACAAGAGTACTATAAAATAAAACCCGACCTTGCCTGTTTTGGCAAAGGCATGGCAAACGGATTGCCCATCTCTGCTGTTGTTGGTAAAAAAGAAATAATGCGGGAATTTGGAGAGGTATTTTTTTCAACTACTTTCGGCGGAGACACTTTGGCTCTTGCCGCATCAACTGCAACAATTGGCGAACTCAAAAAGAAAAAGGCAATAGAGCATTTTTGGAAACTGGGGTTGTATTGGAAAGACTCATTTAACAAAATGGCAAAAGAAATTGGTGTTTCGGCTTCTGTCGGGGGACACGGACCAAGAACCCATTTTGAATTTAGGGATGAAGACGGGAAAGAGTCTCTGATTTTGAAAAGTTTATTTTTGCAGGAAACCGTAAAACGGGGAATTTTATTTGGAGGACCAATTTTTATTAGCCTTTCTCATAAGAAAAGCGACATCGACAAAACACTTAGTGTTTGCGAAACTGCACTTAAAATTATTAAAAAAGCCATGGAGTCGAAAAATACAAAAAAATATTTAAAAGGAGAACCAATTGGTGAGGTATTCAGAAAAAGAGATTAAGATTTCACTGTGCATTTTTTTATCATGCTATTTTGAATAATGAAAGCTGGTTTAATATTTATCCTCCTATGGATAATTTTTGTTTCATTAGCAAATCCAAGCTGGAATAATCCTTTTTCTATATACGATTCATGGTACTACTATTCCTTCGCCAAAAACTTCCCAGAACATTTCGTAAGATTTCAAGACTATTACTTCGTAGAAAGAATTGGTGTTATCTTGCCAAAGTTATTGACCCAGCACTTATTTTCCGCTGAAATCGAATTTTATTTCAAGCGGATAATAATAACCATTTTAAGTGGCAGTTTATTCCTTTTCCTTCTCAAAAAGTTATTCAACTTAAGAACAGCATTTATAACTACATTTATTCTAATCAATTACGGACACTTTCTTCACGCAATGGGTCATGACTATCTGGATGGCATTGCTTTTTTATATGTATCAATTATCATGATTCTCCTAATAAAAGTATCCAAAAATGTTAATCGTTATTTAGTTTCGTTTATTGGCTTCATTTTCGTTTGGCTTTTATCGGTAAATTTATTTTTAATAGTTTTTTGGCCCTCTATCCTAATCATGTGGTTTTTTATAAGCAATAAACCAGTTACTAAGAGTCTTTTGGTGCATATAAGCAAATGGTTACTATTAGGTGGTTTGATTTCTTATGTATCTATTCATAGCATCCTAAAATTCATCGGGATAGAAACTTATTTCCCTCTTTTGCAAACTGGTGTTACTGAAAATTTATTAACAAATACCATGAGGGACTGGAGCAGACTCTTAATATCGTACTGGCTGCTAATGCCAACTGTTCTAGCAATAATTTCGATACTTTTATTAAAAGATACTTTTTCTTTCAGAAAATCAGTAAGAGATAAATCATTCTTTAAAAATCTAGAGTTAAAATATAAATCTGCTAAGTTCAAAAAAAATTATCATGGATTTTTATTAACATTTTTAACAACATATGGAATATATTGTATTTACCAGATATTTTTTGAGGGGAAAGTACTTCAACTATGGTACTACGTTACTTTGCTTCTCCCTTGGATTTTCTTAGCTATTGGTGCTCTCCTAAAAAACCCTTTAGAAAAATTGTCATTTCAACAGTACAAACTTACTTTAATAAGCCTGGTTTTCTTGGCTTTAATCACCCATCTTTATTTTACATTCGGCTCATATTGGAACAACCAAATTTATAACGCAATAAGGATTTTTCTTCTAATTTTAGCAAGTATATCTTTGGGTGTATTTCTAATTAAAAAATTTCAGTTTAAATTCTTTTATTTATCACTCATAACGGCTTTTGCTTTTATGCTTACTGCATTTGTGCCATATTACCCTCCCCTGAAAAATTTGCAAAATCCCAATCAAGCACAAGTTTATGTTTTGGTTGATAATGCTATGAATTATATTAATAACTTTCAAAATTACGGCACAATGAAATTTTGGTATAACAAAAATGAACCATTCCCTTACGCAAATACATACCAAGCGATAACATCGACTTATCTTTGGGACAGGTCGTTGGCAGGGCTAGAATATCCAAGTGGTTTAAAAGCTGATATTTTAGGTAATAACACTGTTTTATTTATATTAACTTCTGTTCCGGTATTGGACAGTACCGCTCGTATAGAAATTAAACAATTTGGTTATGATTTTGAAACGCTGGATGTAAAAGAGTTTAAAGAAGAATTTGTAAATTTCTATATAATTACCGGTCAATTAATCTGAGTTGTTATTAAAATATTTAGAAGGAGAACCAATTGGTGAGGTATTCAGAAAAAGAAATTAAGGATAAATTAAAAAAAGAATTCACTGCACTAGATAGAAAAAGCCGAAATTTAGGCAAAAATGTGCCAGCAATGGTTGTTTTAGCAGCAGAAGAAACATCAGTTAGAGGTGAAAATAAAGAAAGGATAGACGAGGGAATTAAAATCGTAAACAAATTAAGAAACAATCCTATTTTGCTTTATCTTGGAACACAAAGACATAATTTAAAAGCAAAGAGTTATCTTGATGCCAAAAATGTTCAATTTGATTTAATTTCGAGTCACTTCCCGGCAAACACTAAAAATCAAATAGTCGATCTTAAAAATTACTTAGAGAAACATCAGGTCAGCTCTGTAATTATTGTTTCCCACATTTATCATATCCCTAGAATAAAGAGATATTGTAAAATGTTAATTCCAAAAATAAACATTACATTCTGGAAAATCGGTAAGATGAAAGATTACAAAAGACAGGTGAATGAAGAAATAGAAAAAATTATTGAATATTCAAAAAAGGGTGACTTGCCTCTTTTTCCATGAAAAATGTAATTATTTTTCGTTCATTATCATAAGTTGTTTTTTTAAAGGAGATTTATTTTATTGTTAACAACAGGATACTGGTTTTTGCAGTTTGCACAAACGTATTTTTCCGACAGAGGCTTTAAATTTTTGTAACAATTAGGACATCGTAATATATAGTTTATTGCATCCGCTTTAGAATTAAACTTTTTTTGTAACCGTTTTTTACTTAGATCCATCAATTCTTTTTGAGCAATTAAGACCCAGTCTTTGGGGAATCTGTCTACTTTCACGTTTTTATCCAGCACAAGAAATATAGGTGTTAACAAGTACTTAAACGACAGCCGGAAGAAAATGACAAAAAGCCTTGTTAAAATATTTTTCGGTATGGCTACACTTAAAGAATGATTGATTAAATGAATTCCTGTGCTTAATGGCCCACTTGATGGTCTTAAAAAAATCAGTTTTAAATCTGCCTGCTTTACTAAATACTTTAACCCAAAGCTTGTGTATCTAAAAAAATCATATGGTGTTTGGTGTTCGTCTATTAAGTATGGAACATATAAATAAAGGTTGCCGCCCGGTTTAAGGATTCTTTCAATTTCCATAAAAAACCTATGCGGTTCGCTGATATGTTCAAGTGTTGTTGTGCAAAGGCAAAAATCGACACTCTCGTCTTTGATAAACTTCGGGTTAGAAATATCGCCGATAAGGTCTAAATTGCTCCAATCCCATCGTTTATCACCCTTGGCAAAATCAACAGCAATATAATGACATTCGTCAAAAAAGAAATTATATCTACACTCCCCTGCTCCAAGATCAAGTAAAACGTTTGGTCCTCTAGTTTCATTCCGTGCCCTTATCAAAAAATTAAAAATGGATCTTGACTGTTGGCTTTCAGACCATCCGAGGTTTCTAAACTTAACAAATAGTTCTTCTTTACTGTATTTTTTTGACATAAAGTAGGATAATTTTACCCTGCACAATAAGTACAGTCCATATCAGGACTTCAATAGACCGTAAAGCAAGTATGATAAATAAAAAAATAATAGTTGTTGGGTGTGGTTCTATTGGGGCACGCCATTTAAAAAACTTATTTTCGTTAAGAATAAAAAACCTAGTCGCAG
>CAZBKB010000035.1:772-4578 GCA_964492425.1 uncultured Gammaproteobacteria bacterium | reverse complement strand
CTGTTTGACCTGATCACATTTCTTAAGTCGATAAAGCCAGAAACTTCTAACGGGGTTGACAAAAAGTAGGAAATTATGATAAAAAGTAGGAAATTATGCAAACGGTTACAATTACCCTTGGCAAAAAATCCCAAGTTGTTATTCCCAAAAAAGCCAGGGAGGCAATCGGTGTTAAAGAGGGCTCAAAAGCTACTCTTATGTATGAACCAGGCCGGATAGTGATCATGGGCGACCCCAAAACCTATGGTCGACTCCTGCGTGGTCTCGGCAAAGAAATCTGGAAAGGTAACGGTGACAAACACTTAGAGAAGGAAAGAGCTTCGTGGGATCGGGATTAAGAAAATTTCGTCAAACCCTGTCCAGGCTCTCAAAAATCGCCCTCGATAGTTCCTGTTTCATTTATCACATAGAAGAGAACCAAAAATACGCAGAGCTCACAAAGATCATTTTTGAAGAACTTTTACCTCAAAACAAGTTAAAAGCATTCGCATCAACACTCATCATCACTGAAATCCTAACAAAACCTTACCTCTACAATCGTCCCGACTTAGTACATGATTACAAAGATTTAATTCTAAACTTACCAAATTTTTCAACCTTTGCACCCGAAGAACAAATTTGTGACGGCGCCGCGCTTATCAGGGCCAAATACAATTTTCGCACCCCCGACGCAATTCACATCGCAACAGCAATTGCCCAAAAAGCCGCAGCAATAGTCGGCAATGATAAAAAGTGGGAAAAAGTTAAAGAAATTAAGACGATAATTTTAGAAGAATTTATCTAAAACCAAACTTTACCATACTGTATTTTTGTAAATATGAGCAATCTCTCCGTCTTTTGTCACCAAAGGCACATTAAAAACCTTTGCTGTTGCCGCTATTAACCTGTCATGCATCTCAAGAGTTTTTTTGAGCTTTGCACACTCTCTCACCAAAGCTAAATCAATAGGATAAATCAGATATTTCTCAGATACCAGGGTATTAATTAATCTCGGGAACTTTCTCTCTTGACCAAATTTTTGCAGAATGTATAGCAATTCTAATAATACAATTGTCGAAACAATAATTTTAGAAGATTTATCAAGAGCTAATTTGGCCTCTTTTGTTAATTTTGTATTTTTGGACAGATACCAGAAAAGAGCATGGGAATCAACAGCTACTTCCATGAAGCCACATCTTGCTCACTAACAAAATTTTCGATGTCAAAATCAAAAACCGAATCTTTAATCTCGTCTATCTGAGAATCTAAAAAGTTGATCTTCTGCCAAATAAAACCGGCTTTTTTAACAGGTTTCTTTTGGATAGAAACTTTTATTCTGTTCAACTCTCCCTCTAGTTCGTAAATCTTAGAAATTATCTGTTGGTTCTGCATATTAGCGTAAATTTAACATAAATCGTACTCTAAAACAAATTGCTCTTCTATGCTACTATTAAGGTAAATCGAGTTTTTTTAATCCTCCGAAACTTTAGTGAAGGAGGACAGTCTGCATGCAAACAACGTTAATCGTTAATCGCCTGCCCCGTTTACATTCGCCCCTTGAGCCGTATTCGAATAGAATTGAAAAGACGAAAGGCAAGAATATATGGGGTAAATCGTTCATCGTTTTTTTTCTCGTCCTCTTCTCCCTTTTCACTTTGACTTTGGCGCTCCCGCGCCAAGCCCACGCCCAAAGCTGTGAACCTGTACCAGAAGGTCAACGCTTAACGGCCCAAGAAGCCATGGACTTATTCAATAAATGTGCCATTGAAAAAAATGTCTTTGACGACAAAATCTTCAACACCAATCAGATAGCCGGTACTGTTGACAGTTTAAACACCTTGATGTTTGGCACCTCCCAGCTACATCCGGAAACTGATGTTGCGACCCGCGGCAGCGGCGCCCTCGCTGCAACAGGCAACTTAGTAGCCGTTCTCTATAGCGTCCCGCCAGCTTCTGGGGTAGATTACCTTGCTCGATCCATCCAGAAGTTTAACCCAGTCCAACCAGTCTATGCTCAAGAAGGAGGTATCGGTTTTTCCGCACTTCAACCTGTTCAAGAAATCTGGACAGTTTTTAGAAATATCTCTTATGTCGGTTTTGTACTAGTCTTCGTCATCATGGGTTTTATGATCATGTTCCGCACCCATATTTCTCCCCAAGCTGTCGCCACTGTCCAGGATTCTATTCCTCGCATCGTCATCGCTCTTATTTTGGTCACCTTTAGCTATGCTATTGCGGGCCTTATGATCGATATCATGTTCCTGATCCTAAATATTATCATCAATACTCTCCAGACGGCAGGGGTATTGCATGGCACAATTGGCCAGGATGTTTTTCAAAGAAGCGTCTTTGGAGTAATCGCAAATTCATGGAAGGAAATATTCACTACCGTCGCCCAAGCTATAAAAGACGTTATGAAAGATACTATAGAGCTCCCGGGCGCTTTCTCGTGGATAGAAGGTGTTATAGGTTTCATTGGCGGTGGCATCGCTGCACTAGTTGTTGGTATTGCTGTGCTTTTCATAATGTTTCGAGTATTTTTTATGCTTCTTATGGCCTACGTTATGATTATCGTTCTAACTATGGCTGCACCATTCTTTTTTCTTTTCCAAGCACTACCCGGCAGAAACGGTGCAGGCGAATGGTTTAAACAAATGGCTTCACAGATATCAGTTTTCCCAACTGTTGCTCTTATGTTTGTATTTGCAGGGGTGTTGGGTGGCCTTGGAGGAGATAGCGCGATAACCAGCGGCAATGTCGGCCAATTCCCGCTTCTGGCTGGCGACATTGAACTAGACGATATGGGAAAATTAATCGGAGTAGGACTTTTACTTATGACACCTTCAGCAGCCGAACTCGTTAGAAACGCCCTCGGCGTCAAAGGCGGCCCCCAAGGCGCAATGGCTCCTGCAGCAGCCGCACTCGGCGCTAGCGCAGGGTTCTTAGGCAGAAGAGTAGCGGAAAGCGCGCCAGGTCAAGCAGTATCTACAATGCGTAAAGCTGCAGGTGAAAGAACAACTAATGCTATTATTGGAGCTGCCCCAACATGGATGGGGGGCGGTAAAAACATCAAAAAACAAGACCCCACATTTAAACAATAGTTTAAGATTTAAGACAATAAATAGAATATTTATCTATTCGAAGTTAAATAACCAAATAAAGTCTTAAAAAAATCTAAAATACTGCCTGCTATATAACCTGGTTTAATAAACTCTATCGCAGATTTATAAGCAAAATAAGCAGTCTGCTTAATAGGCCTAACAACTTTATTCCCTAATAATCTAGTCTTTACTTTTTCCCCACGCTTTTTATCAATCATATTTTTCCCTACTGCAATTTGAACCATTTTTTCCATTTGTGGTTCCGTTAAATTTTCCTTAATATCAAACCAATCCTTCCAGTGTTTACCCACTTCATAATAAAATTCCAAAAAGAAATCTGTCGCTTGTCTTTTTCTTATATGTCGCATCGAAAAATATTTTTCAATCGCTGCCCAAAATACTTCTTCATCATATGGCTTAAACTTAAGTGCTTTTAACTCCTCATTAAACCAGCGTAGCGCACCGGCCCTGTCATCAAATAGGTCCCCAAGCTCAAAACTTTTCATATGTGGGGCAGCCGCCACCCAATTGATATTGAAAATCTCTAGTTGTGTACCAGGGGCAGCATTTGGATCAAAACCCTTAAATAATTCTTCGGCTCGTAGTAGCCCCTCAACTTCTTTCCTGTCTACACCTTGCCCCCGAGCTAGAGCCTCAATTCTTGCTTCAAGGCCTTGGGTCATGAATTCCGGCATCACACCGTCAATGCCCATGATTCTAACTAAT
>CAZBKB010000035.1:0-762 GCA_964492425.1 uncultured Gammaproteobacteria bacterium | reverse complement strand
TTCGTTCTTGCATCACCGTGTTTTTCCTGAAGATTCATGTCTTCAATATGGCTTGTATTGCGAGCCCAGTAAGGTGTTCTCTCCCCGAATATACTTAAATAGTGCTCGCCACTTGGCGAAACAATTCTCAGTCTGTCTGTAGCATCTGTTGCTAAAAGTAGCGAAAGATTATCCGCACTTCTTGCAACAGCCTGTAATAGTACATAATTTCCGCGAGATTTAGGATCATTAGGATCACCAAATAAAGCATTTAAACGCTCCTCGGAAACCCCAGCTCCTTGAAGTCTTTCTCTTAACCCCCTCTGCATTAATTGTTCAAGTCTTGCTTCCCACCTTAACCGACCAACATCTTGTGCCCTGAACTCGCCAGCTCTAACGTCTGCATCAGTTACAAAACCATCCACACCTGTAAATGTTTTTTCTATATGCCATTCTTGAATTGCTTGAAGCTTTAACGCGTTCAGTGCAGGATTATCGCTCACCCACTCGTCTAATTCATTCCATTTGCCTCCAACTTGCCAAATATCATTAACATTTATATTCTGACCGACCATTCTATCCCTAATTAATTGTTGAATCCTTTCGACTATCCACCGCTCATCAGTTCCCTCTACCGCATTAAGATTAAGGCCGCGCCTTTGTAACTGCTCAATCTTGTTAACCCTAAACCTATCTATCATTAACTCTTTCAGGATTGTATTAAAGGCTTCCGATTCAATGTTAATATCAGAAGCGCTATTAGCATCAAAATTGGCATCGGTT
>CAZBKB010000034.1:0-5838 GCA_964492425.1 uncultured Gammaproteobacteria bacterium | reverse complement strand
CAAATTAATTATTTCAAACCAGATTATAGACGAATTTGTGGCTGTTCTCAAGGACTGGAAGATCATCTTTGATTCTAATCCAATGGCACTAAACTATATTCGTGACTAAACAGGTACTAATTAGTTATGTTACAACCTATGATTAACTCAGCAACACTCTTATTGGCTAGGTGCCACTGGCAAACCCCAAGCATAAATGCTGTAAAATAACGCAGTGAACCCCCTTAATGTATTTACACAAATATTTGTTTATTGTGTACTCTATATTCCTGTTAAAATCTACTTATGAGTATAATCGGATTTCTTCAAAAAAATATTACTGAATTTAAAGCCTCATTAATCACAACAAAAAGACTTTTGGGAATGCTATGGAAAACAGACAAGTGGTTGTTTCTGGGGACAACTATTACCGTAAGTATCCCCGCAATTATTCCATTTGTTAATGCTTATATTTACAAACTGATTATTGATTTAGTGGTAAGCAATTTGACGTCAACATCAGCTTTTAACTTCGATACACTTTATCTTCTTATAGGTATTAGGATAGTAAGTCTTTTTATTCAAGACGCTGCGTTTTCAGCCCAAAGCTATTTTGAGCTTCTTCTTTGGACTAAATTCCCAATTAGAATTTACCAACTAATACTTACAAAACTTGCGAGTCTTGATCTCCAGTATTTTGAAGATTCCTCCTTTAAAGATAAATTAGAAAAAGTAAGGGATGCTTACCAATGGAGAACAGTTAATATGGTGTCTTACACATTTTACGGCTTTCAAAGTCTTTTGCAGTTTTCAATCGCTTTAGTTGCAATTGCCATGCTTAATTGGTTGTTAATTTTTTTGTTTTTGCTTGCTGCTATTCCAATATTTGTAAACCAAACAAATTATGCAAAAATCTCCTGGGGTCTATGGCAACAAAATTCACCTTATCGTAAGAAATTTTGGTACCTTGCAGACTTAATTCAAGGTGGCCAGAGCGTAAAGGAAATTAAGATTTTTCAAACGGCATCAATATTTCTTGCGGAACTGAAGGATATTTATTCTAGGTTTGTAAAAGATAATACTCGAGTTGCCAAGAAACAATTTGGCACGAACGTTTTTTTCAATCTATTTGGAGTAGCAATTTATATTGGTATTGAGGTTTTTATTATCCTGTCAGCAATAGCCAGAAGAATTACCATTGGAGATATTACTTACTTTACAACCGTTCTTAACAATTTCCAAAACGGAGTAAATGGACTATTTCGCAATATATCACAACTTTATGATCAAAGCCTCTATGTTCAGGAAATGTTTGCGGTATTGGATGCTGAACCAAAAATAATCGAACCAAAAGCCCCTAAGAAATTAAATACGAAAAAAGCACCTAAAATTGAATTTAAAAACGTTACGTTTGCTTATCCTGGAACGTCAAAGAAAGTATTAAAAGATTTTTCTTTATTGATAGAACCTGGCCAAAAGATTGCGCTTGTAGGCGAAAATGGTGCAGGCAAAACAACGATTATCAAGTTACTATCACGTTTCTATGACGTTGATAAGGGTGAGATATTAATCAATGGAAACAATCTTAAAACGTTAGACCTGTCATATTGGTATAAAACGATGGGTGTACTTTTTCAGGACTTTATCAAATACGAGTATCCGCTTAGAGACAATATATATTTTGGCAAAGCTTATGAACCACAGGAAATTAAAGAAATTATTCAGGCCGCCAAGCTGGCCGGAGCAGACGAGGTAGCGTCACAACTGCCAAATAGCTATGACCAAATGTTGGGTCGTACATTTGAAGACGGGATCGAACTATCCGCTGGACAGTGGCAAAAGGTAGCCTTAGCAAGGGCATATCTTAGAGATGCCCCAGTTTTAATTATGGATGAACCAACCGCCGCAATTGATGCCAAAGCTGAAAGTGAAATTTTCAACAGGGTTGAAAAACTTTCGAAGAATAAAACTGTTATTATTATTTCTCACAGGTTCTCTACTGTAAGGAATGCCGATAAAATTTATGTTGTTGAGAGGGGAAGAATAATTGAATCAGGTTCACACGCAGAACTATTAAAAAAGCAAGGTACTTACTCCACTCTCTTTAATTTGCAAGCAAAAGGATATAAATAGTAAATGGCCCCTCGTAAGATAGTCAAGTATTATTGCATTAAGTTTTGCCAGTTTAGCCTTTTTAAATTTTCAGGTTAAGTTGACTTTGAGAGCAAGCTAACGTATTATTTGCGAGTAAATGGAAAACTTAAGCTATATTGGTAAAAACAAAACCAAGAAAACCCCATCGGGGCCTCTTGGTTGTGATTTAATGTAGCTTAGGTACAAAATCACGAAAAAGAAAGCCCCTCACTGAGGGGTTTTTTAGTGGTCGAAAGGAGGTGAACAAATATGCCAGAATCGCCAAATCCAGAGGGCAGGCAACGCTACAGGGAAGCAGAGAGAGCAAAATATCAAAGTTGGGGCCATCTTAGACATGAGCTGGATAGGGAAACTAGCTCAACTAAAGAATCATTTAGGGATGCCTTTAGGTTGTACGATGGTTCAAGAGTAAGGAGCCGAGTCGAACACTGGCTCTATGTTTTCCAAGATGAATTGCCACAATATCTTGAATTTCACGGAGACACAGGTCGAAGGTATCTGGACACTCGCAATTGTACCTTGTTCGATGGTCCGCCCGATTCGGGAAGAATACTTTACGACGATGCGTGGTCAGATCATCGAAATGATATAACTCATGCAATCGATACGGCTCTTTTACATAAAGGGCTTATAAGGTCTGGTGGAAAGTAATACTTGAAGCGAGTCTGCACTTGGGTGCCTGGTGGACTAACCTGGGTGCAGACTTGCCCGCCTACAGCACTATTAGCTTTGCAGAAAACGGTCTGCAGCGTTTCTGAGAGTTCTTCGCCTCTGTTCTAATGTTGGATGAAATTCTTCCGAAACCATCATAGAGCCTTCACCAAATACACCTGATTGCCCCCGTGCCCCATCATCTTGCCAACCTTTTCTTCCCCTTCGAAGACGTGTTTCGATAGAACCATTACTGCTTGTAAATATTTCCATCGACTGCGATCGCTTTTTACGGCTTATAACCGTAACAACTGTAACTTTTCCCCCGTGCTCTCTTACGGTACCGCTTTGACTAGCTGCTAAATCATACAGTTGCTGTGCAATTTGTTGCTCTTGATCTCCTAAAATGCCGCTTCCTTCTCGTTCCATAGGCACAGAGTATATCAACATGATTCCTAAAATGTCAAAAAAAGGTGTGTCGCAGACTAGGCTTTACGTTTTGACTTGATAAACTCTAGAAAAACCTCTCCAAATTGTGTAAGTGGTCCAAAATATGTGCCATCCATTCTGCCATAGCGAGCATATACAAGTTCGTAATTAGCTAGTCTGTCTAGTGAGTGTTCCAGCACAGTTTCGCTGTATTTCTTGAAATATCCAGGTTCCAGAAGTTCCGAAATACTAAGCCCCTCTTGGGCCGCACCGTGCCTCTCCTCCGGCTTCTGTCTTCTTACGTTCTGACTAATCACATTTTGGTAATTATTCTCAAAAATTACCAAAATATCCATCTGGTCAAAAGTAATGGAATTTAGAGTAGCGATCAATTTAGAATGATAGTCAAACGCAGGATATACATTTTTATGTACCTGTTTTAAATAGTTGTAGAATAACTGCCTTTTTTGCTCAGATTGCTCGTCCAGCAAATTTACTATGGCTTTATGCAGAATATCTCTTGTTTTATCATCCCTCCTTATTAGCTCTGAGATACGTTTTCTGCCAACTTTTTGCTCTACCTCTAAAATTCTCTTTTCTCTCCATTTATCCCAAACATTAAATACGCCGACCCCCGCAGTAACACCGACTCCAATAAGGGGGTCAATCGCTGAGATGCCAGCGGTTGCTGTTGGAAGCACAATGTCCTTTATTACATCTTTTGACTTTGATTTAATCTTCTTTTTCATCTTATTTCTAATTGGTATCCTGTAATTGTACTGATTTATATCGTGTTTACACCACACACACGAAGTCCTAGCACCCCCATTACTGTAGCTAGTATAATAAGGCTAAATGAATTGTAAGTTTACTAAAGACAGCGGGAGTGTTTGTAAAGCTAAGGCAGCAAAAGGCAGCGATTACTGTTTCTTTCATGACCCAGCTTCAAAAGAAGACCTGGAGCTTGCAGTAAGGAATGGCGGTCTTAATTCCCGCAAAAACTCTTTAGACTTGCCACAAAGGGTAATAAGAACACCCAGAGATGTGGTTTTGGTGCTTGAGGAGACTCTAAACCACTTACGTGCTGGCAATATTCACCCCAACTACTCCAACTCAATCTTTATTGGTTGTAGCACTCTCCTAAAGGCTTACGAGCAATCAGAAGTGATGCAGCGTCTTGAAGCAATGGAAGAGAGGATAAATAACACCAAAACATGAGCCTAGCCACACGTATAGAAAAACTGGAAGCTAGAATGGAAGAAATTGCCCCTAGAGAGGATCAAATCAACTACGTTATCCAATATAAGAGAGACGAGAGAGGTGTTAAGTATTATCACATCAGGAAAGATGGTGAGTGGTCTTGGGTAATAAAGCAGGAACTCGATAAATTTTTAGCAAAATTCCAAGACAACAGGGGTATGTTAATTTTTGCGCCTGAAAGGAATAAAGAATAGTTATGAATATCGTAAATAGGCTTAATAATCTTGGGAGGTCAATTGATTTATTGGAAGGTAAAGGTGAGGGATATTATTCGATTATCTTTAAAGATGAAGACAGGTTCTACTATTATCCAGAGGTTGATAAAAAAAGCGTTGAAGTATACCTAACAAAAGAAGAATTAAACGACTACAGGTATAGTCACAAGGAGCCGACTATAATGATAGATTCGTCTTTAGATATGACATATATGCAGAACCAATAAAATTGGAAAACAGCCGCAGGCTTGTTTAATAGCACTTCCTACTCTAAAATTCACATAAATTAATATTAAGATGGACGATATTGATATCGCTCAAATGGCAGTATTGCAGGAAATTTTAAATCCAGAAGGAATATTTTTAGAGGTGCGAGATCTCGAATCCGAAAGTGTACGAAAGGCTTTTTGGCAACTTTACGATAAGTTAAATAAACTTCGCATAAAACATGACCCAAACAATGCTCTGACAATAAAAGGATATATAAGTAAAATACTGGAAAATATCAAGCTACCCAAAAAGCAGAAACTTCTCCTACTAACTTTAGCTAACAAAAAAGGCGTAGAAAGGGATACTCTCATAAAAAAGACTAAAACAAAAAATTGGAAAAGCCTAAAAACACTTAAAAATGAGACAGATCTGACTTTGAAAAAATATGGCCTCAACAAGTATATGCAAGTGGTTGGGATGCGAACACCTAAGGCAGGTTATAAATTGATTCTGAATTCTGACCTTATAGGGGTCACTCTAATATAATCAGCTTTAAAAACTTACCTTTTTGAATATTTTGATATCTCATGGGTGAAGATAGAGGCTAAATTCTTACTTTCCATTATTTTATTTCTTACCTTTTTTTAAGTTACGCTGGCTCATATCAGAATAAACATGAGCCTACAGCAGGAAAAAACCACTGAATACCTCAAAACGAGTGATATTTGTTTAGCTACAACTATATCGCTATGGTATCCGCTTGACTCTATTGAGAGAACAGGCGAATCGAAAGTTGTCTTCCTTTTCAAGAGAGATGAGCAATTAGACGAATTAGTCCAAGCCTACTGGCGAAAAGAACTCAAAGTAGAACCTCAATCTTACTTTTCTGCACTTAAATTTCTTAAAAAGCTCCAAAACTTTTCCCAAATTATATTTTCCC
>CAZBKB010000033.1:0-6042 GCA_964492425.1 uncultured Gammaproteobacteria bacterium | reverse complement strand
AGAATTGTTTGAAAGTTCTGAACCATTACAAAAAAGACTACTTTTGAAAGAAACACTTCAGAACTTGACTCTAGAAGGACGTTTAGTGCGTTACAACGAGGTAAAACCGTACGATAAAATACGTCTTTACGCTTCACGTCTAAATTGGCTCCGCAGGTAGGACTCGAACCTACAACCTTGACCTTAACAGGGTCCCGCTCTACCATTGAGCTACTGCGGAATGTTTTAAATTCTTAATTTCAAATACTTTCTTCCAAAACCCGTTTTCAGCACTTTTTCCCTTTTAATTGCCTTTTCTCTAGTTAAACAACCTTCAAAATATACCAATACTAAAGGTACTCGTGATTTAGTTGCAAATACTTCCCCTGCATTATGTTTTGCTAATCTCGATTTAATATCATTTGTCCAGCCTATATATAACTTATTGTCTTTAAGACTTTTTAATACATAAGTATAGTAAAACTTGGGGGAATGTTAATGTGCGAGGCCAATTTTAACACCACAACCAATCTGATACAATAAGACCATGTCAAAAATAGCATCGTCTATCCTCTGGCCAATCGTTGTCTTGGCAATTGCCTTTGGTGCTTTTTACTTAAAGCCCTGGCAAGCCAAACCCCAAGAAATAATTTCAGTATCAGCAGAAGGCAAGGCAGACGCAACTCCCAATATTGCCAAAATAACGGCAACTATTGAAAGCAAAAACCCCAATCTCGACAAAGCAAGAGCCGAAAACGAGCAAAAGGTAGCCGCAGTTGTTGCAAAGTTAAAACAAATTGGAATTGAAGAAAAAGACATCAAAACCCAAAATATCTCGGCCGGTCCCGGCTTTGAAATTCAAGACATGCCTGCACAAGACATCCAAATTTATCCACCACCCAAACGTCCAAACACAAACACTTTCTCAACCTCGCTGGAAATAACCATCCGCAATTTCCAGCTAACAGACCAAATCCTAACAACTCTTACCCAAAACGGCCTTACCAATTTATATGGACCGCAACTCACCATTAGTGACGATAAGCTTGAAGAAGCAAAGACAAAAGCACGCGAAAACGCAGTAGAAAACGCCAGGGGAAAGGCTAAAGTTCTAGCAAAAGCATCAGACCGAAGTGTTGGAAAAGCTGTAAAAATCACAGAAGCGGAAGATTTCGGTTATCCCATACCATTGATGGCCCAAAGCTCAGCAGATCTTATAGAAAAATCCTCCCAAATCCAGCCAGGCCAAAACGAAGTCACGATCAATCTTTCGATCGATTTTGAACTCAAGTAAATTCGAATATCAAAACACGAAGCACAAAACAAATTCAAATTTTCAAAAGGCAAAAGTTTCAAAACCGTTTAGTATTTAAAGATTTCGTATTGCTGATCTTGCATTTGGCAAAAAAAATACCAACACTATCAAACTCACAGTCGACAATACAACAGCTGCTTTAAACCACCATGGATCAAAGTAAAATTCAACCAGATGTTCCCCACCCGTTATCGCAATTGCCCGGTAACTGTAATTGGCTCTTAAAACCTTAACTTCCTCTCCATCTACCTTTGCCCGCCAGCCATTGTAATAAGGGTCAGCAAGAAACAATAGTTTAGGTTGAGCTGAGCGGGTTTTAAAAACCGCGTGTTCCGCAGAATAAGCAATTATATCTAAATTACTTTGTCCAAACTGTGGCGAGATTGGGGAAGGTTCCTCCAAAATTATTACATTTTCCCTATCAAAACCCACAGACGCCAACTTTTGCCCAATTAACTCTCGTCTCTCACGCTTAATCTCTTCAGTTGTTTTATCCGTACTGTCTACATTAGGAGGACCTTCATAGTTGGATGCCAAAAATACCCGGGCCTGCACATTATCACCAGCATTATATTTATAAAAGTAAACGTAAGGAATAAACTTTGCGGTTACTGCCAAGGTCGAGCTTATAAATATTACCGTAATAATTAAACGTTGAAACACCTATAAATAATCTCGGAGTTTTTTAGCCCTGGTAGGATGCCTTAACTTCCTAATGGCTTTCGCCTCAATTTGCCGAATCCTCTCCCGTGTAACACCAAACTCACGGCCGACCTCCTCAAGCGTCCTTTGTTTTCCATCCTCAAGTCCAAATCGGTATTCCAAAACTTTCGCCTCACGCGGAGACAAAGTCTCTAACATTTCGTGAATATGATCCTTAAGAAGCGCTTGCGTTGCCTGATCACTTGGTGACGCCGATGCATCCTGAATAAAGTCCCCAAGACGGCTATCCTCTTCCTCACCAACAGGCGCCTCAAGCGATGCCGGTTCCTGACTAACTTTAATTATTTCCCGAACTTTTTCAACAGGTACCTCCATTTCCATTGCTACTTCCTCTGGAGATGGCTCACGGCCAAGTTCCTGCATCAACTTCCTGGAAATCCTGTTAAATTTGTTAATCGTCTCAACCATATGGACAGGGATTCTGATTGTCCTGGCCTGGTCAGCAATCGCACGTGTAATTGCCTGCCGTATCCACCAAGTGGCATAAGTCGAAAACTTAAAACCACGACGCCAGTCGTATTTTGCAACTGCGCGCATCAGCCCGATATTCCCTTCTTCTATAAGATCCAAAAGTGTTAAACCACGGTTCACATATTTTTTGGCAATCGAAACAACAAGGCGCAAATTAGCATTAATTAATTTTTCTCGAGCCTTCCTATCACCCTTTTCAACTCTCTTGGCAAGCGTGACCTCCTCCTCATAGGTTAAAAGAGATACTCTCCCTATTTCGCGCAGGTACATCCTAACCGGGTCGGAAAGATACCCCTCCTCCAAAGTTGCCAAACTTTCAAGCTCCTTCTCAAGCTCTGTTGCCGACTTCGAATCAGAAACGTCAAGTTCGGTCGTGTCAAAAACGTCTATTCCCTCCTCAAGACACTTAAGGTACAAATCATCAATCTCTGCTATATGGTCTTCTGGCTGAGGGAAAATTACCAAAACCTCATCTTGCGCGATAAAACCCTGTTCACGGCCACGCTTCAGAAGCTTTCTAATTTCAACCTTTACATCAAACGTATCTTCATTTTTGTGTTCTCCTCGCTTCTCTTCTTCTTTTTTAATACTAAGTGACTTTTTTATCATCCTGTACTCCTTCTTTCAGGGCCTGCGATAGCTCGTCAAATTTTTTAGTCAGTTTGACAACCTCACGAGACTTTTCTTTCTGCTCTGCTTTCCTCATAAGCTCCGATATTTCTCGAAGCTTACGCCTTAGAGACAACTCCCTTATTCTCTTGGCCATCCGAACCATCTCACCAGCTCTCTCTTCGTCATCTAAAAATTCAGCACCTATATCAAGTAAATATAAATCATCTATAAATGTTTTGAAACTTTTAGGCAGAGACTCCAGGACTCTTCGCTTAAATTTGGCCTTAGGGCTTTTGATTATATCATGAGTAGCCGACCAAAACGCACGACAT
Organism: uncultured Gammaproteobacteria bacterium; assembly: GCA_964492425.1. Taxonomy (GTDB): domain Bacteria; phylum Patescibacteriota; class Microgenomatia; order Curtissbacterales; family GWA2-41-24; genus LBZV01. The sequence goes on along the minus strand of CAZBKB010000033.1, from coordinate 2,610 downwards.
TCAGAGTTTTCAAAATTATTTTTATCAAGAATCTTAAAAAAATCATGATGTAAACTGTCCCCAACAAGATATAGAGCTAAAAAATATTTTTCTAAACGCTCAACCCTTCCCGCATTATCAATCCTGTCAGAATTATTCACTACGGTCTCATTATTATATTTTTCGCTATTATCAATTAAAGATGGATCAACCCCCAAAACACCGGCAATCTTTCCCATATAATGCGCCCGCACAACCTCATCGGATATTTTAGAAACAACAGGTAGTAGCTCCTGCCCAATTTTCTTCTTACCATAAACCGTTGAACTGTCATAGCGCTTTTTCGCAGAATATATCAAGAAATCGTAAAAGTTTGCAGCGTTTTTAAGCGCAACTTTAAACCCAACAGGATCCCGTTGGACAAACTCATCCGGATCCTTAAACTTGCCAAGACTTACCACTTTTACAATCAACCCTGCCGCATCCAACATCTCGATTCCACGCCTTGCCGCCTTATCCCCTGCTATATCTGTATCAAAACAAAGCACAACCGATTCACAAGACCGGGCAATGATCTTCACCTGGTTATCTGTTAAAGCCGTGCCCTTTGAAGCAACCACATTTTTGATACCGGATGCAAAAAGTGAAAGCATGTCAAATTCACCCTCCACCAATACTGTCTCGTTTTTCTCTCGAATAAAATCCTTCGATTGAAAATATCCAAATAGTATTGAACCCTTATTAAAGACAAGGGTTTCCGGTGAGTTAATATATTTCGCACCACCACCCTCACTTGCCAGAACCCTTCCGGAAAACCCCAACACACTGCCACGAGCATCAAAAATCGGGAACATCAGCCGCCCCCGAAACCGGTCATAAAACCCCTTGTCCTTACCTTCCCTGCTAACAACCAGTCCGCTAGCTGCAATATCTGCTGGGGAAAACCCCTTCTTGTTTAAGACGGAAAATGTCCTGTCCCAGCTGTTAGGTGCATATCCCAAACCAAACTTAACCCACATGGCCCGCTTCAAGCCGCGTCGCTCCAGATATTTCCTAACCTCACCTCCAAGTTTATGATCTAAAAGTAGATAAGAAAAAAACTTGGCGGCAACCCGGTTAACTGCCAAAATCTTTTCCTTCTGCAAACCACTATCGCCCCCTCTGTAAGATTTAAGTTTTACACCAACTCGCTTGGCAAGTTCCTCAAGTATCTCACGAAAATCCCACCCCTCAATCTTTTCTAGAAATGTAAAAACATCTCCACCTTCTCCGCACCCAAAGCATTTAAACACTTGTCTTTCTGCAGACACCATAAAAGATGGTGTTTTTTCCGCGTGAAATGGGCAAAGTCCAGACATATTCCTACCTGCTTTTTTTAAGGGAATATACGAAGAAATAACTTCTACAATATCGACCTTACTTTTTACTTCCTCAACCTGATCCATAATTTGTTTGGCGGTGCCTGGTTGACTATGTTGGAACCTATTATCAAAAAGCAGCTTAATTCTGTCGCCAATAATTCTATTCAGAACGCCTTGGAATATCGATAGTTGCAGTGGCTCGAGGATTAGATGAAAAATCTATATGGTGCAGGAGACCTTCATCTGAAATTTTGTAAACAGAGCCTTTAGAAACAAAAGAAATGCTCCCATCTTTCAATAAAACTTTTGCTACACCTGCAAGCTGAGCCTTTATACCTCCGTCACATGAGAGCCAAACATGTCCCCCAGGCATACCAATCCTAGTATCCAAAGTGAACATCCATTTTTTGCCATTTTGATCATACTCTAGCTCCGAATAGTCGTGGCTATCTTCCACCATCTTCGAATGTACAATTCCCCAGTTTTTGAAAACTGCTGCAAGGTCATCTATTGTTATCTCTTTAAGCCTTATCTCTCTCGCTTTAGTTGCTTCTTGTGTTTCCATATTTAATCACCTGTAGTTTACATCAAACTATAAAGTATTACAAAGTGCGGAGGAGGTGGGATTTGAACCCACGATACCCTTACGGATATACAGTCTTTCCAGGACTGCCTATTCAGCCACTCTAGCACTCCTCCAAAACAATACATTCTAAATTTTTAGAGCCAAATCTTCAACCTTTTCCCGAATATTGATCCACAAGTCTCTGGTACTTTTATAAGTCAGTTTTTCCAAAACTTCATCAATAGGCAACCAAACCTGATCCATAACCTCATAAGCGGTAGAAGCCTCAGTCTCACCTACATATTTCATCAAATAATATGTCACCTTTTTTAAAACTCGTTCTTTCTTGCCATCCGAAGCTTCATGCGAAGGATAGTTATAATAAAAATATTCGCAATCTCCAGCTTTTTCCAAAATTTCTGCCTTAACCCCTGTCTCCTCCTCAACTTCCCGTAGAGCCGCCTGCCCACTGCCTTCTCCAACTTCTATATGCCCCTTCGGAAATTCCCAACCTTTGTGCCCGGAATGTTGAGTCAATAAAACTTTTACTTCACCATCAACCTTTCGCAACAATTTATCCTGAGAAGCAACACGACGCAGGACAATTCCCCCGGCAGAAAAGATTCGCTTAATTGCCATAGCGTACAGATTTTATCAGAAATAAGATATAATTTGTCTGCATTCGCGCCCGTAGTTCAGTTGGAT
>CAZBKB010000032.1:0-6902 GCA_964492425.1 uncultured Gammaproteobacteria bacterium | reverse complement strand
TCATTAACCTGTATTGTATTCATACAGGTGTTCGGATTCCATTTAGAACTCGCGATCACAAAGGGTTAAGGCCGATTTATGTTAACATTAGACGTTAAAAGATTTGTTAATTTTTAAAAGTCTTTTCGTCCTTCAAAAGCTCTTCTTAGAGTAATCTCGTCTGCAAACTCCAATTCCGCACCAATCGGGATTCCGCGTGCGATCCTGGTCGTCCTGACCTTTAAGGGACTTATCAGCCTCTGTATATACATTGCCGTTGCCTCCCCTTCCATTGAAGGGTTTGTCGCCAAAATTACTTCTTTTACTTGACTATTTTTTAGTCTTGGCAGAAGCTCACGTATCTTCAATTCCTCGGGCCCGATATTGTCCAGGGGAGCAATCACCCCATGCAATACATGGTATAAACCCCGATATCCGCTCTTTTCAACCGCCCAAACATCCAAAGGATCCTCAACAACACAAATTATAGATTTGTCCCGCTCGCTGTCTTCACAAATCTCGCATGGGTTGACTTCTGTAACATTCTGGCAAATTGTGCAAATTTTCGTACGCTTTTTCAGCTCCTGTGCCGCCTGCCCTAATTTTTCCGACAATCCATCCGGCGCATGCAACAAATAATACGTCAGCCGCGCCGCAGTCTTCGGTCCAATACCCGGAAGCGCTTCAAAAGCCTCTATTAAGCCGGCAACTGCCTTTGGAATTTTCACTATCTAGAAAGTATAGCAGAGCATTGGGGAAATTTTGAAGTTATTTTGAATCTCTTTCCTTCGAAGCCCTATTGAGATCCCCTAGATAGGATAGGTAAGTTAATAAGGCAGAGTTAGAAGTACACATTCTTGCAATACCACGATCCGTCTTACCAGCCTTGATCTCTTTCCATAATTGTTTAAGAGACACATATTCGGCTTTAAATATTGGTTCATTGCGGTCATATTTAAGTTCATCAATTTTATTCAAGTCTACCTCCACAAAGACCAGGTCAGACCATGTTCCGACAAATGTCGGGTTTGGATTTTGGTATGGAAACTCCGGCTCAAATATATCCTTGATCACGGTAGCTCCAGTCTCCTCACTAACCTCCCGCGCAGCCGCTTCACGCGAGCTCTCATACGCTTCAAGTTGATCCTTACCTAAGACATTAGCTTTAAAACCCATTGGTATTTGTGCAAATGTCAGCTGATCAGTATTTTCGGGGTTCGTAGGATCGTCTGCATGAGGTCTAGGTTGGGAAATAAGGGCAACTCTAATCTGTCGAGTATTCTTATCTCTTCCCCAAGCAACAATATTAACATTCGGCGCTTCTTCATAGCGAGGTCTATCAAAAATCGGCTTACCAGTTTCATCTGTCACAACCGCAGAACGCACAGCCCCATAAGGGCTAACAGCTTCCCAATCTACACCAACATGCTCCTCAACGGTTCCGTCAGCCTTCTTTATTCTAAGAACCCAATTCTGTGGCCTGCCTTCGAAAAATTCCGGCTTTGTCTCCTTTGCTTTAGATGGCAACACTAAATTGCTTGCCTGACCTGGTTTATCAATTTCTTGCATGTTATCTTTCATCTAAGACAGGAATTCTGTCAATCCTAAATACCAATGGACTTTTCTTAAATACCGATTTTGGAACTCTTTTCATCGTTACCATTGTGATCGTCTCATCTGTCGGGTTTTCGACAGTGTGCAATTCTTTTCCTTCCGTATATTTTGGGTCAAATTTTATCCTTGCTTGGTGTCTGTTACCGCTTGGAGAATCAATAAAAATTTCAACTTCCCGAGCACTGTCACAAGATATTCCCACAACCCACTCACCGTCTTTTAAAATTGCCTCCGAAAGATGCCTTCTTTTTGCAATCTCGCCGGCCCTTTTTTCTTTTATGAGAATTTCACCAGTTAGGGGAACCGAAAATTCCTGAACATAATCATGTCTGTGCCAATTTTTCCCGGCTTCATAATAAGGGGGTAATCTCGTAATCACAACTTCCACGGGCAAATCCTTATTCCTCTCATGAAACAAAAAATAATGCCGTTCCTCTCCGCCACCCATAATTTTCGAAGGAACTTCAGCAAGGGGTATAAACATGATCGAATAATATAATATATTTAAAGTTTCGTCAAGTTATAGGATATATGGTTATAACAATGAAGCTAATTTCAAGAAGTCAAAAACCTATAGTTAACTAAATCAGCTACTTCCCCCACCTAGCATTCCTTTAAGAGAATCAAACCCGCCCATTTGCTGCATCTTTTTGGCAGCTTCTTTTTGGCTATCTTTTATTGCGTCGTTGACAGCTTCAGCTATATCATCGTCACCATGACTACCGGAATCTATAGAAACTACTCTTTGCGCTAGCGTTATTTTAACCTTAACACCCTTTTTGTCTACTTCAACAGTCTCTGCATCCAACGTCCTCTGCATTGCCATGGCCTCATCACGCATCTTCTTTAGCTCTTTAAGCTGCTGCAATTTGTCAAACATGTAAGTAAGGTTACTAAGTTTCTGCCAAAAAATCAACTTCCTTGTACTCGCAGGTTAAATTTAATAAAATGTCCAAGTGAAATTAACAGTAACTACAAAACGCCTAATCAACTCAAAAAAAGCTAAGGATTACGCTAAAGAAAAAATCTCAAAACTTTCAAAATACAACCCCAAAATAGAGAAGATCGCGGTTTGGCTGATTGGTGAAAAAAGCCACAGGGTAAAAAGCACTGACTTTATCTGTGAGATAAAAGCTTCAGTACCGGGTCGTGACCTGGAAATCAAAGGCACAGATCAAACCATCGAAGCTGCTATCGATAAGGTCGAAGACAGAGCGAAAAGACTACTTGTCAAAAATAAAGAAAGGCACCTGTCTAAACAGCACAAGCAAGGAATAAAAACAAAAATCAAACGCAAGCTAGAAACCAAAACCTAATCTTCAGCAAAATGTTTAAATTCATCCGATTTTTGCTTCATTATAGTAGATTTAGCCCGTGATGGATCGTAAGGCTTAAGCCGGACAACTTGCGTTTTGACAAGGCCTACTTTATCAAGTTCTCGTCTCACCATTAAATCACTCGCCCACTGATCATAACCAAGCGCAATTACATCCGGGTTAAAGCGCTTTATGTGTTGAAAAAAATCACCTGCAGCCCCCAATACAGCATTGTCGACAATTTTTAACTGCCTGATAACTTCTAATCTTTCACTCTCGCTAAAAAGTGGTTTTTCCCCTTTAATCTTTTCAACGTTTCTGTCAAGTCCAACAGAAACGACCAGCAAACCACCAAATTCCTTGGCCTGTCTAAAAAAATCGACGTGCCCTGGGTGAACTCCGTCAAACGCCCCAAAAACCATCACAACTTTCAAAACGTTCCCTCCAGAAGATGCTTCTCAGCTCTATTATCTTCTGTCGTCAGCTCATCTGTAATCCAAATGCCGTCCATGTCCGAATAACCTTTATCCTTATCCCGAAAAACAAGTGTCCACGAATTCCCGGACCCTTCCATAAAACCTGCATCTGCTTGGGCACTTCCATCTGTAAACCAAACCTGGTACCTGTGGCCTTTTTCGCCACTAAAAGTTGCATTAACCGTCATTGTAAAAGATCCTGCGCCATAGACCCTTTCAGCACTTGCACTTGCCTTGATATTACCTACATTCCTAAATGTTGCTTTGTTGCTAATAAGGTCAATCCCCCCTTCAACTCCTATTGGTCCGTCGCTTACCTCAACTGGAATAAGACCGTGTTGCGCATCACGCAACATCACATCACTCCCGCCAACAATTGGTAAACCAACACCCGAATTAACAAAAAGTACAACACCTACTATCAAGGCAACAACAATCCCAAGCCTCAAAGCTCTTGGATAATTCTTCTCAGATCTAGACCTAGTCCTTAAATTTTGTCGTGCCAAATCTCGCATAATTTAGATTTCAGCTTACCATAAAAAAGAATTATGGGTCAAAAACGCAGCAATTGAACACCTTTTTTAAGAGACAAAATGCTGCTGCGACGCTTTTTAAATTTAACATTCGAAAGAACTATTCCATAAAGCACCGGCACCAAAAGAACCACTGGAAATAAAAAGACATTCCTAAAATCTGAAAAATAATAGGCCAAATTAAAATAATAAAACCCAGCAATCTCAAGCAAGCTAAAAATTCCGGCAACAAAAAACCAAAAGATAGCTCCACCTAAACCGTATTTAATTATCATATCTCTATCCTTTTTCTTAATTATTCTAAGCTCACCACTGTCAAAATAGTAAACAGTCAAAAGTAGAACCAGTAGAGGCATTACAACATAATACCAAGGTGCGATAATAATTCCGGAAGTAAAAAAAGCAAAAATCCAAACAAGTACAGCATACCAAACTGCCCTAAAGCTAAAAAACATAATGAGCGATACTTTCGCAGTTTGAATCTAATCTCAATCAAACAACAAGTCAACAGGGAAAAATAGATAGTAACTTATCTTTTAGTAACCGAAAAAGTTATAGCAACAGTTTTTCCGTCTACAGCAGTATTAATAATCACCCAACCTCTTTGTCCCTGGTTTTTAATCTCAAAAGTATACCTCGCACTAGAATCTTGAACAAAAGTTGACTCCCAGCCAAGCGCATTCAAATTCAAGTCATAAAACTTAACAACCTTATCAATCTCGTCCTTGGTATAAGCACTTGCACCATAAGATTCGGAATCACCATATGATTCAGCAAGTTTCGCCTCTGGATACAGGGGTAAATCAGGAAATCCTTTCGCTACTCGTCCCTTAAGAAAATCACCAGGTTGATCAGCAGCTCTCTTGCCAGGATTGGACAAGCCAGGGAAACAACCGGAAAGCAAAAATCCTAACGCTATAATAAGTAGAGCCTTTTTCATCTATTTCGAAAATATTTCTTGGGCTATTTTTTCAAGATCTCTTCCCGCTGTTTCTATCACATTACTCCTGGCAACAGTAGCAGTTGGTCTACTCCCACGTTCCGCGAGTGTAAATTTTAAACGGACTTTCCTACCTAAAGTTTTCGCCATGTGTGCATCTAACATCTTTATAATTTTCGGCTCCTCAAGCTTATCCTTGTGAAACCTGTAGAAAACTTCCAGCGTCACATGCTCCCCATCATACGAAGCTGGTCTTGTTGCTCGGAGCAGAGCAAATACATGTGCGTTTACCGGCCTAACTCTATTTAAAAATTCTCCCCAACTTTTTTCAACCTCACCAGTGGTTCCTCTTTTTCCTTTCGATTGTTTCAGGGTTTTAATGTTTTCCCTTTCACCGCTTCTTTTGCCTTTATCTGTTTTTGATTCTCCTGCACGATCTATTGATCGTGCAGGCTCTGCAAGTTTCAGAGAAACTACCGACTTCCCCAACTCAACCGTTTCAACTGGTGTCGTATCGTCACAAAACTTGCAAATAGCCAACACCACAGGGATATGTGCCAAGGGATACCATTTAATTTCACCTTCTGCAATAACCAAAAGCCTAATTAATTTTTGTAAGTCTGCAAGGGAAAACTTCCTCTCCAGCCCCCTTGCGATCTCAATGTCAACCCCAGACAAATCCAAATCAGCCTCAGACACACCAATTTTAATATGTAAAAGTTTCTCAAGCATTAAAACCACCTGCCTAATAAATGAAGAAACATCCAGACCAAGTTCACCAAACTCATCCACAAACAAAACAGCCTCCTTTAACCTGCCTTCAGCAACAAGCTCGACCAGCTTCGCAACACGATCCCATCCACCAAGGCGGACAAGTCTCATAACATTTTCCCGCCTTACTTCGGCTTGAGTCACACTTACCTGATCCAAAATAGAAACCGCATCGCGATATGAACCGTCTGCTGCATCCGCGATAGCCAAAAGAGCATCATCACTAATTTTAATTTTTTCCGCCTTTGCAATTTTGCTAATTGCATTTACTAAACTCTCCCTTCCTGCTCTGCGAAAATTAAATTTCATAAGCCTGGATACAATTGTTGGCGGTACTTTTGAATACTCTGTCGTAGCCAATATAAAGATCACATGTTTTGGCGGCTCTTCCAGGGTTTTCAGAAGAGCATTAAATGCTTCGTTAGTAAGCATATGCACTTCGTCAATAACGTACACCTTGAATCCGCCCATCGCCGGAGCGAGCTTGACCTTTTCCCTCAAGTCGCGCACTTCATCTATACCACGGTTAGAAGCGGCATCAATTTCTATAAGATCTATGAAAGACCCATCACTAACAGCAACACAACTTGCACACTTATTACACGGCTCACCAAATTTCTCTTCCCTAACATCCGACTTTCCATGACCTGATCTCCAATACACTTCGCAGTTAACAGCCTTTGCCATAATTCTCGCAGTCGACGTTTTGCCTGTACCTTTTGGCCCCCAAAATAAATAGCCGTGTCCAACCTTGCCACCTTGAAGTTGTGCTAGTAAAGTTTTTGAAATCTCCTCTTGACCAATAAGATCTGCAAGTTTTTGTGGCCTATATTTTCGGTAAAAAACCATATTTCAAAATTTACTCATGATGCTTACCAAGTAAATGATCAACACCGTGTTCAGTCAAAGAATATAGCTCATCATCAACCATCACATCATCAGCACTTGCTGCCAAAATAACTTCTGGCCAACACAAAACTATATCACCCAGTCTTAAAACACCATCAGGTGGATTAATAAAACCTTCGCTGTGTAAATTACTAATATCTTCATACGGAAAAGATAAAATTTCGTGATTTTTACCATCTTTTAAAAATTTATCGCTGAGAATTTTCATTTTTCGCCTTCCCACAACCGCTACCGAAACCTCAACATCCCCACCTGCAATCTTATTACGAGTCAGACAGTCAACTACAGCTTTCCTAACAATTCTCCGGTTTACCGGGTATCTTGTATCCGAAACAATCTCAACCCTAATCATCCTGCCAGCTTT
>CAZBKB010000031.1:0-7320 GCA_964492425.1 uncultured Gammaproteobacteria bacterium | reverse complement strand
CAAGAGATACTTGAAAGCGAGCTAGGTGTTCGGATTCAAACTAGAATGTAGCAAACCTTGAAATCTTGCCAACAAGTGGTAGAATAAGCACTACTGCTATTTGCCCCCCAGTGGAGAAGGATCTTCTGCCTCATTACGTATGAGTAGTTTAAAACTAATAATTCCAATAATAATTGTCTTCATTTTGTTGGGTTTTGGTGTTTACACTATTTACAAATCCCAAACCAGGAACTCTCTTGAGCCCATATTCCAACAAGATTCTCAAAACTCTTTCCCTTCTGCCACATCTTCCGCAACACCAAATATTCAGGGTGTAAACATTCCTCCAAACCAGCCGGATACCGGCTCTAGTGAGTTGGAAATCAAGAATGCAGGAATTAAGCTAAGCACTCCAACTAGTGGAGAGCAAATCTCGTCTCCTGTTAAAGTGACAGGAACTGCAAATGTCACATCCCAGACAGTCATCATAAAGGTCTTTGATTCCAATGGAAATATTCTGGGCCAAGGTCGATCAAGCGCCTGCGTGGGTCTTGACGCATGCCCATTTGAAGCTACAATAACATTCCAGCATCCAACCGCCGGAAACGGTTCAGTTGAAATCTACTCCCCTTCAACTATTGATAGTTCGGCAACCTATCTCCAAACTATCCCGGTCATTTTTTAACACCTTTCAAACCATTGTTGTAAAATTAGATCATGCCATCTAATCTTTGTAAGATTCTAGCTATACAGCAATGTAGCAATGGAGAAATGTAACTCATGAACCCTACAGTTTTTGTCATCTTCGGTGCAACAGGCGACCTTTCCAGGAAAAAAATCTTTCCATCGCTTTTCAAACTCTACACAAATAAGCTACTGCCCCAAAAATTTAAAATCATCGCAGCTGCCCGCTCTCCATTCACAACAGAACAATTTCTAGAAATTCTAACTGACACTGTCAGTACAAAAAACAGCAATTGGCACAGCTTTTCTCAACTTATTGAATATCTCCAGAGTGACCTAGAGCGTGATATCAATATCGACAAACTTGAATCAAAATTAAAAATTGTCGAAAAACATTTTAACGCTTGCACTCAGCGCATTTTATATATGGCTATTTCCCCATTCATATATGAAGTAGCTTTTGACACATTGGGCAAACATAATCTTCAGTTAGGCTGCTCAAAACACGGCAACAAAACCAGGATTGTAGTTGAAAAACCCCTCGGGCATGATTATGAATCTTCCCAAATCCTGCAAAAAAAACTTGCTTCTTATTACCAGGAAGAACAAATTTTTAGAATAGACCATATACTTGGGAAAGAAACAGTACAAAACATTTTTGCCTTCCGTTTTGCAAACGAAATCTTCAAACCTATTTGGAACAATAAATACATCGATCACATCCAAGTAACCTATTCCGAATATATTGGCGTAGAAAAAAGAGGTGAATATTACGACAAGGTGGGCGCTCTACGCGACATAGTTCAAAACCACCTGCTACAGCTTCTTGCAATCGCTACTATGGAAGAACCGTCAAAATTTAACCAAGCTGCAATCCGTGAGAAAAAAGTTGAACTTTTAAAAAGCATAAAAAAGCTAACGTCACAGGAAGCAGAACGTTTAACTGTCCACGCACAATATGACGGCTATCTAAAAGAGGAAAAAGTAGATCCCAAATCACAAATGGAAACTTACGCGATGGTAAAACTTGAAATCGAAAACAGGAGATGGCAAAAAGTACCGATCTACATACGTACAGGCAAAAAATTAGCCGGTAAGGTAACATCAATAATTTTTTCATTTAAAGAAAATATTCACGAACTTTATAAAGGTGTACAAAAACAACCATTGCCAAATCACATCACAATTCAAATCCAGCCAAATGAAGGCATTGGTATTCACTTGGTTGTTAAAAAGCCCGGACTTACAACAGAACTGGAAACAGCAGATATGGAATTTTGCTACAAAACTTCGTTTAATGAACCACAACCAGATGCATATGAAAGATTATTGATGGACATAATTGCGGGAGACCAGACACTATTTTTAGGACAAGTGGGAGAAAGTTGGAAAATCATTGATCCAATTAGACAAGCGTGGGCAAATAGTTCACCAAAGCTCACAACTTATAAACCGGGATCTTGGGGACCAAAAGCCGCGGATGATTTAATCGAAAAAGACGGCCGAAAGTGGCTAGCACCGCTTCTGACAATTTGCAAGATTTAAGCCACTAACATAACAGAAATCACCAAAGAATCCACATGGACAGGGGATGATAGATCGGAACTATAAGTTATAGTTAGGAAAAATCAGGGAATTGCTTCCTCTTTACTTCGTGCCTCCCAAATGCATTGCGCAGCGCCGAAACCATTCTGGCCGCAAACGATTTCTGTATTTGGAGATCCGTTTCCGATTCATTCCGAATCTCCAGCGAACGCCTAATCACATCCAATAATAAATTTTGCTTCCCTGCCTCCTCAACAGCCCAAATCGTTTCACCGGACGCTTTACCTATAACACCCTGAATCTTTTCCAATTTAGGGTCATCACTAAGCACCTCAATTGTCCTTTCCATCATAAACCCACTAACCAGCGTCCCCTTTTGGTATAGCTTTGCAACCTTAACAAGATCAATGTCGTAAGGTGATTTTTCCAACACACCAAAACCCTCACCAATCGACTGCATATATCCGTATTCGATTGCGTTATGGATCATCTTCACGTAGTGTCCTGCGCCACCTTCACCAAAATATTCGTGGCCTCCACCGGGTTTTGCAAGCGAATCCAAAATCGGTTTTATCTCACCATAAGCACCCTTGTCACCGCCAACCATCAGCGGGTATCCAGCTTTCGCAGCAATAACTCCTCCGCTAACCCCAATACCCAAAAACCTGATATTTTTACTTTTGAAAGTTTCGTACCATTTTTGAGTGTCGGAAAACCTCGAATTTCCGCCGTCAATAACAATATCTCCCTCCTCAACATATTTTGCAACCTCACCCAAAACCTCCTGAGTGGGATCTTCTGTCGAAGACCTCATCGAGTCTGAGCCGAGGGGCTCATCCCTCAGAGTCGAACGACCTGAGCGAAGTCGAAGGGCCGGCACCATCGACCAGACAATTCGTGGCTTGTCGAGTTTACCAATTAGATCTTCGATACTTTCCGCAACTTTTAACTTTTCACTTTTAACTTTTAACTTCAGTTCTTCGGATTTTTCCTCGCTCCTATTCCAGACAACAACCTCATGCCCTTCACTTAGAAGTTTCACCACCATCCTATTTCCCATTCGGCCAAGACCAATAAATCCTAATTTCATACAACTATATTATTCGAGCTTGTCGAGAATTACCATACATCCGACCATTCTCCATTTATCAACTTAAGTTTTTTTACTTGACTCCAATCTTTGATCTGCCTTTCACGATTTCTTGCCACAGATAAATCACTATATTCTTCAACATAGACCAGTTTCTTCACACCGTGTTTTGCAGTGTACTTACCGCCCAATCCGGAAACATGTTGATTAAGTCTAAGTTCTGGTTTCCAGGTTAATCCGGTGTAGTAAGTTTGGTCCAAGCACTCGATTATGTAAACATACCACTTCCAAGACTTTTTCATTGAAGTTCTCCATAAAGTCGAACAATATCAAATTACTCTTCGAGTTTATCGAGAAGTTCCTTAAATTTCTATATCGGTAATCAGCCAAGTTTTAATCCTGCTTTTCCTGTAAAAAATTGCCGGATACTTTTGCATGTCGTGTTCCTTCTCATCCAGCATAATTTTCAACGCTTCTTTTTTCTCCCTGCCAAATATCATTATAATAAAGTCAGTAAATTCCCCAAGCGCTTTGAGTGTTAAGGAAATTCGTTCGGGATATTTATCTTCAACTTCATCCCAAACTACATAACCTGGCGAATGAGCCATATAGCTAGCCGGGAATATTCCGGCAGTATGCAAATTTGTCCCAACACCCATAACCCCAACCTTTTTTTTGAACCTCGCAAATAAATCCCGGATTTCCAAATCGTAAAGTTTTGCAGTTTCCTCTAAATTGGCACCTTTCAAAACTTTGTGCGTTTCAATACATTTATCGTCCGCAAACCTCTTTACGCCCTGATCGAGTAGTAGTTTTTCGTTGGAATCCTTGTGAAACGGCTCCCCATATCTCTCATCCACAATACAAATTGCACCAGGGATAATATCATCTGCTTGCCCCTCGAAGCCTTGGCGAAGTGGGGGTTTTACAATCATCGATCGATAATCCACAGATGTCCCACCGGAAAGCGCAAGTAAAGTATCCTTGTCCACTAAATCCAAAAGCAGGCCGTGTGCCTTGACCTGTCCTTTATCTCTATCCTTAACTTTAACAACCTGAATCATATCCTCTCATGCACTAGAGTATTAGAGTTGCTTTCACCGTCACCTTACCAACTTAATCTTCCACTTTGGACCTTCGGGAGTATCCTCTACATCAACACCTATACTGTTTAACTGCTCGCGTATCTTGTCGGAAGCGGCAAAATCGCCCCTCCCGCGAAGCTCCTCGCGCTTATTGATAAGTTCCTGCGCTCCTTTTGGCAATTGCGATTTTCTAACCTCACCAAGCCCCAAGCCAAAAACTTCGTCCATAACCAAAGCAGACCTGTGCTTAGCAGACGTTGGATAATCGCTTTTGACCATTTCCCAAAAAACAGAAAGTGCTTTTGACATATCCAAATCATTATTTACAGCACCCTTAAATTTTCCTTCAAATTCGGCACATCCTACTTTAGGACCATCCCATATTGAAACCTCGCTCTTCAAGCTCAAAAGTGCATTTTGCGCAGCCTTCAAACTCTCCCAAGTAAAATTCAATTTGCTTCTGTAATGTGCCGTCAAAAATAAATAGCGAAGGGCCAATGGGTCAAAACCCTGCCTGCCGTCAGGCATGGCTTTCTTGGTAATATCCTCAAGCGTAAAAACATTCCCAAGCCGTTTTGCCATCTTTTCACCCTCGACCAAAAGATGTTCCCCTTCCATCCAATAATTCACGAACTTGCGACCGGTTGCAGCTTCACTCTGGGCAATTTCATTTTCGTGATGAGGAAAGAGTAAATCAACTCCGCCGGTGTGAATATCAATCGTCTTAAATTTTTCTAAATTCAACACTGAGCTGGTCGAAAGATCCCCAAGTTCGGAAATTGACATAGCAGAACACTCTATGTGCCAACCGGGCCTGCCTTTGCCAAAAGATGCCTCCCAGCTAGGCTCAGACTTGGCCTCCGAAGGTGTATCCAGAGAAGGACTTGCCCCTCGAAGCCTTGGCGTAGTAGGAAACTTCCAAAGCGCAAAATCCATCCAAGCCTCTTTATCGTATTCATCATTTGCAACTCTTGCCCCTTTTTTTAAATTTTTCATGTCCAAACCAGATAACTTCCCATAATCCTTAAATTTTTCAACCGAAAAATAAATACCATCCTTGCGCTTATATGCAAAGCCCAAATCCAGCAGTTTTTCAACAAGTTTTACCATAGACTCAATCGTCCCTGTTGCTCTCGGGTATACATCTGCATGGATAATGTTAAGTTTTGAAAGATCTTCCATAAATGCATATGCGTACTTATCAGTCAATGTGGAAATTGGAATTTTTTGCTCGCAAGCCTTTTTAATTATCTTGTCATCAACATCTGTTAAATTCATCACATGTTTCACCTTATAACCATTAAAGGTTAAAGTGCGCTTTAAAATATCCTCAAAAACAAATGTCCGCCAATTGCCAATGTGCACATAGTCATAAACCGTCGGCCCGCAAGTATAAAGGCCGACAACATCACCAATCGGCTCAAACTCCTCAACTTTTCGGGATAAATAATTGTAAATTCTGATCACAAAGACAATTTTAGTCTAAACTATCTTATAAATCACGTAAACCTAAAATTAATTATGATCGTTTAACTTTTTGAATAGCCTCTGTGGCTTTTGTTAAAGTCTCTTGCTTTGGCAAAAGAGGATTATCTTGACCTAATAAGGCATACTCTTCTTGGGGATTTTTAAACAATTCTTCGAGCGCATTAAACTTTCTTAACCAACTATCTCTGCTACTCGTTTGCTTTACTGCTTCCAGTAAATTACAAAAACCGTATCCTGTTTGATCACAAATTGCTAAATAAGTCAGAGCATCTAACTTATCCTTAGATCTTAGGCCTAATCTTGAAAAATCCATGACATCCATTTTTATTACAAAACTGTCCCTTAAACTCGCTACTGAGACCAAACCTCGAGTCTTATACGGATTCAAAGTCCTTAGTTCAAGTGTTTGTGGCGGATCGAGAACTATTCTGTCTCTACTAATAACGCGGTTGTTAAAATCAATTCTGTCAGTTTTCGTCTCATAATAATCTATAGGGATTGCGTTAGCTAAACCAGGGACTCGTGAATTTTTTAAAACAACATTAAATTTTTTCTTATCAGGTAGATGAGAGTAAGAAACCGTATAACCTGATACTTGTGAATCTGGATCGGTTTTTAAAACATCAAGTAATCTTTGCATCGCTCCAGGATTAAAACAGATTACATCCATATCATGTGTACCTCTAAAGTGAGATACAACTTTTGGACCGAAAGCATTATACGCGTGATAAAAGGTTGCTGTACCCCCAATATGCACCAGATCGCTCTTGCCAAGCTTCAAATCGGCACCAATTTGACCTACATCCATTAAAAAAGAATTTATCCTATACCAAGTCATCCTTTCCTGAGATTTAAAAGGATGCCTCGTAACTTCCGAATATTCTATCATTTTAAGACCTATAGCCATTTATTATATGATAATATTGAACATTTGTCAAAGCTACTCCGCACCATAGCTTCTGCCCGTCTCTGCGCTCGCCTTTCCCATGGCATTCGCAATATCCTGCTGTTTTTGCTGCTTTTGGACAATTGTCTCGCCTCGCAGCCTGGCCATTTTCTGCTGGCTTTCCAGCCGCTCTTTTTCCCGTCTTTCTTCCTCTTCCTTAAGTCTCTTCATCCTATACTCTTCATAGATGGCCATAATACGCGCACGGGTATCCAAGTAAGCCGCATCACTAAAGGCCTTATCATTACTATCCATCTGCGCAAGCTGATCATCAGATACATTTGCAGGAACACTGTTTCCACCCCCAAACAGCTGTTTTATAAATTCTGTCCCAAAATCCCTAACTCCGCTAATAGCGCTCTTCCCGACATGTTGGCTATGTCGTTTAGCCTCTGAACCCAAATCGGCAGCAATGTCCATATATAAATTGTAACGCAAAACGATCAATCGCTACATTCTAGTTTGAATCCGAACACCTAGCTCGCTTTCAAGTATCTCTTGTG
>CAZBKB010000030.1:0-8260 GCA_964492425.1 uncultured Gammaproteobacteria bacterium | reverse complement strand
GTTCAGGACGTCTCCCGCGTCGGTTCAGGACGACTGTAGTCGATTTGCTTTTTTGAATTCCTGGGATTATTATTTCGCTTATGGATCGAGTAGAGTTTAGAGGCAATCCTGCCGAAATTTTAGAGCGGGTCCGTCAGGTTGCGTGGGAACAGGGACTTGATGAGCAGGAACCGGTTGAGAGTTTGGAAACCTTTGATACGATGGTTTCTTTTAGGGGAGGGGAAGCAATTGTCGGGATGCTGGTGATTTTTGATCCATCGCGTCCTTGCGAAGGTGCCCAAGTGTTTGCCTCAAGCGAAGCGCTTGGGGAGGTTCGAGATAGGTTAGATACTACATTCAGGTCGCTCGAACCTGTTCCTGATTGGTCTGCCGAGGCGCGGCTTTTGGGTGGAGAGAAATCTTAAATCTTTCCTGTTTGTTGCTTTTCTCACTCAAAAATATTATATTTTGCTCATGATAGAGGGTGAGCCGCAAAGAATTTGGCCAAAAGATGAGATTGTTGGTGGTGAGAGGCGTGAGGTGGTTGAAACCACTTTACAAAGGCAAATCGAACAAGAACACCCTGATGCAGTAGTTATATTTGATGGCAGGGAAGAGAGCCCGACTGCGGTTCTCGATGAGCCAGACCTTAATTATTTACTCAGGCTTTTTAGGATCGGATATTATTGAGTTTTTTCTATACAACCCATTTTAAATGTCGCTTTCTTGAGACGCTAGGTTGTTTGCTGTACTAGTCGTTCTTCTAAATGGAGCAGTAATCTTTTCACCAAGCACGCCCAAAAAGTCTGAAATTCTGGCATTTGCTTTTAAGGCATCGTATCGATCGAGAGCTTCCAAAACTGCCGGGCTTGAGGTGTCCAAGTTGTGTTTTGCGATTAGCGATTCTCTGGTTGGTGGTTGTGTCGGCCTATTGGTTGGAAGGCTGTTTTCTGGTTTTTGGGGTGCGGAAAAATCGCTTTGTGCGCCTTGATCTCCACCTGAATTGAAATGTCTTTCTTGTGGCACGTTTTTGTGCAGGCTATGTAAATAGAAAAACTTTTGGTTGTATGTGTCAAGAAGGAAATGTTGATGTGGGGTGGGTTTTCTGCTATATCATTTAATTTGTTATATTGATATATTGCTACATTGATAGATTGTTTTTTCGATGTGACGATACAAGAGTACTTGTTTCGCGCATGTCAGGATAACTATCTAGCGATATAACAACTTATCTTGCCCATGGATCTTTCAAAAATATACGGCATTCGTCCGGTAAATGTTCACAAAGGAAATTTTGGGAGTGTCCTTGTCGTTGGCGGATCAAAGTTATATAGCGGTTCGGCGACGCTTTCTGCCGTGGGTGCGGTCAGAAGCGGGGCGGATCTTGTGACAGTTGCTGCGCCGGCCAGGGCAGCTGATGTTGCTTCTCACACGATGTGTGATTTAATCACATATCCCCTGCGCGGTGATTACCTTAAAAACACGCATATTTCAGACATTTTGGACCTGCTTTTAGTGCGCAAAATAAATGCGGTTGTTATAGGGCCAGGAATGGGAAGGCACAGGTTGACAATTGCAGCAATTCAGAAACTCATTGTAAAAATTAATATGCCAATGGTGTTGGATGCTGATGCGCTATTTGCAATTTCACAAAGGCCAAAAGTGTGCCAAAATAAACATTTAGTTTTGACTCCTCACGTGGGAGAATTGGCAATTCTTTTGAAGCTTCATAAGTTGAGTGATAATTTTGAAGTAAAGCTACAAAGTGCCAAAGATGCCGCCAGAAAATTTAACAGTGTTGTTCTTTTGAAGGGAAATGTCGATATTATTACGGATGGTGAGAAATCCATTACAAATAATACTGGTAGTCCTTATATGACAACTGGCGGGTTTGGAGATGTGTTGACAGGTATTCTGGCGTCTCTTTTGGCCAGGGGAGTGGGTTTATTTGAAGCTGCCCATATAGCCGCTTACCTTAATGGTCGGGCCGGGGAAATGGCGGCGCAACATTTTGGTGAAGGACTTGCAGCTTCAGATATTTTTGGATTTATTCCTCGGGCGATCCATAATTAACTTTTTTGAAAAGTCCCATTTGTTTTATATGAATCTTTGCTATTGTGCTGGTCTTAGTGTGCTGTATAAAATTAATAGTTAATGGATCCTCAGCAGGAAATTCCCGAAAGATCAAATTTTTGGTTTAAAGATAAGCATAAAAACACTAGCGTTCACGAAACAAAACTTTTGGATAGGTCAACTTTGTTTTTTGGACTATTTTTGGTTTTGTTTGCTTTTGTTGTGCTTTGGCCGATTGTCTCACAAATCAATTTTGAAGAGGCATTTTCTGTACCGTTGATTCCTTGGATAATTTCAATTTTTTCGCCTTTGGGTTTTGAATCTGGTGAAATCGTACGGGTGATTTTTATCGGATCATTTATGCTTTCAACTGCGGGTGTTTATCTTTTTGTTCGTGAGCTTACCAAAAGACAAGTTTCCTCTATTCTGGCTGCGCTTATATATATATTGCCTCCGGTGCCTATTTTTGTTTTTGCACATTTGAGACAAGGTTTATCGGTATCTGAACTTGCCTCGGCAAAATCTTTTCTGACAGTTGTGTATGGAAATGGGGGACTGTTGGGATTTGCAATGATCCCTTTTGCTTCAGTTCTTTTTTTAAAATTCTTAAAATTGGATGGAAAAAACATCCTTGTGATGACGGTATTGGCCAGTACCGTTGTACTTTTAACGGATCAAACACAATCGCTGAGTCTTTTCTTGGTGTTGGGGATAATTACGGTTTCGGAGTTTCTGCTCGGCATGGCAAGGTTAAAAGTTAAACGTTTTTTGCAGGTACTATTTTTCTCTTTGGGTCTGGTTTTCTTTTGGTATTTTCCAATTTTTTTAAATAAGCCGTTGGGAATTTTTGAGAGCCCAACATTTACCAATCTAAAGTACTTGTTTCCGTTGCCTTTTATCTTGGGAGTTTTGGGGTTTTTGTTTTCATTTGTATTTTTTGGCAAACAGGAAAAAAGGCAGGGGATATTTATTGCCTTTTTGCTATTAGTAGTATTTTTGAGCCTTATTATGGGTTGGCTACTCTTTCAACAATCTTATGTGTCGCACCCGAATAGGTTAGTTTCCAATTTAAATATGTTTGGTGCAATCGTTGTGTCTCTTGCTTTAACAATGCTGTTTGACCAGCTTAGATTGGAAGAAAGATTTGGATTTGGTAACTGGAGCTGGATGAAGAAGGTTCTTGGCGGTTTGGTTTTTGGACTGGTTAGTTTTTTAGCAATGGCGGTTTTAGGACTGCTTTTTGCACCTGTTATTATTTATGCGGTTGCCGGCCCTTATGGTTTCTGGACGAAAATAAGGCTGGCGGTTATTGCCGATAAGCAGGAGGGTTTGAGCATGGTTGGAGGAAATTTTAAGCTTGTTGCCAGGAATGTTAGCGATTGGGGACAGCTGATGGGCTGGCTGGGAACAGGCATTGTGATTGTTTTGCTTCTATCTTTTTTGGTTGAGGTGTTTTTTCGCAAAAAAAACAAAAAATATTAAGTCGGATGAGTAAAAAAATTTTGAGCTGGTTTTTTAATTTGGGAATTACTTCTTTGATGGTTGCTGCTTTGGGAATTCTGAATTTCTCCATAATTAAATATTTTTTTGAGGGTGAATTTAGTCAAAATATTGCATCGATTGAGATTTCCTATGTTCAAATGGCTAAGTTCTGGGTAACGGGTGGCGGATTGTGGCAACCGCTTTGGTATTTTGGATATCCGTGGCATGTATTTTATACGCCGGTTTTACCATTTCTGGAGGTAGTGTTAAATCAGTTAAACGGTTTGAGTTTTGCACATGCATATCGGGTTGTTGCAGCTGCGGGATATGTTCTGGCACCCATCTCTCTCTTCTTTTTTGTTTGGCAGATTGCAAAAAGTAAGAGTGGAGCATTTGTCGCGGCCCTTTTTTATAGTGTGGTTCCTTCTGTTATTGGCCTTCTTTTTTCGGGAGTGGCACAGGACACATTAAGTGGGGTAGCAGAACCCAGACGTTTTGCTATATTAGTGCGTTGGGGTGAAGGGCCTCACATTTTGGCACTCGGATTTTTGCCTCTTTTTGGCCTGTTTTTTAGCAGATTTTTGGAAAAGCATAAATTTACAGATCAAGTTCTGGCCTGTATTTTTCTGGCAATTGTGGCACTTACTAATGCTGTTGCTCTTTGGGGTGCGATGCTTTTGGCTTTATGCTTCTTCTTGGCAGAATTTACAAAAAAATCATCGAATACTATCTTGATTTTTAAGGAGTTTATTTCTACAGGGCTTATGACTTTCGGGCTTGTGGCTTTTTGGTATAATAAGCCATTTATAGCCACGTTTTTTAGAGAAAGCGGGGGGGCACTTTCCAACTGGTTTGTAATGTTTCCCTGGGGAATAATCGTATTTTTGTTGGTTGCGACGGCAGTCTTTGTTCTGGTTAAAAAATTTGCTGCAAGATTTACTGCTTTGCCGGTTGCTATTTTATGGTTTTTAGTGCTTTTTGGTTTGGTTTTTGCATATTATGCTTCTGGTGAGAACCGTTTAGAATACGTTCCACAGGTTTTACGTCTTACTACAGAGGTAGATATGGCCCTTGGTGTTTTGGCGGGGGTAATTGTCTCCAATGTTTATCTAGTTCTTCTTAGAAGGAGTGGGAAGTTTGTTTTTGTGTATAAATTGGCTGCATATGTATTTGTGGTATTTATAGTCGGCGTGATGGTCCCTCAGGGGCTTAAAATGGTTAATAAGTTGCCTGTGTATGCGAAACCTTTTTCTCAAACCACGATTGGTGATATTAAAAATACGAATGAATATAAGGTAGCCATTAAGCTAGAGGAGTTAACTCGCGGAAGTAATGAGAGGGTGATGGCACCAGGTAATTATGCCTTCTGGCTTAATTATTTTGTGGATGTACCGCAAATAAGAGGTGCGCTTTTCCAGTCATCAACGCATTTTTGGCCAGACCATATTTACTACCAACTTGCAAATGGATCGGATAGTCAGATTGCTTTAGCTTGGCTGAAAATTGCTAATGTCGGAAAGTTGGTTTATACGACCTTGGCGAGCGGGGAAACGTACAAAGATTATAAAGTGCCTCAGGAAAAATTTAATAAGGTACTTAAGGTAAACTCTGAGTTGAATGGAGATGTTTTTTTTGACGTACCTCTGAAAAATAGCAGTCTTGCCAAAGTGGTTGACAATGAGGCATATAAGACAATCAAGAAGCCAAGCAATGCGGTTGACAGTGAGCCCATAAACGATTATTTGAAGTGGATGGAGGAAAAGTCGGATAAGAAGCTGAGGGTGGAACAAGTTTCCCGAAGCCATTTGAAGATAAGCGGGGAAAAGAATGCAGATGAAGCGGTCTTAGTCCAGCAAACTTATGATTCCGGCTGGCGTGTTAATGGTAAGGGGACTTGGAAAGTTGTCCGCGACCCGATGGATTTTATAGTGCTAGCTAGTCGAGGTGCCGGAAAGTTTGAGGTTGATTTGGTCTATACGCGGCCATGGAGTGTATTCTTGGGATATCTGGTGACTTTTGCCACACTGGGACTTATTGCACGGCGTTTTTATTTGGAAATATGGATCAGGAAAAGGGCAGTCGGGGGGATGCAAGCTTCTGTTTAAATCAAAGAGAGTTATTCAAAATAGTACTTTCGGATTTGAAGATTGCACCTTGAGGTTTAACATTTAAATTAGCCTTTGGAAATATTTGGTCACGGTAATCCTGATCGTCTTCGGGGTTTTTTGCCGAAAACATTATAAACGAAATAATCGTACCGATGATAAAGCCTACAGTAAACACTCCCCAGTATAAAAGCATTTTTTAGCAGCAATTTTTAGGTTTATTGCAAGATAGGAGCAGGTTTATGAGATTAGCGGGCTGAAGCACTGTTAATATAAAGCCTGACGTCCACTAAATCAAGACTTACAAAATGTATCAAAACTAATCAAAATATTTAGTGCATATACTGTAGAATAATTAAAATCGTGGCTAATCTATAAGTTTATATTGGGTAAACAATAAGTTCAAACAGGTCCAAGCTTTATCAAAGACTAACATTTTTTAATGATTTTTATGCAAAAAAATGCCGAATTTTTCATAAAAATGTGTAAAGATTTATGAGTACTGCTGAATTTGTCAGGTATAATAAGTAGCTACCTTTCTATATTTTTTTATATCGTCTGTTACTCAGTTGATAGAAATCAATCAATATAGCTTTAAAAGTTTGTGAGTATGACATTTGTTGTAAAGTACAAAATTGGGCTTAGTTCTTGACATTTTATTCCCGAAGTTTCTAACATAGATTTAGCCTGGTTAATCTAGACGATTCGAGTTTCAGTTATGAAAAGACTGCCATTTTTTGATAAGGTTAAAGCCGTACGGGAGGTTATTGAATACGGTAATAGCCTGCAAAAAGTTTCTAAAAAATTTGGATGCAGCCGACAAACTCTTGCCCTTTGGGTTAAAAGTTACAAGAATGACCCAAAATCACTGAAATACAAGTTTAAAAAAGGCAAATCCCACCATAAGAGTATATCTTGGAAGGTTGAGAAAAAAGTTGTTGACCTTGTTATAAAGGAACCTGATTTTTCTATAAGTAAGCTTTTAAATCAAGACTTACAAAATGTATCAAAACTAATCAAAATATTTAGTGCATATACTGTAGAATAATTAAAATCGTGGCTAATCTATAAGTTTATATTGGGTAAACAATAAGTTCAAACAGGTCCAAGCTTTATCAAAGACTAACATTTTTTAATGATTTTTATGCAAAAAAATGCCGAATTTTTCATAAAAATGTGTAAAGATTTATGAGTACTGCTGAATTTGTCAGGTATAATAAGTAGCTACCTTTCTATATTTTTTTATATCGTCTGTTACTCAGTTGATAGAAATCAATCAATATAGCTTTAAAAGTTTGTGAGTATGACATTTGTTGTAAAGTACAAAATTGGGCTTAGTTCTTGACATTTTATTCCCGAAGTTTCTAACATAGATTTAGCCTGGTTAATCTAGACGATTCGAGTTTCAGTTATGAAAAGACTGCCATTTTTTGATAAGGTTAAAGCCGTACGGGAGGTTATTGAATACGGTAATAGCCTGCAAAAAGTTTCTAAAAAATTTGGATGCAGCCGACAAACTCTTGCCCTTTGGGTTAAAAGTTACAAGAATGACCCAAAATCACTGAAATACAAGTTTAAAAAAGGCAAATCCCACCATAAGAGTATATCTTGGAAGGTTGAGAAAAAAGTTGTTGACCTTGTTATAAAGGAACCTGATTTTTCTATAAGTAAGCTTTGCAGTGAACTCAAAAGGGAAGATATTAGAATTTCTGCGCACGGTGTTCATAATGTCCTGAAAAGGCACGGCTTGAATTCCAAAAAACTAAGACACGATTTTAGCCTTAAGCATCCAATAAAGACTCTTTTTGCAACGGCTTTTTCTCCTGCGTATCGAGTTCGAGTAATTGAGCAACATTTAAAAGAAGGTAAACCAATTGCTCAAGTCTGTAGAGCCTGGAAGATTTCAAGACCGACATTTTACAGCTGGCTTAACAGGTATAAAACGGCAGAAAGACTTCATGGTAAGGAAAGGGATATTATTTCCATTTTGTCGAGAAATTATAAAAGGGGTTATGGAAATCATAGGTCTGTTGGTGAGGAAGCGCGTGGTTTGGTTTTGGATTTAGTTCGCAAAAACCCCCAATATTCTGTCCATAAAATCTATCAAGAATTACCAAAGCATGAAGGAAAGTCTATTATTGGGCATCATGCTGTTCAGAACATATTTTTGCGGGAAAACCTGAACACTCTTGAGAAAAGACTTAGGTTTGCTGGCGAATTTGCCTCCGGCAAGGTCAAGGTTGCGCCACTTTACCAGCCGCAGTTGCCAACTTACAGGTTGAGGCAGATACTTTCGCCTTTTAAGACAATCCCCAAGCTTTTGTGGCTTTTTACCCGCGGACAGATCCTTTTAGTAGCAATTTTACTCGGTGGATTTTACATATTTAAAGTTTTGTCGGCAATTGTCACTTCTCCAACAGGAACACCAATCGGAATATTTTTTGCGGCACTTTCTTTAACTTTTGGAATATTCTTCTTTATTTATAGTATGAAGTACTATATTTCGACGTTGCTGGTTTTAAGGCTTGCACAAAGCGGAGGCGGCGCAAGCAGGAATTTTGCTGGGGGTTTACCAATAGTTTCTAAGTTTTTTGCAAAAAAGAGAGATGACGGGGAAATGA
>CAZBKB010000029.1:0-8974 GCA_964492425.1 uncultured Gammaproteobacteria bacterium | reverse complement strand
TATATTAGAATGGCAAAAACAGAGGAGATAAAAGTACTAAAAGAGGATTTGGAAATAACAGCAGCCACTGCAGGAGCTGCGCCTGTCCAGCTACCTGTGAAGTTTATATCAATCTTTCCGGCTCTTGCGCATAGGAATTTCCAATTTTATTTTGCTGGTCAAGCGATTTCTCTCATTGGTTTTTGGCTGCAGCAGGTGGGGCTGGGTTATTATGTTTTTCAACTAACCCATTCCCCGTTTTGGGTTGGAATAACGGCAGCAATGCTTGGGGTGCCGATGTTCTTATTTTCTGCAGTAGCAGGCGTCTTTGTAGAAAGGGCCAACAAACAGAAGCTTCTTGTCTGGACGCAGGTTTTGGATGCTTCTGTTGCTATTCTATTTGGTGTCGTTATCTTTAACAATGTCGCTTCGCTTCCAGTGATTCTTATCCTTGCATTTGTAAGTGGCACGATAGGCTCTGTAGATCTTCCAGCCAGGCTCACGTTCATAGTAGAAATGGTTGGCAAGCGCGATCTCGCCTCAGCAATTCCCATCAACAATGGTATTTTCAACGGTGCCCGTTTTATAGGGCCTGCAATGGCAGGGGTACTAATTACCTCATTTGGGGTAGGTTGGACATTTATCTTGAATGGCTTCACCTATTTAGCGGGCATATGGGCGATTTATAATATAAAACCGGTTTTTATCCATGGATTGGAAGAAAATATCCACCCTTTCGATTCAATGAAAACAGGTCTTAAATATTCGTTTACACATCCAAAAATATTTTATTTTATGCTGCTTGCAACAGTTACAGCTGTTTTTATTTGGCCGTACCAAACTTTAATGCCTGTTGTTGCTGAAAAAATATTTAATTCCGGCGCTGCCGGTCTGGGCTCTTTACTTTCCGCAGCAGGCGCAGGGAGCCTTTTGGGAGCAATTTTTACATCTGCTGTGGCAAGTAAGCAGAAGAAGGGTCTAATAGTTGCCCAGGGAATGCTTATTTCGACTGTCGCCCTAATCTTGTTTGCCTTCAACAGAAACTTTACAATAGCCCATATTCTGCTTTTTATTGCAGGTTTTGGGGTGTTAACGCAGGTATCAACGATAAACACCCTAGTTCAACTTGCTTCCCCGGACAATATGCGATCCAGAATAATGGGGGTCTATTTAACTATGTTCGTCGGGATGCTTCCCCTGGGAAGTACTCTAGCGGGCTCGCTTGCTTCCAGGACGAGTTCACTTTTCACAATAGGAATCGGTGCTTCGATAGTCCTTGTAGTTGGAACCTATCTCTACCTAAAAGGCGTTTTCACAAATTTCAATGACTATTAATTGCTAAAACTAAGTTGCAGGAACTGCTTCATTTATAATAGGTTAAATTTGCTTTTTTTATAGTAAATGCTAAAATCCCACAAGTATGTCAGTTGAACGCAGGCCGGAAATCATTGGCCTTGGAAAAGCAAGAGGTCCCAGAAATATCACGAATCAGGATATTGCGTTCATGCTTGGTAGACGGCCCGAAGTAGTGGAAAGAATGACCGAGCGTGTGGGTATTAAAGAAAGAGGTTGGCTGGAAGCAGACCAAGGGGCTTCTTATTTGGCAAAAATCTCAATATCACAAGCGCTGGAAATGGCTGAAGTAGACATTAAAGATATTAAAGCTATGACTGTTGCAACGGGCTTACCTGATTACATGGGTGTGCCCACGGGTAGCATCATTACCAAAGAACTTTCCGGAAATTATAAAATCGCAACCATGGATGTATCCGGTGCTTGCCCAGGATTTGTACATGCCTTAAGGACAGCATATACAGACTTGACTAGCGACTATGGAATGGGAGGGCCTTTAGTATGTGTTGCGGCGGAACCAGCAAGCAAAGGAGTTAGCACAAAGACTGTTGATACTTTTTTAATATTTGGTGACGGCAGGGGCTGTTGTAATGGACCTAGTAGATGTGGATGTCCCTAAAGGTACGCCAAAGGCAACATTTGATTATGAAATAGACCCAGATTACCTGTACGATTTATATGTGCCAACTGGTGGTAGTGTAAATCCACGAGGAGGAGAAGACACTAACTGTATCCGGATGAATGGAACGGTTGTAAAAGAACAAGCAGTCAGAAGGCTTTGCGAAATTTCAGAAAGCGTACTTTCAAAAGCAAAACTAAGCCTGAGGGACATTGATCTTTTTATTCCACACCAGGCAAATCTGGAAATTATCACCGAAGCAGGTGAAAAACTAAAAATCCCTCCAGAGAAAGTTTTTGTGAATATCCAAAGATACGGTAATACATCAGCAGCATCTATACCAATTGCCATGCGCGAAGCCTGGGAAGAGGGAAGACTGAAAAAGGGAAACATAGTATTAGCAGCAACTTTCGGCGCCGGTCTTAATTTTGCTGCTGCAATTCTACCAATGAATGGTTTACCTGACGAGTCAGTGCGAATGCCATTACAAGGAATTAAAGCGGCTTAATGATTTTAATTTTAACCACAACCGATAAAAAATCCATCGTCCGAAAAATGGCGAGCTCCCGCTCAAAAGAAGGTTAATAGCCTGATATAGTTTATTTCCTATTTCTTTGCCAAAAAGCTGTAGAATAAAACAAATGCCTATTCTTAAAGATAATCATTATAAGACTAGTTCTCTTGAAGCTAAAGCTTTCTTCTGCAATAATTAAGCCTATCTATGTCCCGAAAATTTAAGCCGGTTGATCCCAATATCGACTTCCCCGCCCTTGAGGAAAAAATTCTTAAATACTGGCGCGACAATAAAATATTTGAAAAGTCTCTTGAAAAAAATCCCAAAAGCAAAGCATGGACTTTTTTAGACGGTCCGCCTTTTATAACCGGATTGCCTCACTATGGCAGTCTTCTTTCTTCAATCCCAAAAGATGTGTTCCCTCGCTATATGACCATGAAAGGATATTATGTGCGCCGGGTTTGGGGTTGGGATTGTCATGGACTTCCCGCAGAAAACAAAGTAGAGGAAAAACTTGGCGTAAAGCGTAAAAAAGATATCGAGGGGAAAATAGGCGTCAAAAAGTTTATCGACGAGTGCAAGCTTTATGTTAACCAGGTTTCAAGTGAATGGGAATGGTATATAGATCACGTTGGCCGTTGGGTCGATTTCAAAAACGCCTATAGAACCATGGATCTCGACTACATGGAAACCGTGATGTGGGTTTTTAAACAGATGTACGACAAAGGTTATATCTACAAAGGCCTGCGTGTTTCTCTTTATTGTCCTCACTGCGCAACACCAATTTCAAATTTTGAAGTTGCCATGGATGCGGATAATTATAAAGAAATCACCGAGTCGGCCAATACTTATAAATATCAGCTTCAAGACGAAAAAGACACGTTTTTACTTGCTTGGTCAACAACACCCTGGAACAAAATCGCAACTCCTGCACTTGCCCTTAATCCAAAATTAAAGTATGTAAAAATTCAGCAAGGAAATGAAAACTATATTTTGGCAAAAAATACTCTTAGAAGTTTAAAAAAAGATCCTAAATACAAAATACTTGAAGAGTTTCCAGGTAGTGAACTAGTAGGCATTAAGTTTTTCCCGCATTACGATTATTACAATGTTGATCCTGGCAAAAAAGCTTTTGTTGTAATTCCTGGAGATTTCGTCACGTCAGAGGAAGGAACCGGCATTGTAACTATCGCCGCCTACGGTGAAGACGATTTAAAAGTCATGGAGAAAGAAAACATTCAAATAGTTCTACACGTTGATGAAGAGGGATTTCTTAAAAAAGACGTTCCAAAATGGGCTGGAACTTACTATATGGATACTAATAAATTGGTTAACAGCGATCTTGAAAAGAGAGGGCTGGTTTACAAGGAAGAGACATACACTCACACCGTTCCAACATGCTGGAGATGCCAAACTCGTCTTTATTATGCTCCGCAGAACGCTTGGTATGTAAATGTCCAAAAACTTAAAAGTCAGATGAAAATAACAAATGAAGAAGTTAATTGGATTCCAAAGCATTTTAAATATGGCAGGTACCTAAAAAGCCTGGAGAATGCACCGGATTGGTGCATTTCAAGAAGCCGATATTGGGGTTCACCAGTTCCAGTATGGGAATGTACCAAATGTGATGAAAAAATAGTTCCAGGTTCAATTTCCCAGTTGGAAAAATTATCCGGTCAAAAAATCAAAGATCTTCACAAACCTCAAATAGACAAAGTTATTATTAAATGTCCAAAATGTGCTGCGGATACCAAAAGGGTTCTGGAAGTTTTAGACAGTTGGATAGAAGCAGGTTCTGCACCTTATGCCGAGCGGCATTATCCGTTTGAAAAAAAAGATCTTAAAGAATTTTTCCCTCCTGACTTTATCACAGAGTATACCGGCCAGATTCGCGCCTGGTTTTATGTGCTTCATGTAATCTCAACGGCTATTTTTGGATCTGAAGCATTCAAAAGTGTATTGGTTTCCGGTGTCATTTTAGGAACCGACGGTAGGAAAATGAGCAAAAACTACGGAAATTACCCCGACCCAAAAGAAATGCTTCAAAAATACGGTGGAGACGCCCTCAGGCTTTATCTTTTAGGAAGTCCTGTAATGAAAGGCGAGGATATCAGGATATCACAAGAGACTTACAAAGACCAAGTCAGAGGGCTCCTTTTAATTCTTTGGAATATTTATAATTTTTTCACGACTTATGCAGTTGTTGATAAATGGCAACCAAGTAGCAAAGTGTTTACTCCAAACAATATCCTGGATAAATGGATGCTTTCTAGGCTCGAAGGGAATATTATAAATATGACTGAAAATGGGTTTGAAAAATTCGATACCACCGAAATTGTTGGCCAATTTGCACTTTTGATGCAAGACCTTTCGCTTTGGTATGTCAGACGGTCCCGAGAAAGAGTTGGTCCAAGCGCCAAAAATCTAAAAGACAAAAACAGTACTTATCAAACCTTATGGATAGTCCTGAAAGAATATTCAAAAGCTTTGGCGCCTCTTATCCCCTTTACCACAGAAGAAATATACACAAACATAACCGGGGAAGAATCTGTCCATCTTGCAACTTGGCCTAAAATACCCAAAGAGTGGGGAGAGAGATCCTTGGAAAAACCAATGCGCAGTGCAATGCAGTTATCTTCAAAATTACATGCTTTTAGAAAGATTCATGGACCAAATGTCCGCACTCCATATAGAAAGATTGAATATAAAGGCCCCGAAGCTATTCCAGAAGAAATATTAAAGTTGGTCAAAGACGAAACAAATGTTTATAAACTCAAATACACTGGAAAAACAAAGGAATTTAAGATTTTTGGTGACACGTCTGCAAGAAACCAGGATTTGGTAGCAGGCCAAGCTCGCGAAATAATCCGCAAGATTCAACAAGCTCGAAAAGAAGCAAATTGCAAATTAGACCAATTGGTGACAGTAAAACTTCCTTCATGGCCAAAAGAATTCGAGGTTGAAATTAAACACCAGACGCTGGCAAAAAGACTAGCAAAAGCAGAAAAGTTAGAAATAGTAAAATAACTCCTATGCGCAATACTTGGGATTGGCTTCTTCTAGCCCAAATAATTTCGGTGGGTCTAATATCACTCCTTATCATATTCTCGATAAATTCATCCCTTGCAACAAACCAATTTATATACTGGATTCTAGGCCTGATTACTTTATATATTACGTCCCAATTTAACTACCATTCACTAAAAGGTGTATCTAATAAAATGTATTTCGCAACATTAATTTCATTAATTTTACTTTTAATATTTGCCGACCCAATCCGCGGATCCGTTCGCTGGATAGATCTTGGCGCTTTTCGTATTCAACCTTCGGAAATAGCTAAAGTTGCTTCAATAATTTTATTGGCGTTCTACTATAAAGATAAATCCGCCAAAGAAATTCAAAACGTTATAGGTAGTTTTCTATTAATACTGCCGCTAACACTATTTATCATAATTCAACCGGATATTGGCAATTCGCTTGCTATATTTGCAATTTGGCTAGGTATTACGGTTGCCTCAGGTCTCAAATTTAAATATTTGTTTTTACTTTTTGCAATTGGAGCCATAATTTTGATTTTATCCTACGAACTCTTGGCGCCTTATCAAAAAAACCGTATTTTGACATTCATAGACCCCAACATTGATCCTCTCGGCACTGGGTACAATATAATCCAGTCAAAAATTGCTATTGGTTCTGGTCAACTCTTGGGCCGTGGTTTTGCACAGGGTACACAATCACAATTAAAATTTTTGCCGGAAGCAGAAAGTGATTTTATTTTTGCATCAATAACCGAACAGCTTGGTTTTGCCGGAGCAGCCGTTTTAACGACTATTTATGCATGGCTTATTATAAGAATTATTAGTTTTACCAAAGACAAAGACCGTTTGGGTCAACTAATTTTAATCGGGATTACCACTTTTTTAGTCACCCAATTCACGGTAAACGTAGGTATGAATCTAGCATTGCTTCCTGTGACTGGAATCACTTTTCCGCTGGTTTCATACGGGGGCTCATCCCTTCTCACGACACTTTTTCTACTGGGAATTGTATACTCTATATTGCGACACAATCATTAAACATTTGAAAACTGACATACTTAAATGGTAAAATCCAAGCTTATGAACAACTGGGCAGTTATCAGAACCGGCGGCAAACAATATATGGTTTTCGAAGGCCAAAGTATAGATATCGAAAAATTAAGGGGTAAAGATGGAGACATTGTCAGCTTCGAGGAGGTACTTTTAGTGTCAAACAGTGGATCTATAAAAATTGGCAAACCCTTAGTTGAGAAAGTAAAAGTGAAGGCAGAAATAATCTCAAGCTTTAAAGGCAAAAAAATAAGGGTGGTCAAATTTAAATCAAAATCCAGATACTTAAGAACAACCGGCCACAGGCAGCAAAAAACCCGCGTTCACATAGAAAAAATCGAAAGCTAAAATGACTACACAATCGCACGAGAGAGAACCTACCCCGACAGATCATTGGGTCAAATTATTTCAAGTTCCTAGAGCACAACATCCGATCAAAAGATTTAGGGCTATGTGCGATGTAATCCGCCCCGAAACTCCCTGTGAAGCAATGCTGTTTAGATTAGCATATAAAGACCTTATCTTTTTGCACGGACGTGGCCTTTTAAGCGAGGGCGAGCAAAAAAGATTGAAGGAATTAAGCCAGGGGGGAAATGAGGTAACATTAGAGGCGCTAGGAGAATATTGGGGCCGTAAATTGAGAGATCGAGTTAAAGGAGGCCGGACAGAGCTAAGGCCTAGGTATCTGTTTAAGCAAAACTTTTTTTAACAATCTATATCAATCTATAACTTACCAGTCGATTGACAACTTGTGAAAATCTGGTTAGAATCTTTGCAATAGTCGTTAGTCTTTAATCATTCGACAAATTCACAACATGGCTCATAAAAAAGGTGGTGGAGCAACCAGCAAAAATAGAGATAGTGCAGGCAAACGTCTTGGCGTAAAAGTTTTTGGCGGTCAGCTTGCAACAGCAGGCAGCATCATAATTCGCCAGCGCGGAACTAAATTTTATGCCGGTATTGGTAGCAAAACTGGGAAAGATCACACCATTTTCGCTATAAAAGAAGGTTTTGTTAAGTTTAGAACAAAATTAGGTAAAAAGTTTGTAGATATTATATAACGTGGAAGAAACTCAAATTTTCGAGTTAGACATCGATATGTTGCAGCCAAACCCTCTGCAACCTCGTGGTCTCATTACTCCTGATTCATTAACAGAACTTGTTGACTCTATCCGTGAACACGGTGTATTGGAGCCGTTAGTTGTTGCCAAAACACCTGCCGGTTACCAAATAATTGCTGGTGAAAGACGCTGGCGGGCTGCCAAAATTGCTGGAACTCCAAAAATCCCTGTGATTATCAAGGAAACATCACCTCAAGGAATGTTGGAGATGGCCATTATCGAAAACGTACAGAGAATAGATCTTAATCCCCTAGAGCGGGCACAAGCATTCAAAAGGCTTATTGACGAATTCGGCCTCTCAACAGGCGAAATTGCCGTAAAAGTAGGCAAAAGTGCACCATATGTTTCAAATACCTTAAGGTTGTTAATGGTTCCAGACGTACTAAAAGATGCTCTTGCATCTGGTGCAACATCAGAAGGTCACGTGCGCGCTCTTGCATCTCTTGAGGATCCACATTTAGTATTGGAAGCTTATAAAGAGATTCTTGCAAAAAACCTCTCAGTACGTGGTGCAGAAGAGCTGGCCAGAAAGTTAAAATCCAGAGAAAATATTCAACCAAAACAACAAAAGCCGATTCTTCGTCTTCAAAACGATGAACTTGATAAATTCGAAGCGGAACTGGCCGAAAAATTAACAGGCGAAAACGTCAAGACAAAAGTGAAAATCAGCCAATCCCGTGTTGAAAGCAAAATGCATATCGTTGCCAAAGGCAGAGTTGAAGAAACGACTCAGGTTATCAAAAGAATCAGGGATTCAGTAATTAACTCCTGATATTACACGGACTCCCGCATAAACATTCGATTTAATAATTGGCCAATATACAAACCACACGCGACCGCGTATGACGCTGCGCTTAATTGCACCAAAAACGCGTGAATCGCTGGATGCAAGGCGGTTGTCACCTAATACGAAATATTCATCATCTGAAAGTAGTTTTTCAATATCTCCCTGAGATGCCATGTCGATGTATTCTTCGTCTATCTTTACGCCATTAATAAAAACAGAGCCGGACCTAATCTCAATCCTTTCCCCCGGCAAGCCTACAATCCTTTTAATAAAATCAACTTTTCTGCCAATTGGAGCCTCAAAAACAATAACATCCCCTCTTTGCACCTCCCCAAAACGATATGATACTTTTTCTGTCAATAAGAGCTCTCCGTCTTCAAAACTCGGAACCATAGACTCACCCTTAACCCTATGAGGCTGTACAAGAAATATATAAACAAATAAAAATATGCCTAAGGAGATTAAAGCTGTTTGGAAATTCTCCTTAAATGTTGTCATTATACTTTCTCGAAA
>CAZBKB010000028.1:0-10542 GCA_964492425.1 uncultured Gammaproteobacteria bacterium | reverse complement strand
CACAAGAGATACTTGAAAGCGAGCTAGGTGTTCGGATTCAAACTAGAATGTAGCGGTTAAATTGTTGTATTGATACACCTGCCTGCAGGCAGGTTAAATTGAGGCTAGTTGTGATAGAATAGGGGGAATATGAATGAAACTCGCTCAATCCTTGAACAAATTAAAAAGTTTAACCCTAAGGCGATTATCCTTTTTGGTTCCGCCGCGCGGGGTGAGATGAAAAAGGATAGTGACCTTGATTTCCTGGTTGTTGTCGATTCAAATAAACCGTTTACTGACAGGATGCGGGACATACGAACGCAGATAAGGACAAATACTCCGCTCGACCTGATAGTCTTGACACCCCGGGAAGCGCGAGAGCTTCCCAAGAAAAGCACTTTTTTTTCCCAGATTATGAAAGAAGGGAAGCTTCTTTATGGAAGAGTATAAAAGATGGTTGAGGCAGGCAGAGGAAGATTTAAATTGGGCCAAACAGAGTATTAATTCCAGTATTTACTACGGTGCTTGTTTTGCTTCACAGCAGGCAGCAGAGAAAGCTTTAAAAGGTTTTCTTCTGAAAAAGAAAAGGCCACTGCGCAAAATACATGATTTAGTCGCAGTACTTGAAGATTGTTTAGCAATCGACTCAGCATTTGAAGAGTTGCGTGATTATGTTAAGGTGCTTTTTCCTTATTACATAGAGACAAGGTATCCTGACTTGGGTGGTTTTGCAGGATTTGATGACACTAAAGCACAAGAAGCTTATGATTCTGCCAACAAGGTCATTGGTTTTGTGAAGTCTAAAGTCTAATTTTTCTGCTGCTTTTGTTGGTTATTTTCGCGTGGCTCAGCTAAATCGTGAGAGACAAGTTTCCCGCCTGCCCCTTTCAAAGACTTCAGGGTAAACAGGGTGAACCCTTCGGTAGCACTCAGGGTGAATATTCCTAAAAGATATTGCTACATTACTAGATTGTTAAATTGTGTTAGCAACTAGTGCCCCTAGTGCCTGGCGACTACTGTGTGGATCCTGGTTTTGCCGAAGAATTTTAGGGCAGTGAGTTTTTTATCGCTCGTTAACTTTAACACATAATTTTGCCATGGCGCAAAATTGTGATAGGAATCATAAGAGTTACATGGGGCGAACAAGACTAAATACCAAAGTATTTTCTGTAAGTCTCCTCGTTTTCTAATGAGGCGACTTTTAATACCTTAACACTTGAGCCAATTCCAAGTAGTTGCTTTATGTATTCAATTTCGTCTTCGCAAACATAAGGTGTTAGGTAAACACTTTTTTGAAGCTGATGGCATTTTATTCTTTTTAATAACTGTCTAAAGTAGTCGCTTTCCTTTTTCTGGTGTTTTGGTATGTCGTAGATTATTATTCTCCAATGCCCATCCCACTTTTTGCGCAATTCTAAATTCCCCAGATTGAATTTAAGGATTTTTCTCTTGCCCTTTTCGGTTAGGATTACCTGTTCGCCTTTAACTTCTATCTCTTTTTGACTTTCAAGCCGTTTAAGCACCCACTTTAATCGAGGAAGGTTAAACTTTTGCCACTTTTTGTAGTCCTGTTCTCTTTTGTAACTGATAAAAGGTTTAGCGGCTAGAGGCAGACCGGGTATAAGCATTGCAGATGCGATAAAGGCACCCGCCCCGATCATTAATAGAACTTCTTTTGTCTTTGGGCTCACAGTATCAACTTTTTGAGTATTCATAACCCAATATTATCACAATAATTTGCTATGGCGAGATATTGTGATTCAAGGTGGCTGTTGGTACAATTTTGTTGTATAGTTTAGTAACCCTCGATGCGTAAACTTTTTGTTTTTTCCCTGATACTTTTTTTAGCGGTTTTTATCTCTGCTAAGGCTACTCGTGCTGATGAGATTAGTGATTTGCAAAAGCAAATTGACGATCTGGCGCGGCAGCTTGAGGCATCACAGAATGCGACGGTTCCCCTGGAGGGTGAGGTAAAGCGGCTCGAGGGCGAGCTTGGGGGGATAATTGTGAAGATTGGCCAGATCAAAGCGGATATGGCCAGGAGTGAGAGCGAGTTGGTTGATGAAAAAAAGCAGCTGGCGTTGACTGTCCGCAATTTTTATATCAGAAGTTTTGTGGATATTCCTCTTCTTACAATTTTTTCTTCCGGGGACGCGACGGATATCCTGAAGCTTATTGCTTTCCAGCAACACTCCAGCAAAGCAGATAAGGAAACTATTGAGGCAATAAGCACTAAGATTGCAAAATTGGCGGATGATAAAAAAAGGTTAGGTGGGGTGCAGGCTGCGATCGACAAGCAACGTCAGTTTTTAAAGGGTGAAATTGCAAATGCCAAATCTTTCCAAAGCGAACTTTCCGGCAAAATTGCGGCGCTTTCCGCGCGTCAGCAGGAAATTATTAATGCAAGAAGTGGGGAGTTTACTGCCACTATTGGGGATAGTGAACTGGCCGATGATTACAATGCATCTATAAAGGGCTTTCGTGAGTCTGCACCCGGGGGTTATTTTGCGGTGTTTGCGTTTGGCGCCCATACTCACAGAAAGGGTATGAGCCAATATGGGGCACGGGGACGTGCGCAGTCGGGACAGGATTTTCGTGCAATCCTTAAAGCGTATTACGGTAAGGAGCCTGTAGGGAAAGATACTGGAGGGAATATTAATGTATCCGGGTATGGTGGAATGGATTTTGAAACCAAGTACCTTTATGGAATTGCCGAAATGCCTTCCGGTTGGAATATGGAGGCCCTGAAAGCACAGGCCGTGGCGGCTAGGACTTATGCTTACCGATATAAAATAGAAGGGAAGGAAATTTGTACGACTGAGTCGTGTCAGGTATTTAGTAAGTCGAAATCGGATAATGTCCCTGATAACTGGAAAAGTGCGGTGGATTCAACGCACGGGCAGGTTTTGGAGGATGTTGTTACGTATTATGCATCGACTCATGGTGGTTTTGCCTCTCCAATTGGTTGGGATACGACGGACGGAGGGGGCGGAGGAAATTTTGTCGATAAATCGTGGGACAAGGCCGGCGGTTCGCCTTGGGTTTATAAGGCTTGGTACACAAAGGGATACAGTCCTAGCTCGGACAAGTGTGGCAGATCTAACCCGTGGCTTTCACCGGTTGAATTGGCAGATATTGTGAATGCGGCAATTGCTTTGAGAAACAGTGATGGGATAGACACTTCCCGGATTACGCCTGTTACTACCTCTTGCTGGGGAGGAAACCCGTATAGCATGGATGAGCTTAGAAACTTAGTGTCAGGAAGCGGCGGGATTTCCTCTGCTGCCAGCATATCGGTTTCCCAAGGGAATGGCACAACTGCCAATGTGAATATCAACGGTGTTTCGATAAGTGGAGAAGATTTTAAGAGGGCATTTAATCTTAGAGCACCTGGTTATCTTTCAATTCCTCAAAGCGGGTTTGCCTTTTACAACATTGAAAAGAAGTAGCCCCCCAAATTTTTTAAGCCGTAGTGTACTTTTTGTAATTTTATTTTTAATGTTTTCGAGATTTATTGTTGATCCGGATTTTGGCTGGCATGTAGCAATAGGTGATTACATACTTAAGAACGGTGAGATTCTGAAGAAGGATATTTTTTCTTGGACAATGGGCGGATATGTATGGGGTAACTCCTATCTGTTATATGAAGTCTTTGTATCATGGTTTTTGGAAAAGTTTGGATTTGTAATGTTGGTATTTTTGTTTGCGGCCATAGGTGCCTTTGGCTTCTCGCTTCTTATTAGAAAACTCAACCTTATAGTAGGATTTTTAGTGTTTGTGGTTGCTTTTCTTCCAGTGGCTAATTTGGGCGTGAGACCATATGTGTTTTCTTTTCTGTTTTTTTCACTTTTACTCCTGGCTTTAGAGCATGGGACATATAAGAAGCCGATTTTTAGCATCGTTTTCTTTTTGGCTTTTGCCTTGTGGGCAAATGTGCACCGCGGATTTGTTTTTGCGATTTTAATATTCGGCACTTACCTGACACTTGAATTTCTTTCTAAAAAATCGGTAAACCGGTGGGCTTTAGTATCATTTGTTGCATCGATTTTGGGGTCGTTTGTTACACCGTTTCCGTTTAAATTATGGAGTAGTGGAGTTGTCGACGATTTTAGGACTTGGGAAAATTTGGCGTATATTGCGGAATGGTTGCCTACTGCGTTTTTTTATCCAGTTAATATACTTTTTGCAATAAGCGGGATTGTATTTGTGTATATGCTTGTTTTTGGAAACAAGAAGATCAATCCGGTGTGGTTTATGGTTGGAGCATTTTCGTTTGCTTTTGCATTTGTTTCCGTGAACCTGATTTCTTTTTGGGTTGCAATTTTTGTATTTTTGGTAAGTAGGCATTTAGAACTTCCGTTTTCGGTTCTGAGATATTTTGGTCGTCGAGAGTGGATTTTTTTGGGCTATATTTCTCTTATTTGTGCTTTTGTTATATTTATAAATTTTGTAATTGGTGCCAATAGACGATGGGGTCTTTCGTCTGCGCTTATTTCTTTGAAGTATCCAGTAAGTGCAATTGAATATTTAAATGATAATGAGATTTATGGAAACATGTTTAATGAATACCGCTGGGGAGGGTATCTTGTTTGGCAGGGGAAAGGAAGGCGTGTATTTATAGATGGCAGGATGGCCGGGTGGAAGCGTGATGGTGTGAGTATCTTAGGTGACTATATGAAAGTTTCAAATGGTGAGTGCGACGTAATGTCCAAGTATGATATTGAGATCGTCATTGTTAGTCCTAGTTTTAACATTGGTTGCTTTGAAGGGTTTCATGAAGTTTGGAGCGATGATGTTTCAAGGGTGCTGGTGAGGTAGATTAAGGCGGGAGCTGATATCTCGGTGGATATGGATATATAATTAATTTGATGGTTGACCAAGGGCGAGATTTCCATCAGCACACTACAAACCCTTTCGCGGTTTTCGCACATAACCCGAATGGTGTGTGTTTTGATACTCAAGAAAAAGGTGAAAGAATTATTCTTCTTCTAAGACAGCATTGGATTACTCAACTTGGGGCAGTTTTGGAAATTGTACTAGTAGTGTTGTTGCCAGTTTTAGCTACTCCCCTGGTTGGAGTTGCGGGGATTAATCTCGGTGATTTTTTAGAGCCAAAACAATTGTTTTGGATGGTGATATGCTGGTACCTTTTCACTTTTGGTTTTGCCTTTTCAAAATTTATCCATTGGTATTTTAATGTTTACATTTTGACTAATGAGAGGATTGTGGATTTTGATTATAGGGGAATATTGCATATAGAAACGGCATATGCAAATTTGGACCAGATACAGGATGTAAGCCCAAAGATAATCGGTTTTTTTGGAACTCTCTTCCACTTTGGTAACGTTTTTTTGCAGACTGCAGGGGAACGACCGGAATTTGAGTTTCATCATGTTGTGAAGCCGGATGAGGTTTCCAGCAGAATACTTGAAGAAGTCAGACTTGAGTCGGCAGAGGTTCCGGGGGAGATTAAGTAATGCTTGTAGATTCAAACAGCTTTGGTTTTTTGAGTTTTTTAGATGCTTCTTTTGGAATAAAAGCTTTCCTTTTACTTTTTTTGGTTTTTTATATTTTCTTTTCGGTTATTTTATACAGGCAAATTGTGATTATGAACAGAAAACTGCCTACACCGCTTTCGCCGCTATTGCGATTTATGGGTATTGTTCATATCGGTGTTTCAGTGGCAGTGTTTTTTTTAGTTTTGGGTAATTTTAGCTGATATATGAGCTTTAAAGTCGAGAAAATTAGCGGAGCGGGAGATGAGAGATATTCGTGTGGGGTGT
The DNA here is from genome assembly GCA_964492425.1 of uncultured Gammaproteobacteria bacterium. GTDB lineage: Bacteria > Patescibacteriota > Microgenomatia > Curtissbacterales > GWA2-41-24 > LBZV01. The sequence continues at coordinate 4,780 of CAZBKB010000028.1, read as the reverse complement.
TCTCGAAGCATGTGACTATTGAAAGCGGTGGAAGTGGAGTACTTGTAAGTTGTGTCCTGGTAGAGACTGCAAAAATTGAAAATATTGAGAATGTAAGTGGTTTCTTGCATGATGAGTTTGAAGATGATGTTAAGAAGATAATTGAGGTCAAGGATGGTGTTTTTGCTGCGCTGGTTGCAGTTAGGGATAGACAGGTTAGCCGTTTTAAGGGGATGGGTGCGGATGTTAGCTTTGCACTGGCGTTTTTTTACAAGGGAGTAGTTTATATTGCAAGACATGGAGAGCGGGTAAAGATCAACGTTTTTAGGTTGCAAAAGTCGTTTGGGGTTAAGTTCGGAGAGGGTTCTGGAAGAGTCAAATCTGGCGATTTGGTTTTAATTAGCACAGATAAGTTTGTTGAAAATTTTGATTCGGGTGTTTTTGCAAGGGGTAGTGATGATTTTGAAGATGTGATAGATGGTTTGGCGACAGATATTTCTGCGCTTGATGATCAAAGTGAGGTTGGGGCATTGTTTGTTCGAGTTGGGGGGGAAAAATCTTTAAAGAGCCAATCTGCCAACGATGGCGATGGAGAAAAACCTCAAGAGGATAGTGTTGAGGATAAGGTGGTGAGTGTTAGGGATATTGATGAGGAAGTTGCTTCACCATCAGCAATTGGCGGACAGCCTATTCGATTGTTTTCTGCTTTGGGTCGTGAATTGGGTAAGCTTCGAGTTGGTGATATTGGGGCAATGTTTAGGTTGCGAAGGAATTTAATATTTTTGGCGGTTCTAATTGTGTCGGTTCTTATTGCTTCGGGGTTTGTGACGATAAAAAAAAGCAAAGATGCGATTACAGCTGCCGATTTTAGAGGCCATTTGCAAGTGGCTGGCAACAAATACAACGAGGCGCTTGGAGTGTTGGATTTAAATAAAGAGAAGGCGAGGAGTCTTCTGGTGGAAGCTGATGGTGAAATTAAGCTTGCGTTGGTGATCAAGCCTGAAGATGAAGAGGCACTTGCCTTACAAAGACAGATACAGGATAAGCTTGGCGAGACTGCTAATTTGGCAAGCATTGATTTTGAAAACTTTTTTGAGAGTAATGGCAAAATTACATCTTTTTCGCGGGGTTCGGGTAACTTTTTTGTGTTTGGAGACGATGGTACTATTGAGGTGAGTGATGTTGGCAGAAGGGTTCGGGAAGTATCTGGTGAGAACGCAGACGGCGGCTTCGTCTATGATAATTCGATATTTACACTATCTGGTAGTAAAGTTTTCAGACTTGGAACTGATGGAGCGCGTGAGGAGGTTGCAAAGGGTGATGGAGTGAAAGATATGGCGGTGTTTCTGGGAAATATTTATTTGTTGAAAGCAGACCAAATTTTGAAATTTGTGCCGATTGCGGACGGTTATGCCCAAAGTGCGAATTACCTTGAAGCTCCCGAGGCATTTGCAGATAATTCGCGCTTTGCAATAGACGGGTCAATTTGGGTAACTAGAGGCACTGAGGTTTTGAAGTATACGCGTGGAGCAAATGACGGTTTTAATATAGAAGGCATTAGTGGAATTGGAGAGTTGGGTGAGATTTATACAAACAGCGATTTGGATAGTATTTATGTGATTGATAGGGCTAATTCTGCGCTTGTTGTGATTTCCAAAGATGGTGTTTATAAGAAATCGTACAATTCTAGTAAGTTTGCCCGTGCCGGCGATCTTTATGTGGATGAAGAGGCTGGGAAAATTTATATTGCTGTTGGAAGCATGGTGCTTGTGGCAAATATTTGAACAGTTATGCGTTTGGGAAAGAGGATTTTTATATTATTTAGAATTTCGATATTCTCATTTATACTGATGGTTCTCTTTATTTTCTAATGTTAAACGGTTATGAGGATTTATAACCGCAGAGCAAAGTTCAAATACCAAGTTTTGGAAAAAGTCGAAGCTGGAATTGTATTATTGGGTGCTGAGGTGAAATCAATAAGAGCAGGTAGAGCTGATCTTTCCGAGGCTTTTGCCAGGATCCGTGATGGAGAAGTTTATTTGGTTAATGCGTATATTAATCCGTGGATGGGGTCCGAAAGGTATAAGGATACAAGACGCGAGCGCAAGCTGCTTCTTCATAGAAACCAGATTTTGAATTGGCAGGGGAAAATTGTCGGTAGTAAACTGACGATTGTGCCGGTTTCAATTTATATTCGCGGGAATCTGGCAAAGGTTGAGCTGGCTTTGGCTAAGAGCAAGTCGAAGTTTGACAAAAGAGCGGCACTTAGAAAGAAAACTGTGGAGCGCGATATTGAGCGTGAAGTGAGAGGACGCGGTTAATTGTGGAGATGGCCGAGAGTGACTCGGCGTCCAAGATTACATTTTGCAAACATCTACAAGCTTAGTTGGTCTTTAAAATTTCGTTCAAACCTTTTCCGACTAACAGGAATAGTCTGAACATAGATCGATCTTTTTCAATCTTTGGCCTGATCAGAAACCAGAGATCTACTCCCGGCTAAATTTATGCCCCAATGGCTTCACCGAGAAAAAACCAAAAGGACAGCTTTTAAACTCTTACCTTATGCGGCAAAAGCAAAAGCGGGTGCAACATTTCTGTTTGCACTTAAGTTTGATTCAAAGCTTAACGCGCTTTAGAATCGTGTTCGGCTTGCAGTTTGTCAAAGTGCGATCCTGTCGAAACAATACATCCCCTCGTTGGCTCTAAGGAGACAACTTACGGTTTTCTCCTTATTATTCCTTTTTCCCTTTAGAGGAAAAATTTGGACTGGCAGAGCCGGATTCAAATTAAATTTGGAATGTAATAATAGCAGAAACTGGATTCAAAATCAAAAAAAGATGTTGTACTATGAACTGTGAACTATTAACTATGAACTTTTTGGATTTTCTTTTCCCCAAAAAATGTGTTTGGTGCGGTGATATTGGTTCCTATATTTGCGAGAGCTGTCAGCGGAAGATAGTTTTTGTTGAGAATCCTGTTTGCCCTGTTTGTCAGAGGCAAGCTGTTGGTGGGAAAACCCATCCGCGTTGCATGACAAAATATGGTTTGGATGGGCTTGTTGTCGCTTTTAGATATGTTGGTCCAGTAAAGATGGGAATCAAGAAGATAAAGTATAAATGGGTTTGGGATATCGCAGAATTTATTGTAGATTTATTTTCTAAAACAATTTGGAAATTTAGTATGCCTGGTGATTTTACACTCGTGCCGATACCTCTTCATGTTCGGCGCGGGAGATGGCGAGGTTTTAACCAGGCTGAGTTAATTTGCAGGATACTCGCAAAACGGTTTGGTGTTGGATGGGAAGATTTACTTGTAAGAGGTGTCGAGACAAAAACTCAGGTGGGGTTGACGCGAAGTGAGAGGCGCGTAAATGTCCGCGGTGCATTTGAGGTGTCCAGGTCTGTCGTTAATGGTAGAGATTACATGTTGGTAGATGATGTTTTTACAACAGGAGCGACTATGGCCGAGGCCTGTAAAATGTTAAAGAGAGCTGGGGCTCGGGAAGTATGGGGGATGGCAGTAGCGCTTGGTTAGAGATCAAGCCCGCTGATATAGAATAGAGTAAAGGTTATTGAGAAAAAGACTCCCCAAAAAACAATCAAATAAAGTAGTTTTATATTGATACTTTTTACAGCGTCTGTGAGCATTAAAAAAAGGAATGGGAAAAAATCCAGGGCGTATCTGTAACCAACCTGCTTTTGGCCTATTCCATAATAGGTAAGTATAGGGATGAGTAGTACAAAAGTGGTGAGAGTGCTTGTTTTGATAAGTTTGTTTTTAAAGTTGGCTTTGTGTAGGAGGAGAAGGATTGGGGATAGAAAAAATATGCTGAGTCCATAATTGTTGAAACTTAAATATGGAAATGTAAGTTCTTTGCTACTGTCTTTGAATACTGCTTCAGGACCTTTGAAGATCATATAGTATAGGTTTGAAGGGATGTGCTGAGTAGAAAAAAGACCGATGTTTCTTCTTGCCAGTGCTTCTTGGGGAATTAATTGCAGGTTGTAGCCGCTTTCCAGGGGGTTGCCAAACCTTAGGTTGTTATAGCTGAAAATTAGGATAACGGATACAGTTATTGGTAATAAAAGTTTAATAATTTTTGTGGGTTTTGTACCTTCAACTGTAGCCAGGATTATAAAAAATATAGATACAAGGATAAGGTTGAATCTGGTTGCAGTGGCCGCCGCAATTAAAACTCCAGGAATAAAATAACTTTTTTTTACTAAGAATTCATAAATTGCAGCAATTGTTAAAAAACAAGCTACTGTTTGTGCAAAATACCAAGATGCTGGGATTGCTGCCAGCGGGGTATAAATTGAACCAAAGATAAAAAAGATGCTAAGGATAAGTGACTTTTTTTTATCTAAACCTAAAAATTTTGCTATTTGAAATAAAAGGATAAAGTTTAATATCGATATTGGAAACGAGAGGTAACTTTGATAGAAGTTTTGGAATATAAAGAGAAAAGGCAAGATAATAATTGCCGGGAATGGTCCAAGCGGCCAGTAGTATTTCCCTTGATAGGGAGAAGTGTCGGAAATGTTTTCCCCGAGATTTGTGAGTGCAAGGCTGCTGTTTTGAAATGATTTTGCAAGAAGTACAAATTGCTGCTCTTTTGTAATTTGCAAGTTTGTAAAAAGTAACACAATAAAAAGAAAAGGGATGAGATAGGTGAGCGGGTTTTTATAATACATTTATGCGCCTGTTATTATTTTGTTCATCGGTGTAATTATTGTAAAGCCTTTTGCTACATTCTAGTTTGAATCCGAACACCTAGCTCGCTTTCAAGTATCTCTTGTGG
>CAZBKB010000027.1:0-11222 GCA_964492425.1 uncultured Gammaproteobacteria bacterium | reverse complement strand
GTCGGAATCGAACCGACATTGCGCGTTTTTCAGACGCGTGCGTTGACCAACTCTGCCATCCCGGCTTGTATCAGTTGAACTTTACTTTCCGATTTTAACTAAAACCAGAAACTTGCTGCAAACTGTGGATCCGAGAGGACTCGAACCTCTGACCTTCTCGGTGTAAACGAGACGCTCTAACCAACTGAGCTACGGATCCACATTTTGCTCATCTGATATTTTACCTGACGGTAAAAAGAAACGAGATGCTCTAACCTCAGCCAATGGCTGATGGTTCTCTGGACCAAGCTGAGCTAAGTGCTCTGATAAATTGTGCGCACGAGAGGACTTACAAATTATTTCACAATTTGTTGTTTTGCTACACAACTATTGAAATCGTTGGTTCAATAGTGTTCCGCAAAATCCGAACTCTCACCTTGTGCCGAGGACAGGACTCGAACCTGCACACCGTTTCCGGCACAGCCACCTCAAGGCTGCGTGTATACCAGTTTCACCACCTCGGCAAAAAGTGTATATCACTCCCTCACCAAAATGGTGTGGGACGAATCTTTCCGCCACGTCCGCTCGTTGCAATAAACTACACATATTATTATTTTGCAACTGCAAAACTCAAAATACGTTTCGTTATTGCTCCTCTTCAAAGTCCATTGGACTTTGAGATTTTGAGCAATTTTGGTGCAGATGAGAGGACTCCCTTCACTTCGTTACCCCCGGGTGAACTCGTTCAGGGTAAACTTCTCGCCTCTCATTTTGACCCCCCCCGTCAAACTTAGAAAAAACCCTGAGCTTGCCGAAGGGTGCAGATGAGAGGACTCCCTTCACTTCGTTACCCCCAGGTAAACTCGTTCAGGGTAAACTTCTCGCCTCTCATTTTGACCCCCCCGTCAAACTTAGAAAAAACCCTGAGCTTGCCGAAGGGTGCAGATGAGAGGACTCGAACCTCCAACCCTTGCGGGATACGGTTCTGAACCGTACGCGTATACCAGTTCCGCCACATCTGCAAGCAATCTTTGGTAATGGAAATTTTATCATAATTGATATAATCCATGTATGCTAAAGCGTAGCGTTATTCTGTTTTTTATTCTAATAGTTTTGTACGTTACAAACGCTTTTTTGTTCCCATTTCCAAAGAAAAACGTGCCCGAGGGGTTTAGGCCACAATACGGTACAAGTTATAGCTTTGAGCAGGCTAGTTGGTATGGATATGATGGAAGGACCGAATTTGTAAACCTTCTGGATGAGGTTAAGTTTAGCTGGGTAAGGTTACCCTTCTTTTGGGATGAAATGGTGGACTTGAATGGCGAATTTAACAAAAATTTTGAAGATCTTGAATTTGCTATTGATGAGGCCGGGCAACGGAATGTAAAAGTTATTGTGGCACTGGGGCTGAAAACACCGTATTATCCTGAGTATCATTTGCCTGATGTTATCGAAAAACAAATTAAGTTTGGGGAGAAAATTGATAATCATCACCCAATTGCAAATGATGTTATGAGTATAGACAAAAAAGTTGTTGAGCGGCTTGCAAAGTATGAAAATATAACGCATTGGCAAGTGGAAAATGAACCATATCTGGCAAATATAAATAACTGGAAAATCGATAAAAGCCTAATACGGGTTGAAATAGACTCTATAAGAAGCGCAGATCGTATGCAAAGGCCAATAATTTTAAACCATGTTGGTCCGGCTGTGTTTGACCATGAATGGAAAAACTTGATTGACTTTTTGGGTGCAGATGATGTGTTTTCTGTTAATGCGTATTTTAAAACTCAAGGAATAAACCTATTTTCATTTAGTGTTTTTGGCCGTGAAATGCGTGTAGCCTGGCCAAAAATTTTAGTATGGCCGGTTCAGTCATGGTATGGTTTTTCACCGAACTTTGGTTTTCTGGGTGAGCAGTTTAAAAACAATGGACGCAAGTTTTGGGTTTTGGAAGCTCAAGCAGAGCCATATATTAGAAATATAGAAGATGCCAGACGTCCAAATAATTATTTTAGAGCGGATGATATTATTAAGGTTGGAATGTTTTTAAAAAGCAATAGAATCGAAGGCGTTGGTTTTTGGGGTGCGAATTACTGGATTTATAGGCAGAGTGTTGGTGATGATACTTGGATTGAAGCTGTAAAATCTGTTGTCAATTAAAGCTTTGTAGTTATTTTTGATTGTAAAGTTTCCACGAAACGGATAGTTGAATTGATTCTATCAGGTTAGTTTTAGTGTTAATTGTAAAAATTGCCGCCTGCTGCTGAGTTTGAGAAATTCCGATGAAAGTGTCTGAAAACTGTGGATTTTTGGCCTTTAAATTTAAAATTGTAGGGTTTTTCTGGTCAAAAGTAAAAGGCATACCTTCGTTAATATAGTCCATTTGAATAACAACTTCTTTTGGCGTCATGAGTTGACAGCAGTCTGTTGCGTATAAAATGAAAGGAACTTTATTGACCATATAGGATTCTAAATTTGTTCTGTCGGTCGAATTTGTGTATTTTATTATTGCAGCTTCGGTTTCTTCTCTTGTTATTATATGAGGTGCTGGTGAGGCCTCTCTTTTTTGCTTCTGTGGACTTGTCGGTTTGACTTGTTGCTCTTCATTTTTTTGCGGAATCAATTTCATTAAATTTTCGCTCTGAGTTATAAAGTAAACAAGGATTAATATAAGGAGGAAGAAAATTCCAATGTTCAGTATGAATATTGATTTGTGCATATTTTAATTATAGACAACGCAATATTTAATGTGCAAAGTTATCCTGTGGCTATAGAAATTGTGGGGTCAAATTTAAAAGGTGATAAGATATGCCTATGACAAATATTGCTGTTGTAACAGGTGCAGCAAGAGGCCTGGGTGCCTATATTGTTAAAAGTTTGGCAAGTGAAGGGTACACTTTGGTGATCCATTATAAGACAAGCGCTGATGATGCTAAAAAAATTTTAGCCGATATTAGAAAAAACTCACCAGATTCAATTATTGTTTCAGCTGATTTAACGGTAGAAAATGATGTAAATAAGCTGTTTAAAAATGTAATCTCTTTGTATGGCCGGATTGATCTTTTAGTAAATAATGTTGGTAATTTTTTATTTAAGCCTTTTGGAAAAACTTCAAATAGTGAGTTTAAGGATATACTAGAATCTAATATTTACTCTACCATCCTTGCTTCGCGGGCAGTATTGCCTACAATGCGGAAGCAAGGCAGTGGGCACATCATAAATATAGGGGCGGTTGGTGTAGAGAGATTAATCATCCGCGAAAATTCTACGCCTTATTTTTTAGCGAAAACTGGAATTTATGTTCTCACTAAGGCAATGGCCTGGGAAGAAGCAAAGCATGGTATACATGTAAATATGATTTCGCCCTCTTCTTTAAAGACGGATATTTTTTCTGCTTCCGATTTTCCAATGGGGCGAAGTGCTCACTATGAGGATGTGTATAAGGTACTTGCCTTCTTGACGAGTAACGATGCTTATTATATAAATGGTGCGAATATTGAAGTTTCAGGCGCATTTGTACCCGGGATGGTATGAAAGAATATCAAATATTAAAAGAAAAAATAGCTTCGCTTGTGATTTTTAGTTTGATTGGATTTGCCGCAATGCAGATGCCTATTAATAGTTTAATGGGTGCAAACGTAAAGTTTACTATGTTTGATTTGTTTGCTCCTGTTTTTGGATCATTTTTGGGTTTATGGTTTGGTTTTGCGGCTGTTATTTTAGCCCAAATTATAAATGCATTTGCAACACAGGTGACAATTAATACTGCTGTTTTGGTTAGGACAATTACTCCTCTTTTTGCAATTTGGTATTTTTCACGCAAGGACAAATCACTGTTGCTTGTACCCTTTTTGGCCATTTTGTCATTTAACTTTAATCCGGTAGGCAGGAGCGTTTGGTATTTCAGCTTATATTGGTTAATCCCAGTTATTGCATGGAGGTTCCGTGACAGATTCTTATTTGCAAAGGCTTTGGGTTCAATATTTAGTGCGCATGCTGTGGGGGGGGCAATCTGGATTTGGGCCTTTAACTTGCCGGCGAGTGTTTGGCAAGGCTTGATACCGGTAGTTGCGCTGGAAAGAAGTATTATGGCACTTGGAGTCTGTGCTTCTTATATATTGATGAGCAATGTACTGGCGTATACGAAAAATAAGAATATTTTGAAACAAACAGTAATAGATAAAAAATATTTGCTGCGTTTTATAAGGTAGGTTCTTTCCTGTTATAATAAATTTTAATATGAATATTTTAAGAATGGTAGATGGTGTTTTCGCACCAAGAATTGTTTGGGCACACTGTGATGTCCCTTGCGGGATTTATAAGCGAGATGCTATGGAAACTGCTGCCGAGACGGTAGTTAAGATGGTTGAAAAGCTTATCAATTCGCCGGAGGTTGACGAGGAGGACAAGCAATCACCATTAAATTTTCATAACAATATGACAAGATATGTGGTTGTTAAAGATCAACATGCCGAAATTTGCAAGCGAGAAGCTTTAATATTATGGACAGATTTTTTTAAAGAGGAGCATATTGAGAACTATCCAGATCTGCATGACAAGGTTTGGAAGATAACTAAGCTTTGTTCGGATTGTAAGCGAGAGGTTAATGCCGATAAGGCCAATGAACTTCTGAAACAGGTACGAGTACTTGGAGATATTTTGGAAGCATCACAAAAGTCAGCGAAGTGATAAAATTCCCATTTTCCAGATTCATGGTGAAAGATAAAAGTATGGAGCCTATGTTTGTGGAGTTTGATCGCGTGTTAACCATAAATTATGGGACAATTCAAAAGGGTAGTATTATAGTTTTCAGGCAAGGCGCAAATTATTTAATAAAAAGAGTTAAAGATGTTGGTGGCGATAATATTATTGCAGTTTCTGATAACAAAATATTAGCTACAAAACAATATACTGTTAAACGCGTGGATGTTATTGGCCGGGTGTTTCTGAAGTATTAAAGCCTTCCGGCGTTGATTCAACTTCTTTTTGTGCTGAAGTAATACTGTCAATTATTTGTTTGAACTTTTCAGCTTGGATAACTCCCGGGTATTTTTGGCCGTTGATAAAGAAAGTTGGGGTTGAATTTACTCCCGCTTTATTTCCCAGCGCAAAGTCACTCTCAATTGAGCTTTTTAAATCTTCCATTTCTTTATTAAACTGATCGATATTTAATCCGAGTTCTTGTGCGTAACTTCTGAATTGTTCTCTTGGGTTTGTTTTTTCGGACCAGTCTGTCTGCTTTAAGTACTGGATATGGACCATTTCAAAAAACTTTCCTTGAGCACCGGCTGCTTCTGCAGCTTGAGCTGCAATCTTGGCATTTTTATGGCTTGAAAGCGGATAATGTCTAAAAACAAAATAAACATTTCCCTGATTTTCTTCCAGCATTTTTTCTATTATTGGTTGTGCTTGTTTGCAAGCCGGGCACTGAATATCGGCAAACTCTATTATTGTGACCGGCAGTGTTGATTCACCCTGTGAATGTTTTACGTTTTGTGTTAGTTGTGCGGTATCAAAGCCAGGATCGACATTTTCTTTTTTATTACCTCTTCCTAAAAGCATTACTCCGGCGATTATGATGGCCAATGTTGCAATGCCCATTCCTAATAAAAACTTTTTTTCTCCGGTCATCTTTTGTTAGTTTTAATTATATATATCATGAGCGATGAAATTACGAGGAAAGCTATCATAGACATAAAGGGTATAGTAATAAAGCCGAGATAAATCGCATCTATTTTGCTACATGGATTGAGTAGATCGCACTTTGTAAGTTCTACATTACCAAGTGGGGTCATTTGAAGTAAATATTGGTAAAAGCTAATAAGTATGCCGACAAGAGACATTGGTAAAGCGTAATAGGCGACATTTTTATCTTTTCTTATGAAGGCAACAGTAAATATCACCAGTAGTGGATACATTAATATTCTCTGATACCAACATAAAAGACAAGGAACGAGTCCACGTATTTCTGAAAAATAAAGACTTCCAAGTGTTGCTGACCAAGCTTGTAGCAATGCTAGGTGTAGAACATATTTATTTAAATATTTTAATAGCTTCTTCATGAAATTTAAGGAATGATAGCAATAATTATCTAAAGGCGTCAAATAATTTTTTTGTGGAATAATTTTTCACTTCCTCTGTCAGCTCAGTTTTTATGCCGATTCTGTTTGATTGTCTTTCCATAAACGGTAGTGAATGTCTTTTTTTATAAAGGACGCCTATTGCAATTTGTTTTTCTAAATCTTTTGAGATCTTTTGAGCGCGTTCTAAATTATGGATATCATAATTCTTTATTTCTTTAATATCTTTTACCCTTTCTTGATACCACTGATGCGGCGTCATATGGTTATATGTCGGGCAGCTTTGTAAAACTTCAATAAATGCGAAGCCTTTATGCTTTAAGCCTTCTTCGAAGACTTGTGTTGCGTGGTTAATGTTGCCGGAAAATGTACGTGCTGTAAAACTGGGGTTTAAAGACAAAACAAATTCCATGGGATTGATAGGGTCAGAGGTTACGCCATCCGGTGATGAATTCATTTTGACACCACGTTTGGTTGTTGCGGATGCTTGACCCTTTGTAAGGCCGTAGTTGAGGTTATTATGGAAAACAAACATTAAATTGAAATTGGCACGAATTGCCAAGATTAAGTGGCTTATTCCCTCACCGAAAGTGCCGCCGTCACCACCGAAGGCGACAACCTTTATTTTGCTGTTGGCAATTGATGCCCCGCAGGCAAATGGTATAACGCGGCCATGAAGTCCATGGAACCGATAGCCACCTATTTTATCAGATCCATTTCCGTGACATCCTATATCAAAACACAAAAGTGTCTGGCAGGGCTTGATGTTTTGGGAAACCAATGCCCTTTTAATTGCGGCATGAATTCCATAGTTTCCACAATTTGTGCACCAGGTATAAATGTTTTCAGAGTAATAATCTGCAAAATGGACTTCTGAATTAGAGTGATTCGGACAACTGCAAGCAGCCATTATTTTTTATACCTTTCTTCTAAATAACTTGTAATGTCTTCGATGAAAAATGGTCGGCCGTCAAATTTTAAGAGTTTGTCCTTTATCAGGTAACCAGTTTGTTGTGTAATTAGCTGGCCCAGTTGTCCAAAAGCGTTGTTTTCAATAAGGATTATTGGCTGTTTTTGGAAAACGAGCTTATTAAATTTTTTAAGTCGTAGCGGGTAAATATATTCATAGTGGAGGTAGTTTATATTGTTTTGTGGAAATTTTTCGTTCCAGATTTGCATTACATCCAAAACAGTATTTTTTACACTCCCCCACCCAACAAGTGTTAGCTTTGAATTTTCCGGGCCAATGAGCTGTGGTTCGGGAAGTTCTTGCAGTAGGGTGTTAAGTTTGCGTATTCTTTTTTGTATCATTTCACGACTTGTCTGAGAGTCCTCTGTTAATGAACCGTCTGCTAAATGTTCGTCACTGTTTCCAACATATGTTGCTTCAGATTGCCCTGGTAGCCAACGCGGGGATATTCCTGACTCAGTAATTTTAAATCTATCCTGCGGTGTGAGATTTTCGATATCACCAGATGCGGCTAAATGTCGTTGGATTTTTACATCATTTTGCAGGTTTTCAACTTGATAGAGTGATTCTGCGATTTGTTTATCTGTCAAAACAATGACGGGTATTTGGTATTTTTCAGCCAGATTGAAAGCATTTTGAATAACTGTATAAGCGGAATTACTATCACCGATTGCAATTACGCATCGTGCTGCTTCTCCATGGCCAGCGTAGATTGCGAGATTAAGGTCACTTGCCGAAGTCCAGGTTGGCAGGCCTGTCGCCGGTCCTGGGCGCTGGCCGAGTATGCAGACAAATGGTGTTTCTGTCATCGCTGAAAGCGATACTGACTCGGTCATTAGGTCGAAGCCTCCTCCAGAGGTTGCAACTAGTGCACGTGTGCCCATAAAGTTGGCGCCTATTGCAAATTGTGCTACAGATATTTCATCGTCAAGTTGCTTAACAAGCATTGAGGTGTCATGGTAAATGTTTGCCAAATAGGTCAAAATTGAGCTGCTTGGAGTCATAGGGTAGGCAAAATAAGCTCTGACGCCAGCTGCTACTGCTCCAAGCGCAACGAGATGATTACCTGTTAAAAGAGCATCATCTTTTCTTTTATTATTTCTTGAAAAATTGATGTCAAGTTTAGTGAGGTCTGCAAGATCTGCTTCATGGCCAATTTTAATACATGCAAGATTTGGTTTAATTACATCCTTTTTATGAGCAAATTCGGCGGTTAATACTTTGTATAGTGGTTTGGGTGGTAAGTTCAATAAGCTCCAGAGAGCCCCTACCATTACGGAATTTGCCATAATTGCGGACCCGCCGACTTCTTTGGCTATATTATCTGCTGCCAAGTAGGCAATTTTGACCATATTTTTCTTTATAAACTTTTCTTCCTCCAGGGTAAATTCGAGCTGGGGAAGCATATGAATTATTTGTCCACTTGTTCTTAATGTTTGCAAATAAGCGTGGAGTGATACGCGGCTGAAACAAAGCAAAACATCGGTTTTTTCTGATGAAGAGTTAATTGGGTGTGATGAAAAGTCTGTTTGGTGTGATGCGTGGCCACCTTTGATAACTGACGGATACTCTCGGTAACCATAAGTATAATATCCTGCGTTTTTGAGTGCTTTGGCTACAACTTCTCCGATCGCATTTATACCTTGTCCTGATTCACCAGCAACTTTTATTGATAAACGGTTGATATTAATCATTTTTGTATGCCCAAGTTCTAGCAAGTAAATTTGCCCAGGGTGCAACAATTGTTGGAAGCTGATCGTATGGTTCACCTTGTATTTTTAAAGTAGGAAGTACTGCCTGTCCACCCTTTTCGAGCCATAAATCGCGAATTTGATCTATTGCCCGGCAGAAAAAAACAGGCTCATATCTTCTGTCACCTAACCCTAAAAATGCTGCCTGTTTGTTTTGAAAGTTGTGTTTTTGCATGGATTCAAAAAGATTTACAAAAAACGGGTTAATTTTTCCATGATCCCATGTAGAAGTTGCAAAAACAAATTTGTTATTTTTGACAATGATGCCTATATTTGTTTGCTCTGACCTTATAAGTTTTGTTTCAAATCCCATATAGCTTAAAAGTTTAGCGATGAATTCAATAGTTATTTCAACGTTTCCTGAAGTTGATGCGTAGATTAAGTAGACGTTCATGGGCAGTTTTTTTACATCATAACACTGTCTAGGATGATTCGAGTATCGGTGATTATTACCGCATTTTTCATTGCCTTTTAGTACTTTCAGCTTCCCAAGAAAGTTAGTTTTTTGGCATATTAATATTCTTCTAGGGTTGATGTATCACCGAGAGGTAAACCAAGCTCTTTTGCTTTTAGATATCGCCTCATTATCTTTCCAGAGCGGGTTTTGGGAAGTTTATCAATAAATTCAATTTCTCTTGGATAAGCATGGAATGCAAGATGTTTTTTTATAAAGTTTTGGATGTCTTCTTTTAATTTTTCTGTTGGTTTAACGCCTTCTTTCAGCTTAACAAAAGCTTTAATAATTTCCCCACGCATGGGATCGGGTTTGCCGATGACTCCTGCTTCGATAACTGAAGGATGTTCGATGAGCGCGGATTCAACCTCAAAAGGCCCGACCCTTTCGCCGGATGTTTTGATGACATCATCTGCCCGGCCTATAAACCAGAAGTAACCGCCCATGTCTTTATAAGCTCTATCACCAGATATGTACCAACCTCTTTTGAAATATGATTTGTATTTTGCCGGCCTGTGCCAGATGGTTTTCATCATTGAAGGCCAGGGCGCTTTTATGCCCAGATTGCCTTCCTTTAATGCCTTAACTTCTTTACCGTTATCATCGATAATTGATGCTGTAATACCTGGCAGTGGTTTGCCCATTGAACCGATTTTAATATCCATCGACGGGTAGTTAGCAATAATGATTGCACCGGTTTCCGTTTGCCACCAGGTATCATGGAAAGGCAGTCCAAAAACTTTTAGTCCCCACTTTATTGGTTCAGGATTTAGGGGTTCGCCAACGCTGGCTAGATGCCTTAATGATTTAAGATTGTATTTTTTAACAAGCTTGTCACCTGCTGCTTGTAGCATCCTGATGGCAGTTGGAGCTGTATACCAAACAGTAACATGATAATCTTGAATGATTTTATACCATAAATCCGGTTCAAAACGGCCATTGAAAACGACAGTGGTCGAACCATTACTCCATGAACCCAAAATTTCATAAGCAATACCAGTTACCCATCCTGGATCAGCTGTACACCAGTAGACGTCGTCATCTCTCAAATCAAGCACGTATTTGGCACTGATATGTTCATGGACTATGGCTCTGTGGGTGTGGACAACACCTTTAGGTTTGCCAGTAGTTCCAGAAGTGTAGAGCATAAAAGCAGGATCATCTGGGTTGAGAAAACGGGTGTTGTAAGTTTTAAGATGATTTTTTAACAGGTCGTCTAAGCTCAATACTTTTTTACCAGCTAGTTTTAGCTTTGAGGATTCTTTAGGGTCACCCGTAACAAGTATAACTTTTAAATCAGGAAGTTTATTAGCAATTTTGCTAACTCTGTCAAAAAGTGATGGTTCAGTGACTAATACTTTTGCCTGACTGTTTTGAAGACGATCCCTAATGGCTTCGGGACCAAAGGCCGCAAACATTGTTCCTGCAATTGCGCCCCTTTTTAATGTTCCGAGGAAACCAAAATAGAGTTCGGGTATGCGTGTGAGGAAAAAGAATACACGGTCACCGATGTCTATCTTTAGAGTATGAAGAAGGTTGGCAAACTGATTGGAAAATTCATTAATCTCGTTAAATGTGAATTGTTTTTTCTGAAAATCTTCCCCCATCCAATAAAGGGCAATTTTATTTTTACGCCAATTATTTGCATTTCGTTCAATGGCATTGTATGCAGCATTAAGTTTGCCATTTTTAAAATCAATTTCTTTCTCAGCCTCTTTCCAGGTGAATGAATTTTTGGTTTTTTGATAATCTAATAAGTTTGGTGGAAGTCTAAATACAAAAGATTTCTTTTTGATTTTAATAACTTTCATGATTTTTATAACTTAGGAATTGTATATGTAATTTAAACTTATCATATGGAATTACTTGTCTGCAATTTACAGAATTAGAAAACTATCCACTATACAGATTTTGAACTGAATTTCAGTACAACGCGAGTTCTAAATGGAATCCGAACACCTGTATGAATACAATACAGGTTAATG
>CAZBKB010000026.1:2529-12388 GCA_964492425.1 uncultured Gammaproteobacteria bacterium | reverse complement strand
GATCATATAGCGTTCGATGAGTGTTTTTTGTTTTTGCTCTTGGCCAAGTGCAGCTTTTGTCTGCGAAATGCTGCCCGTGAGACTGCGTACTGCATCGGCTGCGCCGGATGATTGTGCCCGACTGTAAGCCGTTTCTAAATTGGCGAGATATTTTTGTGCTCTTTTAATAGAGTCTTTGCGCCTCGTGAGTGTCTGGTTCAGGTTTACAAGATAATTTTGCTGGGCTGCTTTTTGTTTTTCTAGCTCTACCTTTGTCGAGCGTCCCCGCTCACTAAAAATTGGGGCAATGGGCAGAGCTGTTTTTTGGCTGGAGCCTTTATCCTGCGCGGGAGCTGGAGTTGATGCGCCGGTGCCGTTGTCTGATCCGCCTAGTGCGGAGTCTTCTGTTTTTTTGGGAGCATCTGGTGTGTCAGTGTTCGCTGCCATAGTTGCTTTAATTTAAATATAACACTTCAGTGGGTCGGTGAGTCGGTATTATCAGTAAGGCTGGTAAATTAGTGTGAGTTTGGATAAACAGAGGATTGAGTTTTCACAAGCATTGTGAAAAGGTCTCTGGTTGAGGCTATTTAAACACCTTTGACAGGCTCGTTTCATATGATATGGTGAATTTGGTGATCGTCGCGCTGATTTATACCAGCAGGTCGCCCTGGCACCTTTCGTCGAGTCTGACTCGACTCCAGTCGTGCCAATGGTGCTACTCTGATATAACTTTTCGCTTTGCTCAAACTTATGGAACAACATCCTGTCCCGCAACATATTGCCTCATTCCAATTTAAGCTTTTTGGAAACTTGACAGCCCGTCAGTTTATTACTCTGGCTATCCCTTTGACTGTGGCTGGTTTTATTTTCTTTTCTGCTCTGGAGCCGATTTTTGTGAAGTATTTTTTGGCCAGCGTGGTGGGTGGAATGGGTGTTTTGGTAGCACTAGTCCCGGTTGGTGGTAGGCCTTTTGATAAATGGTTGGTCGCGTTTATTAAAGCGGTTTTTGCGCCAACCCAGCGTATTTGGATTAAGGAAAAACAGACGCCGGAATTTTTAAATGTTGTTATTAGGCCCCCGCAGGATGAAAAAATACCGGAAGAAATCACTGAGAAAGGTAGGGAGAGGCTTGTTGCTTACTTAAAGTCGTTGCCAAAGGATAACCAGTCGCCACTTGACACTCGTGAGGCTATGGCTATTTCTCATATTGATTTTAATGTATCTGCTGTGGCCGTTCCCAGTGTTGTGGCTCCTATTATTTGGCCATCGGATTTTGGGATCAAAAAGAGTGCGCCTGTAAGTCAAAAAAAGGAGCTTGAGGTTGCCCATTTAGACACTGGTGCTGCAGACGTCACAGGGATTGGTAAGCCGGTGGGGATTCGACCTTTTGAAGAAGGACTCGAGGTTCAAGGACAGATTGCAAAGAAAAGTCTGAAAAAGGTAAGCAGATTACGACCTGTGGTGGTTATGCCTTACGTTAATGCTCCAAAGGTTCGACAGCATGCGAAATCGTTTAGCCTACACGGTTTTGAGGATAGATTGAAAGTTTCCCATGAGGCAGGAAATGAAGAGACTCCACGGCCAAAAATTGAGAAGATGCATGTTTTGAAGAGACCACGTTTGCGTGCACATCTGGCTTCCGATGGGAATTTTGAAGTTGATAATATAATTTCCGTGATGGAGCCTAACAACCATGTCAGATTTGTCAGGGGGGTTGGCAAAACAAGGGTAAGGAAACTGCATTTTGCACCTCCTGCGAATTTTGACCTTTCGAAGTTGCCAATAAGGGGTGAAAGGCGCTTTGAGATTTCTGAGGAGCTGAAGAGACGATTTAGCTTTGAGGATGGTTCACCTCCGGTTGTTTTGCCGAATGAGAAAAGTACAATAGATACCAAAGTGAGTTTTAATCCAGCTTCTGCTGCTCGGAGCGTCTCGCAGGTTTTACCAAAAGGACAAAAGCAATTTGTAATGAACAATGGGGTAAACAAGGCAAGCATTGCCCCCAAGGCTGAAATCAAGAGACCCGTTTCCGTTGAGGAACATTCCACATTTGCAGTAACAGATACAAAAAAACATCTGATCTTCCAGGAGGTTGGCCAGGGTCCGCAAATTATTCCTTTGACTGATAAACCAAATGTCGTTTCTGGTTTAGTCACTGATAATTTGGGTGTACCTGTTGAGGGTGCAGTTTTAGTTATTAGGGATTCAGGTGGTATTCCTGTCAGAGCTTTAAAGGCAAATAAGCTTGGTCAATTTTTGAGCGCGACACCCCTTCCCATCGGGATTTATACGATAGAGGTTGAGAGCGATTTGGTAACTTTCAAGGCTGCATCGATTAATATTAATGGCAATGTAGTTCCACCTTTAGGTTTGAAGGGAGAGGCGAAGGTAAATTAAAATTGAAAGTTAAAAAGTCTTAAGCAACAATGGCAAGGCAACAAGACAAAATTAAGGCGTCAACACAAGAGCATTTGGATATCGATGATATTTGTGATAACCTGGTGATACTCACGAATGGTTGGGTGGCGCTTGCCCTTTCCACAACAGCTGTTAATTTTGACATCCTTTCGGAGGCGGAGCAGGACGCAACTATTTATGCATATGGCGCTCTTCTTAACTCACTGACATTCCCGGTACAAGTATTGATACGGTCCAAAAGGGCAGACATTACTGCTTATTACCAGCACCTGGTTGAAGCTGAAAGCAACCAGTCCAATCCGGATTTAAAAGTGCAGATAAGAAAATATCGGGAATTTGTGCAATCTACTGTCCAGCAGAAGACAATTTTGGATAAAAGGTTTTATATTGTAGTGCATTTTACTTCTTTGGAACTTGGGGTAAAGAGCTTTAAAAAAACCAATACGTCGAATAGAAAGAGTAAGGTACAGCTCATAACCGATGCAAAAAACTCGCTTTATCCAAAGCGTGATCATATCATTAAACAAACAGCGAGACTGGGGCTTTTTACTAAGCAGCTTACAACCCAGGAGCTGATCGAGCTTTTTTATGATATTTATAATCCGGCTCCAACTGGAACCCAGCGAGTGATTTTGAATGCGTCGTCTTACACGACTCCGCTTGTTGAGCCGGATTTGGAAACACCGAGCCCAGAGCCGGATGTTGTTGCTGGTGGCCAGGCAGCAGCTGGTGAACCGGCGGCGGGCCCTTTAAATGTGAGCCCGGCACCTTTGGATAAATTAAAAAAGGACACGGGTGCAAAATCTCCAGAGAGTGTTGTATTTCCTATCACTCCTGTTCCTCAAGGTTCTAGTCTCATGGTGCCACCGCAGCCAATTCTTATGCCTAAATCTTCAAATCCATCTATTCCAACACAATCTGATTCGACACCAACAACTAGTAATAGTGAGACAGGAGATAACCAACGGGAGGCGTTAAAAAGCCTTCAAGATGCGATAAAGAAGGCAAGTAGTGTCAATGTAAAACAATAAGATTGTTATATTGTTAGATTGCAATATTGAAATAATATGATGTTGATTGAAGAAATATGAATTTAATAAATATCATTACTGGTAAAAAGGCTCCTGTAAGTACACTATCGGATAAAGAGAAGCAGTGGGTGGAAATGCTATCGCGGGGTATCGTTTCTGTTAAGGATATAATTGCACCTCCTGCTATCGAGATTGATTTTGACTATATAAAAATAGGGTCGACTTATTGGAGAACGCTCTTTGTTGTAGGCTATCCACGTTATGTGCAAGCTAACTGGTTGTCACCTCTTATTAACTTTGAACACACCTTGGAGATTTCAATGTATCAGTACCCTGTGGAGGCAAAAGGGGTGCTTGACGACTTGAAGAGGAAAATTACAGAAATGGAGGCAACTATTGCTGCCGATATTCAACGCGGTCATGTTCTTGATCCCAGCGTCTCGGCGGCTCTTGAAGATGCGCAGATGCTTCAGGAAGAGCTGGTTAAAGGTCAGGAAAGGTTTTTCCAATTCGGACTTTATGTTTCTATACCTGCGGACACTCTGGAGGAACTTAATACTATTTCCAAGCAGGTCGAGTCGACAATGGGTGCGCTGCTGTTGGTGCCAAAACATGCAACGCTGCAAATGGAGGAAGCATTTAAGACAACGCTGCCGCAGGCGACGGATCATTTATATATAACCAGAAACATGGATACAACTTCCCTTGCAACTACTTTCCCTTTCATATCATCGACGTTGACGTCTAATACGGGGATTATGTATGGGATTAATGAACATAATGGCTCGCTGGTCATTTTCGATAGGTTTAGCCAGGAAAATGCTAACGCGGTTGTTTTTGCAAAGTCCGGTTCTGGAAAATCTTACATGGTAAAACTTGAAGCCTTGAGGTCTTTGATGTTTGGGACAGAGATTATTGTTATTGACCCGGAGGAAGAATACAAAAGTTTATGTGAAGCAATTGGCGGTGAGTATATATCCTTTGACTTTGATAGCCCTGCTAAAATTAACCCTTTTGACCTTTCCGGTGTATACGAAGAAGGCGAAAATGAGTTGGGGCTCAAGATACTTTCGCTGCACGGATTTTTTAAGGTGATTATGGGGGATTTGACCCCCAGTGAGGATGCGATACTTGACAGGGCACTTGTTGCAACTTACAAGTCTCAAGGGATTACTCCGGATCCTGCTAGCCAGAAGAGTGAACCACCACTAATGGAGGATTTGTACAAAGCACTTTTGGGGATGGAGGATGATGCGGCTAAAGGTCTTGCCGATCGTCTGGAACGTTTTGTAAAAGGTTCCTTAATCGGAATATTTAACCAACAGTCTAATCTTGATATCAGAAACACGTTTACGGTGTTTTCGATAAAAAACCTGGAGGAGGCATTGCGTCCAATTGCGATTTATCTAATATTGGATTTTATCTGGACCAGGATTAAAAACGATATAAGAAAAAGAATTCTCATAGTTGATGAGGCCTGGTACATGATGCAGCACCCAGACAGTGCGACATTTATGTATTCTATTGCCAAAAGGGCGAGGAAATATTATTTGGGGTTGACGACAATCTCGCAGGATGTAGAGGACTTTTTAAATACCGATTATGGGAAGGCGATTGTGACTAATTCCTCCATTCAGATTTTGATGAAGCAGTCGACAGCGGCAATAGATAAGCTAACTGAGGTGTTTTATCTAACCGAAGGGGAGCGGCATTTGCTTTTGGCTGCTGACGTTGGAGAAGGAATATTTTTTGCAGGGCCAAACCATGTGGCTATTCGTGTTATTGCTTCAGCTGATGAACATGCACTTGTGACCACTAAGCCTGAGGAGCTTCTGGAGATGAAGAAAAAAGCTGAGGCCGCAGAAGCACAGTTTGTTTCCTAAAAATGCTTATTGACTACTGTCTACAGACTACGGTAAAAGTCACCAAATGAGTTTTAGGTTTGAGAAGTTAAACATTTGGCATGATGCCAGAGCTTTTGCGAATCTAATTTATGACTTGACTGCACTGTTTCCCAAAGATGAACGATTTGGTTTGGTGGATCAGCTGAGAAGAGCTGTTGTGTCAGTCGTTTTGAATATATCTGAGGGATCTGATAGGAAATCTGACGCGGAATTCAAAAGGTTTTTAAGAATGTCGATTACGTCTATTAATGAGGTTGTTACCGCTCTCTATTTATCCCTTGATCGGAAGTTTATCGCAAAACAAGATTTCGACAAGGCTTATGATGTGGCCAATAAGCTCGCTGCACGTATTAATGCAACGATTAACAGTCTTTCTAAAAAACAGTAGTCAGTAGTTGGTGGTCGGTTAGCTAGGGGCTAAATCTCCAGCCTTGCCCTTTTATTGTGATTACATGTTTGGGTACGCTCGGTTCGTCCTCAATTTTTTTTCTCAGCCTGAAGACCATTTGGTCAATTGCCTCGTCGCTTATGCCTTCTGCGACTTGCGTATCCGGCCAAACAGATTTGATGATCTCATCCCGGGTGATAATTTCCCCCTGATTTTGGACTAAGAACCTCATGAGGCGGTATTCCTGGGGTGAGAGTAAGTCTGAGATGACGCTTTCGCCTTTTTTGATCTCCTTTGTACTTTGGTCGTAAGTAATTTTTTCTGGCTCGAGAGCTGGTATTGTTGTTTTAATGAATTCTTCGAAAAGAGGGATTGTAAAGTTTGTGTCTGCCAAAATTAGGCTAGAATTTATTAGATTTTCTGGTATTTTGCTGACTTGCGACTCTTGTTTATTTACCAGCATTTTGAACAAATGCTGTTCCTGCGCCGTTAAATAAAACCAAAGTTCAAAAAGGGTAGCGCTGACCAGGGATTTTGTGAGCAGAACAGGAATGTCTGGGATGATATTTTCTCTAAGGGCAAGTTCTGCGATAACCTTAGTAAGTTTGGCATGGCCGCCTGTCATAGCTTTGATTTCTTGCTTATCTTTTGAGGGAAGCTTCTTTTTAAATACTTCTTCTGTTTGAGAAAATATGAGGCTGGTAGCTTGTTCATCGTGAAGTTGTATGTACACAGCGTTGCCCACAAAAAAATCATAGTACTGACGCAAAATTTCCGGGTCAATAAGTTCTTTTAGGTCTCTTCTGGTTGCAAAAACGGTTGAAAACCTATACTTTGCGACACTGTTCATGTCTCGCAGCAGCTGAAAAAATGAGCGTGGCAGCTGGTTTTGGTACTCGTCGAAGTGGTCGAAGAGGAGGACCAAAGTTTGGTTTTGACTAGCAAATTTATTTGCTATCTCTTGCAGCCGTTTGGTGATTGCGTGAGGGTCATCGGATTTTGCAGTTTCGTGGCTTAGAGAAAGTAGCAGGAATTTAGTGATGCTTAGCTCGTCATAGCTTGTTAGTTCGAATAAATTTATGTATTCGAAACGCAGAGTCTTTTCCTGTTCCATGAGATGATACTTTAGAATATTTCGGTTGTGGGCAAGAATTCTGAGAATAGTGGCCTTGCCACCGCCGGGAACTGCGATAACTTGGCAAAATTTGCCGGTTGTGATGTAGTCTAAGATTTTACTGATCTCTGTCTCGCGATAGTTGTTTGGAAATGTGGATTCGAGAATTAGCATAGTAGGAGAGTTTCGGATGTTAGATTAGAGCCGGAAGGGCCGGAGGTGTTCATGATAATTTCTTCCGAAGCGATTTTAATAGACTATTTAAAAGGAAAGCAACTTCCGAACGTTGATTCTCGATCTCATCATACTTGGCTGTTGATATATAGCTGAGGTCGAGTACAATTTCAAGAATTGCTTCGATTTCTGCTAAAGAGGCTTGAGCAATGTCAATAAACCTAATAAATTCTTTAGTAGACTTTCTTCGATAACCTTCCACAATATTTAAAACTACTGACACCGATGCTCTCTGAAGCTGGCTTTTTAAGCCAAATTCTTCTGACTTGGGGAACAGTTCGGTTAGTTTGTAGACTGCAGATACGAAACTCTTTGCCTTTTGCCATACGATCAATTTGTGGTAACCCTTATTGCTTCTGTCTCTAAACATTCGACTCCTTCGGCTCCTTTGTCTCTTTAGTCTCTATTTAAGCATAACTGTAAGGTAGTTGTTACCAAAATATCAAGCTCAAACTTGGCTTTTCGTCTAGACTTTGCCCCATGAACGAGCGATTTGTTGCAAATAGTGGTGAGAGTTTATACCCTATAAGTAGGAGGGAAATTATGGCGGGAGTTAGTGGTGGACGAAATGAAGATATAGAGAGGGCGCGCGAGATGCAAAGAAGAGAGGATGAGCTTGCAAGGAAACCTGTTAACAATCCCAGTGCTGCGGAGGATAAGCGGGCAGAGCTTAAGAGACTTTATGAGGCTGGATATCATCCTGACGCAAAAATTCCAGGCGATGTAAAACAGTTTGTTGAAACCGGGCTTTTTTCTACTAATCTTGCCGACAAGCCGGTATTGCCCGGGCCGGATCTTGCAAACCCAAGCCAAAAGTTTAGGCCAGGTGTACTTGAGGACCAGTCCGGTGCAACTTTGGTGGCGGACTCTGAGCTTCTTCAAAACATGGGCTATGAAGAGCTTAAGGGAAGACTTGCTGACCATGGTCTTGGTGATGTTAAGGTTCCCGAGAAGGAGGTATGGGAAGGGATGGACGTTGTTAAAAGGAGCCAGTGGCTTGCGGACAAGGCGGAAATTTTCGCTTCAAGAAAAATCAAACGTGCAGATGATGAGGTACTTTTTCTGCCTGCTGTTGCGGGTGGGGCAGGTATGTTTGGTTGGGACGATGTGTTAGTTGAGGATTATATTGAGGCTGAAAGGGACCCTGTGACTCGAGAAATTAAAGGTGTTCCTAAAAGTAGACCTGTTACTATGAAAGTCGCGATTGAGCGACTGGTGGAGCTTATTGACCAGAAAGATCTTCCCCACGGCGCGGACGTACTCAAAGAAATAGATGACGACCTTGAGAAGCTTTCCCAGCATTTTAAGGTCACATACCTAGATCGTGCTGTAGCCGTTGCTCAAGGGAGGATTAAGGATTATACAGCTATAAACGACATGGTTCATACATTAAGAGACTTATCTAGAAGATACGGTTTGGCTGGTAAGAGTGCTGCGTTTGATAAAGTTTTCCCTACTGCGACAGTTGATGAGCTCGAGCGAGGTAAAAGGACATTAGATGAGAAATATCGTGAAGAGTACAAGAGAAATCCAGAAAAATATGGGGATTTATTTAGGAGGCTTGAGGAGGAGGCGGCACAGGTTATCCAAATCCAAAAATACGGTTTATATGGTAAAGGTGATGAATATAGAGACAAATTCGAGGCCGTAGCTGACTCCCAGATAGGCACAGCTGTTAACGACAATGATCGTGAGATGTTGAGGTGGAGAAAAAGTACCCTCAAGGAAGGATTTGATCTTAACTACAATGAAATCAGGATCAAACAGCCGACTGCAGACTGGCGTGACAGTGGTAAAAACCTCGATTTAATACTACGGTTTTTGGAAAGGACCGACTTTAACGAGCAGCAACTCTCTGCGGCCCTTCAGGCTGCTGCCCAAATTGTGCAAGATATACCTGTAAACTCCGACGTTTTATCTAAAGCTGAGAAGGAAGAGGCGGCTAGGTTACAGAAGGAACTTACAGACAAATTACAGGCAATTTTGGCAGTTGATAGCTTTTACTCTGTTATGGAACACGCCGACATGAACCCCGAAAAAGTTTTGGGGGCTTTTGGCAATCTCAAAGATGAAACTTTCGAGATTTTCTTTGAGAGGTTTTCGCGCGATTCAAACGGGAGCAAATTTAAGAGTAGAGAGAAAGATCCTGCAACTCGTGAGAATAAAGAGCTGGATATCAACCTTTTGAATGTGGGGATGAGCGTTTACATGAGCAGGCTTAATGTCGAGCGCAGGATCATGAACTTTATTGAGAAGTGGACCCGCAATATTGACGTGGAACCAGGGAGGGCTGAGGAGGGTATCGAGGATGAGTGTAAAGCAGCTAGAGACGACATTATCAAGAGAACCGGTGGAAGCAGGAATATTGGGAAGATAGTCGAGGCTGTTCAGGGGTGGTACAGAGAAAACACGCTTCTTGGTGCGCATGATGAGCACACGAAGGACGAAAGGAAGGGAGAAATGGTTGGGGATATGAGGGCCTATGATAAATTGTCTGAAGACGAGAAAAAAGAGAGAGATGCCTGGCAGGGCGGGAGAAAATGGAAAATAGGTCTTATCGAGAAGCTAAGAGATGAATATAAAATTGACGATACACAGCTTCAGGGGATGATCGATTCCGGGATGATCGAGCAGGTTATGAACAACGCTCACAGGCTTTCCTGGATGATGGCTTGGAGCGACTATGACGGTATCAGGATTTGGGACCCTAAGGCCGAGAATCCTGCATTCCCTGGCACTGGCAGGGTGGCAGCGTTTGTTTATAACGGTAGCACAAACATGTTCCACGGCA
>CAZBKB010000026.1:0-2519 GCA_964492425.1 uncultured Gammaproteobacteria bacterium | reverse complement strand
GATAGACCATGCCTGGGATTTTCTTGTAGATGAGGGGCGTGGAAAAGTAGCGAAGACCAACCTTATTATGCAAGACGAGCTTCTGGGTGAGCGTGGGGACTTACTGCCGCAAAACAGGACGCTGGTACGTTTTGCAAAGGACATGATGGGTGATGTGGGATTTCATAATTATATTGAGTCGCATATCCGCAGTTTTAAAAATATCGATAAGCTTGACTGGCGGAATAATGCTGAAGAAATGAGATGGGCGGAGTCGGCAATTATTGCGGAGGGTATAGACAACGGGGAGTTAAACTTTGATAAGGCAAATTTTGCGGATATGTTTAAGAGTACAAGGAGTTGGAAGTACAGGTGGATTGATTTGTACGGGGATAGAAAGGCGATGATGGATTACATGGCGCCTAACGGCTTGCAGCAATACTTGCAACAGCCAAACACTGAGAAGTTTTTCCAGATTAACTCCTTGGAGAACTTTTACTCTAAGCGTGAGGTAAGGTTGCAACCTTGGATGAAGTTGGCAATTGGTGCACACCAGAGGATTGGGGGCTTTTGGAAAGAGTGGTGGGGGGAGCTTTATGATATGCAACATGCTGAAAAAGAATCGGTAATCGAGTTTGCAGCGAGGTCTAACAGGCTCGATGCAAAATATAAGGAGTGGATGAAACACAGATATTTAGGTTGGGGTGAATTACCTGGAATAGCTCCAGTAAGGGTTTCGCGACAATGGGCGGAAGTAGCTCATATATTTTCTTATGAATTTGGAAAGGGTGTCCCCAAAAATATACCTACTGCCGGGCTTGCGTGGGGGAACGCTTTTTTTGGCCAGGGGATTAAGTATATTTTCAGTTAGCTATTTTGTGGGTTTGTCTGTTCCAGGACCGCTGAATATCTTACCCAATCCTGTTTTTTCATAGACTGCCCGTTTGGCAGTTGCGCCGGCGTCTCTTGCGGCTGCTCCGCCTGCGGCTCTTGGCCCTGCAAATATTACGCCTGCGCCTGCTCCCAGGGCGCCTGCGGCTGCGGCACCTGCTGCGCCACCGCCTGGACTCTTGGCACCAATGGCATTTTTGACGAGATCTGCGGCGCCGGGGGTCATCAGAAGAAGTCCGATTCCAACGAGCTTACCAAGGACTCTTGCGTCGATATCTCCCGCCAAAAGCGGAAATTTTGCAACTTCTTCTTTGCCAATGACATCGCTCGTTCCTCCCAGAGCACCAATATTTCCAAGATAGCCGGCAAGTATAAACATGATAGCAACGACCGGGAAAACGGCAATGTTTGCCGCCATTTGCTTAAACCACGTTTGGCCACTGTTGTTACCGGGCAATGCTTGAAGAAGAAAGAAGAACGGGGCAAAAATTGTCAGGATTATTATCGTGGCGTAGGAAATCAAAAGTGTAATGAATACTTTGAACATGATAAAAAGCATGGCGATTCCAACTACAATGGCTGCGAGGGAGCCTCCCAACCACCCGAGAATTTTATCTAGCTTTCCGAAGTCCACAGTGGCTTTGATTAAGTTGTTTACTGCGCTGGAGACTGAACCGAATGTATCTTTCCATGCACTTGTTATTACGCCAAAAACACTTCGCTCAAAAACTATATTTGCAGCATCTGTTACTGGTAATGCATTGATGGCAACATTTAGTAGTAAAAACATAATATCTATCATGAGGCCTGCGATGGCGTAGCTAAAGGTGACCAAAATTAGGGCAATGACAATCCTTGGGAGTGAGTCTTGCAAGGTTGCTACTGCTTGTGGGGAAATGTGTGCCCGAAACATTATCATAAAGCCGATTACCACAAAGACGATTACGAAGCCTACGTAGGAAATATTGCGGAAGCTTTCCCAAACTTTTTGAACCGGTGTCAGCACGCCGAAACCGATTCCCTCCTGCGCGTATGCGTCTTGGACGGGGTTGAGTTTTTTAAATTCACTTGCCAGGTAATTTACCCCAGAAACTGGAGGGGAATATAGAGAGGCGACAAGCCTTCCGGATGCGGCGACTGCACCTGTGCCGGCTGTTGCGTTATCGGTTTCGGGATGAAGCTGGGACTTTGCCCATAGCAGGCTGTAAAGACTGTCCACAATTGATGTGGTTTGCCCCCAGTTGAAAAGTACTTGGTCTGCAGTGTTATTGCAAATTGCAGTTGTCCAGACTTTGTCATATGCCTGGCGGGCAGTTGTCGGACTGGTTGTATCGCCGCAGTCGGCCGTACCGGTTCCTGTACCTGGGGGCGCTGGGGGTGCTGCGATGACTGTTAATGTGTTTGGTACACCTGCGGCATATACGCACGCATCAGGATCAGGTGCGCCGTCAACAGTATCGTCTCTGGCGCCTACGCCTATTACGGTGCCGACGGGAACAGTTGTTGGAACGGTAACTGTGATAGTTACTGGTGTAGGGGAAGAGCTGGACGCTAGTACTGCAGGGCTTGCTATACCGGCGGTGAAAGTGTGACCACTTTGTCCGTCAATGCGTATAGAAATAGTCCCACCTTGTGCTACTTCTGTATTT
>CAZBKB010000025.1:0-13759 GCA_964492425.1 uncultured Gammaproteobacteria bacterium | reverse complement strand
CCACAAGAGATACTTGAAAGCGAGCTAGGTGTTCGGATTCAAACTAGAATGTAGCTTTCATTATTTGGTAGCAGGAGTATAATACTATTAGCTGTTTGGGGTTATATGTCTGAAAGAGATACAACTGCAGATGCGGTTGAAAGATGGCTTAAGGGAGTGAGTCTCGAGGGCGTTGATTCTCAAAATCCACTGGTTGCAGACCCAAAATTGTTTTTTGCGGCTGTTTTTTTAAAAGAAATTTTCGGGTATAGGTGTGTTCCTTTCGGGAGATACGAAAATATTTTAAGGCTCAAAAGAGCATTAGAACATTTGCCGGAAGCAGCGGCAAAAATCACTTCTTTTGAAGACAAAAGTATTGCAAAAAATATTACACTTGACGATATGCAGGAAGCTGCAAAGAAGATGATTGATTTCTGCGGGCGTGGTTTTGACGATGCGACGAATGATAAGTTGAAAAGTAAGGCAAGACCTTCTCAAGATTATTGGCGAGAGGTATCAGATGTAGTTTACGGGTTGGCCAGTTTTCGTGTCCATAGGCCACAAAGAGGGGAAGAACATGGCTGAGAGAGATGATGAGCTGAGTGAGATTATGGCTGGAGTTGAGGCCTTAATGCGGGGTGATCCAGTAATTGCTCCATTAGATCAGAAAGTTTCCAGCAAAATTGTAGAGGATATAACAGAAGGAGAAAAACAGTCTTTTTTTCGCCGATTTATAACAGCGAATATAATAACAGTCGGTTTTGATATCGAACCGAAGGAATTGGCACCTGTAGTTAAGGTAAATTTCCAACAGTTCAAGTGGAATCGATACAGAATTTTGAGAGCTGATCGGGCTCCTGGTCTGGCAGAACTAGTTAACAGCTTCACGCTAGAGGACTTAATTGAGAATGTTGTTCAATTAATTGATGGAATGGAACATTCGTTGGCGGATTTTGAGCACAGCTCATTTGAATATAGGGATATAGAACGCAAAATCCGCAGATTGGATATATTGCAAAAGGCAGCTCACATTGCCTCAAGGCTTTAGCGCTTACTTAATTTCTTTTTCGTACATTTTAAAGTAGGTAACAGGGATGAAAATGAGCATTATAAAGCCGGAGAAAAGTAGGCCGGCAATAATTGCTCCGCCAAGGCCGCGCCAAAGGGGGTCGGATAGGGTAATTGGTATTAGGCCGACGACTGTGGTTATTGTGCCGAACATTATTGGTTCGACCCGTGACGCAGATGCTTCCGATATTGCGTGCTTGAGATCCAGACCTTCTTTTAAATTTTTATTGATTTTATCGACAATAAGCATGGACTGATAAACGGTTATACCAAACAGTGCAAGTATTCCAATGAGGGTTGGGAACGAAAGCGGAGTCGCGGTAAGCGCAAACACAATAAATACACCGGAGATGGCAAGCGGAATTTTTAAAAGGATTATAAATGCTTTTCTGAAAGAACCGAATTGTATAACCATAGTTGCAGTGATTAGGATAAATGCGATAATCATCGCCTGAAAAATAGAATTTACACTCTTCTGATTCTCCTCGTTTACACCGCCGGTTTTCCAACTATAGCCCTGTTCCAGGTTTAAATCGTTTGCGAATTTTTCCAACCCCTTGTTTTCTATTGCAATATTTTTGCTTTGGGTGACGGCTGCAGTAGTCGAGATTGTTCTCTTTCTATCCTCCCTTGTGATTTGAGTTGATGTTGACTTGAATTCGAGAGTCCCAAGTGAGGAAAGCGGAAATTGGCCGGCAGGGGTGTTTATGACAACCGAGGCAAGGGATTCAGGCGATTGAAGGCTGGATGTTGTCCTGAATGTGATATCCTTTTCCAACCCGTCAAAATTTACGTTTGTGTCTAGTGTGAAGCCACTCGCATAGGTCCTGAGTTGGAAACCGATTTCCTGCTCCGTTGTTCTATATAGTGCAAGTTTGTTTTTGTCCGGTACAAAAACTATTTTTCCGCTGCCGGGCTTTATGGATTTTTGTACATTTGTGATGCCCTCCCTTGTTTGAAGGTACGAGATAGTTTTATCGGCGTATTGGTTTAAAAGCTTGGGATCTTCCCCGAGATACTTAATTTGAATATCCGCCCCGGCCGGCGGTCCGCTGGATTGTTCTACAACCGAAATTTTCCCCCGGTAATAGTTCTCGTATTTTTCCCTAAGCTCTTGGGCGATTTGTATGGAATTTTTACGTCTTTTCTCTTCATCGGGTAATACGATTGTGAGCAAAATATTATTTGTTGCGCCTTGCGGGGCGATGAAGTTTTCACCTGAGGCAGAGCGTCCGGTTTGGGCGGTAACATAATCTATGCCCTCTATTTTTCTAAGGTCGGAAATTAGCTTTTTTGCTTCTTCTGTTGTGCTTTGTAAATTTGTTCCTGAGGGAAGTTCCACGCTTACGTAGAGTGAATCCTGGTCCGTTCTTGGAAAAAATTCATTTGCAACAAATCCAAGGGGTAGCAGGGAATAAGAAAACAGGGCGAAGATCGCGACAATTATCAGAGTTTTGTTTCTGGCTGATTTGGATAGCAGTATTTTTGAGATTAAATTTTCGTAGCTCTTTGCTATTTTTGACGAATCTATTATTCCATGCGTTGTGTATGTTTTTGCCTTTAATAGTGATTTATGAACTTGCGGTCTCTCTTGGAAAAACTTATTAATTCTATCTTTGAGTTCGCTTCGCAGGATAAAAGAAACAGCTATGAAAAGTGCGAGTGCTCCAATGTTCAAGGGAAGAATCGGGCTGGTTTTGAATATTATTACCAGGAGTGCAAATAGGGCTAAAAATAACAGGAGCCAAAAAAATATTTTGACTCTATTTGGAAAATTGGGTTTTAAAAGGAGCATCATTGTTGGGAGTGTGATAAGAATTGCAACTGCTGTTGATGCCAATAGCGTTGCAGAAACAACAATGGAAATGGATTTTATGAACTCACCGATGATTCCGGAAGCAATAAGGATTGGTAAAAATGCCCAAACGGCAGTTATGGTTGTGGACCAGATTGGAATGAAAAAGTCACGCAGGACAAGTAGGCCGGTTTCGTTTGGGGTAAACCTTTTTGATTTCCAGTAAGAGGTTGTTGCGGCAACAATTACGATTGCGTCGTCAACTAAAAGTCCAAGTGCCAATATTAGTGAAAATAGAGATAAAAAATTAAGCGTAAGACCCAAAATTTGCATAACCGTGAATGCAATTAGGAATGAAAGGGGGATGGCAAGTGCAACAACAAGTGCTTGTCTTGCACCCAAAAATATAAACAGTACTGCAATGACCAATATTATTGTGTCGCGAAAACTTTTAAGAAGGTGTGAGAATTGTTTATCTACTTCGCTTGAAAGGTCCAGGACAGTGAGCAGTTTGAATTGATCTTTATAATTTGAAAGCGTTTTTTGGGTTTCAGCCTGGGCATCTTTTACTGCCTTATCAATGTTGACATTGTCCGCTTTAAAAACAGAAAAAGTTATTGCTCCTGTTGCCTCTTGTGTGCCTGAAGCATAATATGCCTTGTTTTGGTTTGGTTTTGGGCGAATCATAATAGTTGCGATATCTCCCAATGGGACAATTTGACCGTTGAGGTTTAGGTGCATATCTCTGAGCTCTTCTACAGACGTTGTGGTGGGGTCTATGGTTAGTGCGATTGATGAGGACGGAGTGTTAACTATTCCTGCCGGTTGAGAGTTTAGGCTTGAATGTATTTGTCTTGCAATTGAAATTGGGTCGATACCGAAACTTGCTTGTGTGTTTGGGTTGACTAAAACCTGAATTTCCTGCTCTTCTATACCTGTGATACTGATATGTTTGATTGAGGAAACAGATTCTAAATTTTCTTTGAGGGTTTGGCCGAATGTAATAAGGGAGGCGCTGTCTTTGCTTCCTGTTACGATAAAAGTCCAAATGGGCTGGTTTTCAAAATCTAATTTTTGGACGTTGGGTTGCTGCGCCTCGTCCGGTAAGGTGATTGCCGAATCAACCGCTGACTGCACACTGTCTTTTGCACGGTCAGGATCAACACTGCTTTGAAATTCAATTGCAATTTGTGAAAAGCTATCCACAGACGTTGAAGTAATTGTGTTGACCTTTTCAAGGCCAGAAATTTCATTTTCTAATGGGATTGTGATGAGACTCTCTATATCTTGCGGCGATGCTCCGGGAAGAGTTGTAGAAACCGAAACAATTGGTATTTTGACTTCCGGGTTTAGGCGTCTTGGAAGATTTATAAAACTGAACAGCCCGGATGCTACTATTGCAATTATCAATAGGAGTACATACCGATAATTTGTTAAATAAAAGGCAATTGGAGAACTGGTTAGTTTGTCGTCGAACTTTAGTCGATCCAGATATGACTTTTTACTTTTCATCTATCGTTGTTAGAGAATTTTTAGGGTGTCACCGGCTATAACACTTCGGTCGAGGATTATTTGGTCGCCCTTATCTAAACCTTCTAATATTTGAACAAAACTGCCTTGAACTTCCCCTAATCTTACGGTTTTCCCTTCAGCCCTGTTGTTGATTGCGACAAAAACAATTGCAGTTTCCAGTGTCTGGTGAACCGAGTCTAGGGGAATAAATGGAAATATGGACGCAGAATTTTCGCTTCCAATTGGTATTTCAATGTTTATGAAACTTTGGTCAGTCAATTTTTGCTGGTATTCTTCCGGAATTGTAAAAATTACCGAGTAAAGTTGTCCGTTGGTTGCTTCCGTAGAAATGAACACAGGTGCCGTTTCAATTTTCTCCCCATCTATTTCAAGGTAACTCGAAGCAATTTTGTTGATATTTTGAGCAACGTTTCTGGTGACTTGGGCTGTTGCTGTTGAAGATATATTGGAAGATGCGATAGTTATAAGTGGGGTACCTGGTGAAACTGTTTGGCCAACTTTGACGTGAACACGCTGGATAATTCCCTCAAAAGGTGATGCAGGGTACATAATAGATTCGTTTATTTGGGCAAGCTTGTATTGCAGCCTTGCTGTTTCCAGATTTAGATTTAACGATTTGCCCTGAAGGTCTAGCTGCTTTTGGACAAGCTCCCGGCTTAAGTTGGAAATTTGTGCGGGGGCATTGTCGGCACCCATTGAATATTCTGAGTTTCTCAAACCGTTTTTTGTCTGATTGAGGCCGGACAGTAATTGTAATTTAAGCTGTTTTGTTTGAAGTATCATATCGTCGTTGACGTTTCCTATATTCGTGTCTTCGAGTGATTTTATGTTCGAGTCGAGGGATGAAAGGATGTTTTCGTTGAGTGATATGAGGTCTTTTGTATCCGAAATGGATTTGTCGGTAATTGAACGCAGATCGTCCTGGGAAGTGTCATTTTTGTTTGCAATATCCCTTTGTTTGGAAATAATTTCCTGCTGAAGAGTTAGGTTGTCCTTTGCAAAATTATATTGGGTCTGGGCAAGCTGTTTTTGGATGGACGAAGCGTTGGCACCCAGGTAATTATTGCCAAGAGAAATTAATGTTGAACCACGTTTTATATTTTTACCCTCGGTTGTATGAATCTTTGTGACAATTCCACCTGTTTGTGCCGTAATTTGAACGACACCCGTCTTTTGAATTTGGGCGTTTACTTTTATATTTGGTGTTTGGCCAATGTTGAAGGTGTTTACCTCTCTTGCAATGGGCTGTGTGATCTCTTCGCTTTTTTTGGGTTTGGTTAAGAAGCTGGAAAGGAGGATAAGGGTAAAAAGTACAACAAGTACAGCCACGAAGAATGTAACCGGTCTCTTTTTAAGTTGGCTATTTATTTGGCTATAAGCTATTATTGGTTTCTTCTTAATCGAGACAGTGGCAGAGGAAAGTTTGTTTCCCAGACGATAGAAGAAACCCGCTTTGGATTTCTTCGGCATTGGAGTGGAATTATAAATGTTATGGGTTTGACTGTCAAAAAGCAATGTTGAGGCTTGATTCATACTTGTTTATTCATGTAGACTGAATTTTATGGCAGATGATGGTGTG
Source organism: uncultured Gammaproteobacteria bacterium (assembly GCA_964492425.1). Lineage (GTDB taxonomy): Bacteria > Patescibacteriota > Microgenomatia > Curtissbacterales > GWA2-41-24 > LBZV01. The sequence continues at coordinate 7,805 of CAZBKB010000025.1, read as the reverse complement.
AAGGTTGCGGATAAGGCGAAAGAGCCGGAAGAGACGGATGCGGCCGATTCTAATAATACGGATGTTTCTGATGAGCCGGATAAGCCGGAAGTGGCGGTAGTGTCGGATAAGCCGGAGGGGTCGGAAGGTGAAACGGGTGAGATCATGAACCTTGAGAACATGATCAGGACCAATAATTCACAGATTGCAAAATTGTCCGAGGAGCTTAGCGAAGCCAGGCAGATGCTCAAGGATGCTTTTGAGGGGGATACAACCTATCGTGAGCATGCGGATGCGGCAAAAGACGCAAATAAGATTAAAAATGCGACGCGTGCGCAGATACTTAAGAAGCCCGATGTTGCGCAAATTGCAACGAATGTGAAAGTCCTGACCAGCGAGTTAAAGGAGTTAAAAGAGGCGTTAAGTGATTATCTTCGTGAATTTAACAGACTCTCAGGGATTTTTGAAATTGAAGGTGATGACGGTGAACTATTTGAGATTGTCTACGTTGCAAAACTTGTTAAAAAGCGTGCTTAATTGATTGTTTCTTCTTCTTTTAACCTATCTTTTGCTGTTTTTTTTGTAGATAATAATTAATGTATGACTAAGGCCTTGGTGTTTGTAGTTGTGGTTTTTTTAACTCTGATAATAATCGCTGTTTATAAATTTAGCAATTTTGCTAAAAAGCCTACGGGTGATCCTTTAAAGATTCCAATTGTGTCTATAGGTAAGGTTGATCCTTTAGGGGATACTGCTGATGCACCTAGGGTTGCAGTCCTGGCTCAGGATTTGCAAATTCCCTGGTCACTGGTTTTTTTACCAGACAGGTCGATACTTCTGACAGAGCGACCGGGTCGGGTGAGGCTAATTTCAGTAGACGGTAAACTTAAAAGTGAACCAGTTGCGACAATTGATGAGGTGCGGCATGTTGGTGAAGGTGGTTTGTTAGGAATTGAGATTCATCCAAGATTTTCTGAAAATAAATTTGTCTACGTTTATTACACTTATGCTGGTGGTGAAGCGAAGACTTTGAACCGTGTGGTCAGGTATAAATATGAAAATGAAAGATTTAGCGATCGAGTTGTAATTGTGGATGCAATACCGGGTGCGCCAAATCACAATGGCGGCAGGATTAAGTTTGGTCCGGATGGGTTTTTATACGTTACAACTGGGGATGCACAAGAGCCTTCGTTTGCGCAGGATAAAAACAGTTTATCCGGAAAAATTTTAAGGATTGATGGTAATGGGAATGCTGCTGACGGTAATCCATTTGGTACAAAAGTGTATTCATATGGCCATAGAAATCCTCAGGGGCTTGCCTGGGATAGTGAAGACAGGCTTTTTGAAACTGAGCATGGGAACAATGCGACTGATGAATTTAATTTGATAGAGAGCGGAAAAAATTATGGTTGGCCTACTATCCGTGGTGATGAGAAACAAACAGCATTGATCAACCCTTTAATTCATAGCGGCACAGGTGACACCTGGGCGCCTTCGGGAGCTGCGTTTTTGGGGAATTCTGTGTTTTTTGCAGGGCTTCGTGGAAGCGCTTTATATGAAGTTAAAATTGATGGGGGGGAGTATAAGCTTATAGAGCATTTTAAAAATGAGTTTGGTAGGATCCGCGACGTTGTAGCGGGTCAAGGAGGATTGCTTTATATTCTTACCAACAACACAGATGGTCGTGGAAAGCAGGTGAAAGGGGACGATAAAGTTTTGGTTATTAACCCTAAAAACTTGTAAACTAGTGTTTTTGGCGTAAATTTTTCCTATTTAGAACTTTTTTGTGATATATTGCTTGTTTTTTTGCAAAAAAAACAAAAAAAATTGCCGATTTGGCAATTAAGGTTGAGGTTAACAAAAATGGTTGTAAATTATTATATCAAATATGTTGGGGATTGCACAAGATAGCAAAATGCTTGTAAATTGGAATATAGCCCTGTCCTTCTATAATGCATTCGGTATTTCATAATTACCCTAGGGCTAGAGGTTTAATTTTTAGAATTCCACACCCTTATTTCAGCCTAACTGTTTTATTGCTTTTGTTACTTTTAACATCAGGAACAAATGTTTTACGTATAAGGTCGACTATGCTTCATATGCCGCAGCAAGAAAGTGATGAAATAGATAAATTTAATGGGCATGTTGACGAAATTGTCGGTTACGCTGTGCCTGCTTTGGCACCTAGTCCGAAAGGAGAGATGGAAGGTATGAGCGAGGCCAGAGAGAGCTTAAGCAATGAAGAAAGAATAAGGGGTAATAGTGATGTACTGTGTAGGGGTATTAGCGAGAATTGGAAAATGATTCCTGACCCAAAGAATTCCGACCAGTACATTATTTGCAACGCATCCAGGAAATGGCGGGTGTGAACAATGCGGTGGATTTTATTATAGACAATAAAGGGTTAAAGGAATCTAACACTAACGTTTCTGCTTGAGTCAAAAGTGAACCCTAAACACTTTTCTAATTTTTAATATATTTCAAACTTTTCCAGTAGCTTTCTGTTGCCTTCGATTTGGTAATGCAGTAAGTCTGAGTAAATGCCTTTTCGAATTGAGAGTTCTTGCGGAGTTCCAGAATCGACAATTTTACCTTCGCCGATGACGATTATTTTATTAACATTCTGGATTGTGGAAAACCGATGAGCGATAATTATTACGAGTTTGCCTCTCATTAAATTTTTAAGGGCAACCTGAACTTCGTATTCAGATTTGGCGTCAAGCGAGCTTGTTGCTTCGTCTAGAATTAAAATAGGCGAGTTTTTTAAGATTGCTCGGGCGATTTGAATCCTTTGTTTTTGGCCACCAGAAAGCCTGACACCGCGTTCGCCAATTTCACTTTCGATACCTTTGGGGAGTTTTTGGACGAAATCCCATGCGTTTGCTTTTTTTAGGGCTTCGATAAGTTTTCCTTTTGAAACATTTTCACTTCCATAGGCAACATTTTCGGCGATGGTTGAGGAAAATAGTTCACTTTCTTGAAAAACAAGCGCAATATTTGCCCGCACTACCTGATGTGACAGATTTTTGTAACTCTTAGTTGCAAGAAAGATTTCTCCACTTGCTGGTTCGTAAAATTTATTTATAAGGTTTACTATGGTAGTTTTGCCTTGGCCGGAGTGGCCGACAAGCGCAACTTTTTCGCCGCTTTCTATTTTGAACGATATATTTGAAAGCACCATGTCGCTTTCTTCATATTTAAAAGATACGTTTTTAAATTCGATCGTTGGGTGTTTCAACATTTTTCCTTTTATGGCTAGATAATTTTCGTGTGAGGGGAGAGATAAAACTTCGAAATATTCGCGACTACCAGCTTCCGCTTGCTGTATATTGGTTAAAATAAAGGACATCGCAAAGAGCGGACGTCTTGCCTGGTTGACCATTTGGAGAATAAGCACCAGTGTGCCTATTGAAATGTGTCCCTGGAACGTATTATAAAAAGCGACAACATCGATTCCTAAAATAATCAAAATCAGGCTTAAGTTGCGAGTAAAATCGAATTTGTGGAATGTCCAGCTTTGATTAGCATATATCTTATTTACTGCTGTTAGGCCCCTGGAGACAAGATTGAATTCGTTTTTTTCGTTTCCGAAGCTTTTAACAAGTTTGACGTTTGCCAAGACTTCGTTAATTCGACCGTGATAAACATCTTCTATTTTATTCTTCTCAACTTCTCGCTCTCCCCATTTTTTTGTTGAATAGTAGGAAAGTGTTAAATAGATAGGGAAAAGACTTGCGACGAAGATGGCAATAGGAATATTGTAGTAAGCTAATATGCCGATTGTAAATACACTTTGTAAAAATGTTGGGAGCATAAAGTTGGTCGATCCGTTTATAAAATTTTGGATTGTAAAAATACCGCGGTTTAGCTGATTGAAGATTTTTCCGGAAATTTCCCCGTCAAAATATTGTTGAGGAAGCCTAAGTACTTTGTCGTAAAATTTTTCTGTCAAAAACTTTTTAAGTCTTCCTGCGAAATGGTCACCAAGACGCTCCGATGCTGTTGTTAGCACTTGTGCAACTGTTGAAAGACAGAAAGAGATGATAATAAGTGTGACAAGACGGTTAAAGTTGCCTGAGTGGTTTTGAACTTCTTTGACAATCTCATCGACTATGAACTTTGAGAGGATTGGTGGTATAAGATCCAGGGCTGAGGAGACAAGTATTAAGGATGCAATTGTCCATACGAGGTGATGCAACGGTTTTGATATTTTGATTACTTTTAAGATATTTTGCATGCGATTAGTATCGAACGTCCTCTGGCTAATCGTCAAGGCTTAATTGACGAGAGGTATTTTGTGGGTCCATAATAATTTCAATGCCTGAAACTGACAAGCAATTTTCACCATTTGTGCAAGTGAATCAGTCTGGTTCCGATAATCAGACGACAGTACCTGCTTCTCCCCCTGCGATAAACAATGACTTGGTTAGCAAGGAGCAATCAACTTTAGAAGGAAAAGCTAGAAATAGGTGGCGCACTCATGTTATTAAAATGATTGCAATACTTTTTCTTATTGCCACCATCGGAGTTTTTTATTTTGTGTACTTTATAAAGATACCTAAATCTCAAGCAGGTGATTATTTTATCCAAACCGATGCTGATTTTAAAAATTTTAAGACAGATTTGGCAGGCCTTAATAAAGGTACTGATTCAGCATTTAATGACTTTTCATCGTCATTTGAGATATCGAAGGGGATATATTTTGATATCTCACAATCTATTGATTTTGTTGAGGCTCTGGCTGATGCAAAGAAAGATTTTGATAGTGTTAAATCTATTCAAACGCGCATTTCTGATGCAAAGAAGAATAAAGCAAAATTTAGGGTAGGTGGCGATGTTGGAGAACTTAACAAACACTATAGTGAATATTTGGATAAACAAGAAGATGGAATGAACAAACTTTATATGTATGAGAGTTTTAGAGTTGACATGCTTAATGCTATGGGCGGGGAATATAATCTTGAGCTTAACAAGCTTTTGAGCATATATAATTTAGGTTCACCCAGATCTGAAAGAGCTGCTTATGTTGAAAATTTATCTGGCCTTGCAGATGAGGCGGTTCAAAGATTAAAAGCATTGTCAGATGTACCTGAGGACAACAAGGAATTTTATGTTTTGGCTCTTGAAACACAAGAGGATATGGCCGTAACCTTAAAAGATATGCTTAATGATTTAAGAGGTGATAGTCTTGAGGGCGATACTGCAGCAGTTTCTAAATTGACAGAATTTGGAAAGCGGCAGCTTGAGCGAAATACCAAGATAAGGGAAGAGACAGTTTCTGTTGCCCAGAAATCCCAAACAGGCAAGATCTTTAAAGAGGCTATAGAGTCTGAAGTGAAGACACAGTCAGAATTTGATGAATTGAGACAGAAATATGGTGGTGCTGCTCAGCCTTCCGGTAATCAGTAAATAAACGGGATGAACTTTTTTGTTTTTTCCATGTATTTGGGGTAGGCTGGATGGAGTTTGGCAAGCAGAGTTTCTTCTAGGGTAGCTTTTTCGTCTAGAACATAAAGGAGCGCAGCATAAAGCACAAAGGAAGTAAAATTAAGATTTGAGAGAAATAGAGAAGAGGTAATTAGCATTAATCCTGCATACATGGGATGTCGGATATATTTGTATACTCCACTTTGGGTGAATTTGCCTGTTGGCCTTGGTTCAGGGAATGGGGAGTAATTTTTTGAGCCCATGTTATAAAATGCCCACAAGGCGAGTAATGTACCGAGTGTAAACAGGAATGTTGCGAGTGTGTTTGAAAGAAGGTTGTCTAAATCACCAAAATAAAACAGTGACATTATGAGGGTCAGTTGTATATAAAAGAGATATTTTCCCATGACTTAAATATATAGCACTTGCGGCTTTTTTAAAAGTTTGCCTGCAAAATTAGTTTTTGGGATTATTGATGACACTAAATGCGCAAGATTTTAAGGCTCGAGTTTTTTAAACAGAATAGTGACCAAGTTGCCCGAAAGCTAATCGGTAAATACTTGGTTAGAAAAATTGGTAATGTTTGTGCTTCTCATATGGTTGTGGAGGCAGAGGCGTATGGTGGTAGCGAGGATTTAGCTTCACATGCAAGATTTGGAAGAACAAAAAGAAACAAGCTTATGTGGGGTGAGGCGGGGATTTTTTACGTCTATTTTATATATGGGATGCATTGGATGTTGAATATAGTGTGTGGCAAAACGGGTGATCCAGGTGCGGTTTTGATAAGGGGCGTAGAAGGGCACAGCGGTCCAGGCAGGGTTACGAAAGATTTGAATGTTGATGGGGATATGAATAGTTTGAAGGTTGGGACGAAGGCTGGTTTGTGGTTTGAGGATCGAGGAATAGTTGTTGGAAATCGTGATGTTGCTGTAAAAAAAAGGGTTGGAGTGGATTATGCTAAAAAATGGAAAGATAAACTCTGGAATTTTTCGCTAACTGAAAAACTGTATCAGTCGAGATAAGTTTTAAAAATGAAAACAGAGATTATCCCAAGCAAAAAGATGATTGTGTTAGTCGCACGGTTTTCTGTAAGCTTTTCATGGAGACTGGGAATTAAGTCGCTTGCAGAGATATAGATGAAGAAGCCTGCGGTTATGGATAAGAAAATATACAAATTCTCGTGAATGAATCTTGCAAAAAAATAGGCGATTAGTGCCCCCAAAAGAGCAGTTAATGCAGACAAAAAGTTATAGAAAAGCGCTTTTTTTTTGCTTAGACCATTTGCTAGAAGAATACTCATGTCGGCTATTTCTTGCGGAATTTCGTGGGCCGCAACTGCAAGTGAAGTGGCAATACCTGTTGGGGTTCCAGTGACAAATCCGGTTGTTATTGCGATTCCGTCTACAAAATTGTGTATACCGTCTCCAATTAGTACAAGATAAGTGCTGGGTTTTTGACCGTGGCCGTGATGATAGTGAAAAACCCTAATAAATCTTTCTGAAATAAAAAAAATAATGAAGCCAAGGAGTGTTGGGACAAAAATTAGTTTGGTTTGTGCTTTTTCAGCTGCTTCTGGCAAAAGATCAAGAAATGCTACCGAAATTAAAATACCTGCGGCGAAACTGATGAGATGATTAGAAAATGATTCCGTGATACTCTTTTTAATAATAAGAAGAAGGCTACCGGCGAGTGATGCGATGCTGCCTATGAGTGTAAAGGAGATAATTAATGCAAGTGTCGTCACTATGTATGATTATTGTCAGTGAGTTGTATTTCTGTCAATGAACTATTTAGAATTTCCTTTTTCGTCTTGGGAGCACAGAATCATGACAAAAATCAAAGTTGCAAAAATAGGCATGACCACTGTGAACCAACCTACGCTAAGGCGAAAAACAATTATTGTGAAGATGATAAGACCAATTACAAATGCGATGTTTAGAATACCGACTTTTTTTAGCATTTATTTTTTTAAGTATTACACTATTTATCTTTTTGAGTCAAATGTCCGATGTCTAGTTTTTACTAGAACTAAATTCGACATGATTTTTCTTGACAAACGTAGTGAAGGTTATATAAAGTAAAGTTAGGTATTGAATATGGATTATGTTGCGTCGCAAGAGCATTTGATTGATAAGGTATCTATCAGTTTGTTTGAGCCGCATACTCTTGGGCAAAGGGAATTACACGAGATGTTGATATTGATCCTTGCAGTTGTAAACATTTTAACCATTACCGTTACCTTTTTGGTTGCCCCAGCTCTTTAAATAGTTTCTGATATTGCTGATAAAATATTCTAATGAGATTTGCATTGGCTGTTCTGGTAGTTGTTTTGGTTTCTGTTGCCGGATTTTTTGGGTACTACTTTTCTGGTGAAAAAAAGGTAGAAGATAATACAAGCG
>CAZBKB010000024.1:0-13892 GCA_964492425.1 uncultured Gammaproteobacteria bacterium | reverse complement strand
CCGGATTTGTGGAGCTGATTGCAACTTTTATCAAATAGATATAGTGTGATTTATCAACAATTGGTTCAATCTTTCAAAATTCTCAACTGCCGTTTCTAAATTCTCTCCTACCCATACGGGCTTGAAATGAACATCAGACGCAAAAGGGCATGCTGTACTAGTAGGGCATGATTGAGGGGCCAACCCAATTTGATAGCGCGGCCAGGGCGTATTGTGCATCCACCTTATTTTTGGGTCAAGCAATTGATTATCTGCAAGCAGAAGTTGCCTATCATTGAAACTGACATACTTTATCCAGTTTTTTTTCCATTCTGGGTTTTCGGTTCGTGCTGTTGCTTCAACAAACATTTTGTGAAATTTTACACCTAGATTTTAGTACCGCAAGGAATGCTTCTGACCTTCGCACCAGCTCAGGGTAAAGGATCAAATCTTAAGCACCGCAAGGAAAGCTTCCTGTGGAATATCTACACTTCCAAACCTTCTCATCCTTTTTTTGCCCTTCTTTTGCTTTTCGAGTAGCTTCATTTTGCGGGTGACGTCGCCGCCGTAGAGTTTTTGAGTTACGTCTTTGCGAAATGAGGCAACTGTTTCGCGGGCGATTATTTTGCCACCGATTGCCGCTTGGATAGGGACGGGAATTTGCTGCCTAGGAATGGCATCTTTGAGACGCTCTGCGAATTTGCGGCCGAATTCTTCAGCATATTCTTGTGGGATAATTTGCGCCAGGCCTCCAACCGGTTCGTGATTGACTAAAATATCAAGTTTGACTAACTTGGCCGGGCGGTACTCATCGACTTCAAAATCAAAAGAGGCAAAGCCGGAAGTTTGCGTTTTTAACTGGTCATAAAATCCAATTAATATTTCGATTAAGGGAATCTTGGCTTCGATTTTTTGGGAAGTACCGATATTTTCCAAGGCTGTCTGCTCTCCTCTTTTTTCGTAAATGAGTTGTGAGATCACTCCGAAATATTTTTGGGGCGCAAAGATAGTGACTTTGGCATACGGCTCGCACATGTCTTTGGCTGTGGGGTCAAAGTCCGAGGGTTTATTGATCATTTTGCCGTCTTGTTCGAAGTTTACCGAAGGTGAAGTGATAATGATATCAAGATCGTATTCACGTTCCAGGCGTTCTTGGGTAATTTGGGAGTGCAAAAGCCCTAAAAAGCCAAGGCGGAAACCCTGGCCAAGCGAGAGTAACGTTTCGGGCGAGTAGGTTAATGATGAGTCGCTTAGTTTAAGCTTATCAAGTCCCAATTTTAGCTTTGGTAGGTCGTGCGGGTCAGTTGGAAAAAATGAAAGAAAAACGACGGGTTTTGCCTCTTGGTAGCCTGGAAGTGTATTGGACTGATTTTGCGGATTGGTAATTGTGTCACCTACTTTTACTTTAGATAAATCTTTAAGGTTTGTGACAATAAATCCCACTTCGCCAGATGAGATCTGGTTGACATAAATTGGTTTTGGAGAAAGGTAGCCGATTTGCAATACCTCGGCTGTTACCCCACTTGCAACAAGCCTGATTATTTCTCCTACCTTTATCTGACCGCCAAACATGCGGATAGTGGCAACGACGCCTTTGTAAGGGTCAAGTGAGGAATCGAATATTAAAGCCATTGGCCTTTCGCTTTTAGATTTTGGAGAAGGAATGCGCCTTATGATTTCCTCAATTAGGGGTTCGACTCCTTCGCCGGTTTTGGCGCTGACTTTTAGGATTTCATCTTTTGCAAAACTTATTGATTCCAATTCGCTGACTGTACTTGTAACATCGGCTGAGGGCATGTCGATTTTATTGATGACCGGGATAATTGTTAGGCCGGCTTCGAGAGCAAGGTTGAAATTGGCAAGGGTTTGGGCTTGGATCCCCTGGGTTGCGTCGACTAGTAGGATGGTACCTTCGACAGATGCGAGAGAACGTGATACTTCGTAGGCAAAATCCACATGGCCGGGAGTGTCTATCAAATTCAAAATATATTTATGAATTTGAGGTGGATGGTTAATAGTTAATGGTTCATGGTCAGTTACGTCTTTACTATGAACTATGAACGATGAACTATATGCGAGTCTAATTGCCTTAAGTTTAATAGTAATGCCGTGCTCTCGTTCAAGTTCAAGTGAATCCAAGATTTGTGGCTCGTGGCTTTTGCCAACCGCACCGCAAATTTCCATGATGCGATCAGCAAGTGTCGATTTGCCGTGATCGATATGGGCGATGATTGCGAAATTTCTTATGTTTTGCATGGAGAAAGTATATCAGGAAATTAGGCATCGATCGAGGTAGGGTCCGGGCCTTGCAAACGTGAAGGGAATGTGATCACTCTTTTTACAAACTTAGTAAAGATCGACAATTGATCTACTTTGAAAAGCCAAGAGAGAAAAATATAGACAACAAGTCCGCTAAGGCCGGCAATTCCCGTCAAAAGAATAAGACCAATCACACGGGTTGTGTCAAAAACTAACTGATCCAAGAGCTTCATTGGTGTGTATAGAGCGATCGCAGTTATAGCGGAGATTATTATCATTTTAAAAGCAGGCGTCAGTAATTTTACCTTATCGAAGCCTCCGATTTTTTTATCTAAGAAAAATAGCATCAGCACAAAAGCGAGAATGTTGGCAAAGGAATATGCAAGTGCCAGATAAATTATTGGCTTGTTAAGAACGAGAACAAAAAATGTTGCCAGCGCTATGTTAAGTGTAGTTGTAAAAAGGCTAATTTTGACGGGGGTGTAACTGTCGCGAATGGCATGGAAGCCACGAATAAGAAGTAGATTTAGGGCTACAGGAGCAATACCAATTGAAAATGCTAAGAGGGTACGAGCAGCCAGTACTGTTGTATCCCATGGTAAATCCTTGGCACCGAATGTAAGCCGTACTATGGGAACACGAAGTATTGCCAAAATAACAACAGCAGGTAAAACCAGAAAAAGGATTTGATGCAGAGATTCTAAAAATAGGTTTTTAAATTGTCCCTTTTTTCCTTCGTTAGATTTAATTGATAGAAATACAAATGCCGCTTGAGCAATAGAAGCCGCAAAGAATGCTGTGGGTACAATTTGTAGAACCTGGGCAAAGTTTAGAGCAACAATAGAACCAACTGCCGCAGATGATGCGAGAGCGACGTTAACAACATCGGAAAGACGTGTGAGACCTATTGTTATTGATCTTGGCCACATCAATTTGAGGACATCCTTAACGTCCGGATTATTAATGTCCAAGCTAAAATTGAATTGAAATTTTAAGGAAGTGATAAGCGGGAGTTGAATTAAAAAATGCAATAGCGCTCCGAATATCATTCCGATTGCTGCTGAGTAAATTCCAAATACTGGTGACAGGAAAATTATGGAGATTATTATACCTATATTGTAAAAAACTGATGCGAGTGCAGGTATTAAGAATCTTTTAAAAGAATGTAATATACCTGTTAAAAATATTGAAACCACAAAAAGAGATTGCGAGACAACCATAATCTGTAGCAGATGGGCAATTTTTGTTTGTGTTTCTGGAAATTTTTCGATTAATCCCGGTGCGATGAGCGCAGCAATTTGGTTTGAGAAAAAGAAAAAGACAAGAGCGAATAGTAGGAAGCATAAAAATCCAATGGTTATAAGAGTGGATGCTAAGATCCATGCAACTTTAAGTTTATTTTTGCCCACATATTTGGAAAATACAGGAATAAACGCTAATGCTACACTTCCAAAAATAAACGTTTCAAATACCGAATCAAGAAGTGTAGAAGCAGCAAAATAGCTATCCAATAACTGAATTTCGGTTCCAAAGTTGCCGGCAAGGAGTCTATAACGCACTAGTCCTAGAACGCGTGACAAGGCAACTGCTGCTCCTATGACAAAAGCGGCTGATAGTATGTCCTCCTGAGTTTTATTAAAGATTGTTTTTGCCCCGTTTTTTAATATGTTCCACACAGCTATGCTTTTATAATTCTATCGGGTTTACAACCCGGATTCCTTTTTTATAAACTATAGTGTAAAATTCGACAAGTTAATTTAACGCAACTGCGGATAATATTAGCGGATATGCCAGTTACAAAACAAGCAATTAAAAAAGTAAGACAGGACAGGCGCAAGTCTGTCTATAATTTGCGCGTAAAAAAAGTGTTTAAGCAGGCGCTTCATGATTTTAGGAAAAACCCAACACCTAAGGGACTCAGTGAAGTGTTTTCTAAGTTGGATCGTGCTGCAAAGATAAACGCAATTCATAAAAATAAAGCATCGAGACTTAAGAGTAGACTTAGCAAGCTTGTTAAGGGAAGTGCATCATCGGCCAAAAAAGAGTCACCAAAGAAAAAAACTATTTCAAAGAAATCTTCTAAATAATTTACTATCTTATGGTTTTGAAATAATCAAGGCTTGACAAAGAATAAAATATCACGATAAGCTAGAGTGTAGATAGGTATTTTGGTCTGCCATGAAAAAAGTAGTTGCCCGAATAGTTGGAGCAGGAACGTCCCTTACACTTCTCTCGCAATTTGTTTCTAATGTACTTGCGCAAACGTCATCAACCAGTTCTGCAAGTAAGGGTGGTACTTCTTCATCGCTTCCTAGTGCTGGAAGCACAGAGATTACATATTTAGTTTTTGGATTCGGAGTAGTCTTGTTTGTCTTTGGGATGATGAAGCTTGTCAAAAGCTTCAAAGATTAATTAATCCTTATATATATTCCAGTTATTTTTTGCTGTGTTTGCATCTTTTTAGGCTGTTGGACTCTTATTCTTTGTAGATTTGCCCAACCAGATAGTTTCTTAATGTCTCCCAATCACCATTTTTTGGGACTACAACTGATTGACCACCGTAGTATTGGGGGGAACCGAATTCAAGCACACTTTCGAGTCTGGTTGCATCCAGAACTATACTGCGGATATTTTCTCCATTCACTTTAGGCACCAATTTTGCAAATAACGGTATTGCTTCATCGTCAATATCTGTGTCTATTGACGCATCAAATGTTGAGAGTAGCGCAATAATCTTTTTTGGATCTGTAAGTGTTTCCTGAGAAAGAATCTTTTCGCGGAAAGCTAAAATTACTTTTTGCTGACGTGTTGAACGAGCAAAATCGGAACCTTCACCGTTTGTACCATGACGGGAGCGGACAAATTTGAGCGCTATAGTACCATCCATTTTAGTCGGCCCTTTTTCGAAAGTTAGTGTTTCGTATCGGCATATAAAAGGGTCGTTTTTCTCATTAATTTCAGAAATTGGAATCGCTGATCCTGTTGCATCTTTGACAACTTGGATTTGTATTCCTTCTTTTTCTTCGGTTTCAATTGTTAGATTACAGAGATCGTTTTCTTTACCAGATATTGGATACTTGGTATCAGTGAATGAGGTATCAACATTTATCTTGAGCCCATCAACCAAGTTTACAGCCTTAATAAATCCATTGAAATCAATCCTAAACGCATAATGGACTGGAATCCCCAAAAGTTCTTCAACAGTGTTTCTGGCAACTTCCAAACCTTGCCCGCCAACTTCCTCACCGTATGAATAAACATGGTTTATTTTTGTAGATTCTGCAGGCACCCACAAATCACGTGGAATAGAAACCAAAATAACATCCTTTGCATCCTGGTCGATTGAGGCCAGCATAATAGTATCTGTCAAATCCGGGCCATCGTGACCTTTGCCACCGATACCGAGAAGCAGAACGTTTGTCCTACCACGATCCTTTTTAAGCCCTGAATCGGTTAATAACTGGACAACTGTTTTTGGGCCTCTAAAAACATATTTTTCAATCCTTAAAAAATAGACCAGGCTGATGAGGGCTGCGAGTAAAAATACTGCGAGTACAATAATTTTTACAACAGGAGATTTCTTCTTACTGCTTTGAGATAAATCTCTCATAAATTATATGGATTTTACGATTGTTGTGAACCTTTCGGAGTTAAGGCTGTTTGTTGCACCAACCAATAAACCGTCTACACCGGGAATCGCAGCGATATGTGAAGCATTATCGCGTGAGACAGATCCACCGTAGATAAATGTGTAGGGAGCTTGTGATTTAATTTTCTTTGCCATTTGGGAAATACTCTCTACAGTGTCCGGGTTACCAGTACCAATTGCAAATGGCGGTTCGTAGGCAATAATTCTTACATTCCTGACAATAGGTGTCTCTTTGTTCTGGACACAGAAAATTACTTCTAGATCTGCTGATTGTGCGTTATTTACTTTTTTTTGCAGAATCGAGTCATCTTCAGAAAATTTCTCTCGCCTTTCGGAGTGACCAACTATGACATAACCTACGATGTCCTTTACTTGACTGGCTGCCACTTCACCAGTATGTGCTCCGTTTTCAAACCGGGATATATCCTGGACTCCAAGCTTGATTTTGAATTTATGGAATTTTATTTCTTCAGCTGCTGCTGCAACAAAAGGGAGAGATGGGCAAAGGATAACCGTACCTCGGAAGCCTTTAGTATCTTTACCAACTTCGCGAATCCATGTTTTTACTTCTTCCCAGTTTTGATTTGCCTTATGGTTAGCGATGACAAGGGGTGAGGGGTCATTCATACTTTTTTAGTATCTTTAGAAAATTGTCTTTTTGAGTTGCGCCGACTATACGTTCTAATTCTTGTCCATCTTTTTCTATGATGTATGTTGGTATTGATAAGACACTATGCTTAGACGCCTTTTCTTGTTCCTCGTCGACATTTATTTTTTCAAACGTTACTTTGCCATGATACTCATGTTCAAGCTCACCAATAATTGGCTCCATAAACTTGCATGGGCCACACCATTCTGCCCAAAAATCTAATACTTTAACCATATTGTGATAATATTGTTTGAACTTTTATATTGTAATTGATCCTATACGCTGGCCACAACCCCTTGAATATGACTGATTTACTTAACGATTTAGATCCAAAACAGAAAGAGGCAGTCGTGGCTCTTGATGGGCCGATATTGATTCTGGCCGGTGCCGGTAGTGGAAAGACACGGGTACTAACTTATAAGGTGGCACATTTAATTGATCGAGGGATAAACTCTAGTGCCATATTGGCAGTTACTTTTACAAATAAAGCTGCAAGTGAGATGAAAGAACGTGTGAGGAAGTTGGCAGTTAGTAGTTCACCAATTCGACAATCTCAGGGCAAGCAGTTCACAGAAAAGGAAACTGTCAACCGTGAACCGGTAACGGTGAACCAGTTACCATTTGTTGGGACTTTCCACGCATTTTGCGCAAAGCTACTTCGAGTCGAAGGTAAACATATTGGACTTCCTGCGGGATATTTGATTTATGATAACGATGATTCACTTTCTTTGGTTAAAAAAATAATGAAAAGCGCAAATATAGACACGAAACACTTCCGGCCAAGCTCAATTTTAGGCGCAATTTCTTCTGCCAAAGGAGAACTGTTGGATCCAGCGGATTATACTCAGTTTGCCAGGGGATATTTTGGAGAAATAGCCGCGAAAGTGTACGATGAGTATCAACTGGAACTTACTAAAATCGGAGCCTGTGATTTTGACGATCTGCTTTTGAAAACTGTAAAACTTTTTGAAAAAAATCCAAATGTCCTTGAAAAATATGCCGGTAGATTCAAGTATGTGCTCATAGATGAGTACCAGGATGTAAATACCGCACAATATGTATTAACCAAGCAACTGGCATCTGTGCATGGGAATTTAACAGTTGTTGGTGATGCAGCGCAGGCAATTTATTCTTTTCGCGGAGCAGATTTTAGGAATATTTTACGGTTTGAGCAGGATTTCCCGAATGCAAAAGTTTTTAACCTTGAGCAAAATTACCGTTCTACACAAAGTATTCTGTCCGCTGCAAACGCGGTTATATCCAAAAATCGTGCTCACCCGGTTTTAAATTTATGGACCCAAAATGCGCAAGGTGAAGGGTTAACTATTTATAATGCCCAAAACGAAATTGACGAGGCTAATTTTGTGGTTGATAGGGTTTTAAACAGCACTAATAGTTTTGGATCGTTTGCCGTTTTATACAGGACCAATGCGCAAAGCAGGGCGATTGAAGAAGCGTTTTTACATGCCAATATACCGTATAGGATTTATGGCGGTGTGCGGTTTTATGAGCGAAAAGAAATTAAAGATGTATTGTCTTATTTGAGGATAATCGAAAACTCTATGGATGACGTCTCTCGAATGCGGGTTGAAAAGCTGGGTAAAGGGCGGTTTAAAAAGTTTTTGGAGATGACAGAAAAACTTATGTACCACAGCACAAAAGGCAAAAAACCAAAACCAAATGAGCTAATAGATAAAGTTTTAGCCGCAACCGGCTATCTCGATATTCTCGACGATGGTACAGAGCAAGGATTAATGAGAGTTGAAAATGTTAAAGAACTTAAATCTGTTGCGCAGGAATATGAGAATCTTTCGAGTTTGCTTGAAAATATAGCGCTAATGGAGGGCAAAACCACTCCGCAAAAATCTCATGAGGGGACTATTGATGTGAATGTTGTTACGCTTATGACTATCCATGCTGCTAAGGGTTTAGAATTTAACCATGTTTTTATAATTGGGATGGAAGAAGGTTTATTTCCGCATAGCCGATCGATGCTTGACTTGAATGAGCTGGAAGAAGAAAGGCGTCTTGCCTATGTTGGTATGACAAGGGCCCGCGAAAAACTGTATCTGTCTTATGCTACACAGAGATTATATTTCGGCACAACTTCCGCAAATTTAGTTTCGAGGTTTGTGGTTGATATTCCGGAGGAGTTAATTGCGGCAATTTGATTTAATTAACATGCTTTTTTCAAAATTAACAAGATGGAAATGAAAAAAGATTGGCAGACAAAGATCTTTGAGACTTTTGCCAGAAAAAGTTTGTCTGTTATCTCTCTTTCAAAATATTTTTACTTTTTGATTATTATATTTCTCTTGGCCGGTGTTGCCTTAACCATTGCTCGCTCACCGTTGCAGGACGAGATTTATCAAATTGGCAGGCACCTTGGGCAAGTAGCAATCAGCCTTTTGGGGATAGTTGTTTTGCCTGGAATTTTAGGCAGGTTTAGGATTGAGATAAAAATTACAAAGATTATTACTCTTTTTCGAAGACAGCTGGGAATAACAACATTTTTGCTTGGATTTTCCCACTATATGCTCGTGCGCTTTTCTTTATACCTTGCAGGTCTAGTCGAGTTTAAAATCCCTGGCGCTTTGTTTGAAACTTTTGGAACATTTGCACTTTTCGGGTTGTTTCTAATGTTTCTGACTTCAAATAATTTTAGTGTTAAAAAGTTGGGTAAATGGTGGAAAAGACTCCATAGAATTGTTTATGTAATTCTTTGGCTTCTGGTTTTACACACAGGACTGCAAAGAATAAGTATCTGGTCCGTTGGAATTTTTGCAGTTGCAACTCTTGAGGTTATTTCCTTCGTCTATGATTTTGTGAAGATGCAGGATTTGGATAAAGTTAAACACAGCAGTACCAGTTAAGACTAGTGTGAGCACAACACTAACATAAATAATTCAACTCTATGACAGTTATGTTGAAAAAAATTGAAAAAAGCGGGGTAATAGGCTTTTTGATCGGTGGAATGGTAGGATATATTTGTCTTAGGAATGATTGTACGGGAAGTAAGAGAAGAAGAGAAAAACACCTACAATAGGCTGGCTGGCCACATTATTCAATCGTGGGAATGGGGAGAATTTAGAAAATCTACAGGATTAGATTTAATTCGCTTGGGACACTTTAAGGAGGATAAAATGATTAAGGCTTATCAGCTGACATTTCACAAAGTTCCCCTATTTTCTCAAGTAATTGGTTATTTACCCAAGGGCCCCATGCCAGACAATAACATGGTCAAAGCTCTTCGCGATCTTGGAAAAAGCAGGAATGCGGCTTTTATAAAAATCGAACCAAACGTTGCAGTAGGTAGCAATGGGTCATATTTGCGAGAGGGGTTGAAAGGGCTCGGGCTTGTGCAGTCTAAAAAATCTCTATTTACTAAATACAATTTTATCATCGACTTAACAAAGTCTAAAGAAGCGCTGTTAAGTTCATTCCATCCAAAAACCAGATATAACATTGGTGTTGCGCAAAAAAAGGGAGTCACAGTTTATGTAAGCCAAGAAGACAGTGATTTTGAGATATATTTAAAGCTCTATTTTGATACAACAAAAAGACAAGGATATTTTGGCCATACGCAAAGTTACCATAAAAAAGTTTGGGGGATATTGAAAGGCGCCGATATGGCAAGGCTTCTTGTTGCCAAATATCAAAATGAACCACTCGTTGCCTGGATGCTTTTGAACTTTAGTGATACATTGTATTACCCGTATGGAGGGTCATCAAAAGAGCATCATGAGCTAATGGCTTCCAATTTAGTTTGTTTTGAAGCAATTGCACTGGGCAAGAAGTTGGGTCTGAAATATTTTGATATGTGGGGAGCACTGGGGCCTGATGCTAAGGAGAGTGATTCGTGGTACGGATTCCACAGGTTTAAGGCAGGCTATGGACCAACACACGTTGAATACGTGGGAACATATGATTTAATTTTGAAGAATTCGCTTTACAACACGCTTAATATTGCAGACCGCGTACGGTGGACGCTACTTAGGGCAACAAGAAGATGAAAGAAGAAAATACTCCCCAAACATTAGGGGATTTGGATAATTTGATTGAAAAGCGAGAGGCAGCAGTGAAGACAAAATCTGTTTGGCCTCTAGGTTTTTTGAGCACGGTGCTTCCCCCATTTGGATTAATTTTGGCAATTATTATTGCGATTAAGTCTGAGAGGCTGCATTTTTTCTTGCCCGTCGCAGTTATTATCCACTCACTTTTCCTGTTTTTACTGGCGGGGACAATGTATGGACTCTCGTCTGTGATCGAGACTATAAATTCAATCGAGGCAATTGAGGGAGCCAACGTAAATGTGAGCTCCAATATTATTATCCTTGCGATAATTGTGGGTATTCTGGAGTTCTCAATTGGACTGATTTATCGGCGAAAATCTGTGCGGGATGGTTTTCTTGCAAGAATGCACATGACGGTCTTATTTTTGCTTCTTGTTGTAAACTTAGTTATTGTGCCAGTAATTATTACGAAAATTTTCTCAGCGATATAGGGCACATGTGAGAATTGTGGGTGTTTCATCATACTTGTGCCTTATTCCCAGTCGGTGCCTAATGTCCTGAACATTGTGCAACGATAGCGCGGTTTGGAAAATTCAGACCTTATATAGAAATATCCCGTTTTCCTGTCTTTGAGGCTTTTTGTTTGGAAAAGGGTTCGTGTTGACAACAACACGTGTTCCCTTTGCGGTATTTTGAAAGATGAATTTTTCGAATTTCGGCATAGTTTTTCTTTTTGCATAAACGAAAATTACATCGGCAACCTTTAGGTCGGCTTTCCATAAACTTTGCCTTTCAACCCAAACATTGTTTGAGAGTCCCTTCAATTTTGTACGGATGAGTGTAAGTGCGATTAAAAAAGGGTTTATTTCGTAACCTACTGCTTTGGCGTCTGCTTCTGCTGCCGCAAAGAGCAGACGGCCGTCACCCGAGCCTAAATCGACTACCGTTTCCCCTTTTTTAATGGATGCAAATTTTATGATTGTATCTATACAGTTTTTTTGGGCACCAACGTAGGGCAACTCAAAAAACACGTCTATTGTAAAAAAAATACCCATGATGATTACAAACAGAAGAGCGATTGCGACAGCAGACAGAATTATTCCAATTAAAATTTCCACAGTGATTAACATCCTACACTAAAGTGGGGTTTTTGAAAAAGTGTAGATATTTCAGATTTTAGATAGGCTAAATGGGCAAATTGAATTATATGCGCAGTATGCGCAGGCGGGTTCGCGGCCGAAGTATTTGGGACTAGCCTCGAAGCGGTTAAATTTCGAATCGTGATTAATTTTCCCTGCAGTGTCCAAAATTAATTTTTCTGTTTTTTCCAAATCTTTTTGCTCCGGAGCGTATGACCCTTCGATACCGGTTTCTAAAAAGTGCAATGCGAGTTTTTCAGGAAGAATTTTATAAGCGCGCCAGTATGAAAGCGCATAGATCGCGAGCTGATTTGATTGCTTGGCTTGGGCTTCAGCTCTTTCCTGATCTATGTTTTCGGATGATTTATAGTCTATAATTGTGACTTTGGAGCCGAGTTTAACATCTACCCTGTCGTAACGGCCAACTATAGTAACCCCTTCCAGCGAAAATTTGAATTTTGATTCAATCAGTGACGGCAAGTCTTTTGTTTTTGATTCGCGCTGCCAAAAGCTGGATAAGGCAAGCTTGCCCTGCTCTTTTCTTTTTTCCTCATGCTCGACAGTTAAGAACCCCTCGGAATCCCAGGCATTTTCAAAAACTTCAAAGAGCTGATTAAGCGATATTATTTTGCCCCGTTTTTTGGCGCGCAAAAAATCAGCAACTGCGGCGTGCAAGGCAGCACCGTAGACAATAGCATGGTGACGGAGTATGGGGATTTTTAATATATGGATATAACGGTATTTGTATGCACACGTCAAATAATCATCGATTGATCCTTGAGTAAGCTTTAGCACATCCACATCTAAAAAAGCTGTTTGGATGTGGCTCTTGCTTTCTTCAGCCGGAGCAAACTGCCGGATCTTTTCAAGCGGGGAAAGTCTGGCAAGTTCCCCTTCTGCCTTGGTTTTATCCAGTGCCTCCAGAACAAACGGGGAGATTTTTTTAATCCTGTGGGCTCCAGTGTCGCGCGCCCAGGAAAAGTAAAGCAAATCTTTAGCACGGGTTGAGCCTACATAGAAAAGGCGGCGTTCCTCCTGCTGGTGCCAGTCGCCACTGGGGAGCTCTTCTTTGATTAATTCTTCCGGGACTTCAATCGCCTCCGACCGGGAACGGGAGGGAAATTTGTCGGAAATTAAATTGACCATAAAAACTACCGGGAATTCCAGTCCTTTTGCGCTATGGACAGTCATGACGTTAACAGCATCCGTGTCCGGGTCAAATTCCACGGTTGCCGGGTCATCACCGGCACCGCGCAGGGCATCTAGGTAGTCAACAAATTGGGTTACGGTTTCCACACTGGCTACATCGGCAAACTCGCGGATTTTGTCGAAAAACTTGGAGATGTTTTGAATTTTTATTTGGGCTTCAATCGTATTCTCTTTTTCCAATTTTTTGAGATAATTAGTGCGCTTTAGAAAATCATAAAGGACGCGGCCGGCATTTTGTTTTTTGGAAAGATCAATTGACGCTTCCATGTTTTCCAGCACTTTTTCGGTGGCAGCTTTGGACATATCTGACAAATCAAGATCGTCGTTTGTGATTTTTCCTAGGTTTTTTAAAAGGTAATAAAGCGATTTATTTTTGCGGTTTGCAAAAGACGTAAGTTTGATGGCATCAACCGGTGGCATATTGTAAATTTCGGAAACTAAAAGATTGTAGAGGTTAAGGCTATCCTCAAAGTTGGAAATAGCGATTAAAAAAGAAATCAGCACTGCAACTTCTTCCTGTTGGTAAAGGCCAGATGAACCGACGAATTTGTGGGGAATGCCGCGCATATTGAGGGCGCGCAAAAAGGGGTCGGCAGAAGAGTTGGCGCGGACTAGAATTGCAAAGTCGCGGTAAGAGTACGGTTGACGGTTTTTTCGGGAAACAAGCTTTTCGATTTCTGCGGCGACTAAATCGGCTTCTTGCGACAGTGTGTCTGCGTAGATTTCTTTGGGAGTTGCGCCGTAATCTTTTTTTGTCGATTTTAACTTTTTGTCGATTTTGTTTTGGACTTCCAGACGATCAGGGTCATTGTGGCGGATTAAGCGGTAGGCGCAGTCCAAAATTGCCTGGGTGGAACGATAGTTTTGGGTGAGAACCACTTGTTTAGCATTTTTGTAGTCTTTTTTGAAGCTCATGATGTTGGATATGGCAGCGCCGCGGAACTTATAGATGGATTGATCGTCGTCTCCGACAACACAAATGTTTTTGTGTTTTG
>CAZBKB010000023.1:0-15048 GCA_964492425.1 uncultured Gammaproteobacteria bacterium | reverse complement strand
AAACAGTTGCTCTACCACTGAGCTATCTCGGCTAGGGCACAGGACATTTTACATTAAAGCGAATAAATTTCCAATAAAATTTGGCTTGGCCTTTACCCTCTTGACATTATCTGATACAATTTGGGGCGAATTAGGATAATCACTCTTTATGGACGAGCAAAATCAACAAGTAAGTCCTGCCCCAATCTATCAAGAATCTCAAGATAAAAATGCCAAATGGCTTTGGCTTCTCATTTTTCTTATAATTATTGGTGCTGTTGTCTTTGCTTTTTTTAGGGGTATAGGTCCTTTTGAAGCAATTAGTCCGTTTACTAAAACTGACAATCCTTCACCTTCTGCTAGCCCATTTGCTGTTTCTAGTCCTATTGCTGAATCGTCACCAGCAGCTGTCGATTTAGACAGGGGTGAGATCAGTATAAGAGTTCTTAATGGAAGCGGTGTCAGTGGTGCGGCTGCTTCTGCACGTGATTTTTTGGAAGGTCTTGGCTGGACCGTAGATAGTGTTGGAAATGCAGATCGTGATGATTATAAAAAGACTGAGGTTAGATTTAAAGAAGATTCCAGAAAATTTGAAGACCTGATTTTGGAGGACCTTGGTGAAAATTATGACGCGATGGCATCGAGTGATGATCTGGAGGCTTCCAGCAGTGCAGACATAGAGGTTATTATCGGGGCAAATTAGGGAAGTCTAAATTTCAAAAATAAAATTTCAAGGTTAAAAATTGTAGCGGATAAGTTTTTTATTTGGTTTTTTTGCAAAAAAAGAGCTTGCTGTTGACAAGCTCGGATAATTTCACCCTACACAAGGCGCATGGTTTAGCTGACTGCTTTGGTCAAATACAGGTGGTTATCCTCTTCATTTGCCAGGGGCGAAAATGAAAGCGGGATTACCTTTGTAAACTATCTTGTAAGCAAAGAGTAGCTAAATCTTTTAATGTGCAACCTCTGTAGGGTTTCCTGTGAACCTAACTAATATAATAACATATTTAGTCAATCTGGAAACTGCAATTTGTAGCCTAAATTGGACCAATAAACCCGGGTAGCAGGAGTTCTAATAACCTTGATACAACGGGCAAAAGTATATTTCCGATGGTACCGGTTACGAGTAGAAACAATAGTATAAAAATCCCATATGGTTCGGTACGCACGAAATCATGGTACCAGTCTTTTGGCAGGAAACCGGCTAGGACTTTGAAGCCGTCGAGAGGTGCGACTGGAATAAGATTGAATACACCCAGGATTAGGTTAAGCCAAATGACGATAGACAAATATGTGTATATATTGTTTATTGTTACACTCATGTATCCTGAGTAAAAAGCGATGAGGTAGGGAAGAGACAGGAGTATGGCCAGGATAAAATTTGAAACTGCTCCCGCAACTGCAATAAGAGCGGAATCCCTTTTTACGTTTCTTAAATTATATGGGTCAAAAGGAGTGGGTTTGCCCCACCCAAAACCGAGAAACAATAGTGCCAGTGTTCCAAGGGGATCAAGGTGAGATGTTGGATTTAGTGTTAGTCGGCCAGCCAGTTTGGCTGTTGGATCTCCTAATCTATATGCAACTAATGCGTGTGAGAATTCGTGTATGGATATGGCAGCGACTATGCCTGTTATAAACACGAGCAAATTAATAATTGCTCCGGTCGGGTTTATTTGGAATTGAGATAAAAAGTTTAAAAGCAGCATATTGTTTGAAAAGTTCTCCTACATTTGGTATATTCTACCAGCGAGATTGCCAGATAGCTATATTGACAGCTTGTTAGGTTGGGGATGTGCTCAATGTAGCGATGTAACAATGTAACAATTAAGCAATCTATTTTTTTATGAGAGTATGTGACATTTGTATGCGGGGATCGATAATTCAAAAGTCCGGTGCCCACCAGTATGGCGGTGGTTGGGCAATGCGTGCGACTAAAAAAAGGAAAGTTTGGCAGATAAATCTTCATAGTGCAAAAGTCACTTACGGGGGTGTGCGAAGAACTATGAGGCTTTGTACTAAATGCTTGAGACGTGTTAAGGCAGAGATGGTTCCTGTCAAGAAAAAAGATATATTGGCTCCCGAACTAACAATTTCTGCAGCTATTTAAATGCCTGAAGGGAAAAGTAAGGAAAAAAAATCTTCTCAAATTTTTTTAAAATTAGGTTTGGTTTTAATAAGTGTAATTTTTTCGTTAGTACTGCTTGAAATTTTGCTTGCAAATTTTTATCCACAAGACACTTTTAAAAAGCTATTTCGGGATGCTAACAGGTGTTGGCAGAGTGATGAATATTACTGGATTAAATTTAAAGCAAATTGTCAATATGTTCTGAAAACAGATGATTTTTCCCACGACGTTAACATAAATGCCCAGGGTTTTCGGGGGAAAGAAGTGTCTGTTCCCAAAGGGGAAAATATTTTTCGGATTGTTTTTACCGGGGATTCTTTTGTGTTTGGTAATGGGCTTGGTGATGACGGAACAATCCCGGCCCTGGTTGAAAAAATATTAAACGAGAAAAAAGTTTTTGGGGACAAAAAAGTTGAGGTTGTGAACGCTGGGTTTCTGGGGGGGGGATCTCCTGACGGGCATTTGGTTTATTTGAGACACAAACAGATAGATGCTGACATGTATTTGATGGGATTTTTTATTTACAATGATATTACTTCGGATATGGATAGCAATGACTGGATAGGAGTTGATACGCCCAATACCCCAACTGCTGTGAGATCTAAAAAGTTCGAGGTTACAGATGACGGTTTGTATTTAAACAGGGAAACAGATGAGCGCGGGTTATATGCCCATAAAATTTTGAGAGATTTTAATACTTTTATTTTTTTGGGGGAGAATATAAAACCGCTGTTTGAGAAAGCAAAGGGCAAGTTAATGAAACCAGTGATAGTAGAGAACTCCCTTGCAAACGAAGGGTCGGATTCGGAACTTTTAGGTGTTCATAGTGAAAATTGTGTCTTTGGTAATAGTGAATGCCACAGAAGGATAAGTCATTTGTTTGAAGATTTGGGGAATATATTTTTTGCGGCAAGTGCTGAAGCCCCGGTGCGTAACTTTGGTGTGGTGATTATACCTGCGGATTTTCAGGTTTATGAGCAGGCAGCGGGAAAGTACAAATCCGATTCGTGGGGTATCAACGGAGCATTTGGTGAGGCTGATCCGCAACCCCAAAGTAGGGTCAAGACAATGCTTGACAAATCGGATATAGAGTACATTGATCTCCTGCCTGCGCTGCGTGCAAACAAAGATATTCAAACGTACTATCCACGCGATGCACATTTTAACCCGGAAGGCGCGGAAATAGTTGCGGAATCTATAGCCAAATGGATAGAGGGACAGTACGCTGCGGGCAAGATAAATCTTTAAAACAGCGTATAGATAAATGGTGCAACGCCGGTACTCTGCGCAAAAATCAGCAGGAAGCCAAAGATTAGCATGACGAGGACGAATGGTATTAAAAACCACAACTTTGCTTTCCAAAAGAAGATCAATAGGTCGTTTGCTTCCGAACCCTTAGATATAAAGCTTTTAAGAAATTGCATGCAGTTTTATTTTTCTATGTCTTCTTTCAATACAATGTATCTTTCCAGCGCTAAAATATCAAGTCCGGATTTTTTAAAAGTATTCATTGCGTTCTCGGGTGAGTTCACGATGGGCTCGCCTTTCAAGTTAAATGAGGTGTTCATAAGAACGTAAACTTTTGTGATCTCTCCAAATCTTTTCACTAGATCGTAATACCTTGCGTTTTGTGCCCGTGTTATGATTTGAGGCCTGGCTGAGCCGTCTATGTGGGTGATGGCAGGTATAATTCTTCTCTGCGATTTTTTGACGGGGAAGACGCCTAGCATAAAACTTGTCAGGTGTTCGTGCTCCAAGTTGTCCAGTTCGAAATACTCGGGGGCTTTTTCGCGCAAAACAACCGGTGCAAAAGGCCTGTAAGGCTCCCTAAATTTTATCTTTGTGTTTACAATGTCTTTCATTTCCTCGCTTCTTGGGTCGGCAAGAATTGACCTGGAACCTAGTGCTCTGGGTCCCCATTCAGCTTTTCTGTGGAAAAATCCTACAACCTTTTTTTGAGAGATGGCTTTTGCCAGAAAGTCGACTAAAGCTTTTTCTTCTAGGATTTTTTTATATTTTATTTTGTTTTTCTTCAGAAAATTTTCGATATATTTTTCGGAATAATCTTGTCCGAAATATGAAGTTGTCTGGGTGTATTTTTTCTTTTTATTGAGTAATGTGTGGTATGTATAAAGGGCAGCACCCAGAGAACCTCCGTCGTCTCCTGCAGCTGGCTGGACAAAAATTCTTTTAAATGGACCTTTTTTAAGGAGGACCCCATTGGCTACACTATTAAGACCTACTCCGCCTGCGATGCAAAGATTTTCCATTTTTGTTTCGCGGTGGACTGTTTGGGCAAGTTTGAGTATTGTTTCTTCAGTGAATTTTTGAATTGATGATGCTATATTGGCATATTTTTGGTTTATGGCGCAAAGCTCATGGTAGTTGTCCGGTTTATTACCAAAATACGTGGGATAGCCGGATTTTTTAGTGAAGAAATGCAGATCCGTCGGCCGCGGTTCTCCGAATAATTTGGTAAAGTTATGGCTAAATGATTTATCCGAAGTTCTATGGAAAGAGAAATATTTCATGTTGAGTGTTAATGATCCGTCGCTGTGGATTTTGGCAAGTTTTTTGACTTTGTTGAGGTACACAGGTTTTCCGTAAGGAGCCATGCCCATTACTTTGTATTCACCATCGTTTACTTCAAACCCCAGAAAAGCCGTGAAGGTTGAATAAAGCAGGCCTAAACTGTGCGGAAACCGAATTTCTTTTTTGATTTCGAGTATGTTTGCCTGACCTGTTCCATAGGTTGTCGTTGTCCATTCACCGACACCGTCGAATGTGAGAATGGCTGATTTTTCAAAACTGGATGGAAAGAATGCGCTTGCCGCGTGTGAAATGTGGTGGGGAACAAAGATAATTTTATTTTTGTCGATGCTTAACTTTTCGGATATTGTTGTTTTTACCCACAATTTGTCGGAAAGCCAAGTAATCATCGCCTTTGCAAAGAGTCTTGGTGCAAGCGGAAAGGAATTTAAAGCAGAAATTAGGATTCTATGGAATTTCCAAAATGGTTTTTCGTAAAAGACGATGTAATCTAGATCTTTTGCTTTTATCCCTGCGGTTTTCAGGCAAAAGTCAATTGCAAGCGAAGGGAAATCATTGTCATGTTTAATTCTTGTGAACCGCTCTTCTGCGCTGGCCGCAATTATTTTGCCGTCTTTTATGAGGCTGGCTGCAGATTCATGATAAAAACAAGAGATACCAAGTATGTACATTAATATTGTTTTTGGGCTTGCTGGGTATTTTTGTCCTCATAAATAAAATTGTTGAAAGATGATTTTCTTCTTTGTGCCTTCAGTTTGAGAGGGTCTAGAAAGAATTTAATCGCAATTGCTGGCGGCCAGAGAAAAATGAAATAAAAGATTGTTAAGATCACCTGGCCTTGAAAGTTTCCGATAGTATGGGCAATTTTGAGCCATTTTGACCATATGAACTTAACGCTTTTAGTCATCCGCCTTTTATACTAAATTTCTATGTGAGAGTAAAGTTGCCGCGACTGTTGATCTGATCTTTTCAGATAGTATAATAAGGTTATGGCAGAAGATCCTGAGAGTGGTGATGATTTTAGACCGCTTGATCCAAATGCAGGAAACAAATTGGTAAACGAAAGAATCAAGAAAGATTTGGAAGGTACTGGCGAGATAAGAAAAGGGCTTTTGAGTGTTCTCGTCGAGAAGCTCGAAGCTTTTAAGCGTTTTTTGCGGTTGGATTTCTTGAAGAGAAAAAAGGGTGCGAATTACATGTTGGATACTGATGCCTATCCTGTCTCGGGCGGCCAAGTGCTTAGAGAAAGTCCGGAGGTTAATAATTTATTAGGAGAGACTGCACGGGAGAAAGTTGGACAACCATAACTCTCCAGATTAGATGAATTTCCAGGTATTTCTTTCTAAAATTCTGGATATTGCAAATTTCCCGCGCGATAAAAGACAAAAGTTCCTGGAAATTTTTTACCAGTATTATTTTGTAAGACTGATTGATGCGATAGGTGGTGTGGATCCTGTCTATGCGCAGCGGATGACAACTGTTGTTGATAATATGAAGGCGAACCCCCAAGCTTTTGGGGAGCTTTGGCGGGAGCTGATGGGAAAAGAAGAATTCAGGCTGCTTATTGAGCAAGTAACCGATGAGGTTGTAGGGTATTTGGTGGACGATGTGATGAAGAGTGCAAGCGACGATGAGCGTGTTCAGATTCAAAGACTGATGAATGGGTAGCATGTGGTATTGTTGAATTGCCGATGAAATTAGTTCTGCCTTATGTGATTCTCGCTTCTGTTGTAATTTTATTAGTTGCAGGCTTTTTTTATTTCGGAAGTAGTAGCAGGGTAACAATTTTTCCAAAAATTCCTATTAATAATATCGGTTTAACTTAACGGCAGGTTGCAGGCTTACTATGGATCAGAAATATTTTCCTTCCGAAGTGTTGGAGTATAAATTTGCTGAGGTTAATGGTAATCAGGGCTTGTTAGGTAGTATATACAACATGCAAGGGGTTAAGGGTGATAATAATGCTGAGTTGGTTATGACACTTAGGTCTTTTGATAAATTTATTGACAGTGATAGCGGTTCGTTTACCGCGGAAAATATAAGAAACCAAGACCTATTAAAGAGGGCAATTCGTCATGACATTAGTGAGGGGGAGCTTGGTGAATTAAGAAAGGCCATGGGTAAAGTATTTATAGAATTGGGAGAAATTTACGGATTACCAATTTTGGTATGGTCTTATGCCGGGGCGGAGCCGGCAAGTACGAATGTCCTCTACTTAGATAAATCTTCCAACATTGTTTTTACACTTGGTTTTGTGGAAGAAAACTTAAATTATCAACCCTACTTTGTGGATTGGGCCAAGAAAGCTTGTTAGTTACTGCAGAATTTTTGCTATCATTTCCAGTATTTACCCGTAGCAGTTTTTGAATTCTCCTAGAGTCATTGATTTTTTGTCCTTCGACAACGCTCAGGATTGCGCTTTATTTTCAATAACTGGTTTTAATTTATCGTTAAGTTGGGGATATCCATTCTTGAATTCTCCTAGAGTCATTGGACGCTTGCCCTCCGGCTGAATGAGGAGCGGTGAGTTGGTGAGTCGGTGAGTCGGTGAGTCGGTAATTGTACCTGGTAATAATTTGAACCGCTTACCGTCTAACTCGAACCAAACGCTAGGCCAGGGAAAGTAGGCGCGGATCATGCAGTTTAGGGTGAGTTTGTCGGGAGGGTTGTTGAAATCTATTTTACCGCTGTCTTTGGTGATTTTTTCTGTGTAAGTTCCAACGTTATGGTTTTGAGGCTCCGGTGTAATATTTTCAGCTAAATATTCAGGTAAGGTTCTTATGAGAAGTTTTGAGCCGAGATTGGCAAGTTTTTGAGAAAGTGTTGTGTGGGTATCATCGTCTGCAATTTCCACCTCTTGTTGAGCGATTTGCGGGCCATGGTCAAGTTCGCTATCCAGTACAATCAGCGTAACGCCTGTGTATTTGTCGCCGTTTAATATCGCGGATGTGATCGGCGACGGGCCCCTGTATTTTGGAAGGAGAGAAGGGTGGACGTTTACAAATCCGTATTTGGGTAGAGATAAAATATTGTCGGGGATAATTTTTCCATATGCAACTAGTATTGCAAGATCAAAGCTTCCATCTAAATCTGCAAGCTTATAGCTTATTGCTATATTGTGTTTTTGAGCAGCTAACTTGACGCTGTTAGCTTTCAAAGCCAGGCTTCGGTCGGATTTTTGGTCTTGGCCTGTAATTATAAGTTTGGGTTCGAAGTTGGTACCAATAAGTTTTTCCAGAATAAGTGCTGCGAATTTGGGTGTACCTAGAAATGCGACTTTATACCTCATATAGAAATTTTATCTTATACCAGTGGTGTTTCTACAAATTGCTCTTTGCCCTCTTCGTCTTTAACTACTTTAAATGTTTTGCCGTTTTGGGTGTGGACATGGTCTATAAATAAAATTCCGTCTAAATGGTCGAATTCGTGCTGGATAATTTTTGCAGCCAAGCCCTTAAAGTGTGTCTGCTGGAGTTTGCCGTGCATGTCGTAGTATTTAACATCTACCTCTTGTGGCCTTATTACATTGCCGTAAATTTCTGGGACGGAAAAACAGCCTTCCATAAGTGTTACTTCTTTGGGTGAATATTTAACAATTGTTGGATTTATGAAATGTTTAAACTTATTGCGGATTCTGGCTACAAAAACCCTTTTGAAAACGCTGATTTGGGGGGCTGCAAGACCCAATGCCACAGGTTCTTTTTGAACTTCGGCTGTTTCTAAAAGGTCATGGACGATTCGAACAACAGATTTATCAAAAGCTACAACTTCCTGAGACGTTTGTCTTATTTTCTGATCGGGTAAGGTGACGAATTTTTTTATCATTGAACACCTTCCGGCTCCACTTCTATTGTGTACTTTTTACTGCCTTTTTCTAAATATGCTGACATTTTTTTGATCACTTTCTCTCTTTCCTTTAAACAGTAGTCTGAAATTTGATGTTTTAGAATTATATGATAGGTAGGATTTTTTTGCCAAAAGACAGATTGGTAGGGACCCAGAGACGTGAATTGTGAGTCGTGGATCGTAGATCGCAGATTTTGGCTAAGCCTTTCGGCAGCGGTTTTTACTTTAGTGTCTAATTTTCCCCTTAGTGTCAGTTTTATAAGAAGTGAATAGGGTGGAAACCAAAGTGCTTTGCGCTGTTTTAATTCTGATTGAAAGAAGGGTAAATAGTCCCCTTTTTCTATTGCCGCAAGTGTTGGATGCTCCTTGTTGTAAGTTTGCAAAACCAGATGTCCATCTGGTGTAAGTAGTTTCTTAAGATTTGTAACTTGGGCGAATAGTTTTTCTCCTGATGTGAAGTCTGCGACATTTAGGAGGGAATCGGTCTGAATATGGGCTACGAGGTCGTACTTCTTGAGAAGGGGGGAGTAAAGAGCGTGTGCAGTGTCGATGTCGATTAGCGAGCCAACCCGCGGGGTTGGGTTTAAACCTCGCTGGTTGGCAAGTAGGGTTACTCCGGTATTTGGAAACGATTTTTTAACTTCTGAAGCTAGCGATTTTATATTTAAAACGTTCCAAAAAATATCTGGTGCACTACAGTTTGGGCAGACACCTGGTTGTTGCTCTAAGTAAATTGATGCTTTACAGCTTTTGCAAAAAAGATGCCCGGCTTCTTTTTTCCTGTTTAAAAAAAGTAGGATATTGCCCTTTTTTTCTAATACTTCTTTTATTGCTTCTTCAAGATCGAAACTGATGGGGGATTTATTGCCGCTTATTTGGTTACTCTGCATATTTATAATCTCGATTTTCTGGGGAAAGTTTTGAATTTTGATGTGTTTTGCAAGCTGAAAGTACGTTGTCACTTTTGGGGCGGGGTCGACAATTTTAATTTGGGCGCCGGTAAGTTGTGCGATTTTTTGGGCGACGGTTAGGGTGTCAAAGTAAGGTGAGCGCTCGTCTTTGTAGGCACCGTCGTGTTCGTTGTAAATTATTATTTCCTTTAGGTTTGGGCAAGGTGCGAAAATTGCTAGGCGCGAGCCGAAGATGAGATCAGCATCACCGGAGAGAATTTTTTGCCAAGCCGAAAATTTCTCGGAGGTTTTAAGTTCGTTGTGGTAGATAGTATAATTTTTGGCCTTTGGAAATTTGGCGAGGGTTTCGGAGATATGGTTGATTGATGGAACTAGAACCATTGTCTGCACGGGTCCTGTCGCAACTTTCCCTCCCGCCAGTGCTAGATTACTCAACTCGTTCGTTATCAAATTTTCGGTTTTTAATCTGCGCGCTGTCGGAAGCCCTTCCAGTTGCGCCGCCCGTGCGGGCATTTTTGGTAGCATCGCTTCCAAGCAATTTACCGTTGGGGCGAGGTAGTAAGAGGACATCCACTTTAAGACTTCGATTTGGTAGGGAAAAAGAAGTGGTTGGGGTAGAAGGATTTTGTTTAAATTCCTGATTTTGATTTTATTGCGTGTTTCGTGTTTCTTGTCTTGAATAGCAACCACAATCCCAAGGGGATTGCGTTTGCCAAAAGGAACTTCGACAAGTTGACCGATTTTGATTTGTTTTTCCATTGTTTTGGGAATTTTGTAGGTGAAATAATTAATGTCCGGAGCCTGGTAAGTTAAAACGACAACATCGGCGTACATTTGCCGTTAATGGTAAATCGTTAATTGTAAATAGTAAAGTGTGACTGATTTAGCTTTGCTCAAGTCAGGGGCTTGGGGCAGGCTAGTTGTTTTTTGTAGGCTTCCAGTAAATTTTCAAAAAGGCAGGCGACGGTTAGGGGGCCGATGCCGCCGGGGACTGGGGTAATGGCTTCCACAATTTGCGACACTTCTTCGAAGGCGACGTCGCCGACAAGAGAGCGTTTATGGTTCATGGTTGATGGTTCATTGTCATTGACTACGTTTATTCCGACATCGATAACGGTTTGTCCCGGTGACACATGGTTTTTGGTAATTAAGCTGGGTTTTCCGACGGCGACTACCACGATATCAGCTGGTTTTGTGATAGCTGTCAGATCCAAAGTTTTACTGTGGCCAACTTCGACCTTTGCGCCAAGATTTCTAAGAAGAATCGCAACTGGGGCGCCGACAAGTTTTGAGCGGCCGACGACTGCTACTTTTTTGTTTTTGATTGGAATCTTGTAGAAGGTAAGGATAGTGATTACCGCTTTGGCGGTTGCGGGGATTAAAGCATCGGGACTGTTTTCTTCCAAGAGTTTTTGGTTCGTGGTGGTTAAGCCGTCGACGTCTTTTTG
The DNA here is from genome assembly GCA_964492425.1 of uncultured Gammaproteobacteria bacterium. Taxonomy (GTDB): domain Bacteria; phylum Patescibacteriota; class Microgenomatia; order Curtissbacterales; family GWA2-41-24; genus LBZV01. The sequence continues at coordinate 4,189 of CAZBKB010000023.1, read as the reverse complement.
AGGGTTGATAGTATTAATCAGCATGTCTTTGTTCAAGTGTTCCGGGATTGGCATTTGGATGATGATGCCATGGACGCTTCCACTTGAATTAAGATTTATGATTGATAATTTAAGAATTTCCTCTGAAACGTTGGCCGGGAATTTTTTAAGGTCGACAATGGCACCGATTTTTTCACCGAACTTTATTTTTTGTCCGATGTAAGTATTACTTTCGGCAATATCTCCAACCTGGATGATTATAAGTTTTGGTTTTGTTTTGAGTTTTGAGATTTGGATTTTAAGATCTTCGCGGATTTTATCACGAACAATTCTGCCGTCTAATATTTGTGCCATTGAGGATAGTTTAAGGTTTATTGTTTAGAGTTTCCAGTTGGTCTATGATATTGGGAAGCGGGATGTCAAAGCGCGGACTTCGGAGGCGATTTTTAAAAGAGCTTTGTTTTTGGTGACTTGGTCTTTAAACTTTTTAAAAGCTTCGGAACGTTTTTCGCGATCGGCAGGTAATTCAAATCCCGAAACTTCGGTGATTGTGCGATTGATCCATGCGGCGATTTTTTTCATCTGGGGCTCTTTCATCCCACGGGTAGTGATTGCCGGGGTGCCGAGGCGAATGCCGGATGGGTAAAACGGCGGCATAGTATCAAAAGGTACGCCGTTTTTGTTGACGACAATATTTGCAACTTCCAGAGCAAATGCGGCTGCCGCGCCGTTGACCTTTTTATTTCTGAGGTCGATTAAAATTAAATGATTATCGGTTCCACCGGAAACCAAGTCGAAGTTGTATTTTTTAAGTTCCGTAGCCAGGGCTTTAGCGTTTTTGACAATCTGTTGGCCATAAGTTTTGAAAGATTTACCCTGAGCCTCGTGAAGGGCAACGGCGATTGCTGCGGTTTGGTTGTCGTGGGGCCCGCCTTGCAGGCCGGGGATTATGGCACTGTCGATTTTGCGGCCTAGGTCTGGGTTTTTTTTCAAACCTTTTGCAGTTACCATAATCAAAGCTCCGCGTGGGCCGCGCAAAGTTTTGTGAGTAGTAGTCATGACAATGTGGGCATAAGGGACTGGTGAGGGGTGAACGCCTGCTACGACCAGGCCGGCGATGTGGGAAATGTCGGCCAAGAGATAGGCTCCGACTTTGTCAGCTATTGCTGCGAACTTTTTAAAGTCGATTGTTCTGGGGTATGCGGTAAAGCCGCAGACAATGATTTGGGGTTTCTCACGCACAGCTAACTTTTCAATTGCGGCAAAATCCAAGAGACAATCTTTTCCGAGCTCATATTGGGCAGATTTAAAAAAGCGGCTGGAAAATGTAAGCGGGGCGCCGTGGGTGAGATGGCCGCCGAAGGCAAGGGAAAGCCCCATGATTTTTTCGCCGTTTTTCAAAGTCGCAAAGTAAATGGCGGCATTGGCCGGGGATCCGGAAAGTGCTTGGACGTTAACGTATGGCACTTTGAAAAGTTTTTTGGCTCGTTCGATTGCCAAAGACTCTACTTCGTCGATTATTTTGTTGCCCTGATAGTATCTTTTTTTCGGGTAGCCTTCGGAATACTTATTGGTCAGGACCTTGGCAAGTGCTTCCATAACTGCCTGCGATGCGTAGTTTTCAGAAGGGATCATTTCCAAAACTTCGTGCTGGCGCTTTTCTTCGGCCATTATGAGTTTTGCGATTTGGGGATCTTGTTTAGTAAGGATCATGAAAGTAAAAATTTTTAGTTTTAAATTTTTAGTTTTAAGTCAAATCTGAATTCTAAAATATTTAAACATTTAAAATTCATTTAGAATTATAAATTCAGAATTTAAAATTAATGAGGGGCAGCGAATATATTCTCGATTGTTCAGTGTTAGTTGTCAACCGTTAGCTGTTGGTATAACTTTTGTGCCTCCCGGTAATCGCTTTTGAGCTCTAAGGTTTTTTGTATCAGCGTGCGCGCCTGCTTTTGATCTTCTAAGGCAACATATATTTGTGCACTTAAAAGATATGCCGGTGGATAGGTGGGAGCAAGTTGTATCAGCTTTGTGGTAATGCGCATTGCTTCTTGTGCGGCTACTTTGTCTTCTACTATTGGAATGTAGCTTTTGGCGATTTTTTGGGTGATAAGGTAATTGTTTGGCGCAAGTTGTAGTGTTTCTTGGGCTGTAGATTTAACTTGGCTTATTAGCACTTCTTTATTTGTCTGGTTTTCGATTATGTTTGCATAAAGTGCTGTGTTGTAGGCAAAATCTGACATAAGATAAGGATTTTTAACCGGAGATGCTGTAATTGCGTTGCGCATGACAAGAAGACTTTTTGCACCTTGTAAATTTTGGGCACGAGCAGTGAGGCTGTCTGCAAAGTATATTCTGCCAACTAGCGTTAAGGTGTAAGTGAAGGTTATTGTAAGAAAAATTAACTGGATACTTTTATAAAGGGGGATGTTTAGATATTTTGGATAGAAAATTTTTATTTTTGTTTTGCCACTAAGGATTATAGCCAGTGCTGCTGAGAGCAAAAAGGTTGTTTGGTTGGCAACAGTTGAGAAGCCGAAAAATATTGTGACTAAATAACCTAGAACTGACGCCAGTACTGCTTTTTGGAAGTTAGATGCGAGTGTATCTGTGTTATTAAATTTTGCGATCGAAATAATTATTGAAATACAGAGAAAAGAGAACCCTAATAGACCCAAGATGCCTGTCGTTGAGAGGTAATTTAAAAATTCATTATGCGCTTTGTTATAGAAAAATTCCCATTCGCTAGTCTGGTTTTGGGCTTTTGGGCGATAGAGGTAATAAGCATTTACAAAAGTTTCCGGGCCCGGGCCTAAAATTGGCCATCTTTTGAAAATCGATATGGCTCCTTGCCAAACGATCAGGCGGATTTGTCCGGATTCGGTGCCTCCGGATGTTAATGAAGATTGGGTATGGGGCGATGTTTCTGTTTGACTTATGGCAGGCGCAGAGCTTTGCAGGGTGTCTTTAATTCGTGAGGTTACTAGGTCGGCAAAAGAAAGAGAGATAATTGCAAAAGCTATAAGTATTATTATAAGAATTTTTAGGTTGAGCTTTAAGATTTTTATACCCAGTAGAGGAGTGAGTATGCCGAGGGAAACTGCCAGTCCAAGCAAGCCAGAGCGTGAATTGGTCAGAATTAATGCCCAAAAGATAAGTGTTGAGGCAGCGGCAAAGATTAACTGTTTCTGTTTTTTAAATGTGAGTGTAAGGCTAAGCGCAACAGGCAAGGTTAAAACCATGTATGAGGCAAGCCAATTTGGTTGGCCGAAGGTCGAGAAAATTCTAAGTTGCGGGTTGAATTCCTTTTGCCAGCAGCCGGTGGTTAGTTTTCCTGTTAAGACGTAGCATGTGGGATCGCTGTTAAAATGTGAAGGGATGCCCCACAGCGCGACTGTGACTGCAGTGAAGATTAGGACAAGAGTTAAGTTTTTTACTTTTTCGGTATTTAGGTTGATGAATGCTCCTGCGAACAAGATGAAATAGGAGATTATTGACAGCAGACCTCCATTGAGCCGGGTTGGGTAACCGAAGATAGAAGTGTATGTGTCGGTTGAGGTTACGGTTGAGGCGATTTGTGTAAGTAGGAAAAACGTGAAAGCCAAAATTGGCAAGTTTGTGGGGAGCATGATTTTTTTCTCCAGTGTGAATTTAAAAATCGTGAGGAAAAGAATTACTGTCGTTGCAAAATACACAAAAAACATCTTGGGGACTTCGTAAATTTCGGTAGTTTTGGTTGTGAAGATAAGGGGGGTAATTATTGCCAGGGCAAGGTATGCGATGTAGATTATATGGTTTATTATGGACGCGATTTTTTGCAATCTTTCGATTTGGCCTTCTGAGTTTTTGATCATGTGCCAATGTTAACAATTTGTGTTTGGCCCTAGCAACAATGATTTTGACTTTTGTATTCGGATGACAGTTTAAATCGCTTTATTTTTGAGAATAGCTCTCGTTGGGAAAAGCGCATATTTGGCAGGGATAAACTGGTACGAGGTGGTTATCTTGTTTTGGCAACTGTCGGGCAGAAAGACGGGATGGTGAGTACAAAAAGTATAGAGACTGGAGAGAATTGCGAAATTAAAGTGATCGGTGCAAATGAAGATTTGTCAAAAGTTATGTGGACAGCCTGGGACCCGAAAGCTAATTTGCACAGATTGTTTTTGAATTCGAACATTCTGGATAGTGGAGAGAGCGTTTTTGCGCT
>CAZBKB010000022.1:0-15605 GCA_964492425.1 uncultured Gammaproteobacteria bacterium | reverse complement strand
CTTTGCTTTTTTTGGCAGCTGTCTTGGGGGACAGCGTCGGTTATGCCTTCGGCCATAAAGTAGGCAGAAGATTTTTTAATAAGGAAGAGTCAATTTTTTTCCACAAAAAACATCTCCTTAGGGCTGAGCAATTTTACGAAAAACACGGAGGTAAAACTGTAACCATTGCCCGCTTTCTGCCCGTTATAAGAACGTTTGCACCTATTGTAGCCGGAATAGGAAATATGTCTTATTCGAAATTCCTTTTCTATAATGTGCTCGGAGCCCTCCTATGGGCAGTCGCCCTTCCTCTTGCAGGCTTCTATCTCGGTAGCCTAATACCAAATGCCGACCGCTATCTTCTGCCAATCGTGTTAGTTATTATTATTGCTTCAGTAATGCCGACTGTTATCCATATTATAAGAGAGAAAGAAGATCGCAAGGCGATTATCGAAGGCCTCAAAAAAATTAGGGCTAGACTATTCAAAAAATCAACTGACTCATAACTCGTATACTATGGACAAGAAAATTCTATCCTTCGGCTTGAGTTTCAAAGACCGGGAACAGAAATTTTGGCATATAGTTACTGAATATTGACACACCAAATATCTTTAATGCTATTATTAAAGTAGTCAGACTGAAACTCGAATATACCAACTTTTCAGCGACTAGATAAAATTGTATCACTTGATTGATACACTAATTAAGTAATAACAATATTAAAAAGTGAAATATTGTTCTGCCCGTTTTAAATATTTATCCCTCAGCATTTTAATTTCTTTTTTTGTCTTCACAAGTTCCGTTTTAGCGGTAGGTAAACCTTCTGATGTCGGCGCACAATCAGCTACTCGTCAGGCGCAAGCTCAAACTCGCCTCATTGAAGCTAAACTTCGTGTCTGTCAGGCTAGAGAGGGAGCGATCAAGAAAAGGGCCAGTTATATCACTCGGCTTGCAATCAATATGGAGGGCAAATTTGATAAACACGCACAAAGGGTAGAAGACTATTACACATTAAAGGTAGTTCCAAGCGGTAAAACAGTTGCCAATTACGATAGTCTTGTTGCCGATATTGACGCCAAAAAGGCAACTGTTGCAGCAGCTTTATCTACCGCCCAAAATGATGCCAATAACTTCAGCTGCACAGGTGATGACCCCAAAGGTCAACTGACACAATTTAGAAAAGATATGCAGGCAGTTAAAAAAGCCTTAAAAGACTATCGCACATCAATAAAGAATCTTATCGTTGCAGTGCGTTCGGTGACCGGGACAACTGAGCAGGATAATAAGCAAAGCTTTTCTTCGAATGAAGGTTCTTACGAACCAACCAGTAGTCCAGGAGGAAGCGAGTAATCTATGAAAAATAAAAAAGGTTTTAGCACAGTGGTCATCGTAATTGCCATAGTAGGTATCCTAGTAGCTTTAGGTGTTTTAGTAGTTTCCCAAAGAGGCACAGACCTTTATAACAAAGATGGTCAGCAAGTAACTCAGACACAACAGCCAGCAACATCCGCAATCCAAAATACGAGCGACTTGAACGCTAGCGCAAACGACCTTGATAATACTGACGTAGACGAGATGGATACCGAATTAAACCAGATAGACACCGATGCTTCGAGTTTTTAAATTAGGCTTAGTTCAGACTTCGCGAGTTATCACTAAATAGTTATCAAGTTGATACTTTTATTCTAACGATATTTACATTTGTGAAGCCCAGGTGCTCCATGAGGTTTTTTGATTGCTTATTTCGTACAGAAACGTGATCGGCTTTTGTGAGATCTAAATTGGGGGCTACATACATTACGGAATGTGGTTGCAACCTTGCTTTTCTAAGCCAGTCAGCTTTAGAAAATGATTTTTTAAATAAAGACTTTTTTTCGCGTTCTGTAAGTTGATAGTTTCTGTATGAACCGTTTAACACTAAAAACCAATCTTGGTAATCAAGAAAAACTCCATGTTGTAAATCATGGTAAGAGAACATGACGTCACTGGGAAACTCACCGCTCCTTTGATACATATTTGTTCCAATCTTTCTTGCCCACTGTTTTTCGTATCCTGTCATTCTAATATCCATCTCTGTGTCTCCAACGGCCAAGAAAATTGGATAGAATCCAAGTTCTTGTTCAAGCCATCTGTTTTCAATTTCATAGGTGTTATCTGGGGTAAATGGTGAAACCGAGTTATATGTGCAGTATTTCAATGACTTTGTGTGATGAAAATAGAGTTCTTTCCATCTGTTTTCTTTTTGTTCTAAACCAGTGATTTGTACTCTTTCCATATGAGGAACATATTATAATAATCACCGGCATAAATAATAATATAGTCAATGTCCGATAAGCCCCAGGTATGTTAGTACAAGATTAATAGTCTTGGCTTGACATCGGGTGTCTTGTTTCTCTAAGGTTAAGTCAGATGCCGATATTAATAAAAAAAAATTGGAGAATCAGCTCTCCAAGTTGAAGAAGTGAAAAAACTTAACATATTATTTCTATTCATCGTTCTTTTGGTGTTGTTAAATACAGGGATAATTGTTTATCTGATAATTGCCAAGGGGGTTGCTAAGACACCTAAAGCAGCAGTTGATTCCGCCCCAAATTCTATTGATTTGATCCTTTCGGATATGAGAGGGAAACATGAAGGTTGTCCTTATGGTGTTCCCCTTGGTTATTCTTGGCAGGCAAATCCCGAGGTGCAAGTAGAGTTTCCGCCTGATGGTTTTAGTGCAATTATTGGTTGGGGGCAGGTATATCAGGATTGCAGTGTTAGCAGTGTACCGTCAAATTTGAGGGTACATCTAAGAAGAATGAAAGTTTATGGACTTTCAAAAAGTACGGGTAGGTGGACTTTAATGCAGTCAACGAGCGATTTTACCGGTTCGACTTATAGTCCAAGTTACGATAGTTGCTGTATTGGCACCAATGTTCGACAAGAATCAGAAGGTATATCATTTGTGCCGCTTGCCGGGAGGCCTTTCCACTTTTATCCAAAATCTCGTGCGAGTATTAATGGGCCAGATATAAGCGGAATTTTTGTAACCATGGAAGGCAGACTTATTCTTGATAATCCAACCGGACCTGATAACACGGCTCAAGCAAAATTAATGCTCGGATCCGGGGTGGACTGGTGGAGAGATTTAACAGCGCCCTTTGTTTCTGATTTCTCAAACAATAGAGGAGCAATTCAAGGCAAGCTAAAATTTTTAACTAAAGACTGGAAAGCATTTAATGGGCACACTTTTAAAGATTATAGAATAACTTCATTGACTTCAAATCCCCCACCAATTGATACATCAAGTACAACTCTGACAACTCCGACCCCTTCGCCGACTCCTGCACCGACACAGATTACTACTCCACCTTCTTTTAACTCCTTTAAGGCTGAATATTTTAATAATCAGACGCTTTCAGGTTCCCCAGCTTATTCAACTGACACAATAAACATCAATTATAATTGGGGAACAGGTAGTCCAGCTTCAGGCATAAATAGTGACCATTTTTCGGCAAGATATACTGGCTTATTTAATTTTGACGGGTCGAATTATAAATTTAACGTTAAGTCTGACGATGGCGTAAGGGTCTATCTAGACGGTCAGCTAATTATAGATGCCTGGAAGGATCAGAGCCAGACTAACTATAGCGTTTTAAAAACGCCGACAAGTGGAAATCATGTGGTGACTGTTGAATATTATGAAAACGGCTGGGATGCAGTCTTGATTGCTAATTGGACCAAGGTTTACTTATCATCCCCAACACCATCCCCCACCCCATCACCTTCACCGACAACAAGTTTACTTAATGTTTTCAATGCGCAGTATTTTAACAATATGACTTTAAGTGGTGCTGTTGCTGCCAACAATAGAACCGCATCAATTAATTACAACTGGGGAACTGCAAGTCCAATTGCAGGTGTGACTTCTGATAATTTTTCAGTTAGATGGATTGGGGGGTTCGACTTTCAAGCTGGAAGTTATACCTTTGTTGCCACTTCGGACGACGGTATAAGGGTTTGGGTAGACGGGGTGAAAATGCTTGATAAATGGATTGATCAGTGGCCAACTACTTATAGTTTTGAGCTAAATTTTGCAAGTGCCGGTACGCATAGAATTATTGTTGATTATTATGACCATTGCTGTGGAGCTGTTGCTAAGTTCAACTGGTCTAAATCTGCTTCGCTTCTCAGCCCGATGGTTGTTGAAGCTGAAGGAATGCGAATTATTCCTGGTACATATATAGATTCCAGTAATAATGTCTTTTCTGATTCATCGGCAAGTGGATTTAAGGGTAAAGTAATTTGGAGCAACGGGACAATTACTGAACAGGTTAATTCATCGATTAACAAAATAACTGTCAGGGCGAAGGCTGATATATGTGATGTGGCACCTCATATGGTGGTAAAGATTGATAATAATATTGTTTTGCAAACTTCTATAAGTTCAAAGCTTTGGAGTGATTATACGGCAAATGTTAATATTGGCTCTGGAGTACATACATTGGCGGTAAGTTTTGACAATGACGGTTGGACAGCGTGCGACAGAAATTTGCGTATTGACAAGTTAACTGTTCAGTAGATGAGTTTCCTTATACATCTATAAATTTCATATAAAATTATATTTTTTGCTGCATTTGTTCTTTTGGCATGTGTTAAATTATAATTGATGCCCAAAAAATTAAAAAAAAGTGTAAAAGAACTTTCGCATTACGAGCAACTCAAGAAACATTGGGTTAAAAAGCATAAACTGCTACAACGAGATGTAAGAAGGAAACACAGACAAGCTTTTGAGTGGATGGGTGAGAAGATTCCAGCGCGTGAGCATGTCGCAGGCGCCGCAGCAGGTGCACTGATGCTTTCTAATACACTACCGGCTGTTACAGCGGCTGTAACCCCTGCTGTCGAAAATAAAGAAGATGAACAAGTAGTTAAAGTTGATAAAACAGATCTGCTTCTCGGCCATTTATCAGCAAGCTTACCTGGAGAAGTTAAACCATTGACGCATGAAGAAGAGTTGCTGATTGGGCAAATTTTATCTGAAGATTTTGGGATACCAGTTTCAGCTGAATATGAGGGTAAAAGACTTAATAGGAGTTATGGGTATATTGGCGCTGAACAACACTTAATGCGATTTCCAGGCGATATTATGTACAGCCATTTATCGGCTAACGAAACCCAGGACAGGTATATTTATTCATCGGGAATGGCACCAGGCCGTGGTGCTTGGGGTTACTTTACAAGGTCTAAATCTGAAATGACTAGTTTGGACGTTGAGCGTGAAAGATGGTATTTAGCTGTACCTACGTTTTTGGCCCCCGGATTTATGCAGAATGTTAAAGAGCATTACGAGTGGTTTAAGTATAGAAAGATGTTAGTTGTTAATCCGAAATCAGGACAAGCAGTTATAGCTGTAATTGGTGATGCAGGGCCGGCAGCATGGACTGGAAAACATTTGGGAGGTTCGCCGGAGGTGATGATTGCGCTCGGGCTTCATAATGGTCCCAGAAAAGGCGGTGTTTTATATTTTTTTGTTGATGACATGGAAAATAAAATACCATTGGGGCCAGTGCGAGCTGGAGATTATAATATTAAAGTGGCAAGCAGACAATAAAAGATGAAAAAACATTTTTACAGTGATTTGGTAACTCTTGATACAGTTGTTGAAGAGATGGCAACTCTTGATTTAAGTATCAGGGAGAGAAAAGAGCTAGAGGAGTTTGCCCGTTTTCATTTGCACGAGACAATATTGGACGCTATTTTGTCTGAGCTTAGCGAACGGGATAAAAAAATATTTTTAGCAAATTTAGAATATGATACTCACGATAAAGTTTGGCGTCATCTGCACGAGAAAGTAGAAAATGTTGAGGATAAAATACGCGATGCAGCAGAAAAGTTAAAAAAGGAACTACGGGAAGATGTAAGGCGCGTTAAGGCTTCATGAAAAAACCAATAGACTTAAAGCTAACCCCAGAAGGTTTCAAAAAGCTAATAGATGAGGAACAACAACTGCGTGGTGGGCGACCTAGTGTACTTAAGAGGATGGTTGAGGCACGCGAACAGGGTGATCTCTCGGAAAATGCAGGTTACCATGCAGCCAAGGAACAACTGGGTTACATCGATTCAAGATTAAGACAACTGAAGTTAATGATTCGCTTTGCAAATGTAGTTAAATCAAGCGGGAGAGATTATGTTTCTTTTGGAAATATTGTCACTGTAAAAATCGGGAAAGATGTACGTATATTTACCGTTGTTAGTGCACAAGAGGCAGACCCTTCCCAAGGAAAAATTTCTGAAGTTTCACCTATCGGTCTTGCACTACTTGGCAAAGTGGTTGGGGATAAGGTGGTTGTAGAAACAGATGATGCTAATACTATCTTTGAAATATTAGATATCAAGATCTGACTTGATCATGGTTGTATAATCTCTTTAATGTGAAAAAATTAGTGCTATTTTTAGTAAGTGTTTTATTGATTTCCTCTTTATCTTTGTCTGCTATTTTTGCAAAAGAGGTGGGTAGCCAAAACAATGTTAACCTAGGTAGAGGCGAAATAGTTGACCGTGATTATTTTGCGCGTGGTGATACGGTAACAATTTCTGGAACAGTCAACGGTGACGTTTACGCATTTGGTCAAAGGGTTATTGTCGACGGTTTGGTTAATGGTGATTTGATTGCTGTGTCTGCAATAGTCGAGATTTTGGGAAACGTAAGCGAGGATGTACGTGTTGGGGCTGGACAAGTATTTATTTATGGAAACATAGGTGGGAGCTTGACTGCTGGTTCTGGAAATGTACTTATAGATGATAATGCAATTATTGGTGAAAGTATTGTTATCGGAGCAGGTTCTGTGATAGTTGATGGGCGAATTGGACGTGGTGCAACAATAGGTGCCGGAGAGCTGACACTTAATAGTCCGCTTGGTGGTTCTGTTGCCGCTGGCGTTGGTCAGCTAATTATTGGTGAGAATGCATCAGTAGATGGTGATTTGAATTATTGGAGTGATAGTGAGGCCAACATTCACCCAGATGCGAAAATTACCGGCAAGATCACACGGCATATAAGTACTGATGTTGGCCGAGAAATCGAAAAGGGTCGTTTGCCATCCATTTTTGAAGGCTTATTCAAACTGGCAATATTTTTATCGACTTTGCTATTGGGATTGGTTCTCATAAGACTTGCACCTGTTTTTACACAAGATGTTGTTAAAACATTCATAAAAAGACCATTATTTTCAATTGTTTCTGGCTTACTTTACACAGTTGCCGCCCCGATTGTGTTTTTAATACTTTTTATAACTGTTGTCGGCATTCCGTTTGCACTTATTCTACTTTTTGCAAGCATAATCCTCTGTATGTTTATTAAAATTTTTGTTTCAATTTATATAGGTGAATTTATACAGAAACGATTTAAGCTTCATAAGTCTATGAATATGGCACTTCTTGTCGGGTTGATTATATATACCGTTGTTACACGGATTCCAATAATTGGCTGGCTTTTTACGCTTGTTGCTTCCCTTGCGGCAATAGGCGCAGTTGTTAAAACTAAAAAAAGTTACTGGCAGAAATTAAATTCTAAAAAGATTATATGATTGCCGTTAATTTAGTAAAATTAATCGGTGCGTAAATTTCTTGTAATTTTCTTGATATCAGCAGTTATTTCGACTGTCGGTGTAGTAATTTATAGAGATAATTTTACGAGAATTAACCTCCCTGTTTCTGAAAAAGTACTTGGCAGTGAAATTGATGCTATAAATTTATGGTTTCCTAAAACGGATAATAACGTTAATACCCAAGATTTGGGTATAAACGCTGCTTCAGCGATTTTAGTTAATTACAATACTGGTGAAGTTTTATATGCCAAAGAAGTATCACGTAGATTACCTGTTGCCTCGACCATAAAAATTATGACTGCCCTTGTTTCTCTTGAAAATGCTGATTTTGGTGAAACATTCGTCGTTTCTAAAAATGCAGTAGAAGTAGGTGAAGATTCAATGGGATTGTCTGCTGGCGAAAAAGTAATGTTTGAGGATTTGTTATATGGACTGATGCTGCCTTCCGGTAATGACGCAGCTGTGACAATTGCGGAAGGTATTGCAGGTAGTGAGGACGCATTTGTTGCCTTGATGAATTTTAAGTCTGGCCGGTTAAGTTTGAAAAATACAAAATTCGTTAATGCAACAGGCCTTGATGTGGATAGTGAAAAACAATTTTCGACTGCTTACGATTTAGCTACGATTGCAAGATATACGTGGGAGAACCAAAAAGAATTTAGACATATAGTCTCAACTGATCATAAGTTTATCGCTGCCACTGCTGATCATAAATCTTTTGATCTGTATAATGACACAAACTTGTTAACTACTTATCCTGGTGTACGTGGGATAAAACCGGGTTTTACTTGGGAGGCCGGTTATTGCCTTGTAACTTATGCCGAAAATTATGGAGTTAAACTTATTGGCGTACTCTTAAATAGCCAAGATAGGCGTGGTGAAATGACTAGGCTTTTAGATTATGGTTTTGGGAAGTACGGTGTTCGGATTGAACATCCGGAACTCGTCTTGTAAGCTCAATAACCTTGGTGCAGTATTCTTGAATTAGTCCGAACGCATTTTTCCGAAAAAATCTCCCCGCGAAAATTCGGAAAGGCGGCGGAGCCGCACCGCTGACAATTTCAAGTTTTTCTTTGGCGGCATGCAATTAAAAAATCCATGAAAAAATCACTGAACTTCATACTCAACCTCATTTGGGAAAAGCATAAGGAACGGATAACCAACATAATTCCTTGTTATTTTTCCACAACCAACTTTTTTAAGAAAATCAACCATTTCTCCGGTTACTTTTTCTGGATTTACTTTTTTATCTTTACCTATGTATTCAACTTCTACAAAATCACCGAGAGTTTTTACCGAATCAACCGCAACTTCGTAATCCTTATATGTCCAAATTTTTCTCAATTTATCAACCACAACAATAGATTTAAAATTGAGAGCAGAAAAAATTTTCTTGGCTTGCTCCACGCTTTCAAGTTTTGTTTCGAACTCATCACAATAATGACTTTTCCCGTTTTTATCAAAATGCCAATTTTTATAGTTGATAGAATATTTTCCATCAGCGTCTCGCAGTCTCAACCATTCCGCAACTGGTCTCGTAGCAAGAAAATCTTTGAGCGCTGGAGAGAAATATTCATCTACTTGGCGTTTTTCCGACTGGAAAACGCCATCCTTTTCAAGAAATTCTATCAATGGTTTAGAATTTTCTAAATTAACTTGAATTTCAATTTCAATATTTTTGTTTGCCATAGGCTATGATTAAAAAATTTTCTTCCCCCAAAATGCAAAACCGTGAATTCGTTTTTACCCCCAAAATTGAATACAAATTAGTCGCCGAGCGAAGCGAGGCGAACCAAAACTCTTTGACTTTTCCTTTCTGGTGCACTGCTCGGGACTTCGTTAGAACGATACCTGATATTGTAGCGCACCTTCGGGAATTGTACTCACAAGATTTTACAGGGTATTTACTTTAAGAATTTGAAGGTGGAGATTAAATCCTCACCTTTTTTTTCAGATATGGTTCGAAGTATGAAATGATACGAGTTATTTTTATAGCTGGTTCTATAAATTACGGATGTATCACTGCATTGGCCAGCATCGCAGTAATTTGATTTAGAGAATATTTTCCACTCTATCGAATTCAATGTTTTTACTCTAGCATAGCCGGTATTTCCAGGCCAATTTGGTACCGATGATTCTGCTTGAATATCTAAAACTAACTCTTCGGTTTGGTTTTTCAACTCAATTGTGAATTGTCCGCCAGAGATATTTGGTTTTTCTGTTACAACAAAATCTGTTGGGTGGTTAAAACTAAACAGATAATTTTCGTTTGTATAAGTTTTCTGGCTTTCGTCTGCAACTAGGCTTGATTTTGTAGCTGGTTCTGGACTTGATGTCGATTGGGTAATGGTCGTTGGCTGAGGCTGTGTCGTTTGTTTCGATGTAAATATGAAGTAACCGATACCTACAGCTATCATGCTAAACACAATAATCAGCAAAATCAAAGGTAGGGCAAAACCTTTTCTCATAATCCAGTATAACAATATTAGGACTGATTACACATATACCAGGCTAGAGTGCCCTGATCGGGACTTTGTTAGAACGGGTACAACTATCTTTATTCAGCTTACAGAGCTATATTCATCAAAAGGCGTTTTTTGGACTTAGAGTTCTATGCTTGAAGTGTTTTTAGGTAGGATTCTAAATTAGTCAATTGAGTCTCGGAGAGAGTTGGCACTATTTCATCTAAATAATCTTTCATTACAGCTTCTGAAGCGTTCTTCATTGCTTCTCCTTTTTGGTCCGGCCTAAAGTACTTATCTAAAACAGAAATGCTGTCTTCCCCACCCGAAAGCTCTTTTTCTAAAATCTCTTTTTTATCGGGTAGAAGAGTTTCCAGCAAGTTCATTGCCGCCTGCTTTTCTACTAGACTCAGTAAGTCGAGAGCATAATCCTCTTTGTTTCCATCGTAGTCTATGAGTTCCAAAATTTTTAGAATGTTTTGTTTCGGTTCGGCAATCACGATTTAGGTTTTTTGCTGTTTGTTTGCTTTTCTATCTCTGACTGCATTAATCACCGTTATTCCGGCCATTTCTGCGGTGAGAATCCCTAACATAGACGCGCCTACAATACCGCTGGTTCCACCCTCTACTGCTTGGCTAGCAGCCATTAATCCGAACACACCTGTAGATGCAGCAGCGGTTTTTGTGCCACCAAAAATAGTTGAGAGAATTTTATAGTCTGGGCGATTTAGAATGTTCTCGTGAAGGCGACTTAAAAAACTATCAGATGCAGCCGTCGGCGTGCCTTCAACTGGTGATGATTCGTGTGACTCCATTCAATTAAATTTTAACATAAACACTATATTTGTGCACTGATCGGGACTTTGTTAGAACGATAACAGACCTTCTTCTCCAGTTACAGGAGGTTTACGGTTTCCTAATTTATGCTGAATATCCGATTGTCTAATGGCTTCTAGAGCAGCAGACAATCGCTCCTCTTGAGGCAATCCTTGAACAGCATCATGGGTAGCAGTTAATCTCCTCATTATATCTGAGCCAGGAGCAAACATTTTTTTAAGTTCCTTCTCACTAAGTTGTCCATTAACAAGCTTCTCGTACGGTGATCTTCTAAATTTCTCGGACAGTCGATGAGCAACAAGACCTGAAACTGCGCCTATTCCCACAATAGTCAACAATTTTTTGCCAAAATCTTTTTGCTTTCTTTTAGCTTCATTTCTTTCGATTGCTTTTCCTGCGCGCGCAATAGTCTCTGAACTAGGGATGTAGCCATCTCTAACCATTTTTTCTGCTGTTGTTATCTGACGTCTCTCTGCCATTTAAAACTTGAATATTTTATCTAATCAACATGTGAAAAGCAAGAACATTTTTAGAACCCTCAAGTTGCACTCTCTTTACCCTCAATATTATTTTATTGTGCCGGAGGAGGGACTCGAACCCTCACGATATTGCTATCACAAGATTTTAAGTCTTGCGTGTCTACCAGTTCCACCACCCCGGCAAAATCAATTTTATCTTCAAATTATTGTATATTTGAATTCTTAATATGATTTTATCAAAAATGCTTTTAAATATGTTAATGTTTTTTTATTTTATTGCAATCGGTAGTCCTAGAAATATTTCACCTATAATGAGAGAATTGATGCATGTTTCCCTTGTCTGATACAAAAACATCCGGAAAATTTCCTTTTTGGGTTGTGGTTTTTATCCTTGTAAATTGCTATGTGTTTATTCTCGAGCTAGTTAGTCCAAATCTTGATGCATTTGTGGTCCAATACTCTTTAATTCCTGCCAAAGTTAATTTTTTTGAGATTAGAAGCTTAACTGCTTTTATAACAAGTCAATTTTTGCATGGCGGATTTGTACATATAATCTCTAATATGTGGTTTTTGTGGGTTTTTGGTGATAATGTTGAGGGGCGGTTAGGTTTTTTCCTTTTTCCTTTGCTTTATATTATTTCCGGAATTTTTGGGGGACTAGTGCAGTATTTACTCGATCCTGCTTCAAGCGTTCCAATGCTTGGTGCGTCTGGTGCTATTGCAGGGGTACTAGGAGCCTATTTAGGTTTGTTTCCGCATAACACTATTAAAACTCTGGTTCCTGTTTTTGGTTTTCTTACCGTTGTAAATGTACCTGCCTACTTTCTACTATTTTTATGGTTTGTGACCCAACTGTTTAACGGTAGTGCGTCGATTGTTGCGGATACGGCTTCTTTGGGTGGTGTAGCATTTTTTGCCCATGTTGGCGGTTTTGCTGTGGGATGGGTGATTTCAAAAAAAGTTAGACCTGTTTAATTTCCTTTTTTAATTAACTGATGGAAGGCGGCACACTCTTTACAGTCGCATGCAAGGAGATGTGCCATCAATGCTAGGCGTCGACCCAATATGCTTGCTGCTTTTTTATCGTCTTCTGCAAGTTCCTTTTTCCCGTCTGGCCCGCTAATAAATACGGCTCCGTATGGACTACCAGCATCAAATTCCGGTCCCGCCCCCTGAATTGGGTAAGGAATACCAACTGGTATCATGCCGAGATTTAAAAGCGGAATCATAAGTGAAATCAACGTTATTTCCTCGCCTGCGTGGAGACTGCCAGAGACACAAAATACAGCTGCAGGTTTGTTAATCATTTGACCCTTAACGTAAATTGGTGAAAGCTGGTCTATAAACTGTTTTATTTGTGAAGCAAATGATCCGAAATGCACGGGTGTTCCGAATGCCACCGCGTCGGCGGTTATTAGATCATCGACGGTGGCAAGTGGAAATTCTTTGGCAAAATCTTCTTGCCTCTTTTTAAGTTTAGGGTTTTTGTCGAAGACTTCCTGCGGGATTAATTCTGGAACGCGTTTTACATCTGTTTCGATATTTTCGATTTCCTGTGCACCCCAAGCTATTTCCTTGGCTAAATCACCAGTTTTTCCGCCAAGACTGTAAAATAAAACGAGAACCTTTTTTCTGGCAGGTTTTTTATGGAATTTAGGAAGCATTAGGCTTTTTTGGGATAAGAATAGCTGTAATTTTTAAAACGAGTGTAAACGTTATGACGATTGCGGCAACAAGGCTAATTGGCATCATGCCTGCGCGCCATGCATCAGGTATAAGCCAACCACGCCTTCCTAGAATAAAAACATGCAGTAGTAAAAATATAAGACCAAGATAACCAAGACGCTGCATCGCAAGCCATTCTTTATTGTCTAATTTTTCCGCAATAGAGGGTAGTGATGTTATGGCAACGATTAAAAATGTAAAGAATGCCAGTATTCCAAATGCAAGAATTAATTCACCATTTAAATTCAGTTTGCCGTTCTCTGCAAAAAAACGGCCATAATATGCGGGTGAAAAAATAATTGCCGAAATCAACGCGTGTACTGCAGCGAGCCCAAAACCTAATAGGCCAAAAAATTTTCTGGAAGGCAGTGCCTTAACAAATACATTTGGTATAAATTTGGCAAGTGATCCCAACATATAAGAAATTGCTATAAATACTAATGATGCCAGGGAAATTGCTTTATTGGATATGTAAAGGGGGAAATTATCCCAAGGTACACCTCGAAGTATATGATAGCGAATAATTGCATACGTAAAAATAATTATTAAGATAATTATGCTTGCTACTGTATGCTTTTTCATGTACGAATTTATTGTAGCACTTTTTAAAAAATGTCAAGTGTAATCCGTTTGTATGTTGCACATTTAGCCTAAGATAATCGAAGGGGTTTCTTACAGTTTGCTTCGTAATCAATCTACACGAGGTACTTTGATTAGCTTGTGAGTAGAATTACATTAACAACTGATTCAACTTTTCCAACTGTTTCTTTCTAAGAACGAGCCTTGAATCTTTCTTGATGATTTGTTGGGCTTTTTTGGCGTGTTCTTTGGCGACGATTCGATTATCTTTTAAGAGCATTTCAGCTATTCTTAAGTGGGCTCCAGAAATCCAAACATTCTTATTATATGTTGATTGCTCTTGTGCGGTTTCAAGTTCGTGTAAAGTTTTTAGTGCGCGATTTAGGGCTAGTTTATCACCAGCATGGTATTCGGCTGCAAATTGATGCCCTTTTATGTCGGCGAGAACCGAAGCACGAGTGTGTCTATTGGATGGAAAGTTATCTAAATTTTCTATAGCTTTTTTAAATGCTCTAGCGGCTTTTTCATATTCTTCGGATTCGAAATAATATTTGCCAAGATTATGGTATGGAATGCCAAGAGCTGCTTTATCTCCACTTCGTTTTGCAATCTCGACAGCTGCTATCGCTGAATGTTTTTCAAGCAAAAGAAATATCTTATCGCCAGTTTGACGATAAAGATGCTTGAATGTACTTTGTCTGGAGGATTGAATTTCAGCAAGTCCTAAATAGTCCTGATCTTTTTGGTAAGCAAGTGTTGCTCGATCCGTATACTCTAAGGATTTGGCAAAATCTCCTTTTTCTCTTGCTTCTTCCGCTAGAGCATGCAAACTTCTTCCTTCTTGTGAATCAGCCATTTGTTTCATTTTACCAAAAATGTGAACCTAGAGAATGTCGGGTCTATGGAACGATCTTCGAACCTCTCTTGAGCAGATTAGCATCGATAAGTTGACCATTGAGACACTCCTTGGAAGCTACCACGGATTACACCCAACAAGCACTTAGCTGAATTCAAACCTCCAGTCTATAAACTAGCCACTCGAAATAAAGCGACCTGTGTTGAATTTCTAGTAGAAGCCATTCTAGCCAACTTTAAGTTATCCATCAATAATTTGTTGACTAGACACTTGAAAACCTGCAAAAATATATATATACTTTCTTGTCATGCCTAAAACATTAAGAAAATATGTAGAGATCAATCCTCAAATTCTTGGTGGAGCTCCAGTAATTAGCGGAACAAGAATTCCTATTGAGAGAATTTATCAACTTATAAAGCAAGGGCATTCTGTGGAAAACCTGCAAGAAGAATACCCATGGGTTGATAAAAAGAAAATTCTATTCACAGTAGCAATTCTCATGAAAGCAGGTCTAGATGAGTTCGAGAAGGCGTATAAGGCACAAGTTACTGCTCGATGAGGGTGTTCATCTGCCGCAATCATACCTAAAGCTAAACAATCTACACGATGTAATACATGTTTCGCAAGTAAATCTTAAAGGTAAATCAGACGAAAAGATATTTGGCTGGGCAAAACAAAACTCACGAATAACAGTTGTATTTAACGTTAAAGACTTTAAAAAATTCATAAATCCAGACTATCCTTCAATAATCGCACTTTCCACAAATTTAACAGACAAGCAAGCCGATTTAAAAATCTGCAAAGCACTGAGAGAATTAAAACCAAGCGAAATTAAGGGCCATCTTATATCAATCACAAATTCTGGCATTGATAAAAAAAAGCATTACAAAACTTGACCTAATTCAATAAAAATTGACCATTTAGCCTCAAAATCAGAGTCGGGGAGAGAGGACTTGAACCTCCGACCTCTGCTTCCCAAAAGCAGCGCTCTAGCCAACTGAGCTACTCCCCGTCGGGTGTTTACACTGAGCGAAAGCGAAGTGTGACCCAGGAGGGATTCGAACCCCCGACCAATTGCTTAAGAGGCAACTGCTCT
>CAZBKB010000021.1:0-15660 GCA_964492425.1 uncultured Gammaproteobacteria bacterium | reverse complement strand
TTTGGGCTGATATTTGCAATACTGCACAAATTTGCGCTTGCTGGTTTAGGAGTGAAGGTTAAGAAAGCGGTTAAAAGGGGTAAAAAGATAACAGTAAACAGTAAACAAGAAACAGTAAACTTTTTTAGAGCAGATTTCATTTGTGCAAGCTCGTCGGGTCCTTCGTCGACGGTTGTCTTCTCAGGATAAACCCTAAATCTATATTAGGAGAATGAAGTGACTTCGTCAACTTCCATTGAGATTGTTAGATTGCTACATTGTTATATTGCTAGATTGTCACATTGCTACATTGCTGCATTGATATATAGTTATATTGTCACATTGAAAAATTATAAGCTCGAAAGTGTAAAATGTTACAAAACATCAAAAG
The DNA here is from genome assembly GCA_964492425.1 of uncultured Gammaproteobacteria bacterium. Classification (GTDB taxonomy): domain Bacteria; phylum Patescibacteriota; class Microgenomatia; order Curtissbacterales; family GWA2-41-24; genus LBZV01. Next base: position 15,290 of record CAZBKB010000021.1, on the reverse strand, counting down.
AGTTGGGCAACTATGTTTATGTGCTGGTGCGTAAATGGTCTATTTTAGATCAGAAGACTACTGGTCAACAGGTTATTCGATCGATCGATTCGATAGCTGCAAATATAGCAGAGGGTTTTGGCCGCTTTCATAAAAAAGATAAAATTAAGTTTTTTTACAACGCGAGAGCTTCTACCTATGAATCTGCTCACTGGATGAATGTTGCACTTGAAAGGAAACTTGTTTCTAAGGATCAGTACGAGGGGGTGATGTCATCATTGCGACTACTTCCCAAGGAAATTAACTATCTGATAAAAATGACTCAAAACAATCTAACTATCTAGCAATGTAACAATATAGCTATATGTCCAATGTAACAATTTATCTATTTAGCAATATAACCATCTAGCAACTAGTGACTAGTGCCTAGCAACTAGTGACTAGTGCCTAGCAACTAGTGACTAGTGCCTAGCAACTAGTTGCTAACATTTTACCCCTTTTATCCGGAGAGGAGTCTAATAAAGTCCTGCCTGGTTATTTTGAGGTCCTTCTTGATAATTTTGGTCAGTAAACCGATTCTAATGGTTTGATTGGGGTGAATCGGAATTGTGGTCTTCCTGCCGTCGGGATGTGTATAGACGGCATGACTGCCGCTTTGGGCCCTGAATTTGAAGCCGAGCGTTGTTACAATTTTTACCAAATCGCGGGATTTAACCTGCGCCAGTTTGGGCATTAAACCGTAACTTCAATGGAAGTTAGGCTGACAGGGTGTAATTGTGGAATTTCTATTTTATCCTCTTTAAGAACTTTCAAGTGGAGTTTAATGGCATCTCTGATATTGGTGATTGCTTCTTCTATTGATTTACCTTGTGTGTGACAACCAACAAGATCTGGGCAATCGGCCACGAAAAAACCATCAGCATCCTTTTCTATGATAATCGGGAAGTTGTAAGTTGTCGTTTTGAACTTTTTCATATGTGCGATTATATCATGCTTACGGCCTAGCACGCGATTCCTTTTGTGCCGCCGCAGCGTTTGCACTTTTCCTCTAATTTGTTTGGAGTACGGTTGTATTTTGCTCCACATTCTTCGCAGTGTATTTCTAACGTTCCGAACTTGTCTTGGTTTGCTTTTGCAAATTCCGAAACACTGAACAGATTAGGTGTTGTGAAACCCGAAATTCCACAACCAGTTTTTACTTCGCGAAGCGGCTGATTGCCTAAAAATTGCACGATTTCTGCTGGATTTTGGCTCATTTGGGCAAGAATTTCGGCTTGCCTTTCTTTACTAAATTGTCCGTCTTGACCCGATGCGATATCTGTTGACTTCAGAAGCGACTGGTGTTGCTGATTTAATATGCTTTGGTCTCGGTTTTGGCGTAAATTTTTGAGAATGTTGTCGATTTGCGGCATGAGGCTGGGCAGTAGGCTTTGAAAGTCACTGATGGCTAAGGTTTTTTCGTCTTCATTCATAACCAATTTAATTTCCTCGACATCCCGATAGGTGACGATTGGGTTTTTTAAAAAATCGGCATCGGTCGGGTTTTCGGGGATACTGGAAAAAGGGTCCAGTTCCTGTGCGGACCCCCTGAATTGTTGACGTGTGGCTTTCGACGTGTAGCGGGACATGGTTATTCGCCCGTTTGTGCTTTTTGTGTAAACATCGAAGAAGTTGTGGCCGTAAATTGAGTTGCCGCTTCCTTTTGGGGAAATCACGATAACCTTCGCACCTTCTGAGAGGGAATCACCGGCCAGAAGCTCCTGGACTTTTTCGAAGCCCTTGACTTCTGCTTTTTCCCTTTCGACCTCCTGCGATCCTGCGCTCTCCCTTATTCTTTGGCCGCGGCGGACTATTTCCAGGAATGGAATACCGGGGTAAAATTCGCCGTGGTAGAGATGTCCGCCGTTTTGGGTATAAGTCGTTTTGTAGATTTCGACGTTTAACCTTTCGGCAAGAGACGTGATAAGGTTTGTTTTTGTGAGATCAAGGAGGCTATTTTGCTCGCGTTGGTATTGATCCTGGGGCAGTGTGTCTTTTAAAACCTCGAGTTTGCAGAAGGCCTCGATATCCAGGCGTGGATTATAGGCAAGCCTTGCCTCGGTAGCGGTGATTGTGCGGGCAGAGTAATCAGAGGATCGGATAGAAGACAGAGTGTCAGAGTAATCGGTAGATTGATAGGTTAGTGGGTCGGCATTAACAGAATTGCCGGATTGTCGGTAGTCGGTAGTCGGTAGTCGGTACGAAACTCTCTCTGACATTAAAAAAGCCTTTCTTGCGTCCCGAGAAGGCTTAAAATGCAACTAAAATGTACAGTTGTGGCCTGCTCGGGCTCTCCTTCGCTAAAGCTTCGGAAGAGCAAGCATCCGGAATTTTAGGAAGGATTATTCATCTCGCGGCGTTCGGACTTGTAAGCCAGTTGCTAGTCACTATGGCTAGTTGCTAGTTAGTTACCGTTGCGGCACAGTAGTGGAATTGGAGATGACTAACGACGAACGACTAACGTTTATAATGTTGCATTAGTCTTTAGACTTTTTGCGTTGGGTTACTCCGCACCACTTTCCCCACGAAGAGAATTAAATTGTTAATTTAGGTTAGCAGAAGTGAGAGTTGTTTGGCAAGAAGCTTACCGCTCGAAATAGTAGTCGTCGTTGAAAAAGTTTGTATAACAGCCATTGTGATAGCTGGAGTGTGGTGGGTTATCTCCCAAGGAGTCAATTAGCCTAATTAGGTTAAGTGCTACATCGCTGGTTGTGCAGCCTGCTTCCAGCAGGAATCCTGCGGAATTGAGGCCGAGGGCTTCTTCTTGAGGGTTCCCTTGGTTATCCGCAGCATGCTGAAGCCAGCTGATCATGGTTCCTGAGTCGCGTGGGAAAACTGGCCGTAAGTTTTGGGCAAATTCAAGAACGTCGTCATAAGTAACGCCTTCGTAAATAAAAGTGCCATCGTCGAGTTGTTTTATGGGGAATTGGGGGGAGATAATATATTTTTTTGTTTCCAAACAGCCGCTATCTATGATAGAAAATTGATTTTCATGCCAGAAATCGGGGTCTTTGGCGTAAATTGTGGAGGCGGAGCCTTTCACTATCGTTGCATGGAAACCGTTCGTGCATTGTTGCGCGTACTCCATACTTGCTTCCAGTATTTTTTTTGGGATTTCGGGGTCATTGGGGTTGGATTTTTCCATATCCTTGGCTTTTTGATATTTGTCGACAATAGACTTGCGTTTGTCAGGATTGGGAATATAGGCTAGAAGTTTTGGATCTTGAATAAGGCCAACAACGCTGGCTAGTGCATACTCTACGTCTGGAATAGTGATTAATTCATATGTATAGGCATAGTTGTCTCTTAAAACGGTATGTACAGTTTGGCCATGCCTGTTAGTCCATGGTTCGAGGCTTCTTATATCATCGTTAATCTTGCCTTTTTCATGAGTGGGTGCGGCAACTTGGGTTTCTCCTGTAACCGAGCATGGGCCTTGTTCGTATATTTGGCTGTTCGCGTCGTATTGGTCCGGAAAATTTTCTCCGGAGTAGCTGGCAATTTCTTTGGCAATTTCTTTTTCTGTGTCTCCGTCACAATTATTATCTAAAATATTAAATGCCCTGTTTAGACTTGGAACGATACCCTCGTGAGTGGGGCTTATGTTTTGCAAACTTTTTGCGCCCTGGATTGAATCTATTAAGGCCTCTTTTGAGTTTGATTCCGGGAGTGAATTTGCGGTTTTTAAAATGTCGTCGATGGTTACACCGGTATACAGCTGATATTCATAGGCTCCGCGGTTAACTTGTATGGTGCCGGCGCTTTGTTCTGCTGTTTCGTCCTGCTTCGGTTGATCTGTCTTACCAAGTACACTGCCTGTTATGGTCGGTGCAGGTTCGCTCGTGGTGTTGTTATTGCCGATGTCGCAAGCGTTGGCGGTCAGAAGCAGAGCAGGTCCTGCGACAAGTGTTCCTAGCTTTGAAATTATCTTGTCTCTTTCCATTTTGGCCACTTATTAATTATAGCTTTTTGACTGTAAAGCAGGGGTGGTTTATAAAAAAATCGCGATACTGATGCCAGTTTTGAGGATCTTTGTTGTAAAGTGCTGATGCTATTCCTTTAACATGTCCTCGAACAGTACCTCTAGTACTTGATGGATAACTCTTATCGCAAAAGGGGGTGAGTATGGATATGGCTTCTTGTGCAAGGCTGAATATTTGTGGGTCGTTTGGGTTTTGCGAATCGACTTGTTGGGCTTTAGTAAGTTTTTCCCATTCTGCGCTTATTGTTTCTGGTGGCAGGTATCTTTCAAGCCAATGTTTTGAGCGTTCATTTATAACATCTTCGAACGACCAGTTTGGAATGATTTCGTATTGATAATTACGGTCGGTAATGACAAGGACGTCTAATTCTGCATTGTATATGGCTTGGATTTGGGTGTCTTGTATGCGAGGTGTAGGGAAAAATTTTTCCCTAAAAGGGGTAGCTATGGGAGAGGGTGCTGGTGTAGAAATTTTTTCTTTTGGTGCGATTGTGGGTTTTGGAATCTCCGGGTTGACTGCTCTTCCTGTGGCTTGGTCTTGCGGTGTCGGTGGCAGCTTGGAGCCTGCGATGTCGCAGGCATTGGCGGCGAGCCAGACAAAAGCAGGCGCGGCAAGTGCTGCTAGTTTTGGTAGTTTTCGCTCAAGATTTGGCATTTACGACGCGAGTATATTGCTTATTTGTTAGTTGAGTCAAGTTAAGTGGCTGAAGTAATCAAACCTTGGGATATTTTTTTGACTTCTTTTTCAAAATACTTCTTAACTTCCTGCCAGTCAATTGTTTGGATCATCTGTGGAGGAGCGTCATTTTCTGCTTCTTCAAAATAGAACAAGCTTTTAAGGATATGAGTTTTGTTAGCTTGGAGTTTTGCGTACTTTTGGTCGTAATATGAAAGCATTTTTTCTAACGAAAAAACCCTTGTTAAAAAAAACAGGTCAATAAAATCCCTTTTGGTCCCTCTGTCGGCGATAGCTGCTATTTTCATTGAGGCTATATCTGCAAGCGAGGCCAAATTAGTGCTTTTTAAAATCCGTTGGGGTTTTTCAATCAACTTGTACTGATAGTAAAAAAGGCTAAATTTTGCACCTTCAAACTCACCTAAAATTGTCCCCCAGCCGGTCTGGTTAAGCTTGAATTCCCCTATTTGTGAAAGAAACTGGATTTGTGTTTTGGGCAAGAAAGGTTTGGGGGTAAAAAAATCAAGGTCTTCGGAATACCGGTGCCCGAGGTGCAGGGCGAGTGCAGTCCCGCCTGCAAGGTAGGCACCCGTTTCGGTAAAAAAAACTGAGGAATCCAGTTTTTCGAGCGCTCTCTTTGTTGGCTTGGAAAGGGTATTGGTGTACACGGTTTAAATAATGGCCTGCCAGAAATTTTTGGTTTTTGGGCTAATGCGACGGCTGTTTGCGGCGACATTTTTGATTTTTGGCTTGGCGACATTTTTGACCAGCCACCTGTAGGCCTCTAAATTTCCGTATTCCAAAAGCCTTTCTATTATGTATGTTTGGTGTTTTTTAAGGTCGATTTTTGCAAAATCCGTTTCCCAAAAGTACCTTTTAAATGATTTTGGGAGTGCCGACATATGGGCTCATTTTAGCACAAAACTAGCTTCAAGTGAAGCTGAGACTATTCTTTTGTCGGTTTGGGGCAAGTTTTGGCTTGAAAGGGATATAATTTGTGCCAAATTATTGGTGTAGGTGTGCTTATAGGGTTGTTTTTTCGAATTCCCATTGGTCTCCTGCTTTGATGACTTTTGGATACTCCTCTGATACATTGAGCCAGACATCAGCACTTTTTTGAACATAGGCTTGTCCGCCCCATGAAATGAATATGTCTTGGGGATTCACATCATGTTTTTTAATAAATGCTAAAATTTTTTCTGCGGTTTCGCGAAAACTTTGAACGTTTCTTGCAAGCAATGGATCGTCGTGGTTTGATTGAAAGTTTATACCGATTATTTCTACGAAAAGAGTGTATTCATCGAGAGGTTTGGTAAATACGGCAAAAGTAACTTTTTGCTCACTGGTGGTTGTGAATGTTTCCCGATAAATTAGATACGGCTTTAGCGATTCGATTGCCGCCTTAGACTTTTGACTAATAGGCGCTTTGTCGTCGAATTTACCGTCTTGTACAGGCTGTTCTTTTACGGGAAGAGGAAAATCCTCTTCTGTAATTTTTGTAGATTGAGTTAAAAGAATTGGGATAATAAATACTAATAGAACTAATAGTATTGTAAAGGTGATGATTACCTTTTTTGAGATAAGTATGCCTCTTATTTGGGTTAAGTTTGCCATTTATCTTAAAAAGAATTCTTTTGCTGCGGTAGCAGCACCATCTCTTGTAAAAAGTTCTGGTGGGTCACATAGAGTATAGTCAGAACAGTAAACCAAATACATAGTGGCGTGTGCGCTATCGAAATGGCTTACGGCATAAATATCGTCTATACCAGTTGGGGGTGGGCAAGGCCCCGTGTATGGGACACCAGTCCCACAATTGGCGTTTCCACCACCGTTATACAGCGACATAGCTCCAATCATCTCGTTAAAGTTATTTGGTGGGCGCCAACTACCTACAAGAGCCGCCATTTTATCTTTGATGTGGTCACCTGCATAATATGCAGTGTCTTCTAGTCTATTAAATACACATCCGGTATCTGTAATTGTTCCTCCGTAAGCAGTGCAGCTTGCGGCAGTTGGAGGTACTTGTGGTTCCGGCGAACCTAAAGTTGTGCCTGAGATAAAGGAACCGTCAGTGTTCCATCCGGCCTCTACGTAATGGATTCCGATAAGTATTTCGCAGGCAGTAGTGCTTTTTTGTGAACCGTATTTTGCTGCATTCACTATAGCCGTACTTATACCGCTAACAAGAGACCTTGAAACAGAACCGGAGCTTGACGGGATCGGAGTTGGAAGCAGGCTTGCAAAACTTGTAGTACCATCGCAACCGCTGCCTCCGCCTGGTGGAGGTGGAGGTGGAGGAGGAGGTGGATCGCCCGGGTCAGTTGGTTCGGATGAGGCGGTGAGGTCGCATTGAAAGTCTATCCCTAAGTATTGCTGCATGATTTTAGGTTTGAGCATAATGTCGCGTGTTAAGTGTTTAGCGCATTCGACGCCGCCTATGAAGCGCTCTTTTTGGTTGGTGTTCTCTCCAAGTACTGCTCCCCCATCTCCTGTGCCGGTAGAGGTATTAATTCCTGCGACATTTGAAGTGTCGTTAACTTGTCCAGGTAGGTTTTTGCCGATCTGGGAAAAAACAGGCCCAAAACACCTTAGTAAGTCAATTAGTCTTGGGCCTGGATCACAATCATACCCGGGTTTATCTTTTGTTAATTCGTCATATAGATCAAAAAGCTGGTTACATGCTTCTGAATCCGCGGGAGGATTCGCAGTACTATCAGTATCAGATATACATTGTCTCCTGATTCTTTCAAAGTCCTCTACGGTGATGCCAGTTGAAATTTCTTGTACTATTTTTGGTTGGGCAAATGTGTAGACTCCCGGGCGGCCGGTTTGCTGGAGAGTTGGCAGAACCTCTTTGGTATCGGAGTAAAGCGTATTATTCCAAGCCTGGCTTAGAAAGGGAATCCTAAAGTTGGGCCAGACGCTGACTGTTAGATAGCAGGTTCTATAGTCTACGCCGGCAACAGGCGGAGTACATTCGTCCCAATTGCCGTTACCGGTTGCCGGGATTTTCAGGTCGTTTGAAGGGTTGCCATCGACGGCAAGAATATTCGAATCGAAAGTGAAGGTAAATGTACAGATTACATTTGGTTCAGTATTCAGTTTGTATTGGTCGGTCTGGTTTGCACATTCGCCTGGGATGATGTTAACGATGTCCAGAGGATTGTCCGCTTTAGGGTCAAACTTGAGGTTGTAGATGGCGCAGTATGGGGCGTTGCCAGCTTTGCCTTCCTTGTGCAATTTAATGCAGGAATCCTCGTCTAAGGGAGCCGAGACGAATGGGTAGGTAAATGATATCTCGAAATTTACACAGGAGAATGCGGCGTCGTCCCATACACCGAGGGCAAGGTTGGAAAGACAAGCACGGTAGTTGCCTCCGGGTGCTTTTGTCCAAGTATGAGTGGTTGTTCCTTTGGCAAGGCCACCGCTGTCGTAGACATCGGTTCTCAAGTCTGTGTTGGAAATAACAATGGCGACAGCAGCAAATACGGAAGGGTCGACGTGAACAGGTGGGGCGATGGTGAAGTTGGCGTTTCGGCCGTCAACTGTGACAGTCAACAAGAATCGCGCCTCGAAACATCTGTGCGTTGAAACGTGGTCGCCGTTTTTGGCGAGAATTGCAAAGAATTTACCCCGCTGGACACTCGCCTTCGGCCAGGCGAAGGGGCTGGAGTTGACGTTGCTCTCGTAAACAAGTTGGGATGCGTCCGGGAAACAAAGGTTGGTTGTCACATCTACGGCGTCGGGGTTTAGTACTTTGTAAATTAAAATTTTCATCTGGCCGCCGTTGTTGTTTGGGGCGGGCGAAGTTGAAAAATTGACGATGTCTCCATGGACGATGGGAGTCGTTGTAAGCGTCCACTCGTCGACACTGACGTCTCCACAGGTGACTGCGAAGAGGCTGACACGTACGGCGTACAGCCCGGGGTCGAATGAGGTGGGAATCCTGACAGTCACAGTGGCGTTTGCTGTGAGGTAGCCTAAATTAACAGATGGTCTAACCGCGGGATCCCAGAAGGCACCGGCTATCTGAATTGGTCCTTCAAGGTAGTTGATGCTTGTTACAGTGAATGTGTCGCCCGGATAAAGGATAGCTGCGGCTCTAAGAGTACAAGCCGGGGCTGGAACATTAACGGTTAGGTTTCCACAGTCGGTGACAAATACGCCGCTTGCGACGCGGACAATGTATGTGCCCCCAGCGGTGCCTATCGGTATTGTCCAACTGATAAACCCATTTGCGGGAAGATTGCCTATAAATATTGAGGTTGTAGCTCCCGGCAGGGCCATTCTGGCTTCGCCAAAAAGCCCATTTCGGCTTGTAACCGTGATTGAACTGCCAACATCCTGGGTGGTTGGAGAAACTGTACAGCCCGGTACTGGTGCAGCATTAACCTGCAAGATACCTGTACACCTGATGTCGGAACCATTATTGACTAGGACATCGTATTGTTGGGGTGCAACTGTGCTTGTCGGAATAGTTACCGACCCGCCTGTGTCTGGAATTGAGCCGACGGTTATGACGTTGCCAAAAGTTCTACCGGCAATTTTGACTGTATGACTGCCGGGCGTGAAATTATTTGTGATGATTCCCAAGTTATCACCGGCGGTTAAGGTTGTTGGGCTGAAGACGCAGGCAGGGGTTGGGACTGCTGTGCAGGCGATTGTACGAAACGAGGCTACGTTGTCATTTGTTGTCCAGGCTCCAAAATACTGGGTATGGACTCGCCACCAATAATCTGTGTCTGGGGCAAAAAAATCAGTAAAAGTCCTGCTTGACTGGGAAGCCGTTAGGCTAACGGTTTGGGTGACGCCGGGTGAGAAACTTGAAGTTAGAGAGATTTCCATCTCCTGGTCTTGAATTGGTAAGCCGCCGCTTGGGTCGTCTGCCCGGGTCCATCTAAGTGTTGCAGAGACCTTTCCAGTGGGGCCGCAGCCATTTTGGGTGGTTTGTAGGTTGGTTGCGCGGTTGACTGCAAAGACAGGTGTAGCCGGGTTAAGGTTTTCCTGGGCAAAGTTTGCAAACTTTTTAAGGGCTATTGAAATTGGGTTAGTTATATTTTTTGCGAGCAGTTTTGTATTTGTTTTGTTGTTATCCATTGCGCTATTCATGGAGATTTTGACCACTTTCCTGATTACTTTGGAAACGGGGTTGTTGGCTGCAAAGTCGAAGCAGGACTTGAAGATACCTGCCGCTGAGGTTTTTGTGCTGGCTACCACACCACCTGTTATGTCTATAAGGTTGTTTTGTTCGCTTTGGGCGATTTTTGGCAGCATCATCTGATTTAGGACACCTGTAGTTTGGGCAGTCCTAAAAAATCTTGGGACAGGAAATTCTACGGAGCGCATGAGTGAAAACTTGTCGCAGTAGCCAGGCTCGCCGGCTTTTAACTTTTCGATTACCGGCTGGCCAAAATAGGCGCGGAATTCTAACTTACCAAGATAAAATTCGTCGTAACTGGTTGGTATTTTTTCCCAGTATTTTCCCCAGGTGGTGTTCCATATTGTTTTATCTTCACCTGCACGTGGCGCTTGCGGTGGTGTGCCTCCGAAGCTTTCCACTAAATCATGGATTGTTTTGGGCTCAGTGCCGGCGATATCTGAAAATTCTATTGCGGATTCGGCAATTTCCGGTTTTTCCCAGATATATTTGATGTAGTTTTCGCGCAGAGCGTCTGTCATCACTTTTGGAGCCGTTCTCTGTATGACTCCCTGGTATGCTTGAAGCTGACTGTTGGTTAGGCCCAATAAATTTACACGGGCGTGGTTTTGGTCCTGAAAGAGGCCTTCTGCATAGTTACTGTTGCTGGCGCCAAAGAGCGCCTGCAGGCGGGAGAAGTTGACGGTAAATTGCATCTGTTTTCTAATTGGTATTGCTGGAAGCTCGCCTATTTTGCCAATTCTTGATGCTGTAAATTTCAGGGCGTCCGGGTTATTGGTAGTTTCTTCTTCTTGGGGTCCTGGGGGGTCACCTTTATCATCTGTTAAGAAGTTGTCTGTTAAGTTGCTTGTTACAACCGGGTTGTTGCATGGTAAAGGCCCTGGAGGATCTCCTGGCGCAGCCGCCACCTGCGGTGCGAGAGTCAAAGTCAAAGTGAGTAGTGCTAAGAAGAGAATGATTGAGAGTAAACGGATAAAGATAAAGGTAGAGGAAGCCCTCCTTCGCTCATGCTTCGGAAGGGTAAACAGGCGTGGCATGAATCCAGTATATCAGTGATTCAGTGAATCAGTAAAATCAGTAAGGCTTAGAATCATTTAGCGACTAGCGACTACGGACCACCCGGGATGGTGACAATTGTTACATCTTGACCAGTAATATCTCTTATTACGCGCAGGATCAAAACGGCGCTTGCGACAAGAAGTATACCGAGTATGGCGTAAGTCAGGGTAGTTCGGGCACCGGAAGTTCCTTTTTGGTCCCCCCCGCTTACTATAAATTTGTAGGCGCCTAAAATTACCATAGCTAGAAAGGCAATAGCAGCCGCTGGAGCAAGAAGCTTGATTATGTTTTCAATAACTTTTTCGAGGTCTTGGATCCTAGCTGGTTCTGGTTGTGCATAGGCAGGACTTGCTGCGACTATAAACATCAGGTTTACAGCTAAAGCTGCAACAAGCCTTGCCATGCTAGTCTGTAGCCTTTGGAAGTGTATCCAAAGTTACGTCGCCTGAAATGATTGTGACATCAAAGAATGTTTCGACAAGTACGATTAGGGCGTACGAAACAAGGACGACTACCAGACCTATGAGTGCTGCTGTTATCATACCGCGCGCACCCGCTACAGCTTTTTCGTCTCCGCCCGCGGTTATCCAGCGGATACCTCCGATTATAAGGAATATAAATGCCAGGACGAATGCAATTAATAAGATGAACCGAATGGCATTTCTGAGAATGCTGACAATGTCATTAATGGGTCCAATTTGGCTGGGTACAAGGGTTTGTGCCAGGGAAGCAGCTGGTAGGGTAAGGGCTGCAATAGGCAGCGCAGATGATATCGCAATTTTTTTTGCTTTATTTAACATTTATTTTCACCCCCTCTCATTTAAATAGTACAAAGTCAAAGGGTGTTGTGTAAAGGGTGTGGATTTCATGTTGTTTTTTTGTTATGGCAGACGAAGGCCGCCTGTTATAATGTCTACATTGAAAAATACCTCGACCAACTTTACTATAGCATAGGATCCGACAACAACCAGCATGCCGATTATGCCCCAGTAAATAGAAGACCAGGCTTGGCCCACGGTCTTTTCGTCTCCGCCGGATGTAACAAAGCGGAAACCTGCAAATATTGTCCAAAGGAACATTGCTAGAAAGGCGACGATTATGAGAATGCTGATGCCGTTTCTAATTAACCCTTCTGTATAAATAGTTGCGTTGGGTGGATTGGGAATCCCGGCTGGAGCAGTGATGGTTCCAATCGGGGAAGTACCGGTGCTACCTGTTATTGTTATATCACTGCATTTATAGTTAATTACTGGATAACGTGTTTGAATCATGACAGAATATGAACCACCACTAAGACTAAATGAACTATTAAGGGTTTGAGGAAAGGAGAGAGTATCAGCTGTCAAACCTAAATTTTGCTGAAGTGATCCGCCCAATGCTTCCCAAACTCCGATCCTCTCACCGGCTGCAAAGCCTGTATAGGTAATTGAGAACGAGTCGCCACTTTTGGCAGGGTTAGGGCCAGAATATGTACAACCAGCGGCATAGACGTTATTAGTGAAGCCAGTAATAAGTGTGATAAAAGATATGAAAAATGTTGCAAAAATTGCAGAAGATAGTAAAACTTTGGAGAGAATCTTTTTCATTTAGGTGATTTTTACATTTGTCCCCAAAAACTTTTGTGTTAAGTTGACTATGACCAGTGCAAGAATTGCGACTATTACACCAATAATAGCATAGAGAAGAGTAGCCTGGGCGCTTGCCAGTTTTTTGCTGTCACCGCTTGCGGTTACAATTTTTATGCCGGCGATTATTACGAATATAAATGACAGTATACCGGCTGCTGCAATTAGAAATTTAAGAATAGTTGATGCTAACGAGCCAACATTGCTGTGGGCTGCAGGCGGGAAAAGGACTGGGTTGTCTATTGAAAAGGCGGCTTCCACTGCATTTATGAGTTGCATAGTTTTAGTGTATCAGTAATTAGCAACTAGTGCCTAGTGCCGAAGGAAATAGTAGCTAATTACTAGTGGCTAGTTCTTAACTTCTAGTTGCTATTTTAAAACACTCCGCTTCCTCTCAAAAATACCTGGTCGACTACTCTTGTTATTATGAAGGCGAGGACTAAAAGTACAAATCCCACGAGTGCAAAGGTAAGTCTGCCACGGGCTGCCGCTGCAGCGTCGGGGTTGCCGCTTGAGGTTATAAACTGGATAGCAGAGATGACGATTATGATAACAGACATAAATCCACCAAAGGCGATGGCGGCTGGAAGGAATTTGGATACAAAACTGCCTACAAATGTAGCAGGTTCATAATCTCTAGGTTTTACAAAGCCTGAGACACAGTTTATGAAGTTGGAGCATTCGACAGTTCCCCCTGGGCTTCCAGAGGTAGCGCTGATGCAAATGGCATGGCGTGCAACATCACTAAGCGTTATGAAGCCGTTGCCATCCCAGTCAAATTGTGGGGAATATCTGGGATCCCCAACTCTTGTACCAACTCTATCTACAATCATTTGAGTGTCAAAATCGTTGACAACACCGTCACCATTCAAGTCGGCTGTTGCACAGCTGCCACCTCCCGGGGCAGATGTGACTATGAGGTTGCCTCCGATTGTGCCGCTTGGGTCTGCGCAAGTGATATCCCCACCAAACCCTGTATCAACCCGAACTTGATATGCTGTGGGAGGAGTAGTGAGGGGGATGGTTACAGCTCCACCACCATTCGGTACATTGCCGATGAGGATTGGGGGTGCTGCACTATATGTATATAGTTTAGCTGCATGAGTACCCGGAGACAGACCATTGGTGATAATCCCGATTTGTAAGCCGGCTTGTATCTCGTTTGGGCTGAATACACAACCTACACCACCTCCTCCACCAGATGTAACTAGTAAATTGCCTCCGATTGTGCCGCTTGGGTCTGCGCAAGTAAGTTTAGCACCAAAGCTTGAATCTACAGATACTTGATAGGCGGGTGCAGTTGCGCTGGTTGGGACAGTGACGGAGCCACCGCCAAGGCCCATGCTGGAGCTGTTGAAGATTGTGCCAATTTCAATATAAGGCCCACCATACGTTTGGATATAAACTTTATGCGCGTACGGTAGGTCATTAGTAATTATGCCGATACTGTTCCCTGCCGTTATACTCTTAGGACTAAAGACACAACTTTCTGCAGCGTAGGTATCTTTTGGGGTAGAAAATGCAAAGAGTGCAGCGGTAGCCAAAAATATGCTCAGAAATGTTAAAAGATTTGTTAATTTCATAACCCTATCCCCGGTACTCCTTTCAAGATATTTATTCCGATAAACTGCAAAATTAGTGTGGCAAAGATTAAAAACAGCAACCCGGCTACGGCAGCAACTATCATCTCGCGACCGCCATTTAGCTTTTGCTGGTCACCTTGGGAGACGAGGACACGGATTGCGCCGATAACGATAAGAATTAAGGCTATGCCTCCTGCGACCCCGATGCCGATTTGCAGGATCCTGTTTGCAAGGCCTTTTACGGTTATTGGAAGATTGCCCAGGGCTGTTGGGCACCTACCGTCTGGACCAGTTGTGCAGGGGTTTGCGCCGGCGCCTGAGGAGGATCCGTTTTCGTCTGAAATAACTTCTCCGCCGCCGTCTCTAACCGTAAAGCGTATTGATCTATAACGAAAGCCACCAGAGCAAGTTTCTGATTCGCGTACTTGTTCTTTCACTTCTATTCGGTAATTTCCTGAAGGTAATGCATTAAACGTTGTGTTGTTTGATCCGTCATTTAGTACGTTAAAACATGTTTCGTTAATACTAGGTCTTGGTGTTCCGTCTTCTCCGTATATGAGTATTTGATAATTATTTCTTTTGGGTAGACTTTTCGGCTCCCTTGAACCTGATATGTTTATTGTTATATCATCTCCTGGTGCAAATCCTGATGTAGGGTTATAAGAAATTGTAGGTATGTATCTTGAGACGGTAAAACTTAGACTAGCGACAGTTTCTATACCGCCTGCGTCATCAGGTAGTAAATCTGCTTTAAGCTCAATTTTATGGTTTTGTTCTGCTTCAAAGTAAGAGTAGTCTTGAGAACACCCAGGTAAAATACTAGGCTTTATATTAAGGCCAGTGTCTTCGAAATGGCACATGTACATTAATACGCTGGTTGATGAACCTGTGAGGTTAGACTGGTAGTCACTATCGCCAAATACAGAGTAGGCGACATTTGGAATTAAGTCACTAAAAGTTACTGTGACTATTCTACTTCGTTCGCTTACCTGCTCGCTTAATGTGATAGTTGCTGCATACGCGTTTTTTGTAAAAGTGACTATGAGAAAGAAGAATATAAAAAACCCTAAGAGCTTCACATAAAATTTCGTCATTAATCTCAGTGTAGCACTGACTAAGGAGATAGTTAAATGGTCGCGAGTTCTAAATGGAATCCGAACACCTGTATGAATACAATACAGGTTAATGA
>CAZBKB010000020.1:0-16674 GCA_964492425.1 uncultured Gammaproteobacteria bacterium | reverse complement strand
TTAAGCAGGATTATTCCCAAAAAGCAGTATGTGTAGAATTGTATTCAGTTTTAAATGTGCGAGAAAGCATAATATCTCTCATCCGGAAATAAAATCATATGAAAATATTTATCCAGAGGAGCCAAAGTATTCTACAAATGTTGACACCAATTGTCAATGGACGTTACGCTTAACTTAATGCCCACCGCTTTGCGAACTAATAACACTAAACAGGAAACACTAAACAGGAAACAAAATAATCTTTGTTTAAAGGGTTTCAGGTTTAAAGTTTCTGGTTTAAAGTTAAAATCCGGTTTTTCTCTGGTCGAACTCCTAGTAGTAATCGCTATCCTCGGAATATTAAGCAGCATTGTTTCCTACACCCTAATTGGACACCAGAAAAAAGCTCGCGACGCCCAAAGAAAAAACGACTTGCAACAAGTGAATAGAGCAATGCAATCTGCTAAAAATGATTGCGCAGGAAATGGCGCCTATTATCCAACAGACGGAGCGGTTGGAATATCTGCCAATCTAGAGGAAGGCAGATATATCAGATTAATGGAACACCTTTCAGACTCTGATCTTAAATATTTAAATAGTGGAATTAACGATCCGCAAGTAAATGGAGGTATAAAATATTATCGTTTTGCCCGTCCCACAACACCAGTAACCTTAAAATGTGTTGACAATGCCGGCACACCCCTTAACTGGAGCGGGATTGATAAATATGTTATCCGCGCACAACTAGAACAGGGCAATTTAGACAAGGACGCCGGCAAATCCGCAGACAACTGTTCGCAAACAATTTCAGACCTTAGCGGCTTAGCTGAAAACGCTGGGGGATTTAATTCCGGTTTTATACCAAGTAACACAGACGGCTTCTACTATGTCTGCGGTAACTAAATTTGACCCAACTTCACTCCTCAAAGAAGAACTTCGAGGGTTCAAACAATTGACTCCGAGTTAATCAGAGTTGACATTAATGAGAACACCAATGAAAATTAACCTAATGCCCTTCTTTCCGCAAACAATTAACAAGAAACCAGAAACAATAAACAATAAAGGTTTCAAGCTTAAAGTTTCAAGTTTAAAGTTAGCTACCGGCTTTACTTTAATTGAATTGCTCGTCGTCATTGCAATAATCGGCATCCTGGCGGCACTCGGTACAGTCACCTATTCCGATAGCCAGCAAAAATCCCGCGATTCCAGAAGAAAATCCGATCTGGAAACAATAAGAAAAGCACTAGAACTCGCCAAACAAGATTCTGCTGGATCTTACACTTATCCAAACTGCAGGACTTATACCCCAGACAAATGTACAATCAATAGCAGCACAATAGCCGATGACAACACATCAAATAGTAACGGTACTACTAACCCGGACTTAATAGGGACGAATTATTCTTATATCAAAGCGGTACCTGTTGATCCCAAAACCAGCAGTACCTATTATACCTATATACCTTCCCCAGCAAACTGTGCAGCAGCTGCTTGCACGGCCTTTACCCTAGTGGCCTGTCTGGAAAACCTAAAAGATCCACAAAAAGACTCTACAAATATCTCACCGTGCGACGGCACAACTAATACAAGCTATACCATTTCCAACCTCTAAACCCTGCAATTTTTCCATCAAAAGTTATAGAATTAACTTAATGCCCAACGCTTCGCAAACTAGTAACTGTAAACAATTAACCATAGACTTCTTAAAATGTTTCAGGTTTAAAGTTTCTGGTTTAAAGTTAAATCCCGGATTTACCCTCATCGAGCTCCTCGTTGTTATTGCAATACTGGGGATACTTTCCGGAATAGTCATGTTTGCAATCAACCCCACAAAAAGAATAAAACAGGCACGCGACGCCAGAAGGAAAGCAGAAATAAAGCAAATTTCAAATGCTATTCAGGCTTATCTGTTAAAATTTAACTTCTCTGAGGAAAACTGGTGCGATAGCAGTATGGGTTCTCACGATCAGCCGTGCAATACTGTTACCTTAGAAGACAATGATTGGAAAAAAGATCCCCCGGACAACTATTTGTACCAAGCCATTGTAGTTGACAGTAAGTATCTTAAAAGCCTACCAGTAGACCCTGTAAATAAAGACGGTTATTTTTATGAGCTAGAAGTTTATCAATATAACATTGCGGCAAATACGCCGTGTGATAGCACTCAAGGAGGATGCAAATATTATTGGCTCGGTACTCGCCTCGAGGCACCGGAAGATCCCACCAAAGCAATTTTCCGCTGTTCGAATAATACAGCTTTACCAAACGGCCCTGGCTGTAAAGAAATCGCCCAAGGCCTAAGCCCCGGGCTAGGAAATGACGATCCGGACTGTACAGAAGCAGATGGAGATTGCTGGTAGCGACTTAGAAAATACCAAATGATTAAATTCGTGCAC
The DNA here is from genome assembly GCA_964492425.1 of uncultured Gammaproteobacteria bacterium. Classification (GTDB taxonomy): domain Bacteria; phylum Patescibacteriota; class Microgenomatia; order Curtissbacterales; family GWA2-41-24; genus LBZV01. Next base: position 14,299 of record CAZBKB010000020.1, on the reverse strand, counting down.
ACTGTAAATTTTAAATTAATACGTTTTGTAAACAAAATGAAAATTTTAAACTTCAGATTAAAGGTCGCTTTTACTCTCATTGAACTGCTAATAAGCATTGCGATCCTGGGTATCCTGGCAGGAGTAATCGCATTTGTTGTCCCGGGTTATCTAAAAGACGCACGCGATGCCCAACGCAAAAACGACCTACAGCAGATACAAAAAGCACTAGAGTCTGCTAAAAACGATTGTCTCGCCGCAACCTACTATCCAATCGTTCCTTCCGGATCTACAGCTGCTGAAGCCTTCAACACAACTGCAGATTATCTCAACAATCCTGCAATAAGCTTAATGGGCGAATCCGTGCGTGACCCTAAAAATACAGGTCTAAGCGTTTACACTATCCATTACCCAGCTACACTCGCCGAAGACATCTGCCCCGATACGTCAGGAGGTAAAACTACGGACGGATCGAGAGTATATGTAGTAAGAGCTTTGCTTGAAATTTCAAATGACCCAAACGCAAACAATTCTAGAACATCATGCTCCGGTAAAATCGGCTCAGGTGCAGGCCAGATACCAACTACAAGTTTCAATCCGGCACCAGCTGCCAATGACGGCTACTTTTATTCCTGTCCCGACTAATCCCCAACCTTGTTAAACAAGACAATCGCCAAAGATACCATCACATTTAGGGAAACGTTCACTCCATACATCGGGATCTCTACAATCTCGTCACACATTTTTAGAACCTGCGGTGACACACCAGTCGTTTCATACCCAACCACAAATGCAACCGGCTCGCTGTAACTAACCTTTTTAAAATCGACCGAACCTTTACCCTGTTCTATCGCAACGATTTTGATCTTCGGCTGATCTTTTCTTAAATGTTTGATTGCTTCAGGAGTTGTCTTAAAGTATTTCCACGGCACCCACTTTTCTGTCCCAACCGCCGCTTTGGCAATCCGAGAGTTTGGGGGAGTTTCACTTTGCCCGCACAAAAATACCCCTCTTGCCGCAACCGCATCCGCAAGCCTAAATATGGCGCCAATATTATAAGTGTCCAGAATATTGTCACAAATAATATAGATCTGCCGGCGTTTAATCTTTTTTAAATCCGCCTTTGTTGGCTCACTTACTCTCAGCTGTTTTGCATCCAGCCTCATCTTACTTATTACTTGTTGCTTACCACTTGTCACTTTTTTATTTTACCGTCACAGATTTAGCAATATTTCTCGGCCGATCCACATTATTCCCAAGCGCAACGGCCATAAAATATCCAATAAGCTGCAATACAACCACATTAAAAATTGCGGCAGTTTCCCCAAGATCAGGCACGGTAATTCTGGTGCTAAAATCCTTGTGGTCAAAAGGTGCTATCCCATAAACGTCTGCTCCCCTTGCCTTTACCTGCGAGACTGCAGACAAAACGTCATTTTTAACTTCATCATTTGAGACAACTACCACAACGGGCATACACTTTTCCATTAAAGTTATCGCATAATGTTTTAAATCACCTGCAGGGATAGCGTGGGCATGCTTATAGGAAGCTTCAATTATTTTAACCATGCCCTCCCTGATTATTTGGAAATTCGCAGCCTTTCCAAGCAAAAATACATGATCTTTTTTAGAAAGCTTCGTGGCAATAGCCTTAATGGATTCTAGATTTTTTGCATCGGCAATGTACTTATCTATCTCTCTGGAAAGTTTTGAGAGATTTAAAATTGCCTCTTTATAATCACCACCAACTGTTTTCGCCAGCAAATAACCCCAGGAAACCATGGAAGTAAAGACCTTTGTAGACATCACGCAGATCTCCGGCCCGGCACCCGCCATGAAGGCAAAATCGGACATTTTAGTCATCATTGAACCCGGCATATTAACAAAAGACGCAATTTTTACTCCCTTTTTCCTGGCAATTTCCAAAACCTCCAAAACGTCCGCTGTTTCCCCGCTTTGGGAAGGTGAAATCAAAAGATCACCTTTCCCAAAAAGATTAAAATACTCGAATGCATCCGCACCAACAAGAGCAACTACATTAATCTTTGCAATCGATCGTAAAAAGTACGCAATTTGCGCAGCAGCTGCACCGGCAGTTCCGGACCCGATTGTGAAAATCCTTTTTGCGTTCTTTACCTCTTTTACAAAATCCACATATTTTTTCTTATCTTGAGCCAAAAGAACCCGAATAACCTCACCGCTCTCAAAAATTTCCTTAAGCATAAAGTGCTCAAAACCTTCTTTGTCGGCTTTCTGGCCAGCAAAGCCGGTCTTTTTGAACCTGGCCGGCATTTTTTTGCCGTTTTTTATATCAAAAACCTCAATTCCTGACTTATCCCCTATAATCATCTGTCCGTTGTCGGCAACAAAAACGTAGTCTATCAAGCTTGCAAAAGAAAGGATGTCCGAAGAAAAATAGACGTCCCCATTTTTGGCTTTGCCCACAACCAGGGGAGAACCGTTGCGGCAGGCAATAACTTTGCCTTCATTAGTTAGAATGATGATTGTATTCCTGCCTCTTAAACCACCAAACGCTTCTCTTACCGCTTTCTCCAAATTATCCAGATTCTTAACTTTTGACTCTATCAACCTCACAATTACCTCCGTATCTGTTTGCGTTTTGAACTTGTAGCCCTTTTTCAAAAGCAATGCTTTAAGATCTTCAAAATTTTCTACCATCCCGTTTTGAGCAAGGACAAAAGATTTATCCGAAGAAAAATGCGGGTGAGCATTAACGTCGGTTACACCTCCGTGTGTCGCCCATCTGGTATGCCCGATAGCAACACCCGACTGCGGGAGATCAACTCCTTCAATAGTCCCGATTGCGCCTATTTTTTTAAATGAATAAATCCGTGGACTTAAAGCAACCGCGATTCCCCACGAGTCGTATCCACGATATTCTAACCGCTTTAGACCATCAAGAACTATTTTGAAAGAATCAGACCTTGATCCGATATAACCAAAAATCCCACACACAACCTTAGGATTTTAACCTTTTATCAGTCTATTTGTGAAGTGGATACTGTGATGATTCAATTATGCTTAACGCGGGAGCTTTTTTGTAGCGCTCATTGTGCACTAATGTCGGTTTCCCACCCCTCTCTACAATATAGTAACAAAAACCCTGCATTTTTTTGACAGCCTCATAATCGGCATGACCAGGCAAAGAAACAGGATCTACTTCTTCAAAATTAACCGGCGAATCGTCAGCTGTAACAAAAAATGTCTTGGAAATATTGGCAACCAAATGTCCCCACTCTGCCGGTATAAAAAGAGCGTCTTGCGGCTTCACATGAACTGCGTATGCTTCCTCTATCTCATCATCTTTAAGCTTCCCATCTTGCCCAACAGCTCTTTTTTGCACCAAAACAACCCCCTCTCCAAAAATCACCCAATAAGTTTCATCCAGTTTCCCTACATGGTAATGCCCATAAGTCTTTATATATTCTCCCCCAACAGTTCCAGGCTCCCAAATCGTAATATTTCTTTGATCGGATCCGCCCCTCACCATATGATAATACACCGCCGGACCTTGCACTGATGGATCCATTAAGACATCCTTCATCTTATCGTGGGTGCGTGATGCGTAATGTTGTGCAGTAAAATCCTGCATCATAATTTTAAATTTTCAATGTTTTAAAATTAAATTTTTAAACCTTACCCTCATCCCTCAATTTTCTTTTCTCTTCCGTTTCGTCACCCCTATTATAATCATCCTCCAACCTATATGTCGTACCAATTTCCGGTGTAGATACTTCTATTACATCACAGTCCGTTATACCTTTCAGTCTGTGTCTTTGCCCTGCTCCACAACTATATCCATTAAATTTCTTAAGCTCAGTTTCAAATAAATCCCCGTTTTCCTCAGATTCCCAAATTACAACCGCCCGACCGGAAATCAAAAACCACGTTTCTATCTTTTTGTCATGCTTCTGCAGTGAAAGTCGCGCTCCTTCATTTATGTGTATGAGTTTTCCCATATATGGCCTGTCTTCGGGAACCCAGTGGACTTCCCAACCCCAGGGTTTATCTACCTTCCGCACATAAGGTTTATTATCAAATTTAACCTTCTTAAGAGTCATTTAAAATATATTTAGATTCCCCAGGGCTTCGCATAAGATCTTGGGCAATCTCGACCATCATACACAAATTATCAAAACCAGCTGGAGTAAAATTTATCTCACCGAGATCTTTCAACTCGTGCCAACCGTTTCGCTCATTCACAGCAATAGGCTGACCAACTTTAAACTCTCCATCAACAACATCAAATCGACCTTGCTCAACACTCATCTGGAATAAAAATACGATAAAACGAATTGGGAAACAATGTCAACAACCTACTGCCCGAATCTTCTCTGCCTGCTTGAATAGTCGGAGATTGCTCGCTTCAACTCAGCAATGGTGAAATCAGGGAAAAATAACTTAGAGAAAAAAAGCTCTGTATACGTAGTTTGCCAGGGCATAATGCCAGAAGTTCTCATCTCCCCAGAGGTTCGAATTAATAAATCCGGATTAGGCAAACCGGCAGTCTCCAGATTTTTATCGATAAGCGCCTCCGTAACCTCGCTAGGTTTTACTTTTTTCGAGAGTAATTTTTTAAAAGCGGCAATAATCTCATCGTGACCGCCATAATCCAAACAGATATTAATTAAATAATCACGGTTTTTTGCACTCAACTTTTCCATTTTAACTAAAAGTTCCCTTAAGCTTACAGGCACTCTATCCCGTCTCCCTAACCATCTAAAACGCACCCCTTCCGCCACAAGTTCACTCAAGTGTTTCTTGAAAAAGTAGGAATAAATCTTCATTAAATATTTAACTTCAGTTTCCGGTCTTCTCCAGTTTTCAGTGGAAAATCCCCAAATCGTCAAAATCTTCACACCCAAATCTCTCGAGCCCCGAATCACTTTATAAGCTGTTTCAAGTCCTCTTTTATGCCCGGCAATAGGCGTAAGGCCACGCTTTTTTGCCCAACGGCGGTTGCCGTCAGGAATTATTACAATATGCTTGGGAACAATATCTTCTGAAATCTTTTTAGACATTAAAACAATACACCACTGCGGGGTTATCCCAAAGAATAACAAAAACCTTAAATACTTTCAACTAACCCGCTCAAAACAGGTACGTTATCTCTCTCTGTTTACAGTAAAATCAGCCAGCTCAACAAGTATCTTGCTTAATTTCTTATCTTTTATGATATACCCAACTTTTTTCTTTGCTTGTCCGGCAAAGCTTCGCATTTTTCTCTGGCACCATATATCTGCACCGCATTTGGTGATAATTTTTTTGACCCTAATAAGATCTGCCAATGTAGCATTTACCTTACCCCAAAGATTATCAACAATTTTCCCGTCGGCAAGGTTTGCCAACTCTCTGGTTTTGTAAATTAAAAGGGTATTTTTCCCCTCCCGCATGTCGGAAAGTACCGACTTGCCCAAAATCTCTTCATCACCAAAAACACCCAAATAATCATCCTGAAGTTGAAAAGCGATACCTGCAGAAAATCCAAACTTTGAAATGGCATCAATTTGAGATCTTGTACTACCCGCAAGCAGTGCCCCTAAAGTCAACGGGCCCACAAAAGAATATCGGGCAGTCTTTAAATCCGCCACTTGCCATATGTCAGTAATTTTTGCCTTACGGTGCGAATATTCAACATCTAAAGCCTCACCATACGCTGTCTCCAGAAGAACCTGATAAAGCTTTTCCTGGCACAAAATTTTCAACCGGTCGCCAAAATCGGAAGAGTTGATTAAATTAAAAGCCTCAAAACAGGCAATATCCCCCAAAACTATCGCCTGGGAGGCACCATAGTGGCTGCCAAATATTTTTTCATAGCGCTTATGGATAGTCGGCTTATTTCTTCTGGTTTCAGACTTATCAATAATATCGTCATGAATCAACAAGAAACTGTGAACAAGCTCGGCAGCAAGCGAAACAGGAAAAATCCTTTTCCCCTCATCAGCGCCATTAACATTTCTACCCAACAGAAAACCAAGATAAACCAAAAAAGCCCGCATTTTCTTGCCTCCTGCTGTAAAATCTGCAAGGTCATCATAAAACTTCCTAATCAATTCTGGATATTTAGCTGATTTCTTAATTAGTTTTGCGAAATGACTTTTTGAATATTTTTCAAACTGCGCTAAAAAATCGCGGTAAGTATGCTCAAATCCAGCCTCTTGATCCTCACCCTCAACCTCCTTCAGGGCCAAAACTGCCCATAGCGTATATTTTTTAGGGTTAACCTTAATATCTTTTAAAAATTTGCCAAAATCCACCCACCTTGCACCATATACTTCCTTCGGGTTTGTCTTTTGCTTTCCATCCCACTTTCCAACCAGAACCGCACAGTACTCGTTCTCGCAATTTCCCCTGTCGCGCGCAAAATAATTAAAACCGCCGACTTTCCTAACAACGACATGCCCTACCCCCATTTCTTTCTTAAGAGCCCTATCCGAAGCCTCCTGGTAACTCTCATTATGATCTTTGATATGTAGCGGATGAGAAACAGCCGTCAAATCCCACAGACCGTCAAACAACCTGTGTCTACGCCTTTGAAGTAGCACCTGATTTTTGGAATTATAAAGCAAAGTCACAAACGCACGATGACGCATACCCTGACCAGTGTGAGTCTTTTCTATAGACGAGTACCCCAATTCCTTATCTTTGTTGTCAACTAAAATTACCTGATTCATTACTTCTGAGATGAAAGCCAGTTTTTATATCTTTCTTCCAAAAGTATAAGATTTCTTGTTGCTTCTATAGGAAACTCAGTATCATTTTCCACAACAAGAGATTGCTGATGAACAACCTCGACTCCTCTTTTTTCAAACTCAGCGACTACCTCTTGAAAGTCATTCTCGTCGCAGGATGCCCCGGAAGTAAGAACAAGCTCTTCTATACCAGAATTTCTCTGAAAAGCTAACCAATTTATTTCGTCTGATCCGTTAACAATATATGTCGGCTTCATGACGTATTGTCCAACTTTTGCAAGATTAACTGTGTTGTTACTAATATCCCCAGAACCAACGACAAGTAGTGCGTCAGCCCCATACATCAATGCAGCTACTGCTTGCTGCCTATTATCCGTTGCATAACAACCGTCTTCTTTGGCACCAACATCAACAAGCGGTATTATCTCCATTGCTCTATCTTTCAAACCTCTAATATCTTTCTGTGACATAGTTGTTTGGTTTAAAAACGTATAATTTGTCAATGGATTTATTCTCAATTTATCAAGATCTTCCTGACTTGTAACAATATGGAATTTATCCGGGGGGGCAACGCTCGAAACAGCCCGAGGTTCTGGGTGACCGGCCTTGCCAAAATATACAATCTCCCCACCCTTTTCTATTGCTTTTACTGCCCTCTTTTTCTCTTTCTTAACCAAAGGACATTCAGTTATAAAAACTATACAACCTCTCTCAATAGCAGCCTGAACATCACTATCTTTATAACCATGAGCAGAAGATAAATATAATGAGTTTCTGGGAAGTTTTGAATAATCTCTTTCACCATCAAGGGTTCTATCTCGAATCATCACTAAGCCTCTTTCTTCAAATCTTTTATTAGTCTTATGGTTGTGAACCACCTCATTGAACGTGTACACAGATTCCCTACCTGCAACAATCCTTAAAAGTTTATCCGTGAATCTAACAGCGGCATTCACACCACCGCAAGGACCGTGCGGTTCAGCAATAACCACTCGACGCACACTAATAGGTATGTACTCTGAAGAAGTAGGTCTGTCGGGACTCATAAAGGAGAGCAAATTATACCGCAGTTAGCCCGGCATTGCACCTCTGTGCTAGACTTTACTCCGCCTAAAATAGGCAGCCTTATCCATAAATTCGAACAACAAAAATTACTGGATCTTAAAACCTTCAAATGTTTCTAGTTTTTTGCGCCATTCAACCTCAACTCTCTCAACTTCTGCAAACGTTGGGCCCTCTTTACACCAGGCAACGAATTCCTCGACTTTGCCTTTCTTCCCTTGCACCAATGCCTCAACCGACCCATTATCACAGTTTCTCACCCAACCAACCAAACCCAAATTCTCTGCCTCTCGCTTGGCAGATTGCCTAAAAAACACACCCTGTACTTGCCCGTAAATTTTAAGACGAGAAGCCACTTGCATAAATTACTAATTTGAAATTTTTAATGAAATTAACACTGCCACAAACATTTGGAAAGATCAACATGATTCTCGTCAACAAATTCAACACCCTCTTCTAATAATCTTCTCTTCTGCTCCTCCCACCCACCCCGGCCAAAAACTGATTCGTCTTTGGCAAAAAACGCTCGTCGTCCGAAGCTTTCAAGCGAAGGACCGCCAAAATTAGGCGCAAGCCTCCCGTTTCGATCCACTACTCTGTAGCACGGCACACCACTGTCACAGTTCGCATGAAGCACATTTCCAACCGCTCTCGACATTAAACTCCTCCTCACTCCGATGATTCGGATAATCGGAGTATCTTGCGATTTTATAATCATCCCGGAAATCAAACCATAAGTTGCGACCCTCCCCTTTGGTATTTGTTTCACGATTTTGTATATCTGCTCTCTAAACCTTACTTTTGAAACCATTTTTGACCTTGTACCCATACTTTTTCATCACATACATCACAATATCAGAAACCAGACGTACTCTTGTCCTAAGATAATAAACGACCACACCACCAAAGACAATCCAGACCAAAAGCGACGCCCGACCAAACCATTCTTCAATTAGCTGTCTATTCCCTCCCAAAAGATAACCACCGAAAATCCACGCGGAAGTCCAGACAAAAGCCGAGGCAAAAGAAACCAAAAAAAACTTCAAATAAGAAAACCTGACAACTCCACAAGCCAAAGCAACCCAGGCCCGAGACCAACCGGAAAACCTTCCCAAAAAAACAGCCCAAACCCCGTGTTTTTGAAGATAAGGTTCAACCATCAAGACAGGCTTTGCAAAAAGAGGCTTGGACTCTAAAATCTTCCCCGCATGTCGGCCGATAAAATAATCAAGATTATCCCCCAAAAAAGAACCAACCGCGGCAAGAGCAACAATAAACCAAATGGACTCCCCTGTAGTTCTGGCCACAAACCCGCTAATAAAAATCAAAGTAACACCTGGGAAAATAAAACCCAAAATTATTGAATTTTCCAAAAAAGCCCCAAGCGGGACGATAATAATCCCCCACCTATCAATCAGATTCTCCACAAACTCAAGAAGCTCTGCGGCCGATGGCATCAAACTAATTTTAAATTATTAATTTCAAATTTGAAATTAAATCCCAGCTTTTAAATTTTTAAACATTGAAAATTCAATAAAAATCGTAAATTTTAAATCAAAAATTAATTAAACCTATTCATCGTCGCTTCTACTCCATCTGCAAGATACGATGACATCGCCGCTTCTGCACGACTTATAACCATAGGCAAATTACCTTTCTCTCCCTCACTAAAATCCAGAAGAACATAATCAGCAACTTCCATAACCGGCTTCCCTCCACTTGTCTCAGGTCTTCCGATACCCACTCTCAACTTTCCAAACTCAACACCACCTAAATTTTTAATAATAGAATCTATACCCTTATGTCCTGCAGACAAACCATCAAATGCCAAGCGCGTTTTACCAAATGGCAAGTCAACGTCATCGCAAACCACCAATATATCCTCTTTTTTAATGTTATAAAAATTAGCAACCGCAGCAATTGCCACTCCAGAATTATTCATAAAAGTCGAAGGTTTCACAAAAACAGTATTTTGATCTTTGGTATAAAAACAAACCCAATCCGGACTATATTTCCACGACAAACCAATATTTTTAACAAAGCTATCAATTATCACGTAACCCAAATTATGACGGCTGAAACGATATTTAAAACCTGGATTTCCAAGACCAGCAACAAGCCTCACCCCACCCTCTTTTCTGCCCATCTTCCAAAGTAAGGCAGCTTGTACACTCTTCCTTGTTTAGCTCTGTAAAAACCCAGCACACAGAAAATGAATATTACAATCCAAATTACAAGCCCGCTCAAGGTGGAAAGAAAACTAAATATTCCAAACCTGGAAAATACCAAACCAAATATTATATTTAAAAAAAATAACGTGCCGGTTGAAAGCGTCGACTGCATAGCATGAAACCTAATAAATTTGTCATGCGGCTCAACCATCAACACTACTATTCCTGTCACAAAACCCAACAAATAAGACAGTGCTGCAACAGATCGCCTTTGTAAGCTAACACTTTCCATGTTAAATTAAACTCAATTGAGATTGGGGTTCACGAGATTGCCCAACTTCAATACCTTCATCCCTATCACTCATCACTTTTTTAATTACCATAAAATCTCCATTAATTGCATTCATTATCGCGCTGCTTCTTAAAGCCGCTGCCGGATGGTACATCGGCAAAACAATCTGCTTTTTCCCTAAAAAATCGACCACAAATTTTTTTCCATGAACCGCTGAAATCCGCGCATCAACTAAAAACTTATTCATTGAAAAACGTCCTAATGTCACAATTACCTTAGGATTAATAATTTTTATTTCTTCATCTACATATGGTGAAAACGCTGCAATTTCGTCCGCCTCCGGATCACGATTTCCCGGAGGTCTGAACCTTACAATATTTGAAATATAAACATCATCACGCTTCATTCCAATCGACTCAATTAACTTTTGAAGAAGTTGCCCGGCAAGACCAACAAATGGTCTTCCAGCTTTATCTTCATAATAACCAGGTGCTTCTCCCAAAAAATAAATCTCAGCACCAGCATTACCCTCACCAAAAACAAGCTGCGTAGCTCCATACCTAAGCGGTAGTGTTTTATCGTCTTCCATACGCTCTTTCAGCGCATCAAGCTTGGCACGTTTGTCCATCTTAATTTAAGACTATTTTACCACCGCCTAAAACCAGCCAAGCCTGCGAACCATCCATGTAGGCATAGCATTCTCATAAGAGTGATCTTCTAAATAATCAAATATTTCTAAAAAAGCCAGAAATATAGCGTTAGTCCATGCAAAACCATAAGGTGTCGGGTATCTGTCTGGAACACCCACCAGACCCTTAACTACATCATATTTTTCCCACAAGAACCCGGTTTCCCTGAATACTTTTATATTCAAAGATAACCACTTTTTGATGATCCTTTTGGCCAAAGAGATATACCCGTATCGAATCAAACCCTCCACTACCCTCAATTGTATAGGCGCCCAACCGTTAGGCCAGTCCCACTGCAAATTTTCAACAAATCTCACACCTTGTACTATTCCCCACTTCTTCTGCAATACATCTTTTATGATTTCCATAGACCTTGCTGCCCTTTCATATGAAGCTAACCCCACATTCATCGGATATGCTCCTGCAACTGTTATTAAATGGCTCCTACGGCGATTAACAAAATCGTAATCAAAATAAAAACCCACTTTGTCATCCCACAAATAATTGTTGATCTTCCTTGCCCGCCGATCTGCGGCACTAACATATTTCTTCTCCCGCTCGTGGTCTCCCAGCACCCTGAAAGCACCCTCCATATCTTTTTCGTATAGGTACAAAAGGCAGTTAAGGTCAACCGGCACAAAGTCGAGGCACTTCCCCCCAAACCTCATAGTCATATCCCAGCCACTTTCCGCCTCAGCCAAACTATCCAATGCGTTTATATCGTAATATCGACAGAGCCCAATATTGGTCAGCCTAAAATTAGAAAGGTGTGTCGTTCCCATCCAAACATGTTCATACTCATATTCAACATACTGCATACCTTTTTTAAACCACTTCTTGTCTTTGGTCTTTGTGTAAATTAACCAGACTAAACTGGACAAAAGCGGCGGCTGCGACCGCGAAAGAAAATAGAATCGTGATGCATTAGGAATAATCCCAAACCTATCAAGCATATAAAAAAAGTTTTCTACCATACCAATGCACAGCTTTGTGTACCGAGAGTCGTGAATGAGTCCCCGAATAACCACATAAGAATCCCAATAATACTGCTCCTGGAAAATATCACCCGCATCTGTCGGCACGATGTATGGGTTAGGCAAACCGATTAAACTCCTGAGATCACCTTTATACTCACGCACAAGCTTTGGCCAGTAACCATCGATATATTTAATAATTTTTCGTATGTCATGCTCTCTAGCATCTATTTTCTCAGCAATCCTGGCAACATTCATAGCATACATTTAAGTTTAATTTAAAAGGCGTTAAGTTGCATTCATATCCTAGTATTTGAATCAAGAAAGTCTACACCCTATACTAACTTTAATGACAAAAAAAAAGATTATCATATTCATATTAGTAACTGCCGCAGTAACCACACTTGCTGCAATCTCTCAATTATTCGCTTATCTTGCATTTATATTGGTTTTTTTTGTTATAGCAGGATACTTAAAGTATAAATAACCGCTCCTTACTTGATTAATCAACAAACAACTATTAATCTCATAAGACATTTTTAAGATGTTGCCCCGCATTGGAAATTAAAGGAGCTATCAAGAGGCAATAAAGTTTATCTAGATGATTTTGAAGATATCCGGATCCGGCAAATTTCGTTTAGGCGCATGTCGATCTCGCAACAATCACCTGCCAACAGACTCGACTAACTCTCTCACGTGAGCTAAACGAGTTTGATCAATCTCTTCACTCTTTGCCAAAGCCACCCCTTCACTTATTTTTATTTCTTTCATCTTTCCCTCCTTTAGTATACTGCTGGCTGTAAAGTTTCTTAATCTCATCCACTGTTGTACTATCTTCCGCCCGCTTATCAGCCTCGCGGAATTTTAAAAGCCTTGGAAACCGGAGTGCATATCCTATCCCATCCTCTTCTCCTGCAGTATGAATCGGAGATTTGGTAATTTCGTCCGCGTAAATTTCCAGAACCTCTTCCGGTTCAACCCAATAGTTAGGTTCAATTTTAGATCTCACCCTCGCTGGTTTATGCTCTACTCTCAACTTCTTGCCAATTTCATGAACCTTTCTAAACTCCTCGTCCGTCAAACCTGTTCCAACCCTTGAAATCGTCTCAAAAACATCATCACGATCGTTATAAATTCCAACCAAAAGCCCACCGACACCAAATTCAGTTCTTTTCCCCTTCCCTGTGTAAATTCCCAAAAGTACGCAATCAACAGTATCCGCAAGCTCCCCGGATTGAGCCCTCTTAAACTTAATCCAGTGGAAACCCCGTCCGCCTGCTTTATACGGTGAGTCCAATTTCTTAATCATTATCCCTTCGAGCCCTTCGGAAACCGCTTCGTTAAAAAACTTGGAAATATCCTCTGCCGTATGCAAAATCCGCTCCTCAGCCAGTCTTATCGTTTCCGAATCGTTCTTTTTGATGATCTCCTCCAGCATTTTTCTGCGCTGGGAATACGGCTTTACACTTACATCCTGTCCATTAAGATACAAAATATCAAAAGCAAAACACACCAGAGGCAGCTCTTTTACTTTCTGGGCAACATTATATTTACGCCTTCTTTTCGTAGTCTCCTGAAAAGGCAAAAATTCTTCCGTTTGCGGGTTATAAGCAATAGCTTCCCCTTCCAAAATTGCGCTTTCAGCCTTTACTTCCGCTAAAATCCCCTCGACCAAATCCGGAAACGCATGCGTCATATCCTCAAGATTACGGGAAAAAATGCGCACATGCTGGCTATCGAATGAGGGAGCTCTCGAGAGAGTGGTCTCCGAGTTTTGACTATCATCAGCTTTATGGAGATTCCCCACCGACCGTTGATCACGACCGAGAGAGTGACCGAGTGAGATAACGTTACTACCAGAACCCGAAAACAATTTCCTCGACTTATCCAAATGCACCTGCACCCGGAACCCGTCAAATTTCGGCTCCGCCGCAAAATTATCCCCAACCCGTTTTATCACCTCATCTGCATTAGGAAGCCTCTCCGCAAGCGCGGGCCTAACGGGCTTACCGACTACAAGCTTAATGTGAACCAAACCCTTTTCTCCATGCTTAAAAAATTCCTCGGCAACGTATCCCAAATCGCTTGTTTTGTTATACGCATCCTCAATGACCGGACGCAGCTTTTTGTCACCCGTCTTGGCAAGAGATAGCGCATCCATCATAGTCGGATCCCCAATCCCCAACCTCAGTGTCCCAAGCGGAATGTTAACAACGTGCTTTACAGAAATCGGATCTAAGTTTGTTAAAAGTTCAGATAGAGTCGCGATCTTTTTTTCAACAGACCCCTCTCCCCCCAAATTTGCTATCTTTAAAAGCTCCCCGAACACATCACTTACTGAAAGTTTCTGGTTTCTGGTTTCTGGTTTCTGGTTTCCAGCCAACTCTTCCGCCACCAAACCAATATTGCCCAGTTTTCG
>CAZBKB010000019.1:5731-18230 GCA_964492425.1 uncultured Gammaproteobacteria bacterium | reverse complement strand
TCGTCCTGAACCGACGCGGGAGTCGTCCTGAACCGACGCGGGAGTCGTCCTGAACTTGTTTCAGGATCTCATTTCAGGATCTACAGCTATTCTTGGATCTGTTCATATAAGTCCAAGAATGTAGGATTTACTGTCCTTATCAGGTTTAGCTTCCACTCCCTATGCCAATTCTTTAGCTGCTTTTCCCGGGCAATTGCTTCCTTTGGATCTTGATACTCTTCAAAATAAATAAGCTTTTTTAACTTATACTTCTTGGTGAACCCTTCAGCAACTTCATTTTTATGCTCGTAAACTCTTCGGATTAAATTATTTGTCACGCCAATATAAAACGTTGTGTTCCGGGAATTTGTGAGAATATAAATGTAGTAAGAACCTGACACTAATTAATTATAAGTGTCATCCTGAATTAATTGTTGCACTTGGTGCAAGAATAAGCGTTCTTATTTCAGGATCTAAAAAAAGATTCTGAACCAAGTTCAGAATGACAACGGGAAAAGGACAAGATGCAAATTAGGAAGGTTGAATCAACTCAACCGAAACTGGCTTTGATGTAAAACTACTGTTCGTGTGTATATTTAGACTGAAATGGACTATCTCATCTTCTGCAACTAGGAAGAAATTAGTTATAAACTTTTGACCGGTTGCCAACTCTCAAAACTAAAATCTTTTTATCTTTCTCGTCTACCTTATACACGATTCTATAGACCCAAACTTGGAAGCTCAGCCGTCCAAATAAATTCCTCTCAAGAGGTTTGCCCGCATAAGGATCTTCTTCAATATCCCCTAAAGCAGCAATTAATGTCCTTTGGTGTTCTCGTGGTAATTTTTTCAGTGCATTTGAAGCGCGCTTGGAAATCAAAAGCTTAAACATCGAGCTTTAATTCTTTTTTAAGCTGGGCAAACGAAATTAAGTTACCTTTTGCAATATCTTCTTCGCCCTCACGAATTCCCTTCATTAATTTCTTATCAGCCAAAATCTCCTCCGTTTCCCTCCAACTTTCATATTCCGCAGCCGAGATTAGAACTGCCTCCGGTACACCATTCACTGTAATTACATATTCGTTAAGGCGCTTTTTAGCCCTATCAACTAGCTCAGGCAAATTATTTCTTACTTTTGTAATAGGTAGTGTTTTAATCATATTACAATTGTACAGAATTCTGTCTTATTTGTAAATATCGGCAAAAAAGCAAATTAGGAAGAAACTACCGAACTATTCTTACATTTACAACGTCTCCGCGGTAAGGACCTTCAGGGTAAACACGCTCAATCTGAGGCGCAGATACATATTGCGAATGTGGACCTCGTTTAAACTCCTCAATAAGCAACTCATCCAATTCATTTTTATCAACACTTCTAGTCTCTTTGGGAGCTAAATCAGCTTGTCTACACTTATACTGAGCAAGAATTTCCACAGCCTGTCCATCTGGAACTCTGTAAAAATCAATCGAACTACCTCTTCTGTGATATAAAACACCACCTTCGTACTTGTATCCAGATGGTGCCGTATCAGAGCTGTATCCCGGTCTCGGAGGTACTCGAAAATGCATGCCTTCCTGTACATCTATCAAGCTAATAGCATAATATCTAAAAGAGTAACTATCACCATACTTACTAGAACGAAGTATAGGTTCCAATCTTAAGTCTGTACCATAATGCGGCGAACCCAGATAGTTGCCTCCTTCAAAACGTCCTACAAACCAGGTACCAACGGTTCCTGCAGGCGGAGCAACTGGCAAGTGATTCTCACTTACGCCTAATCTATAGCTATCATCCCTAAAAAGTCTTCTCACCTGTTTTTCTATCAGTCCTTGCCGTTGAAAGCCAAGATTCGATGGGTTAGACACAAAAAGCCTTCCAAATTTTTTACCCCATGTACCCTTAGCAAGAGTAACCAGTCCATCTGTAATCATTTCGTCGAGAGAGCCAGCTTTTTCAAATACCAACCTTCTTCTCTCAGTAAGCCACTGCCGTTCAGCAGACTGCTTTTGTCTTTTCTCATCCACGACTCTCTTACGTTCTGCTTCTTTAGATGCTCTCACTTTTTCAGATTCCTGCATTCTTAAATCTTTAATCTCCTCTATCTTTCTCTCAAGATCCATAAAATCCTCCGATTTCTAGAGCAAATTATACCTCAATCAACCAAATTCGATATGGAAAAAGCAAACTAGAGAAAAATTTCCAATCTATTTCCTTGCTACAATCACTATTCTATGTCTTCCAAGTTCTATCCCTTTATTGCTGAAAAACATCCTTGAGAAATTATTAAGATTTAGCAAGTCCTTTTCCGAATCATAATCTTCAAAAATTGGTACCCCTCGTAAAAATAAATCCAGTTCTTTGGATGTTTCGTAATATTCCGTATAATAAAAATCCCTACAATAATTTACTTCGAATCCAGCCCTTTTAAGTATCAATTTATCGAGTTCCAATGGAGGCTGATCCCACTTACCGTAATTTTGCCCCCTACCGAAGACTTTCTTCAGATCCATTGCATCTTTCTCCCCAATTCCAATCTCCAAGTAGTAACCACCTTCCTTAAGAACTCGAAAGTACTCACTATAAAAAGACGGACCACGCCTGTTATAAACCACATCGAAATAAAGATCTTCAAAATCCATATTCCCCGCATCCATTTTTAAAAACTCAACATTAGAAACTCCCTCATCTAATCTTCTCTTTTCGGCAACTTTTAACATCCCTTCTGATTCATCAATGGCAAAAACCTTCAAAAAATGCCTTGCAATCGACAACGTAAATCTTCCATCTGCACAACCAATATCAAGTGCAGTTTTTTCCCTCGAGCTTAAACCTATCAGCCTCCCGCGAAAAACTTCCTCAGGGTCGCCACTATCAAATTTCGAAAAGTGCTTTGACCCTGTTTTATAACCGCCAAATTTTTTGGCCACTTTGTCATAAAAATTACCTGTCATAAAATGAATATTGGGGAAATTTAGAATAAAAGCAAATTAGAAATGGTTACTAATCTGAATAACTTGCTCGATGAATCGGTTTGAATACCCAAATTCGTTACCTTTGAAATCGTAAGATTTCAAAACTATCAGAGGAGCGCACTGAGCTTATCGAAGTGCAACCTGCTGATATCATACCTTCGAGCTTTGCTCGAACAAGCGTCACGAGTACTTACCCACCTGTATAACTTGCTCTATTAATCGATTCGAGTATCCGTATTCATTTATTAAATCGTAGCCGTTACAAGACAACGATCATTGTAACAAGCGAAGATCTAGCAACGAATTTGGCCTTGATATAAAAATTTGAGTCATGAATATCCTCCCACCTGTATTACCTGTTCGATAAGTCTGTTCGAATACCCAAATTCGTTAAGTAGTAGGAGCAATTACATGACATTCGATCTATGTAATTTGCATATACTACGCAACGAGTATGGTTATTTCGAGCCGATCTGAATGACCTGCTCGATTAAACGATTGCTATAACCGTATTCGTTATCATACCAGGCAAAGACTTTGACCATGTCGCCGTTTCAAGTGCGAGGTCAACATCAGTTTTAGCGAGATAAACTTACCTCTACAAACTGGTCCTGTTGTTTTATACGCAAATAATAGCCAAGACCTTTCGTGTAAACTTCACTATTGAAGTCGGGTTCAAGACGAGTAAAGCCTTTTTTAACGTAATAATTACCAACTTCGACAATATCTCTATTTGATTTGTAGCTAAGCCTTTTATAGTCGCATCCTTCAAAACTACTGCACCTATCAAGCTGATATTCAATATCTTCAGAAAATTCTATGTCATCTAACATTTTCCCCCAAATAACAAGCTCCTTTTCTAGCACCCTACTAGCACCAATAACGTTCGTCACTTGTGCAGTTGTAATAAGAACTACAAACAAAATAGGGAATAGTGCGAAAGTAATTGCCTTAGAGACCTTAAGCCACAGTAACAAAATTATCCAAAATAATAGAGTTGGATAAAGTACCCATAATAAAATCTCTGTCGGATTCATGTTTTGCGTTTCTTTAACCCTATCAGTTATAAACTTAATCAACTCTTCCTTGTCTCTAAAATTAATATGAAATTCGCCCCAAAGGCCTTTTGAAGGACCATTAATATTTTCCCAATTATGCAAAATGACAAAACCACCAGCATTAACTAAACACACCAGGGAAAATATCAAATTGACAATCTTCTTATTAATCATATTTGCCCTTGCTTTGCTGAATTACAAAGTTACGAGTAATTTCCTACCTGAATAACTTGTTCTATTAATCGATTCGAGTATCCGTATTCGTTGTCGTACCAGGCAAAAACTTTGACCATGTCGCCGTCAACCACTTGCGTTAGCGATAAATCAACTATCGATGATTCGCTTCTGCCAATAATATCCGTTGAAACCAACGGTTCATTGGAAACGGCCAGTATCCCGGGCATTTTTTTAGAGGCCTCCATAAGTGAGTTATTTATTTGCTCAACCGTCACAGTTTTTTCCAAAAGAAACGTAATGTCGGAAATCGACCCAACCGCAACCGGCACACGCAACGCTACCCCATCAAACTTTCCCTTAAGCTCGGGTATCGCCTCTGTTGTCGCCACTGCGGCACCAGTGGTTGTCGGGATAATATTAATATAACCTGCCCGCGCCCTCCTCAAATCATTGGCTTTTCCTCCCGGCGGCGGGCCGTCGACCAAGTTTTGCTCGGCAGTCACCGCATGCACGGTTGTCATCATCGCCTTTTTAATCCCAAACGCCTCATTTATGACCTTTGCAACAGGAGAGATGCAATTAGTTGTGCAAGATGCGTTATTAATTACGTCCTCACCCTTGTAGGTATCATCGTTTACACCAATTAAGAATGTCGGCGTTTCTTTTCCCGGTGCACTTATTACAACTTTCTTGGCGCCCGCCGTAATATGTTTGCCGGCATCTTCTCGCTTGGTAAACCGCCCCGTCGACTCAATCACCACGTCTATCCCCAGAGCCTTCCATGGGAGTTTTGCGGGGTCTTTTGTGGCATATGTGGCGATATCAACTCGGTCAACCGATATATTTCCAACCGCCTCTCCGTCTTTCTTGTCCTCCATAGCTTTAGCGAAGGAGGAGGCATCCCCGACAAAACTCTTAGCCTTTATTTCCCGCTCCCATCTGCCGTATACGGAATCATATTTTAAAAGGTGCGCCAAAACCGTAGCATCGGTCAAATCATTAACTGCCACAATCTGCGCCTCCTCCTGGTGTTTATCAAACCACACCTTAAATGCTTGTCTGCCGATCCTACCAAAACCATTAATTGCAACTTTCAACATACCTTCACCTTATCAACTTTTAACTAGCTTTAGCAAACACCTTCAAAAATTCGCTCGGGCTTACAATCTTTATCCCTTCGTATTCTTTAAGCTTTAATAAATGTTTTTTATCACCAGTAATTATGTAGTCTGCCTCTCCTACAACAGCACAAGACAATATTTCATTATCTGGACTATAAGACAAAGCCTTTATTTTCTTTTTAGGCTCAATATAAGTAGAAATATCTGAGATCAGACTAAGATTTTCCTTAATTTCTTCTTCTGTATAGTTAAACTTCTTATCGAGAACCTTAGCAGTCTCAATCAGAATAGAAAGTGACACAACATTCTTTATCTTGCGCTCGATCACTAAATCAAGAACCTCATCACAAACACCACCAAACATTTCCGCAGATATAAATACGTTAGTGTCTATACAGACCTTAATCACCGTGGATATACTCAAAAAGCTCGTCCTCAGTCTTAAAATTGTACTTTTTTCTTACCTCATCACCCTTTTTACGAATTTTAGCCCAACGTTTCTTAAAATCACTGACACTGTATTTCTGAATCATATCCCCCACCAACCGACTTTTACTCTTTCTTTGAAGTTTTGAGAGTCTGTCTAACTGCTTATAAACTTCTGGGTCTAGAGAAACCGAAAGCACCTGCGTATTACGATTCATAGTAATACTAGTATTACAGAAATTGAGTTAAAAATCAAGAAGTTAATACCCCGAACCACACCTTAAACGCCTGCCTGCCAATTCTCCCGAATCCGTTAATAGCAACCTTTATCATAATTTTATCTACAATCTACTGTATACAGTCTAGCTCGAAAACAAACTCCTAAGCAACACTTGCGATTAGCTCAAAATTCTTTGAACTTTTACCTTGAAAAGTATTTTCCTCGCCTCCTCCACCCAAATAACAGAGGTTGCCAATACTATCCCCAAAACCCAATCATTAAAAGAAATTCCTGTTGTGTGCATAACCCTATTCCCCCACGCTGTTCCTATAATTAAATACTGCAAAATAGAAACAGCGACAAACGAAAAAATCATATAAGGGTTATCTATCCCTTTCCTAAAAATCGACAAATATCTGGACCTCACATTTAAAGAGTTAAACCATTGGGTCACCGCAAGCACCAAAAGTGCCATAGTTCTTGCGTATTCAAGCGAATGATTCCCTAAATAATAATAAAAAACAGGAAGCGCAACAGTCATCGAAACACCCATTGAAATAATCCTTAGGACCATAAAATTATCAACCAATTTGTCACTTTGCACTTCTTCCTTGGAAATTAATCCCTGTTTTGTTTTTTGCTGTGCCAAAGCCACTACAAAAAACCCGTCTGTTACAAAGTTAAGCCAAATAATCTGAACAGCTACCAGGGGTAGTGGTAACCCTACAGCTATGGCTACAGCCAAAACTATAACCTCAGCAAAGCTAGTCGAAAAAAGATAAAGTATGACTTTTTTCAGTGTTAGATAAATAGCCCTACCTTCTGAAATCGCCTCTACAATCGTTTTAAAATTATCATCAACCAAAACGATATCCGCACTGTCTTTGGCGACCTGAGTCCCGGAACCCAAAGCAATTCCCAGATTTGCAGCCTGAAGCGCCGGCGCATCGTTCACCCCATCCCCGGTCATGACACAAACTTTACCCAATAATTGATATGCCTTAACAATTTTTAATTTATGTTCCGGCGAAATGCGGGCAAAAACAGAAACAGTCTTCAATTTTTCTGCAATCTGTCGAACTCCTAACCTTTCTACTTCAACACCTGCCAAAATCCCGTCTCCATCTTTGTAAATCCCAACATTCCTGGCAATCTCTTTTGCAGTTTCCCCGTAGTCACCTGTCAGCATGACAACATTAAAGCCGGCATTTTTAGCCTCTAAAATTGAACCTGATACCTCTTCTCTTATCTCCTCGTCAATTGCCAAAAGACACGAACCTGCAAGTTTTCTATCCCCGGAAAAGACCGCAACCCCAATGACTCTCAATCCTTCTTTTGCCAACTCATGTGAGTTTTGCAGCAAATCATGGCCTACACCCAAATGCTTGCCAAGAAAATCTGGTGCTCCAACAAAAACATGCCAGTCTTTCTTTCCCTCAGCAAAAGACGCTTCTATAAATCTCCTCTCGCTGTCAAACGGCTTGGTAAAAACGGTCTTGAATTCCTCCTCAAGTTTTTCCCGGGACAAACCTAATTTCCGGCATAAAACAGCAATTGCGACCTCAGTGGGATCACCAGAAGGTCGCCACCCGTGGTGTTCATCTTTTACGACATCTGCCTTAAGAGACAAGTAGACTGGAGCCATGATTTCCTTTAAATTTCCAATCAAATCCCCAATCCCAACTTTCATCTTCGACTCAATACTTCCAACCGGTTCATACCCTTCGCCAGTCACTTCGAATCTCTCACCGCAAAATAAAACTCGTCTTATAACCATCTTGCCTGTCGTCAAAGTTCCTGTCTTATCAACTAAAAGTGTGTCCGCATTACCCATCGCCTCAACTGCGGCCATTTGCCGCACTATTGCGCGAGCCCGCGCCATGCGCCACACTCCGCGCGCCAAAACAATAGTCACTGCAATCGGCAAACCTTCCGGAATCAAAGAAACTACAGTCGCAATCGCAGCAGAAAGCATTTCAAGCGGCTCAATCCCTCTCAAAATTCCAACAACAAAGATAAAAATGGCAATTGCAAAAACAGCAAGAGCTATAAAATGCGTAAGTTCCATAACCTTCTGCTGCAAAGGTAAAGGGACAGAGGAAGTCTCTTTTATCTCTTTGGAAATTTCCCCGAGTTTACTTTCGAAACCAGTTGCAACTACCACCACCTCACCATACCCTGCAACAACACTGGTCCCAGAAAAAACCATATTGACTTGGTCCCCAACGATTAGGCCTTCTTTTTTGATTACTTTTTCACTCTTTAGGGAAACGTATGCTTCTCCAGTCATTACTGATTCATCAATTTTTAAAGTCTCAGACCGCACAATCCGCCCGTCCGCACCAACGCGGTCTCCTTCTTTTAAAATCAAGATATCCCCGGGAACAATATCCTCCGCAGAAATTAACAACTCATCACCATCACGTCTTACTAGCGCCTTATGCCTTGTTAAACTTCTAAGTCTATTGAGTGAATTTCTAGCTCTACCTTCCTGAACGGTCCCGACGATAGAATTAATGGTAATAACTGCCATTATCACCAGTGCATCGACAAAATCTCCTAACAGTAAGACCAGAATTGCAGCAACCAGAAGAATATAAATCAGAGGACTTTTAAATTGGCGAATGAAAAGGCCAAGGATAGTTTCTTTTTTCTCTCGAGCCAAAATATTCGGCCCATATTGCTTTAGCCTATCACTAACATCACGGGAGGAAAGGCCTTTCTCAAGATTTACCTTAAACTTTCCTAATACTTCTTTGGAAGATTTTTTATACCAATTCATTTGGGCAGTCATTCTATTCTACTCAAGCGCAGCAATCCCCGGCAAAGTTTTGCCTGCCAATAACTCAAGCATTGCACCACCACCTGCCGAAACAAACGAAAAACGGCTGAGAAGTCCTTCTTTTTCCAAAAATTGTGCCGTTTCCCCCCCACCAGCAATAGAAAAAGCACCACTTTCAACTATTGACTTTGCAATAGATCTTGTCCCTGTTTCATGTCCCTCCTCAAAAAGACCCATCGGTCCGTTCCAGACAACAGTTTTTGCACTTTGGATATATTTTACAAACTGATGCACAGATTCAATATCGATATCCTTTTTATCATCATTAAGTTTTGCAACAACAACATTTTCTCCGAATTTTCTCTTAGATTTCTCAATTTCAAGAGGCAACTCACCGCCAATCAGCACATGATGTGAAATCTTTGATAAATGCTCGATAAGAGGAAGTTTTGTCTCCATTTTGGCACCGCCTACCACAGCAACAAACGGCCTTGAAGGCATCTGCAAAACTTTTGTCAACATATAAACTTCTTCTTCCAAATGCAATCCCGCAGCATGCGGCAAGATTCCTGGCAGCGCAACCATACTGGCATGTCCGCGGTGACTATTTCCGAACGCTTCATTGACATAAACATCTGCAAAACTAGCAAGTTTTTTTGCAAACTCAAAGTCATTTCGCGTCTCGCCTTCCCAAAACCTTAAGTTTTCCAGAAGTACAATTTCCCCACTTGCATCCCCTTCCAAGTCTTCCTTAAAAGAAATTTCCCTCACTAAAATATTGGACAGTGCCTCAACCAATAGTTTCGTAGATTTTTGCGGATCGGGCCCGCTTGGCCTGTCGATATGACCGCCAATAACAACTTGTTTCGCATTCTCGCGCAAAAGATAATCGATAGTCCCTTTTAAATTGGTAAGCCTAGATGCAGTTTCAGTTTCTAGTTTCTGGTTTATGGTTTCTGGTTTATCTATCGGCACATCAAGGTCAGCCCGTACAAACACACGCTTGCCAGAAACGTCAAGATCACGAAGAAGTTTCATTAGTTTAATTATGCGGGATTTTTTAGAGACCTGGCAAGTATTATTACACCAGTGTATAAACTTGAAAAAAGTGAGTCGAAAGATTAAAATCTTCAACCATGTCTGAAGAATGCGAACAAGCAGGGTTAGAAAAATTCAAAATTTTAGAAGACCCCAACATCGAGGGTTTGACTTCTGAACTTTTAACTGATCTTGACGATATCACCAGAAAATGGGGCATTGTGAATGTTCCTCTACAAATTGTCCAGTTCAAATCCGGTGATTTAGGATTTGGATTCGAACTTGTTACCATTGCACCGATTGAACCAGATAAAAAGGGGCTACTCGTTCTAAAAGCCGAATTCTCTGATGATCCAAACGACAATACTACTTTTGCCGACCCAAGAGCAATCAAACTCATTGCTACTTCCGATGGACCAATCTACTGGTCAAAAGATCTGCAAACCTACAGTGTTGAGCAAATAATCGCAAGTATTGACGACAGAGTTCGGCCTCACGGCCTTATAGACGAAAGGGACGGTAAAAGAATTGCATTTCCAAATGATATGCGAATAAACAAAAAAGTTCGCTGATTTTAAGAAATTAGAAATTTGGAAGCTCCCACATCGTCCTTGCTTCTCCAACCAAATAAAGTGATCCCGTTACCAGAACGAGACCACCCTCTTTCCATTTTGATAAAGCGTTAATTACAGCCTCTTGCGAATTCTTAATTGCATTAGTCGTTAGTCGTTTGTCTTTAGTCAAATATTCTGCTATCTCCCTCGCATCAACACTCGACCCGCGTCCTGTATCCGTTGTCGCCATATATTCTGTCGCTATTATTCTTTCTATCGGTAAATTTTTAATCAGCATATCCAACATCCCTTTCCAGTCTTTTCCTTTTTTAAAAGCAACGACAAGGACAACTGTCGACAGTTTACCGTCTACTGCTGTAGTCTGTAGTCTGTAGTCTGTTAGCTTAGCTTTAACCATCTCGATTAAAGCTTTAATTTTGTCAGCGTTATGTGCCCCGTCAAGTATTACCCCTTTATCAATCACTTCAAATCTTCCTGGAAATTGGCTTTCAATTAGACTTTTGAAAATCAGTCCATCAACATTAGTCACAAGTTGTAACACGCCCAAAACAGCAAGTAAAATACACTCCCGCTTTGCAGAATATAGGTCATAACTAAAGAGATCAAAAGGGACATTATCAGATAAATATGACTCTATTGTTGGGTTTAACTTTCCATTATGAGTATATATATTGATCAACTTTGCATTTTTACTTTTTGCTTCTTTTATAATAATATCCAGCGCTTTTCCCTTAGCACCTGTCACAACTGGAACTTTCGTTTTAATAATTCCAGCCTTTTCAAAAGCAATTTTCTCGATGGTATTGCCCAATATCTCAGTGTGGTCTAGCCCAATATTAGTAATCACTGCAATCAGTGGTTGCAAGACATTGGTCGCATCCAACCTCCCCCCAAGCCCTACCTCCACAACTGCCCAGTCAACTTTTTCTTGGGCAAAGTACAAAAAACTCATCGCCACCAAAATTTCAAAATAAGAAGGCAATAATTCCGGCTGGGAAACGCCAATAGCTTCCACAACGGGTTTTATTTCATTAACCAAACTAACCAACCGTTTAACCGAAATAGCATTATCCTCTTTTTGTTTCTTGTTTCTTGTTTCTTGTTTCTTGTTATCAAAGATCTGCATCCTCTCCCTGATATCGACAAGATGCGGCGAAACATGCAGACCAATTTTTATTTTGCGGGTGGCGCGAGCGGAGGGAGTCCCATCGAGCGCCCACAGGTCAGGGTTCGGAATTTGAATATCAACCGATTTAATCCTAACCGAGGACGTCGGATGGGACGAGCGAGCGACAGGACCCGCAAATTGAAGCAATCTGGCAATATAAAACGCCGTTGACCCCTTACCGCTGGTACCGGCAACATGGATGGATTTAAACTTTTTTTGGGGATTCCCAAGTTTTTTCAGGAGGTTTTCGATCCGCGCCAGCCCCAACTCCTCTTTCCCATATACCAAGGGAATAAAGCCCTCAAGCCAGCTGCGCACCTCAATATAATTTGCAAGCTTCATCGCCAAATTTTAAAAAAAACAAGCCGTAAAAGCAAAAACCGCTTGAAAAGCCGGCCGCTTTTAAGTAAAATCCCCCACATGAAAGAAATTCCCCTTCCCATACTACCTGAAACCGCGCCAGAAGACCCAAGTTCGCAGCTCGCTGGTTTCAGCCCCTTGCAAGGCGAATTCTTATTACTGTCGGTAAAACTTGGCCTCTTTAGCCAACTGGATGAAAGGTCAAAAAAGCTCATCATCCAGCGTGCAACCACAACAGGTCCTTTAGACTCCTTAAGGGACGTAGCAGGCGTAACTACCAGGGAGCGTGTGCGGCAAATAATTGTCGAGGGTTTGCGCACAATCCACGAAAAAATACCGCCGGAACTCAAAGAACATTACAACCTGGGGGAAATTCTTTCTTTAGACTACGGTAAAAAAACGATTTTTTCCCCAGAAGCTCGCGCCAAAATCAGTGCGGCGCACAAGGGTCGACCTTCACCGATGCGGGGTCGGACGCATTCCCAAGAAACCCGCGATAGGATGAGTGCGGCGCACAAGGGTCGGACGCATTCCCAAGAAACCCGCGATAGGATAAGTGCGGCGCTTAAGGGTCGACCTTCACCGATGCGGGGTCGGACGCATTCCCAAGAAACCCGCGATA
>CAZBKB010000019.1:0-5631 GCA_964492425.1 uncultured Gammaproteobacteria bacterium | reverse complement strand
ATTCCCAAGAAACCCGCGATAGGATAAGTGCGGCGCTTAAGAATAAGTGGCAAGATCAAGGATATCACGATAGGATAAGTGCGGCGCACAAGGGTCGACCTTCACCGATGCGGGGTCGGACGCATTCCCAAGAAACCCGCGATAGGATAAGTGCGGCGCTTAAGAATAAGTGGCAAGAAAAGAAAAATTCTCAATCCGCGCCAACCCCAACTCCTCCTTTCCATAAACTAGAGTTATGAAACTTTCCTATCACTCACGGGTTTCAAAATAATTCTTTAGCATAAAACTCCAGCTTGCCCTCCCGAAGCTTCAGCGAAGAAGGGCCATTCCCTGCATTCAAAATAGCTTGAAAACATTGCCGGCAAATTATAACAGGAAAAAATTAAAGTTTGAGACGTTCCAAGGCCTCACTATATAATTTAACAAATGCTGAATCCGGATATTCGCTCCTGACAGCATTAAACAATCCCCGATTTTTATTGAAAAAGCCCCGAATTTTCCCTCCTACCCTATCCTCCGACTCTAACGGAATCAAATCCAGCAGATAACGGACTATTTCCGTCTTTACCACCCCGTTTGTTTTAGGAAAAATATCTTCCGTCAACTGGTCTAGACTTTTGGCAACATAAAAACCCGCATCGACATCAAGCCAAAATGAAAGCACTCTAAACTTTGGATTACGTCTTTCAAAATCACTACCAATTGCACTGCTTGCAACCTCTGAGGAATAACCGTTTACAGAAATCTCCGGAGAATGAAATCCCAAAAGCAAACGCCCTGCAAGATGCAAACGACCATCATGAGATTCCTTCCTTAAAGACCTAAGATCCAAAACTTGCCTTGAAGCTTCGATATCTCCATTTGTAAACCGAAGAGTCGCAAGTACAAGCTCGCCAGCCCCCGAAACTGCATTGCCAAAAGACAAACTTTCGGCAACATAAAAATCCCGCAAGCGCTCCGGCTTGTCTCCCATCGGAGCCAAAAATTTCAACCTTGGCTCCACAAAAACATATTGGGAACAAGATCCCAAAAACACTTCTTTTTTGCCCTCATCTAAACCATCAAATCTATCCCTCAAGATTCCCCCAATCCTGACAAGGGGTGAATCAGCAACCTGAATGTTATTTCCCCTCCAAAACACTACCCTGTCTATTTCGCATTTTGTGCCGTCCAGCAAAAAATCAACAATTTCCGAGTCGCCAAAAACCCGTCCAGCAAAAAGCTCTCTTGTTTGGACAGCTTTCTCGGCAGTTAGTATTCTGCTTCTCTCAACCATTTTCTACCTCACCAGGCTGCCCTTCATACATTCTCGAAAGAATCGCAACCGCCTGAAGAAAATTATTGGCACCGACAGAAAAGTAGATTTCTGAAAAACGATTCTTAATCGTCCCATACGGAACATTCAAGACAGCAGCGATTTCCCCTCTTGCCAGACCTCTAGCAACCAACCTTGCACATTGCTCTACATTCTCTCTAAAATTGGGCCGATCAACCTCTCCAATTTCAAAACTACCCCTTCGGGCTTCAAGTGCCACAAAGAAGGCAATCGACATTCCTGTCTCCTCTCTCAATCTCTGAGCTAGAGCAGCTTTATTATTTCTCACTGTCCCGGCTGCTAAACCTATACTTTCTCCTACTTGCCCCACTCCGCGCAAACCATCAATGTAAGCTTGGAGAATATTTTTTTCCCGTGGAGTTAGGTAAAAACCAGGCTGCTCTTCCCCCCGAAGGGTTTGAGGTCTGGCTTCAATTGTCATCGGTAAGCCTCTTCCCTCTTTTTGAAAATGCCGCAATTTTGCCAACTGCGCCTTCCATATTCCCAACATGAAGTTTTTCGTAGATCTTTTCCTTAACATTGTCAAAATCCTTTCTACTCATACGCACTTCACTTCTAACCGCCTCTAGGGACTTCATTCCAACGACAAGCTATAAGTCTAACTTCTTCCGGATCCAGCCTTTCACAGGGCTTTGCGAGCAAATCATCACAGTTGATCCAACCGTTGCCGACAGATAAAATAATTGCTCTGATCATAAACCCGCGGCCCTGGCTGTATTCGACTCCTCTCTTTGCGTAGTAGTTAATAAGCCTTTCACTAATCCCGCCACGGTGTTTATCTAAAGCTTCACCTCCTAAATGCAAACTTTCCAGAACTTGTTCCCCGGAAAGACCGTGAGCATAAGCAGAAATCACTTCCGTCTGCCTTGGAGTAAATATATTCGGCTGAACCGACCTTTCTCTTTCACCGTTCATTGCGGCAAACATTCTACCCCATAGCCAATATAAATGGAAATTTCCAGGCAACCATTGCTTCCCAATTTTCTCCCCCTCCCGGCATTAACTCTCTTCTTACACATACAATCGCCTAAAGCAAATTGAATACGAAACGCGCTTCTGCTAAATTGAAGTAGTGCAAGATTTACTGCCCGAAAATTTCTTACAGTATCATCTGTCAACAGCCTTTCCTAACTATGTAAAAACACGTCCCAAACATATTCAAGATATCCTCGACAATTTCAACATATTTGGACTCATAAAAAACCTTTTCTCCCCTTACAAAAGAATGACCGTCAGCGGCAAAGTTTCTCTTGGAGAAAAATTGTCCTTTAATATTATTTCCATGCTTGTTGGGGCCATGGCCAGAACAGGACTCACAATCGCCGGAGCCTTGGTTACCATATTCTTTGTAATCTTCGACCTAATCTCAATCCCATTCTATCTACTCTTCCCAATTTTCCCCTTCCTCAAATATTCAGAGGAAATTAACCAGCACGTAACCCCAAGCGATTTGGCCAACAAAACTATTGCAGGCAAATTAACCAAAACCAAAATATACTGGGCTCTTTCAAGTTTTTTTGATGTGGAATTTCAAAACCTCTTTACCATTTTCCCAGACCCTGCATCGCTTAACATCAAACCCGGTGAAAAAATCTACGAGGCATTTCTCCAACTTACCAAATGGCAACAACTCACCACATATTTAGAAAGAGAGGGTGTCAAAGAAAAAGAATTCCAAACACTTGTTAAATACTTATACGAATATTTCTACTCCGAGCACCTAATCAAACCCACACCACTTGGTGAAATGCTCATTTTTGGCTATACAAACACCCTGGAAAAATATGGACGCGAACTCACAAAAGAAAGTCACCCTCCTTTTTATGGAAAACGCGAGATTTTAGGCAAAATAGAAAAGATACTCACAAGGCCTCAAAATAACAACGCACTTTTAATTGGAGAACCAGGTGTCGGCAAACACTCGACCCTGGAAGCTCTCTCATCAGCAATTGTCAAAGGGCAACTGCCTACACTCAGGGACAAACGGATTTTTCTGCTCGACATAATAGCACTCCTGGCATCAGATAAACCCAGTACAAACCAAAACACAACCACAGTGTCAAACGCAAAAGGTAATTTCGAAGCAATTTTAGAAGAGGCGAAAAAGGCAGGAAACATTATTCTTGCAGTCGACGACATAGACAGGATCTGTACTAACCTTGATGGCAGAACCGACCTTTCGGAAGTTTTAACAACCGTACTTACAGATAACTCACTGCCTCTTATTGGCTTGGCCCTTGTAGATAATTTCAACGCTTACATTCGACCTAATGCCAACATGACATCACTGTTCGAAAGGGTAAATATTGAGGAGCCAGAACAGGAAGAACTAATGACAATCTTAATAGGTCGCGCACTCACAATTTACACCAATTTTAAAGTGGCAACCAACCTCAAAGCTATTTTAGAAATTATCGACAAATCCAATAAACTTATGGCCGATAAAAAACAACCGGAAAAGTCTATCCAAATTTTAGAAGACGCAACAGCCGAAGCAAAAAGGCAGAAACAACCGCAAGTAACCGCTGCCATGGTAGACATAATCCTTTCAGAAAAAACCAAAACACCAGTTGGTAAAATATCGCAGACTGAAGCCCAAAAACTAACCGATCTCGAACAGATTCTACACAAAAGAATCGTTGGCCAAAACGAAGCAATAGACCAAATTTCAAAGGCAATGAGAAGAGCTCGCGCAGAATTTAAAAATTCTAATAAACCAATGGGTTCATTCCTGTTTTTAGGACCAACAGGTGTCGGGAAAACTGAAACTGCAAAAGCTCTGGCACAGGTTTACTTTGGCAACGACAATCGTATGATCCGCTTCGACATGACAGAGTTTCAAGGACAAGACGCCCTTGCTCGCCTCATTGGTAACCCAAACACCAAGGCTCCTGGCCAACTAGCCACCAAAGTCCGCGAAAACCCGTTTGGCATTTTACTCATTGATGAGTTTGAAAAAGCAAACAAAGATGTCCAAAATCTCTTTCTGCAAATTTTAGACGAGGGTAACTTAACAGATGCATTTGGAAAACGCGTCAGCTTCACAAATATCATCATAATCGCGACCTCAAACGCCGCCGCCGAATTTATAAGAGAAGAAATTGAAAAAGGACAAAATCAACCCGATTCCCAATCAATTTCTACAAAACTCATCGATTACGTACTGCAAAAAGGTATGTTTTCTCCGGAACTTGTAAACCGCTTCGACGCAACAGTGGTCTATCACCCTCTAGGTGGTGATGAAGTAGTCCAAGTTGCCTACCTCATGCTGCAAACCCTAGCTCGGGAACTTAAGGAAAATAAAAACATTACACTGGAAATCACTCCGGATGTTGCCCAACTCGTAGCAAAAGAAGGGTATATAACTGCATTCGGTGCCCGCCCGATAAGGCGCTTAATTCAGGACAAAATCGAAGACCAAATCGCCAAACTTTTAATTTCCGGAAAGCTCAACAACGGAGATACAGTCCCCGCCCAAGTCCTACTTGGTTTCTTGAACTAGCACTATCATTGACAAAATAGTTTGTGTACATGTAATATATGTACAATGATTGATCTTTCAAAGATCATCGGATTCGAGTGGGATCATGGGAATTTTGACAAAAGTTATGAAAGGCATGGAATCACACCAAACGAAGCGGAGGAAGTTTTTGCAGATAAAAACAAATTGCTTCTCGAGGATATCAAACATTCAAAACTTGAAGAAAGAATCAGCACAATAGGCAAGACGGCTCAAGGAAGCATACTTTTCGTTTCATTCATCGTTCGAGAAAATAAAATCAGAATAATTTCGGCAAGAACTGCAAACAAAAAAGAAAGGAGGCTCTATGAAAAAACTTAAACCCATCCCAAAATTTAGATCGGAAGCAGACGAACGGGAATTCTGGCAAACCCATGATTCAACCGAATATCTAGACTGGTCAAAAGCAAAAAGGGGCGTTATGTTCCCAAACCTGAAGTTTACCACCAAACCAATTACACTTCGCTTACCAGTAAGTATGATTGATAGGGTAAAGATAGAAGCACATAAAATGGATATTCCCTACCAATCTTTAATCAAGAAATTCATCTTTGACAGCCTTTCTAAATAATTACCAACACGTCAAAAGACCAAATTGCCAAAATGGTAATCGACAGCTCTGCCAAATCCGCCAGCTGGCGGAGGCACACCATCCCCGCCCAAACGCTCTTGCAATTTTTATCTTAAAAAAACAGATACCACTGTTCCCATATTACAGTTGGCTCTAGACTAGGAAACAGTCTTCCTAATTAGACTCCTTTAGTAATACTACAAG
>CAZBKB010000018.1:18746-19356 GCA_964492425.1 uncultured Gammaproteobacteria bacterium | reverse complement strand
TATAATCGCAAGATTACATCTTGCTCTTGTATCTTTGCAAGATATAATTTGGTTCGTAAGAATGGAAGTGTAGTCTACATTTCGTCCGCTCAATGCAAATAGATGACCCGGCTTTGCTGTCAGGTCTTTTTTTTGTTAGAATTCGAGTTGATTTAGGCAGCGTAGCTCAGTGGTTACCCGCCTGCAACGTTTTGCGTAGCAATATGGGCAGGGAGCATGGCCCTCATATCAGCTGATGCTTCGCGCCCCTGATATATCAAATTGCAAACTAAGGCTGCGTAGCTCAGTGGTTAGAGCGGAGCCCTCATAAAGCTTAGGTCGTTGGTTCGATTCCAACCGTAGCCACAGTTCTAGTTTGCAAGGCTGATATTAAGCTTAGGTCACAGGTTCGATCCCTGTCGCTGCCACAAATTTGCAAGGCTTATATATTATGTATATAATTTGCTTCGCAAGTTGGAACGCCAAGATCCCGGGTTCGAATTCAGTTCTGCTACAATACTTGACTTGGAGGGCGCAAATTGGCCGATTAGGTTGAAAGCAGGTGCCAGTTGCGAGTTCGTAAAGCCGTTTTTGTCATGCTTCAAACCTTCTGGGAAAATTAGCCTCTGCA
>CAZBKB010000018.1:3898-18736 GCA_964492425.1 uncultured Gammaproteobacteria bacterium | reverse complement strand
AAGAAAAGCTCTGCTTATTCAAAGAAAAGCTCTGCTTATATTCGATTGGGGCTTATACCGAGCGCAAATTCAACAGTTCGAATAAATTCTTGATCTATTGTCCATATAGCTCTTTATGGGTGCCGATAGCAATAAAGTAAGCAGCTATTTCCGCATTAATTTGTATTTCTTTGTAAATTGCCCGCCAATCAGCAGTTATATCTATACTTCTGTAACCTTTCCACCTATCTTTGAGTGGATGATTATTTAGTTTTGGGTAGTTGGGATTCTTGGAAAAAATAATAATTCTTTGCTTAAAACTTTTGCGGATTATTGCGTTTTGTTTTTTTAGCTTTTTTGTGAAATCGGGGTCGAATTGGACATTCATACGTCCTGCTTCTCAAGCCACTTAATTGCTTCTTCGCCTGTTCGAAATACTGGAGACGCTTTATTTTGCTTTAAATTTTCTTCGGCCTTTTTCATAATTGTAATTAGATAATCGCTTGGTGTTTCACCGATGCTTAATTCAACCTTCTTCGCTCTTACAATCTGTTTAAGATAAGCGTTGATCAATGCACTTAAACTAATACCCAATTCAGAAGCTAAATGCTGAGCCTTGTTTTTTGTTTCTAATTCTGTCTTTATGTTTATTACAGCGTTATACATACATACTCAGTGTATACCATAGTAGGGTTTCTGTCAAGAATTTTGTCTTGAAGGACGTAGGATTAAGAGAGCAAGGAACAAATGTGGTTTCTTTCCCAACGTTTTAGCACTTCGATGGGTCGTTTGCCAGTTGATTTGCACTGTTTGACAGTGACTGATATAATCAAAAGTAAGTAATGCTCTTTTGAGGTGGTAAAGTTTCCTTTTTTGGGGATGTAGCAGTTTGGGCAGACAAGTTGCTAGTAGTTATAATTTAAAATGAAATTGAGCTTAAGGTACACGTTTTGGTTTTACATTACTCGCTAATCTAGCGGGTTTTGTTGTGTTTTAAGCTAAAAAACCTAAAGACAAAAACAAGACTCGCATGAATTGCGAGTTTTTTTGTGCCTTCGACCAAGAAGTCTCAGGCTAAGGGGAAAAATATGGAAAGAAAAGAACGTTGTCAGAACCAAGAAGGTATGGATTGCCGTGGGTGCGAGGTTGCTGTTGAAGTAGCACAGAATGTGGTTTCTCATCCTCGGGATTCTGTTGTTGGATCTATGACCGAAGTCACATCTAGACTGTGTCCGGAAGGTACGAAGTTTAAATTGTATGGAGATTTAAGAGAGTTGCTTGCCGGTGGCGAAAAGGTAATACAATTAGGAAATGTAGATGGCAGACCTAAAGCAGATAGAGAATTACCTGGAGCGGCGGAAGCTGCCTTATAAATTGATTGATTTAGATCAAGAGGCTTTTACGGTCGCGGATGTTGTGCAGGCAGGAGTTAGCGAGGACGAAGTTGTTAAGACTTTGGTTGTCAGAGTCGGACCTAATAAATTCGTAGCCCTTGCGCTTCGGGGTAGCGACAGGATCGATTTTAAGAAGGTGAGGAAGCTTTTTGGTTCAAAGAGTGAATTTGCTAAACCAGACGAGGTTTTAAAAGTTGTGGGGGTGCCAGTTGGTGCCGTTTGTCCAATTTTATTGGAAATTCCGCTTTATTTTGACCGGAAAGTAATGGGGTTAGATAAGGTGCACATGGGTTCTGGTGATTTGGCACGTGGGCTTGAGATGAGGCTTAGTGATCTACTGAAGGCGGTCGAGAAGTATGAAGTTTTGGATTTGAGTTGTAATTGACAGATTGGTTTAGTTTTGGTTTAATTTCGACACGAGAAAATGAACCTGTCAAATGTAATGCTCATTTGGATACAAAAGATTATTAACCCTTCGGGGCTGTAATCTTTTGCGGTTCAGATAAAAGAAAAACCCCGATTTGATAAGATGAGGGGTATTTTTTTGAGAAAAATGACAGAAAGAATACTTACAGAAGAAATAGTTAGGTTGTTGAGACCGGCAATACGCGAGAGGCTTGAAATGCCTGATAATTGCGATGGTTGTTTTGATCCGTTGGGGAATAAACCAAGAAGGATAATTGTTGGTTTCAGCGGGTTTATTGAAGGGTTCCCTACCAAGGCGGATTTTTTTAAGCAGCATCGGGAATGTTTTGAAAATGGCGTTCCGGTCAGAAGAAGCGGTGTCGAAAATGCTTGAAGGGGTTGACGGTTACCGTTCAAAGCAAAGTTTAGGGGAAACTGATTTTGAACGGGAGGTTGTGTTTGCTCATAGGTGGGCTAGACGAGGAGGACGTGAGACGATATATTTGTCTGACAGAATTATTAGTGGTGCTCGCGAATGTTTGGGTAGTGATGGGGTTGCGGAGAATGGTGTTGGTGATAATGTAAGTGTTTTGGTATCTGCCATTGGAAAATTGTTACACGACAAAGAGCTTAAAGGGGTCGGATTGGACTTATCGGATGTAGAAAGTGGCCAAATACATTTAGT
Source organism: uncultured Gammaproteobacteria bacterium (assembly GCA_964492425.1). Lineage (GTDB taxonomy): Bacteria > Patescibacteriota > Microgenomatia > Curtissbacterales > GWA2-41-24 > LBZV01. The sequence continues at coordinate 16,273 of CAZBKB010000018.1, read as the reverse complement.
TACTGAAGTTTAAGATAAGCTATAATTATCATTATGAAAAAGCGTATATTGACGGGAGACCGTCCTACATATGGCAGTTTCCATCTTGGAAATTATGTTGGCTCGCTCAAAAACAGGGTGAAGCTGCAGGACGAATACGAAATCTTTATTCCAATCGTGGATCTGCATGCATTAACGACTTATTTTGATAAAACAGAAAAGCTTGAGGAGAATATCCGTGGCTTGATGCTTGGATATTTATCGGTGGGTTTGGATCCTAAAAAAGTCACCTTTTTTGTGCAATCCAAAGTTCTTGAGGTTTTAGAACTTGCCTATTTTTTGAGTGTACTTACTCCAAGATCAGTAGTTGCAAAGCAGCCTGCTTTAAAAGAAAAGCTAGATCAAGGCTCTGAGGATACAGTTGGTCTGTTTTATTACCCGGTTTTGATGGCGGCTGATATTTTACTTTATGGGGCAAACCTTGTGCCGGTTGGGAAGGATCAGAAAGCACATGTTGAATTTGCTCGTGACATCGCCATTAAATTCAATAAAACTTATGGTGAGGTTTTTTCGCTTCCGGAACCTTTGATCGGAGAAGTTGCGACACTGCCAGGAACGGATGGACAGGCGAAGATGGGAAAGTCTACCGGAAATGCAATATTTTTAGATGATTCTGCCGATGACGTCCGAAAGAAGGTTATGAGTATGTATACGGATCCTGGACGGATACATGGGGACGAACCGGGCAGAGTTGAAGGGAATCCTGTATTTCTATATTTAGATGCGTTTGTTGGAGAACTCAAAACTCCCCACTTTGCTAAAGCTTCACGGGGCATGCAAAACTCAAAACTCAAAACTCTGGAAGATTATAAGGAGAGATATAGAAAAGGTCATATAAAAGATGTCGAAGTCAAAGAGTTTTTGGTGGTGGTTTTGGAAGAATTTTTAGCGCCGATAAGAAAGCGCCGCGCGGACTTTGAAAAAGAGCCGGGGCTAGTTGAGAAAATTTTGAGGGAAGGTATACTCAGGGCGAGGGAAGAGGCAAAGAAAACTTTAAATAACGTACGGATCGTGATGAAAATGTCTTATTTTTAGCTCTATCGCTTAGTTGGCAATTTCAATGTTCAATGATAGAATTGGGGTTTCAGATGGCTATAATTCGCAAAAGCAAGGATATTAACAGGTCAGAAGCTGGTAATTCGGCGGGAAATTCAGGTTTGAAGAAACCTTCTATTCCAAAAATGTCTATTCCAAAAATGCACAAAAAGACAAATTGGCGGGGTTTTGCAATATATGCGTTTTTAGGGCTTTTACTATTTGTGTTTTTTGTTGCAACTTCTAACCCGGGCAATCGTTTTTTGCCAGTTGAGCCGATTTCTAAAGTGATTACAGATATAAGAGATAACCGGGCAGAAGCTGTTGAAATTGATGATGACAAAATAAATGTAGATGTTAAGGGTGATGGTGATTATAGTTCGCGAAAAGAAGAAGGACAATCATTGTTTCAGGCTTTGGAGGCTGCAGGTGTAGACCCAACGAAAGTTCCGATTACTGTCAAAGACAAGACAATGTCGCAGGCTTGGATTACGATTTTGACTACGTTTTTGCCGCTTGTGGTAATTATCCTTTTTTTCTTTTTTATATTCCGACAAGCAAGAGAAGGTGCATCCAGCGTCTTTTCTTTTGGACAATCTAGGGCAAAACAATTTACCAGCGATATGCCAAAAGTTACGTTTGCCGATGTTGCAGGGGTTGACGAAGCGAAGCAGGAATTACAGGAAGTTGTGGATTTTTTGAAACATCCGGAGAAATACAGGGCAGTTGGTGCAAGGACACCAAAGGGTGTCCTTTTGGTTGGACCTGCGGGAACCGGGAAGACTCTTTTGGCAAAGGCTGTTGCTGGAGAAGCAGGCGTGCCATTTTTTTCCGTTGCAGGGAGTGAATTTATGGAAATGCTGGTGGGTGTTGGAGCTGCACGGGTGAGAGATCTTTTTGCTCAGGCAAAGCGCGGCGCACCCGCTATTATTTTTATAGATGAAATTGAATCAATAGGGCGCATGCGTGGTATGGGCTTTTCAGGTGGGCATGATGAGCGTGAGCAGACATTAAACCAGATTTTAGTTGAAATGGATGGTTTTGCACCGAATGAAAACGTGATTGTGATGGGAGCAACAAACAGACCGGATTTGTTGGATCCGGCGCTGACAAGACCCGGGAGGTTTGACAGGCGTGTTGCACTGGATCTTCCGGATATTGAGGGAAGAAAAGCAATTATTCAAATTCATATGAAAGGTAAACCTTTTGAAAAAGGGGTGGACATTGAGAGAATAGCCAAAAGAACGGTTGGTTATTCCGGAGCCGATCTTGCAAATATGCTTAACGAAGCGGCTATTCTTGCTGCGCGCGGTACCAGAAAAGAAATCAATAATGTCGATATGGAAGAGGCAGCGACAAAGGTAAAACTAGGCCCACAAAGGAAGAGAATGCAATCTCAGGAGGAAAAGAGGCTGACGGCTTACCATGAAGGTGGACATGCTATTGTTGCCCATGTAATGCCACATGTTGATCCGGTTCATAGGATTTCGATTGTGGCTCGGGGTATGACTGGAGGGCATACTTTAGTCCCGCCTTCAATTGATAGGTATACGGAGACTAAAACTAGGCTGAATGAAAGAATTGCTACACTAATGGGAGGAAGAGCTGCAGAAGAGATGGTATCGGGTGAATATACGACCGGAGCGGCTTCGGATCTTGAGATTGCTTCCGGGATAGCACGTGAGATGGTAACGGAATTTGGGATGAGCGATTTGGGGCCAACGATTTTTGCACCCAGGGTGCAATTTGGTGTTTGGCCCGGTATGGGTGGAGATAATAGTCAGGTTTCCCCGGATCTGGCTGCCAAGATAGATAGGGAAGTATCCAAAATTATTGATGAAGGGTATAGACTGGCAAAAGAGGTTCTGGTTAAAAACAGAGCGAAGCTTGATAGAGTTGCGGATGCTCTTCTGGAGCGGGAGACTTTGGAAAGGGATGATTTTGAAAGGCTTGTGGGGAAGCCATCTACTGACGGGGAGATAAAATTTAAGGGCAGAGCTGCAAAAATTGGCCAAAGGGTAAAATCTTCAAAAGCAGCTGCGGTATAGTGTTTTAGTAAAGTTCAAAATGAGGGAGCTTGCCATTGTTTCTTCTTTTTACCTCTTCTGTAATTAGGGTGATAAATGGTTTCAGTTTTGCTTCTCGGCTGTTGGGATAAGGGGTTTGTGGCCAGTAGTAAACAGCCGTTTGACTTGAGGCTTCTGCTATTTTTTCTAGTTCTGCGCTTTTTTCTGGAAAAATTTCTGAAAACGGTTTTGTTTTTTTGTCTTTTGGATCGATTGCCAAGAAATTTGTCGCGGGATTGAACCTTCTTATTGTTTCGGATCCGATGACCAGGAGTCCTTCGTCTGTTAGTCTTTTGATCTTGTCCTCGATGGCTTCTGGATTTTGGACTTTAAAGTAATCGGGCAATACCCCAAGCACAAATTCAATCTGGCTGAAATTTCTAAGAGGTGGCCAGTGGTCTAAGATGATTTGTGAAACATCGCTGTCTGTTAGAAAAAGCAGGGTTTCGGGATTTAGCGGATAATTTTCGTTAGGGTTTCGCGAGTAGAGGGGTTGGATTAGCATTTTATAGAGCAAGTCTTGGGCGCGACAGTGAGGGTTTAGATAAAGACCTTTGTGCATTCTTGCCCTTAGTTCCAGAAATATGGCGAGCTTGTGAGCGTTTTCAAAATATGGCTGGCCATTTTCGTCAATCCTTATCTCTTTATAAAGGTTAGCCCAATTGGGGTCTTGGTCGATTAAATCGACAATTGGATTTACTGTAGCGGAAATAGGTCCCAGCGCCCTCTTCTTTTGGGTGGTAAAGTAGGTGATATCTCCGAGATAAGCGTAGCAATCGGCTGCCGTGTAGGAAATTTTATCAGCAATATCAAGGAGCTTGCCGATCGTTCCTTCATTTTGGACTATTTCTAGCGCTTTTTCTGGGTCGAACCCGTATTTAGAAAGAGGGGAAAGATCGTATTTTTCAAACAGACGTCTCAGTCTAGTTTCTTCGCTTAGCGCTTCTGGATCGATTTCTTTGGTTGGGTCACTATAAGGAGGTACGGCCAGGTCATGGCAGATGGCGGCGATGATGCCGAGATTTACAGTTTTTTCGTCGAAGCCGTTGTTTTTTAGGACTTGTTCCAGCGTTCTGGCTGTTTTCATGACATGGTCTAATCTCGTGTGGCTAAAGTTGGGTCCTCTTGCGTAGTAGTTGATTTTGTCTTCTGTCGCATATGTTAATAAAGCCAGTTGACCGATGTATGAAAGTCTCCAAATAGGAAGAGTGTGGTGTACGGCCCAATAAACTTCCTCAGTGATGTTGCCCGGCATTAAATTTCCATTTTCGTCTTTGGCCAAGTAATCTTCGTCGGAAGTGGTAAAGCTTATTGGAATTTCACCCCGCTTTATTGCTTCTTGGTCTTCTTTCTGTTTTGCGTGATTTATCCATGTGAGATCTGAGTAGGGAAGGAAAATTCGAACGAGCAGTTCACCGTTTTGGCTTGCGGTAAGTTCATGGGCGGGTTCCCACTGGGCCCAGAATGGTTTTATTCTTTCCATATTAGTAGGCATTTTATATGATTGAAGCTGAATGTGCTAGAATTTGGGCATGGCTGGTGCAAAAACTCTCCTTCTTATTGACGGAAACAACCTTTTCCATCGGGCGTATCATGCGCTGCCGCCTTTGACGGATAAGTCTGGCGAAAATGCCAATGCGGTTTTTGGGTTTTCGAATATGATTTTAAAAGCCATAAGTGAGGTAAATCCCGATTATATTGCCTGCGCGTTTGACACCCAAGCACCGACATTTCGCCATGTAGAGTTTGAGGCGTATAAGGCGCAAAGAGTTGCGCCGCCGCCGGATCTTTATCCACAGCTTCCCAAAGTTAAGGCAGTTTTGGATGCATTTGGCATTAAATATTTTGAAAAAGAAGGCTTTGAGGCGGATGATTTGTTAGCAACGATAGCAACGAAGGTGCTTGCCTTTTCGCTCGGTAACTCGCGCGGTCGCGATCAACGGTCGGTAGTTAGTCTCCATAAAGCTCGTCGCAATCAAAACTCGGAGATCGCTCCCTTGCGAGCAACCTCGCTTGGCAAATCTGTCCAGATTGTAATCCTTTCCGGTGATCGTGATTTGCTGCAGCTGGTTGATGGGAATATTAAAGTTCAGGCCCCTTCCTTCGCTAAAGCTTCGGATGGTAAACCGGGTTGGGGTGTTCTGATGGGAAGTAAGGAGGTCAGGGAAAAATTCGGTTTGACACCGGAGCAGATGGTTGACTATAAATCTTTAACAGGAGATCCTTCTGATAACGTGCCGGGTGTTAGTGGCATCGGGCCGAAAACAGCAAGCCAATTGCTTCAGAGATATCACACGCTGGAGAATTTATATGGGCATCTTGATGAGATTTCGGAGACGACACGAGAGAAGCTGGAAAAGGGCAGGGAATTGGCTCTGGCTGCAAAGAAGCTGGTCAAGCTAGATACAAATGTTGATTTGGGTGTAGAAATCAATAATTTGAAATACGAACCGGATATGGAAAAAGTTGTCGCGCAGTTTGGGGAGCTGGGGTTTAAGTCGATAGTTAGTAAGATCAGGGGGACAAAAGGGAAAGATGGTCCATCCTCCTTCGCTAAAGCTTCGGAGGACAAGAAGGAGCCAGAGGTAGAAAAGACTACCAGGAACTCTGGCCAGCTGGAGTTGATATGAAGAAATTCTCCATGAAGTCGAATAGTACTTGTACCGAGGCTGGTCGAAGTATTGTTTAAATGAAATCGAGAACTTCTTAAATATAATGAATTTCCAAATTAAAGCTGTGATTTTTGATTTTGACGGACTCCTTTTTAATACGGAGCCAATTTGGGACAAGGCCTACTTTGAGTTTATTAAAATTAAGAATTTTAAGGATATTGATTTGGGGGACACCACGGGGATGGGGTTGAGGGAATTTATTGAGCTTTTGCAAGAACATGGTTTGAGGGGTTCAACCCCTAAGCTGGTTTCTGAATATAGGGAAATTTTTTATAAGTTTTTTGATGAAGAGAAAAATGTGATGATGCCGGGGGTTTTGGAAATATTGGAGAATGTTTCCAGCCGAAAGCTGGTAATTGCGCTTACGTCTGGGGGTCATACGGGTGAGAAACTTCAGGAGATGCTTGGTAGATACGGAATTTTAAACTTTTTTTCGGTGATTATTTCTTCTGATGATGTGAATCACGGGAAGCCGGCTCCGGATGTCTATTTTGAGGCAGTTAAGCAATTAGGGGTTAAACCCCTAAATTGTATTGCACTTGAAGATTCGGTGAATGGGGTCAAATCGGCAGTTTGTGCTGGAATTAAAGTTTACGGAGTGAATGCAGATGAGGAAGTTAGAAATGATTTAATTAAGGCAGGGTCAAATGACGTTTACTCGTCGCTTAGCGAGATAGGATTATGAAGGTTGCTCTTGTACATGACTATCTAAACGAGTTTGGGGGAGCAGAGAGGGTTTTGGAGGCTTTGTGCGAAATATGGCCCAAGGCGCCGATTTTTACGGCTTTTTATAAAAAGGGTTCTTCTGCTCATAAAAGATTTAAGGGTAAGAAAATTATTACTTCCTGGGTACAAAACGTGCCGTTTTTTGCCAGTGGGCTTTATAGCCCTTTAAGGTTTTTGGCCCCTTTTATTTGGGGAAGTTTTTCCGCCAAAGGCGGATCGTCCTCTGGACGAGATTTTTCCAAGTTTGATGTCGTTATTTCATCTTCCAACTGGTATGTGACGAAGGGATTCCAGAAAGGTTACAAAGGTGGCAAAAGAGCCGAAGGAGCCAGAGGTTTTGTTGAAATATGTTATTGCCATACGCCGCCGCGCTATTTGTATGGATATACAACTGCCAATAGCCAAAAACATCCTTTGGTTAAGGTTTATGCAGCAATCGTTAACCATTTCATGCGTGTCTACGATTTTGAGGCGGCGCAGAAAGTCGATTGGTTTATTGCTAATTCTCGCGAAGTTCAAAGTCGCATTAGGAAGTTTTACAGGCGCGATTCTGCAGTTATATATCCGCCAGTAGAATTAAACAGACTACAGACTACAGACTACAGACTACAACAAAGAAAAAGTGCGGGAAAAGCGGTAGACAGTAGTCGGTTGACGGTAGACAAATCATATTTCCTTACTGTTTCCCGGTTGGTTGGGGCCAAAAACGTAGATGTTGCGGTTGAAGTTTGCAGCAATTTGAATTTGCCTTTAAAGGTTGTTGGTACAGGCCGGGAGGAGGCTAGGCTGAAATCCGTGGCTGGTGAGACGGTTGAGTTCTTGGGGGAAGTTGGTGACGATCGACTGATTGTTCTTTACCAAAATTGCCGCGCGGTGATTTTTGCGGCATCGCAGGAAGATTTTGGGATTGTGCCGGTTGAGGCAATGGCGGCTGGAAAGCCTGTGATTGCACTAGCAGAAGGAGGGGTAAAGGAAACGGTAATTGATGGCAAAACCGGGCTTTTAGTTAGTGATTTGGCGCCGGGCGCTTTTGCAATTGCTATCAATAGATTTATGGATATGGAGAAAGAAGGCAAGTGGGATAGTAAGTTAATTCGCCGCCACGCGCAGAAATTTAGCAAAGAGCGCTTTAAGCGCGAGATTAAAAAGTTTGTGGAAGGTAAAGTTAAATGAGCGTCGAATTTTCGGAACACGCTAAATTGTAACTAAAGAAGCGTAATCTCTCAAAAGCAAAGGTTGTTAATGTAGTTAGACTCCCTGATTTGAAACTGAAAACCTTTAAAAACCGCAGATTGAGGCAGAAGCGTGTTGGTGGTAAAATCTTGGAGGTAGTAGCGGTGACTGAAGGCTCGAGAATTATTGTGGTTACTGCTTATTATCTGGAGGATAACAGTGAAAATTAGTTATGACCCAAAAGTAGATGCAATGTACATTGCTTTCAAAAAAGGCAAGTATGATCGTACAAAGAAAGTTTCGGACGAGATTTTGGTAGATGTTGATAAAAATGGTGTTGTGTTGGGCTTGGAAATTTTAGATGTCAAAAAGCAATTTGGCGACATAAAACCGGGAAAGATAGAGTTTTCTTCAAAATCCTCTTATCAAGGTGTCTAGGTTAAGATGGACCTTGAGGCGATAGCAACAAGTGCCGAAAATTCAAAAATCCGGGCGGAAATTTGGGGGGATTTTGTTGGTTGGAGTAGCAGAAGGCGCGGTGAGGACGGATTTTTGGTTTGTGAGCTTAGGAAATTCGGCTGTCGTAAAATTCTTGATGTTGCGCTGGGGGATGGGGCGGATGCAATTTTTCTCATTAAAGAGGGGTTTGATGTAGGTGCAAATGAAGCAGATTTTGCCTTTCGAGAAAAAGCGATTGAAAATGCAAAAGTTGCAGGGTTTGGGATAAAACCGACACACGTTGATTGGAGTCAGTTGTCGAATGTTTATGAGCATGGATCGTTTGATGCGATTATATGTATGGGAAATTCGCTAACTTGTGTTGATGGTGAGGAGAATCAGATCAAGTCACTCAAGGAGTTTTATAAATTGCTTAAACCTGCTGGAATTTTGATAATCGATGAGCGCAACTACCAGAGGATTTTAGACAATAAAGGAGCGGCACTCGCCGGCACGCTGCATTCTTCTGGGAAATACTTGTATACCGGAACTAAAAAGGTTCATTCAAGGTTTTTAAAAATTACTGATTCAGTAATTATTATTGAGTACAAGCATATGAACGGGAAAATTGCTTATTATAAAGTCCATCCGTTTGTAAGAGGGGAACTAGTGGGATTATTGAAAAAAGTTGGTTTTAACAAGATTAAACAGTTTAGCGATTATGACGCTGAGTTCGGTGATGATGCCGATTTTTATCAGTACGTTTGCGTGAAGTGAGATGTGGGTGTAAAATTTGGCGCTATGGTGGAACATGGCGACCAAGCAGGTATAGTAAGGCCAAGCCCAATCAGGCTTGAATACACAGGTAATTTCTCGGTGAATTTGAGAATAAATCCAGGTTTTGTGGATGAGCTGTTGGAGCTGGTAGGCGAGCCTTCTCGACCTTTTGTAGTGCGTAAAGGTGAGGTCAGAGGCCACTCAATTGATGTTACGAGGATAGGATTAACGTTGAGTAGCAAGTTTATTAGGGAAAAAAGGTCTGAAGTTATCAAAACAGATGAGGAATTTAGAGTTGTAGTAAATTCTGCAGTTATTGATAGCGACGTGAGGGATGAGCAGGCGTATAGGGGGAAGGATTACGATTTTTATGAAAGTGAATATAAAAGGCTGCTTGCTAAAATTATTTCGGAGGGTTTAAAGAATTGGGCAAATGGAGAATTCAATCGCAGAATGGAAAAAGTGCTTTTTCCTGAAAACCACGAACTTCGTGACAAATATTATCGTCTTTGGAGACAGGCGGAAGGGCGAATTGTACTTTTTGAGGCGGCTGAGAAAGCTTGATCTTTTTCTCATCTTTGCGTGCCCCGTAAAAAGTAGGACCTAAATTCTGCTATACTTTCTTAAAATTATGCCGGAACTTCCAGAGGTTACTGTCATTGTTGATTCTTTAAACAAGGTCTTGAGGGGTCTAGTTTTGGAGTCTATAGAATATGATTGGCCGAAGAATTTTTTTTTGAATGGGTTTTCGATTACCGATTTGAAGGGGGCGAAAGTAAAAGGTTTGAGGAGAATGGGAAAGGTGGTTGTAATAGACATGGAAAAGAGTCAAAGGTTACAAAGGGGCCAAAAGAGCCAGAGGTTTTCAATAGTAATCCATCTTAAACTCACCGGACAGTTAATTTACCTAGACAAGAAGACTAGGGTTTCCGGCGGGCATCCGATTCCGCCTCTCAACTCACCGGTTCCAAACAGTACAACACGCGTCACTTTTGCGTTTACAAACCCTTCGACGGGCTCAGGGCAAGTGGTTGGGCATCTTTACTTTAACGACATTCGCAAGTTTGGTTGGGTGAAGGTAGTGAAAAGTGATGAGGAATCAATCAAGGCTGCAATTGGCAAAACGGAACTGGGGCCAGACCCGCTAGTGATGAGTTATGAGCAGTTTAGGGATCGTATTAGGAAGAAGCCTCAAGCGCGGATTAAGAAACTTTTGATGGATCAGGCATTTGTTTCGGGAATCGGCAATATTTACAGTGATGAGGCACTTTGGAGAGCAAAGGTTCATCCCAAGCGTTCGGTTGTGAGTTTGGCTGATGGTGAGATTAAGGCTATTTTTAAGGGAATAAAGGATAGCTTTGAACTGGCGATTGCAAAAGGCGGTTCCAGCGTCAATTCTTTTGTGGACGGCAGGGGTGAAAAGGGGCTTTATCTGACGTATGCTAAGGCTTACCATAAGACAGGCGAATCCTGCGAGCGCTGCGGGACGAAAATTATCAGAGAAAAAATGGACGGGAGGAGTGCTCACTTCTGCCCCAAGTGTCAAAAATTAGAGTGACAATTTTAATTTTTGGTATAGTGAAAAACTGCACCACAGGTAGCGACTAAGGCTGTAAGTGCTGCGCTACCTGGAAAATTTATGAGAAAAATAATCCCAAAACCTTATTTGGACGTTTTAGAAAACAGAAATTTTCTGGTTCTTGTGTTGGTGATCTTTGTTGGTCAGTTTGCGTCTGCTTGTTTGCTGCTTTCACTTATTGTTTCTGTTTTTTCCCAAACTGGGAGTAATTTTGGAGTGTCTGGTGTAGTGCTTTCATTTACAGTACCTTCCTTTATACTTATGGTTTTCGCTGGAATTACGGCAGATATTATGGATAGGAGGAAGATCATTTTGGCAGCAAATACGTTTATTGCGCTTGTGGTGTTGGCAATAATTTATCTTGGGAGAACAACGGTTGCATCTATTCCACTTTCTTTTTTATATTTTGCAGGAAATTCTTTTTTTATACCTGCTTCTTCGGCTGCGACGGCACAAGTGGTTAAAAAAAAGGAACTATTGAATGCTAATTCGATATTTATGCTAGTGCTTTCTGGAGGAATTGTCCTGGGGTTTTTAACTGGGGCAATTGTTAATTTTTTCTTTGGCAACGAAGATCTGCTTATTTTAACGGAGTTTCTACTTGTTGTGGCTGTCTTGCTATCGTTTTTTCTGCCAAAACTTGATCCAATTTCAAAAATAAAACATTCAGTATGGGAATCTATAGGGAATATAAAGCGGGGGTTTTTGTATTCCTTTTCAAGGAAACTGTTGTGGTTGTTTTTTGTAACATTTGCTGCCCTTCAGGGGGTTATCATGTTTGGTGCAACGATAGGACCGGGTTTTTATGATCAGATAGTTGGAATCCCGGTTGAGGAAAGTCCAATATTTATATTTCCGTTTATCGGTGCTGGAGTGTTAATTGGCTTTTATATGATCCAAAGGTTTAGGTTGAGTGAGTTTAAGATTGTTAAATTGGGACTTTTAATGATGGGTTTATCTCTGGCTTCGCTTGGATTTTTAATTAAAGTGGGTATATTTCCTTATCCGATGGTAATTGCTGCCAATATTTTATTTTTAATTTTTTCGGGAATAGGAGCGATTTTAATTTTTATTGCCTCAAGGGCGGGGATGCAAAAAATGGTTCCTCACTCACACCAGGGTACCGTATTTGGAGCAAATATTTTTTTGGCTTCGATGATTGCGACTATGATGTCACCGACGGCTGCAATATTTGAAGTTGTTTTTGGTTATCTGGGTATTTTGGTTTTGGGTGGGTTTGCACTTATATTTGTTTTTGGGTTTTTTATGTATATTGAAAAATATGGGATTGAGTGAGCTTATTCTACTAAATTTCCGCAACTTCTCTTCTTTGAAAATCACTTTTGATAAAAATTTGACAGTGATTACTGGAAAAAATGGGTCTGGAAAAAGTAATTTATTGGAGGCTATCTCTTTAATTTCTGGGATTAGGCCAACGCGGGTTGAGACTGATCTTGACTTGATTCGTTTTGGTCAGAGTGAAGCCAAGATTGAGGGGGCTGTTATTGCTGATGGCGACAGTAAAAAGTTAATTGTTAATCTACAGGTTGCAGACGGGCGACGAGTGGCGAAGTCTTTTCACATTGGGGCTTTTAAAAAGAGACTCGTCGACTTTGTACAAATTTTTTCTGTCGTAATTTTTGAGCCAATGGACCTTGATTTGGTTTCTGGTTCACCAGCGTTGCGTAGACGACGTATGGATAGATTCTTATCGTCTATAGATACTCGTTATTGGCGAGTTGTTTCTGCTTATGGAAAGATTGTTGCGCGCCGTAACAAAGTTCTTTTTCGGATTGCGGAAGGGAAGTCTAAACCTATGGAGTTAGGGTTTTGGGACTTGCGGCTTCTGGATCACGCGAAATATATTTCT
>CAZBKB010000018.1:0-3888 GCA_964492425.1 uncultured Gammaproteobacteria bacterium | reverse complement strand
GAGCATGGAGATATTTTGGGAAAGACAGGTAACTTGTCGTGGGTACTTAAGCAGAGTTTGGTCTCGGAGGAGAAACTTAAGGCTAATCGTGAGCGGGATATTGCGGCGGGAATGACTTTGTCTGGGCCGCACAGAGATGATTTCCGTTTTGTTTTTGGCGGGCGGGATTTGGAATTTTTCGGGTCCCGCGGGGAAGTGCGGATGGCGGTATTGGCACTAAAGCTTGCGGAGCTGGAATATTTTAGGGTCAAGCGAGGGGTCAGACCCCTATTGGCTTTGGACGACATATTTAGCGAGCTTGATTGGGAGCACAGGGAAACGGTTCTTTCGGTTGTCGGCAACCAACAGACGATAATTACGGCGGCAGAAAAAGAAAGCATACCGAAGGAAATTTTCAAAAAAGCGAAGGTTGTTGAGATATGATTTGTTTTTCAAGGAGTGGTGTTGTATAGTCTTCGTTTATGAGTATGAGGGAGTGGGAAAGAAGGGGTAAGCAAGGCCGTAGATCGTTTAGACGCTTGCCGGCAATTCTTCTTGGGGGTGGTGTTGCAGCTGCAGCTATATATGGTGGTTTTGCGTTTACTCGAGATGTAAAAGATCAATTTACTGAAAAGGGAAAGCAGGGCATTCATCGAGATTTGTTAAGAACCATTCGGGTTGGTGATGAGAACCAAAGTGACTATTCTGGCCTTATTTTAGATTATAGAAGCGCGAAAGAATCCTTTATTGAGTACGCTGAATTTAGTCTAAAAAATGATTCCAGCCGCGAAAACATCGATGATATTCATGAAAAGAGAAAACAATTAACACTCGATGGGTTTTTCATTGCGCAAGAATTATCACAAGATGGCACTTTTAAAATTATTGATAACAATTCCGTTCAGGCCGAGGGTGCAGAGTTTGATCTAGAAAATGAGCTGGATTTGTATATCGCGGATGCAATTGTCAACCAAAAATTAACGATTTATTTAGATGGTGAAAGTAAATATGCTGCCAATAGAAATATTGAGGATCTTTTATGGTTAAAAGGTGCTGGCTTGCCACTCTCTTTTGAAAAGGACACTTTTATTTTTCCACATGAGGCTATTCTTTTGAATACATCTCGTTTTTACCGTACGATTATTGATCTAAATTATCCTATACCGAATGAAATAAGATTTAGAATAAATAAAAACGATCCATACGCAGGAGGGTTTTTTGATCAAATAGACAAAATTGACATAACGGATGTTGCAGATACAAAGACAATTGTTCACGAGGGTGCGCATCACCAGGCAGATGAAAATGAAATGTTTGGTCAAGAAAGATTTGAAAGTTTAGTGGCTTCAGCGGAAGCCAGGGCTAGTGTCGAACATCAGTTGCCTGATTCATATATAAACCCAGAGATTTTGGATGATCCAAATGTCAATTTTGAGTCCGAGGATTATGCCGAAACTATCGCGTTTTATTTTACAAGAGGGGCTGCTTTTAGAAATGCTTTAAACACTTTGTATGTGGAAAATAATCAAGCTTATTATGTTCTGGATGCAAAGTATAAGTTCGCGAAATATTTTTTTCAAGGCAAAGAGTACATGTCCGATGGTGAGGAGTTTGTTCCTGGAGTAGGTGATGTTTTTAAGATTTTGGATGAACACGCGACTTATTCTGGTATATATTTAAGGCCAGAACCTGGCTATGTTGATGATTCTACCTATAAGAAAGTTTACGATGGAGATTGGGTAAGAGTTTTAGAGGGACCAGTTGAAGTGGAACATAATAAGCGTGGTGCTAGAAAGGTGTGGAGAGTGGAGCGTGGTTTTTATAACTACTCTTTAGAATTTGAATCATACGATGAGAGCGGTTGGATCTCTGAAGATTGGTTAGGTTTTATAGCTGCGTATTCTGAAGATCTCGCTGAAATAGCAAAAACTACTGAATAGTCGGTTTAACGGTGTTGACTTAACAGCTTTTTTCCCGCATAATTAACGCACTATTGCGCCAAGGTTTCGTAGTGTAAGCACTACTACTTTTGGGCTAGTAAACCTAGTATGTATTCTTCGAAATATAAGGTTTCCAATTTGATTCTTAAATACATTGGCAGGATTGAGGCTGCTAAGGAGGTTATCGAAAATGCGCCTTTGGTACCGGCTTATGAGGCTAAATTTCGGCAGGAGGCGATAATCCGCACGGTCCACCATGGGACTCATATTGAGGGTAATCAGCTTAACACTGGGGAAGTTGCGGCAGTCCTCGAAGGCGACCAGGTTTCTGCCCGTGACCGCGACGTTCAAGAAGTATTAAATTACCGGAAAGTACTTGAGTACATTGATAATCGTAAATCGTTAATCGTTAATCGTAAATCGTATTTAGAGAAGGATTTGCTGACAATTCACCGCTTGACTGTTGATAAGGTTCTTCCTGCAGCAACCAGTGGGAAGTATCGCTTAAACCAGGTAGTTGTCAAGAATTCGAAGACTGGAGAGATTAGCTTTAAGCCGCCGGAGGCTGGTCAGGTCAAAAGATTAGTGGGGGAGTTTTTGGAATGGTTAAATTCTAAAGATGCAGAGGACGTGCACCCGGTTCTTAAGGCTGGAGTTGTCCATTACGTCTTGGCATATATTCACCCTTTTGTCGACGGGAATGGCAGAGTGAGTCGAGCTTTTGCGACGTTGGTGCTATTTCGAGAGGGGTATGACATTAAGAAGTTTTTTTCGATTGAGGAGTATTTTGACCGTAATGCCAAGCGCTACTATGAAACTTTGCAGTCTGTTTCCAACCAAGACGTTAAGACACTTTCTGATAGGGATTTAACAGTTTGGCTGGAGTATTTTTGTGAAGGTTTGAGTGAGGAACTTGAGAGGGTTAAACAAAAAGTGCAAAAATTGTCTTTGGATTCGCGCCTTAAGGGCAGGACGGGCCAGATAGTTTTGTCCGAGCGGCAAGTAAAGTTGGTTGAATATATGGAGACTTATGGATCGATTAACAATAGGCAATGGAGGTCGATACTTCGGGAGTTTAGTGATGATACGATTTTGCGGGATCTAAAGGATTTGGTGAAGAAAAAACTGGTTAAGAAGAAAGGTTCAACGAAAGGAGCGGTATACGTTTTAAAATAGATGGAACCAGTAAAAGAGGTATTAGCAAACGAACTGAATAGATCTCACGACTTGATAGACGTGGTTTCGGGGAAGTTTTATTTTCATAACACTCCTATAGAAAATGCAGCGCAAATTTTAACTCAAGGTATTGCCTCAAACGTATTTGCTGAGAGAGCTGAATTGAAGGGTTATAAAAGATTGAGATATTCGAGGGATGAATTTGTTTATCTGACCAGAGAGATTAAGGCTTATGATAACCAACCATATATGAGTTTTGTTGTTGATCTAGAAAACCCTACAATGAAGGCTAGATTTGTTGGCAAGGATAAGGAGCTCCCGCATGAACAAATAAAGCTTCGATTCAGAATTCCTCCCGACCTGCTTTTGGGGATGGTAGCTAGGGGTCACGATAACAATGCCATTTCGCAGCAGGCAAAAGAGCTGGAGACAACTATGAAGAGGCTAAATTTGAATATTCCAGTATATGATAAATGGGGTAATTTGCTTTGGCCTCAGAGAATGAGTCACGAGGAAATTGTGGAAGAATTAAGGAGGAAAAATGAAGTTCAGTAAATTAGCAGATTACTACGAAAAATTAGAAGCGACGAGTAAGCGTTTGGAGCTTATTGATATATTATCCAAACTTTTTGGTGAATCGGACAGCGCAGAGATTGGCAAGATTTGTTATCTGATTCAGGGAAGAGTTGCGCCATTTTACATGCCTGTGGAAATGGGGGTGGCAGAGAGTATGGTTGCCCAGGCAATTGCGAAAGCATACGATAGTTCGAAGGATGAGGTTATCAAATCGTAT
>CAZBKB010000017.1:0-19375 GCA_964492425.1 uncultured Gammaproteobacteria bacterium | reverse complement strand
TCTATCCAATTCATCTTATAGCCGCGAAGACTACCGGGATCGGATTCAAAATCGATCAGGCAATATCCTTGCTTCCGGTTATTAATAAATCAGACATTGTTGTATCTACAATTGATACAGCGGGATTACCGATTCTACTTTTCAAAAAGGTTGGTATTATAAAAAAACCTCTAATTTACATTAGCGTTGACTTTGCCTACAGGTTAGAAAACAATAAAAATAACCAGCTATTTTCTTGGTACAAAAACTTGATGAAATTTGCCGATGTTATTATTTGTTATTCCGAAGGAGAACGATCTATATTAAAGAAGTATAATAAAACACTTGTTTTAACCCCAGGCATTGATTGGGAATTCTTTGCAAAAGGTAAAGAGTTACCCAATAAAGCCAATGTAGATGTTTTAGCATTTGGGCGAGATCATGACAGAGACTACGAAACATTCGTAACAGCTTTAGGCAAAGATATAAACGGGGTAATTGTCTGCTCCCCGGAAAATTTAAAAAATATCGAGGTGCCTAAAAATATAAAGGTGTTTTTTAATATAGAACCTAAACAATTAAGACAACTAATAAATAGTGCGAAAGTAGTAGTGATTCCAATAAAAAAAGTTCAACGTGCCAGCGGGCAGCTTTCGTTTTTGGAAAGCATATCTTCAAAGAAGCCGACAATTGTGACGAATGTTCCCGCCATAAAAGAGACTTATGGCTTAAACTATAAAATAGACTGTTTATTTTATGAAGCACAAGTTGCAAGCGATTTAAGATCAAAAATCCTTTATTTACTCTCCGAACCGAGGATTGCCGAGAGGATCGCAAAAAAAGGGCAGCTAAAAGCAAAACAATATTCGACAGCGGCTTTCGCAGTGCAGCTCTCAAGGGTTATAAGGAAGCTGGCTTAAATGAAAAGAGCAAAAAATAACAAAATTCAGGTTTCGCAAGATCACTACTACAATTTAAAGTACGACACTAAAGAGCGTTGGATGAGCTACTGGTATCAGGTTAAAGAAGTTTTATCTTTTGAACCTCAAACAGTTTTGGAAATAGGGGTGGGCAATATGACTGTTTCCGATTATCTTAAAAAACTAGGAATAAAAATTACAACTTGCGATTTTGACAAAAATCTAAAGCCCGATGTAGTTGCCAGTGTATTGAGCTTACCATTCAAAAAAAATAGTTTTGACGTCGTTCTATGTGCAGAAGTTTTGGAGCATCTGCCTTTTGATTGTTTTAATAAAGCACTGCTGGAAATAAGGAGGGTATGCAAAAAATCAACTATTTTAACGTTGCCTCACTTTAGCATCACCCACTTGTATCTGGGAATAAAAGCCGTGCCCTTCATCCCAAAAAAAGAATTTATGCTGAAAGTGGATTTTCCAATCAAGCACAAATTTCTAGGTGAACATTATTGGGAAATAGGTAAAAGTGGTTATTCTCTGAGAAAAATTGAAAATAAGATCAAAAAATCAGGTTTCAAAATAAAAAAATCCTATTACCCGAAAGAAAATCCGTTTCATCACTTTTTTATTTTAATCAAGTAATGTTTTAAGATAATTGACAGTTCTTTTACTTGACTTTCCGTCTAATTTATAGAAAATAGATTTCAGGATTTCTTTTCTTGCTTCTTCAGATATCCTTGAACTTCCACTCATAAATTTCTTGATTAAATCAACCAATTCTCTCTGCGAAGTAGCATTAGGCAAACTGTACTTTTTAAAAGGGAGCTTTTCAGATTTATTGAAATCCCAGTATATTACAGGTTTTCCTAAAATGAGTGGCACTAATCCCGCTGTTGTGTTCATAGTGACAACTAAATCGCATTCTTCTATATATTCTAGCAGATTTTTTTTGGCAGCTATATTTATCTTGGAGTACGATTTTTTATCGACTGCGAGCATAGATTCTTCTATACTTTGCCATGGATGAGGCCGAATATTTACTTTCTCTATTTCTTTAGAATTGATTTTTCTAAAAATATTTTTAAGTTCTTCAAACAAATATACACTTTCGGTTGCTTCGCTCGACAACAAAAAAAGTAATACAAATTTTTCATTACGTGTTTTAACAGCCTTTTTAATTCTCAAATTATCAAAAAATGGGGAACCGGTGATGACTAATTCTTTACCTCCTTTTTTCAAGTTTTCTATAAACCAATTTTTGAAATACTGACCCCAGATAAGTGCTGTTTGGCTTTGGAAGTCAACAACACTGGGTTGGACATAAGCCCCATGTTGAATTGTAATGCTTTTAACGTGCTTACTATTGGCATATTTAATAAAGGTAAGCACCTTTGGATCAGGATCGGTAGTTGTTATTAGTATTCTGGGATAGTTAATATTTAAAATATGTCTGGCTATAAACATATCATTAATAACAGATCTCATCTCGTAATGGACTATTTGATTCAAAAGTAATTTTGCGTAATCGTTAAGTAGAAGATTTTGTTTTTTGTCACCGTTGAATAATTTAAAATTTTTCTTAACCTTATTCCATCGAATTTGAAGGTTATTGAGAGCAGAATCTATTTTTCTCTTGTCCGCATCATCTGTGAACGAATCCCTATTAACAAAATTTATTTTTGAGATTTTAAGTTTCAGCCAATCGTAAACAGTCAAGTTATGAATAATTGCGAGATACGGAACCTTAGATTTTTCCAGTTCCTTAAATATTTTTACTAGTTGGATAGCATGATCTGATGGGATAACGAAGATAATTTTAGGGCTTATCTTCATTATAGTTATCTGATCATAGAATCTAATAAAAAAATGCAAAACCTTGTTTTTCGAAGATCTTTCTGTCCACGCCCCATGAGTTTTACTGGAAATAGTTTTAATTTTTACATCATTAAACGATGCCCAAATTGGTGCTATGAGAGATGTAAAGTCGTGGTGGACAGGGGGAGGTAGATGTCCATTTCTTGTGGTTTTTTTAACCACGATATTAAATCTTTGGTTTTTTCTTGCTATAAGATTCAAATTTTCATCGGCATTTAGTATTTTTAATAAGTAATACTGAAATCTGTTCAAGAACAGCGGTAGAATACTAGAATTATTAACGGAAAAAATATTGTCTAATTGCCTGTCATTGATTAGAGCAAGAGATATGTTGAGAGAATTTTTAATGAATTTTTCCGCTGTACCATTCTTCAATGGGTCCAAAATTTCACTATCTACATTCAACTTATCTAGTAAAGCTTTGGCATCATAGCTTGTTGCAATTATTTTATATTTTCTTTTGGTTTTTTTCGGCAATGACGATATAAATGATGCCTCCTCTTCACTGCTGGCAATATATACGTTTGTTTTGGTCACCTTTTTTCTGCGATTAAAAATACAGAAAGACCTAGTGGCAGCGGGATAATTTTTTCTATAGATGATGTAAATGGGAAAATTTTGTCTATAAAAGTTATAGAGTCTGGATTGATTTCTTTTTTATTTAATATTCTCGAATTAAGAAACCAACCTAAAGCGCCCATGCTGTTTCCGTAAAAAACTTTTTTTATTTTAAAATCCTTTTTTCTGAATTTTTTCGCTAAAGTTTCTTTAGAATATCTTCTGAAATGATTCTGTGCCTTGTCTAAAGACCCAAAAAGAAGCATATGGGCAGGCTCTTGGACAAAAACTAAACCTTCCTTTTCTAAGTATTTGTGAATGTTGCCAATTGCTGCTTCGTCGTCTTTTACATGATGAAGTACGTTAGTACAAACTACGGTTTTGAATTTACCAATTTTATAAACTTTTGTTAAATCAAGTTGTTTTGCTCCAAGAAAGTTTTTTCTTTTTACGAATCTTTTTTTTAAAAACGAAACATATTTTTTGCTAACATCAGTTGCAATTACTTTATTGTTTTTGGCTATGTAGCTTGTAATTGTCCCAATGCCGCTGCCGACTTCCAGAACAGGGGATTTTAAGTAAGGTTTCATATTTTCGTATACCCACTTATTGTAATTATTTGCTTTACTTATTAATTCTAGGCTTAATTCCTCTATCTTGCTCATATTATTGATACTTAGGGAGAATTATTATAAACAAAATTAAAATATTAATTAGGAATCCGCCAATAGCCAGTAAATTTATGTGTTTGTTTTCGAGGTTAAATTTTAATAAATATTTTTTAACTCCGAAAACCATTAAAATGGCAAAAGGAGCAATTGTTGGGAAAAGAAACCTTCCATTACTTACAACGGGGTATTTAAGGAAAGTTAGCAGCATAGAACCCCAAAGTATAAAAATGGATAAAAGAAGAATTAATAGTTGTTTATCAAGGGTAGTTTTAAATATGGTTTTAATATTCTCCTTAAAGTAATTCCAAAGTCCCCACATTGAAAATAAAATAACTGATAAAATTAACAAGTAATAGGCTTGAGGCATATATATGTTATACCAGCCAAACATTCCCCAGTAAGTCTGGAATGATGCCATAAAAAATAAAAGTACATCGTTTAATAAGTGGTACCCGGTATTCCTGTTTGCAAAAACCGCGAACATTTCGGTCTGGGCTGATATTCCGAAAGGTTCACCATATCGACTTAGGTTCAAATAGAAATACCAGCCTCCGCTAATTAATATTCCGGCTAATATAAAAAAACCCGTCTTTAGAATTTGCAAATATTTTTCCCTGTAAAGCATCAGTAAAAAGATAAAGATAACAACTACAAGAAAAAGCAAATTTAGTTTAGTAATTATAGCCAAACCGACTACCAGCCCCAGTGCCAGAGCGGTTTTGGGATTGATTTTAACGCCTTTGATTGTCTTAACCATTAAAAAAATTGCCAAAGTTGTTAACAAAATTGCCAAATTATCATTAGTTATGGCGGAAGAATGAAAAATAAACTGAGGGTTAAAGGCAACTAATAAGGTTGAAAAAATTACCAGATTTTTGTGTTTTAAAAAAATAAGAGAAGCAAGTTTAAAGGTAAAAAATACTGTTACAGTAGCCAGTAAAATGGAGACAAATCTAAGCAAATATACAACCCTAATATTGGAGTTCTTTGAAAAAATGGATTCCTTAAAAGAACCTATAAACGCATTTGCCACTTGGAACCTATTTTCAACCCACTTTGGATTTGGCCTCAACCCATTATCATAATTTAATTTGCCAAAAGTTTTTAAAATAGGAGATAACATTAAATAATATAAAGGGGGTTGATAAAGACTTCCACCCTCGTTCCATGAATATGGTGGTTTAGGAAGGGAACTGTTATTGAGGATAAAACTTACATAACCATAGTGCCCGCTTTCATCTGGGGCTTCGAAAGGTGGTATTAATATGCTCCAAATAATACAAATTAAAATGAATGAGACTATAATAAAAGAAAAAGGCTTTTTAGTATTCATTGCTAATGATTTGTCCGTATTTCTTACTCATTCTGTAATTTATTCCTTCATATCTTTGTACGTCGAAAACGGAGAACTAACGCTAGAATCCTGGGTGCGATTCAGCGCTTTCGGGCAAAGGGTTTCTCCAGCCGGTAGATGGCCGAGAGTTTGATGATGGCCCAGAGAAAGCGCAAACCGTGCCGTACGATCTTGGACTTCGCTTCGCCGGCGCCCCTGCTGCGTTCGTGGCAGGCAAATTCCCCGATAGTCCAACCTTGCCTCAACGTATTGATCATCAACTCGATTTCGATCTCAAATTCTTTGCATCGGTAACGGTAGCGATCGAATAATTCCCGGCGGAAGGCTTTGTAGCCGTTGAGGACGTCCGTCGTGGTCACACCAGTGAGGGCGCGAAAAACTGTCGAGAGAATGACATTTCCGAGCATCCGTAGTGCCGTGTATTCGTCACTTCCCCCAAGTGTTCGTGAACCGACGACTAGCCCGTGCCCCTTTTGAAGGTGCTCGAGAAACTTCGGAATGTCTTCTGGCCGATGCGAACGGTCCGCATCCATCATTATAATGGTCAAACCCTTAGTCTTCTCAAATCCTGTTATGAGCGCATTTCCTTTTCCGGGCATCCGTCGATTCGAAAGAACAGTAGCGCCGGCTTTCCGGCCGACTTCAGCCGTACGATCCTTGGAGTGGTCATTGACAACGATCACTTCAAACCGATAATCCGGGATCGAGGTGATCGTTGCTTTGAGCTCCCGAAGAAGGGGGCTCAGATTCTCCGCTTCGTTCATGGCCGGAATGACAATGGAAACAAGTGGCAAACGGAGTTTAGGCACGGGGTGCCTCCAGCTCATCGAAAACGAACTTATTCTCGCGAGCCCACTCGACGAGCCGCTTGAGACCTACCCGTACGGAGGTGGTCGGCCCCCATCGAAGATGCTTCTTGGCGCTACGGATGTCTGAGATATAGACCTTTTGATCAAAGAGACGCCAACCTTTGAAGTCAATAGGTGGGCGAGTAAGCCCCAGGGCTTCTAGATGGGCGAGCAGCTCGAGTAGCGAAAGTGTGTTCGAGGAGCCTCCTCCCATATTGTAAACTCCATGCGGCAGGTTGCCACGGAGGAAACAATCGTAGGCTTGGATGAGATCCTCCACAAAAAGCACGTCGCGCACCTGTTTACCGTCACCGTAGATCGTAATGGGCTGGCCGGTCAGTGCTCGGATCGTAAACCACGCGACCCAGCCCTGGTCTTCAAAACCAAACTGTCGTGTCCCGTAAATACAGGACATTCTAAACACCGCTGTCGCCAAGCCGTACGTGTGGGCATATTCCTGCACGTAGAGGTCGCCGGTGTATTTAGACGCGCCGTAGGGCGTATGTGCGGTACGATCCACAGGGAATTCCTCTGAGATCCCGTTCGGGTAATCGACAAATTTATAGCGAGTGGACTCCTCGCGCAACGGAATGGTGTCAATCGCATGCCCGTAAACCTTGTTGGTCGAACAAAAGACCATGCGCGCTTTTGGACATCGTTGTCGGACAGCCTCCAGCACCGTGAACGTCCCGAGCGCATTGATCGAGAAGTCATCGGATGGGTTCTCAAGGGAATAACGAACTCCTGTTTGTCCGGCCGCATGGATGACGGCATCGACCTCTGGCGAGAGGAGTCTTGCAAGTAGAGCCGAATCTCGCACGTCTCCAACTACGCGCCGTACCCGCGGGTAGCGCTTAAGGTATTGCCAGTTGTATTCGACGGATTGTTTGGAGCTGTTAAAGAGTCGGGAGCGCATCAAATTATCCACAGCAATGACCGTATGGCCCTGTTTTGCATAAAACTCGGCGGCATGGCTACCGATCATTCCTGCCGCTCCTGTAATGAGAATTTTCATGCTTTGCCTAAGTGTAAGCCTTGATCAAAATATACCATATTTTTTTAGGATTTTGACTATACTGTCGTAATCATTATCATAAACAACAATGTGCTTTGCTGTATAACGCACTAAATGATTTCTCTTTTCGTTTTTTACGGCTCGACAATCTAGAAAGAATAACTATTTTTAATCTCTCGTGCAAGTATTAACAAGTATTAAATGGATATAATCTAAAAGTAATGAAAAACCTTAAAATAATTTTAACCTTAATATTTATACTAGTCATCGGGTTGACAGCAAGCCTACCCCATATTTTTGGAATCTTCAAATTTAGAAATGAATACTCTCCGTTCACAACTAACCAGAACCTGTCTTATATGCATGAAGAGACTTACATTTACGCAGCTAAGGTTCAACAAATTTTAAAAGGTAACATTATCGGTGACAGTTATATTTGGGAATACAGGTTGAGCCCGTCATTATATACAGGAGAATTAATGGCAATTCTACCAATAGTTTTTTTGTCATTAATTACCGGTTCGGTATCATCGGCTTTTATTGTTTCTGATTTTATTTTTCCGTTTTTTTTAGCTCTTGTGATCTACCTTGGCTTAAGAAAAAACAATTACGATCGATGGTTTTCTCTCCTTTGTTGTGTAGTCGTAACGGTTGCTCCTTTTATTTCTTCTTTATTGCCATATTTATTTAAGGAAGGTACCCAAATACTAGGAGCAGAAAATAATCCTCTTTTTATATCCCGAACTCCTTATCCGCAAATTAGCTCAATTTATTTATTTGCAATGGTATTTGTTACTACTTTGTTCATACGCAGCAAAAAGGAAAATATTCCTTATTTGTGGAGCTTTCTATCGGGTTTATCCTTTTACTTAATGCCCTATGTCGGGTCCACAGTACTTTTAGCCTCTGCTTTGTATATCAAGGGGATATTCAAGAAACACAATGTTGGTGTTTTTATAAAATCACTACTTATCATTACTATCGTTTCACTGCCGTGGATTTTAAATACTTTGCAGGTGAGTAACACTTTTAGCAGGGAAGATATTTTTCAAAGATTAACTTTTCCAGTCTTCTTTTTATTTCCGGTACAAATCAGGTACGCATTAATTGCTTTAGTTTTATGGTTTTTTAAGGGGAAAAGCGAACTCTTCAAGGTACTTGCAATTTTTATCTTCTCCGCAGCCATTTTGGTAGACGGTCACCAGATAATTCTTGGAAGAAACTTGGAAGCAGACCATTTTATCTCCAGGACTCTTGCCCCACTGTCTACATTAGCAATTCTTTTGCTTCTGCAAAAATGGTTAAAACATATCAATTTTAAACACAGCAATATTTTATGGATTGTAACAGCAGTATCAATATTAGGCGTTGGTTTATTTAAACAAATTGATTGGATAAGAGAGTACGGACAGCAGTTAAAGGTTGATAAAGATATTTACGAATTAACAAATAATATTAAATCAAATACACCCAAAAATGCAGTTATCGGCTCAATAGATCCCCAGATCAGCAGATACATTACAGGCCTTACAGGCAGATGGGTATATCTTGCTCCGGGAAACAAAACAAATGTACAGACAGACGAACAGCTTAAAAGGATTTGTGATCTGGTATCAATTGACGGTTCTAGCATTACCGATAACAGTGTTAATCCATTGGTAACATACGGTTTAGGATTCCAGGCGTGGCAAAAAGATAATTCTTTATTTACAGAAGGTGTCAAAAGTTGTGTTGAAAGCGAAAACAACAAAATACTGAAGTTTAAGTTAGATTATTTGGTTAAAAAGGATTATGACGGGAATTTTTACCTGGAGAGAGTGTCTTTGGATTGAATACCTACAATAGAAATTGTGAAAACGACTTGATCTTTAAAGACAGGAAATCCAGTTTCGTCCGATTCGGCAATAGAATGATGGATTTGCCCGTACAAACCTTGAGGAGTATTTTCAAAATGCACAATTGGATTACTTGCAATTTCGCTGCTATCCCAGCTCACTAGTAGTCCCTTATCCTTATCGCCTGCTGCAACCCACTCCTCTGTTGCCCCCAAACATCCGCGGCTGGAAATCCTAAAAGAAATTAGTTCTTCCTGAGCGAGTGATTTGTCATTCATGTTATACAATTCTCTTTCTGATCCGCCGTTAACGGTAGAATACCAAAAGTCTTTCTTGTCAAAATTTTGAGGGTCAAAAGTAATACTGCCGATTCTTGCCGATTTTAAGCCGATTTTTTTAAAGTTAAAAATATATCTAAGATCGACCCTAGATTCATTTTTATGAACTTTATAAATTTTTTCAATATCGCAGATTTGTGTTTTAATTTTGGCCATTACCTGAATACTGCCTTTGTCTGATTTTTCATCCACAAAGATTTCAGTAGAGGAGAGGTCGGTGTATTTTTTATCTCCTTCTGCTTCAAACACACAATAGCTGGAAAACCAGTCCGGCGAAAGTTTAGGGTTTTGAAAATGGCCGTGAGGCACTAGCCCTGCCAGTTTTTTAGGGAAAATTTTTGGAAAAGTCAATTCTTTAATTGTTGCCCCTTTGCGCCAGTCTAAGGTTAGCCTAGTGCTCTTTGTCTCTATATTGCCATCTTCAGGAAGTAATTGTAGTTTATCTTTGTTAAGATTTCTGTCTACTGGAAAAGCCTGATTCGCAATTAAGTGTTTTTTAACGAGCCTTTCTGTTCCTAAGTAAAGGCTCTTGTACTCTTCGTTTTTATCCTTTGTAGTGTTTGTCCGGTAATCGCTGCCCCAGAGAACAACTAGATTTTTTCTCAATTTATCAATAATTTTTTTATCAGCACCTTTATCTTTAAGAAAGTTAATATCTTTAAACAACTTGAAGCATTGAGTGTTTCTAAAGATTGTGTTTTTTCCGGCCAAAGCCCAGCGGGATACGTTGTATTTTTCCTGCTTTTTGCAAAGGATAGGGTCCGCAAAATCCGTAAGTTTAATTGCCGGTTCGGTTATTTTTTCACCGACTAATTGATGGGGGAGAACGAAGGCTATTTTTTTATCTCTTGAAAGAGTATTAAATAAATCAGATATTTTTTTAAAATCACCTCTGTAATTTCTGTATATTCCTTTTGGTGAAAAACCAAACACTTCCCAATCTCCTCCATAGAGGCATAAGGAACCTTCTCTACTTTCTGTGATTCGAGAAGATAAATAGTTTCTATAATCTTCATAAGAAATTTCATCAAAAATGTACCTTTGTAATTTTTGAAAAGCAATAGAACTGTTCCAAATTACATTTATTTCCTTCCCATTTTGATTTTTAATTTTTGCAGGAGAGTACATTAAAGATTTATCAAGACGCACGTCTTCTGCTGTTGTGTCAAAATCAACAATAATGTTTTCTATACCAGATTCTTGGTATACATCTATAATTCCATCGGAAAATGTTTGTTCATTAACATAAAAAATTTTAGGAACAAAGCCGAGGATTTCTTTATAAACTTTTATACCTAATTCCAGATTTTTTAAATTGACTTCATAGGGAATTAAAGGGAAGATTGCTTGGGTGTATGACGAGCCAATAAACTCAAGTCTCTCTTCTTTAATTAATTTTTTAATCTTCTCTAAAAATTTCTTATCAAGCTTGTCGATTTCCAGAAGAGTAAGACCGCTAAATTCAATCCCAAATTTTAATCTTTCATTTTTCTCCAGTATTTCAATTAACGGCCAGTAACAATTACTGATTACATTTCTATATGCCTTTTTGGGGATTGAAGAAAACTGAAGATTTCCGTGAAAAATAGTATATAGGTTAGTCATATTATTTTTAGGATATAGTGAACATTAGCGAATTAATTATTTTCTTAGATCTTTCGAATGCTTCCGTTCTTGTTTCCCCCACAACAGTAAACACTCCAGCCCTCTCTGTGTGGTTTTCAATCTTTTTGATTGTGTCGCCTGGCTTAACATAAATTCTAAATAGAATTAAAAATGGCAGTTTTTTAATTTTGTCAACCCCTTTTATTGACTTTATAATTCCTGGCTTAGGGAAAAAATATCTTTGGACCATACAATTTTTATATTTTGGAATTAGTTTTTCGAGTTCTATTTTTTCGCCCAACGAGACTTTTATTACTGCTTCGACCAAATCAACTCCTGTATTAAGCGGAATTTCGTGAGTCGAGAAATAGCCTCCCGAAAGTCTTGCTGCGATTTCTATTACTTTTGGTCCCTCTTTAGTTAAAACCAGATCCCCTTTTGCACTATTTCTTTTTATCCCCAAAACTGAAGCAGCAAGTTCAGCTGTTTTCTTAATTGAGACTTGTTCTGCTTCCGGCAGATTCGATGGTAGTTCACCGCCATTTTCAATAATATAAGGAATGAATTTTTTAAGATCTCTGTAGTTTCTATCTGCGATTCCTGGTGTGACTGAAAAACCATCATATAAAAAGGATTCAGTTGAAATTTGGGGCCCTTCTAAAAATTCCTCAACCATTATTCTGCCGGTAGGGGAATTCGCCTTGGATTCTTTATATGACCATTCGAGATCAGTTTTGTCGTCAATAAATAAAACCCCCCTTGCTCCTCTCGAGTCAATTGGTTTAATAACGAGTGGAGCACCGTGTTCCTTTACAATTTTTTTAAAATGCCCAAGACCGCGCAGTTTTAAAAACCACGGGACTGGCACGCCATATTTTTTAAAAGTCTCTTTCATTAATAATTTGTCTTGGGCAATTGTTGCAGTCTCAATAGAGTTGCCGGGTAAGCCAAGCACTGCTGTAACCCTTGCTACAGTTAAAGGAACATCAGATGCGGCTGTCATGATCCCATTAATCTTTCTTTTTTTCCGATTGAAAAATAAGGCTTCTTTAACGGTTTGGTCAGCATCATAAGTGCTGGCGATAAAATAATCATTTGCATATTTAAAACCCTCAGCTTTAGGGTTTATATCCGAGGCCACAACGTACAAACCCATCCTTTTTGCCTGTTGTATTACAGGAACCTGCTCTGGGCCGGCTCCAAGAACCAAAAGTGTCTTCTGACTCATTTTTTGGGGTTACGTTTGAGGGTAGGATTTAAGTACCAATCATTTAAAAATCCATCAAAAGTTGTATCCGTCATCGGATGCGTAGTCATTTTTTCAATAACATCAAAAGGAATTGTTGCTATATCGACACCAGTTTTGGCAATTGAAACTATCTGTCGAGTATTTTTGATACTTGCGGCAATAATTTGAGTTTTTATATTGTAAACATCAAAAATTTCTTTAGTATCTTTGACTAATTTGACGGCATCCATATAAATATCATCGCTTCTACCCATCCACGTACTTACATAAGAGGCGCCATTTCTTGCAGCGATTAAAGCTTGTACTGGAGTGAAAAGATTAGTTGCGTTAACTTTAATTCCAGATTTTGCCAAATCGTAAATTGCAAGGAGCCCATCGCGGGTTACTGGCACTTTAACAAGTATATTTTTGGAAATTTCTGATATTTTTCTACCTTCCTCTACAATATCTTTGTGACTTTTTACAGTTACTTCCATCGAGACAGGACCTTTTACGAGAGAACAAATTTGTCTGACTACTTTGTATGGATCCTGGCCTGTTTTACCTAAAGTACTTGGGTTAGTTGTTACACCATCCGCCAAATGCCAACTAATAGCCATCTTTATTTCATCAATATTAGAGCTGTCTACAAATATTTTCATAGTTTCAAGTGTGCACCCCCATTGACATGAAGTATCTCACCGGTAATATAACTCGAATCATCTGAAGCGAGAAACACCGCGGCTGGTCCTATTTCCTCGTATTTTCCGAATCTGCCTAGAAGGATTTGGGAAAGTCGTCTCTTTTTAACTTCAGGGTGCATAGTTTCTTCTGTTAATTCGGAAGCAATTACTCCTGGTGAAATTGCGTTTACCCTGATGTTGTATTTTGAACAGAAGATCGCCTCGTTTAGTGTTAGTGCGAGAACCCCCGCCTTAGCGGCAGCATATGATGGCGTTCTTGGGCCGCCATCTTCACCACTTAATGATGAAATGTTTATTATATTACCAGACTTTTGCTTTTTCATAACCTTTAAAACTTCTTGAGTTACAATAAATGGGCCTTTCAAATCTGTATCGACTACTTTATCCCAGTCTTTATCGCTGATTTTATCAAAATCGTTTGTTATATTTATGCCAGCATTGTTTACTAAGATATCTATTCTTTTGAAGGTTTTGAAAACTTTTTGAATTGTCTGTTGGACATTTTTTCTATCACTAACGTTCATCTGGGCAGCTATTGCTTTTGATCCTATTTTTTTAATTTCTAAAACTACCTTCTCAGCTTTCCCCTTTTGGGTATTGTAAGTAATAATTATATTTGCTCCCTCTTTTGCCATTGCCAATGCAATTGCTCTCCCAATTCCTCTGCTTGATCCTGTGATTAAAGCGACTTTCCCATCTAGTTTTAGTTTCTTTTTGAGCATAACGAATGAAATATTATATCACAATTATTTATCTAGTCATTTCTAAATTATTTTTGAAATCTCGTCTATTGCCCTTAAAGCTTTTTCTCTTAATCTTGGAACTGTCTTGGAAATAGTTTTTTTAATTTTGTCACTTCGGTTGAAGCTTTCAATTATTCTCGTTTCAATTTCTGAGATTGTATCATCAGTTAAACTTGCCAGTTGATTTTCAAGATTTAGCTCTTTAATCCAAGGTTTAAAGTGCCATGGGTGACCTGTACTCAAAGCAAAAATTGGAACATTGTGGATTGCTCCAAAGATTAATGAATGACGTCTATTGGAAATTAAAAAATCAAGTAAGGGGTAAATGGATAAGGTATTGTTGAGTGAAAGATCACCTCTTATTTGGTGAACCTTATCTTGTCTTTTTACTTTGGATGTAATTAGCATTCCGATCACTCGGTCATCTTCATATGGATTATCAATATCATAAGTGCAGTTAGGAAAAAGCAGAATGTCGCAATTTAATTTAAGAATAAGATTATCACAAAGTCTAGCAATTAATTTGGCATATTTTCCGGTTTCTTTTTGATTCCAAAGCCAGTACATATGTCTAAAAACAATTCCAATTAAAATCTTTGTTTTTAATTTAATGCCTTCTTTTTTCAAGATTTCTTGACCTCTTTTCTTTGTTAATACCGGTTCAAGTCCCCAAGCCGGATCAGCAAAAACTTTTAAATTCCCATAATTTTTAACGCCTGACTTTAGTAGTTCGGTTAATGAATCTTTCTCTCTCAAAGTTACAAGAGCTGCATTTTCACAGATGAATTTAGCAATCTTTTTGGTGTAGTCCGATTTTATCGGATAAACAGCTGCTCCGTATAATACATAAGGCTTCCCTAATAACTTAGCCCAAATAGCAAATAGAGCAGAATATGTCGTCACTCCTCTTAAAAATTCAGATTTTGAAACTTCCATAAAAGCATTTCCACCAATTACAACCAGATCTGATTTTTCCATTTCGCTTTTGATTGCTTGTAAATGCTTGTCTTGGTCACCACGATTAAATCCATAAAAAAATCTATTGTTACTTTCTGTTTTACTATTGTGATCTATGTTTTTTATAGATTTTATATTGAATTCTTGATCTAAAACCTTGCTTGGGTGTCTTGTAACGAGTGTGATCTTAGAGTTAGGAATGATCCTTCTTGTTTGATCGCAAAATACTTTCAGCATGGCGTCATCCCCATGGTTTTTTACTCCATATGTACTTGCCCCAGTGATGACGACCTCACCTTTTTTAAAGATCATTATTGATAAGGGTCAATTAATTGATCCTTGTTAAATCCCATAAGGGTGGCATTTTTAAAGATATCTTTTCTTACATGTGCAGCAAGCGGAGTTAAGATTATTTTTAGATTCCTGGTTTTCTTAAATTGACCTGGATTTAAAATTTGATTGCCAAACCATTTTTTGCCCCAAAGGTAAGAGTCGAATAGAATTAGTTCTTTTCTTTCAATTTTGGTTTTTAATTTCTTATTAAGTTTAATCATTCTGTCAAGATCTGCGCCAATTCCCCAGACTGCAACCTGATGATGATGGCTTATGGTTAAAATTATATTTGCCGATGATTCTATTATTTTTTCAATTCTATCGACTGCTTTTGAGAGAGGTGTTTGGTGGTAGATGTTGCTTTTCTTTTTAACTATCATTTTTAGCCTTGGTATTTGATTGGTAATCTTAGAATCCCTTGCCAAAAGTTGAAAACCATTGGAAGTAATTAATGAGGTTAAGCTGTCTGAGTCGAAGTATTGGATATGTTGAGGAGTAATCAGGTCTAAACTTAATAAGTTGACAACATCGAGCAACCCATTATCTGGTACTTCGATATAAAGCAAGGATTTTTCATTCATAAGCGAACGGATGTCAGTGAGCAATTTTCTTGGTTGCAAAATGTGTTCTAGACTGTGAACTAGAAATCCATAATCAAACTTTAAATTTTTAAATCGATTATTTTTGTCCATCTCTAATAAGTTAGCTTGAAAATAGTCGATACCATCAAGTATGTATGGTGGTTTTACAAAATCTACCCCAATCAATCTAACTTTCCTGACTCTTCCAAGTTTATTCTTGATCAACTTTAATAAAGAGAGATCCCCACAACCAAAATCGACAATTGTGGCTTTTTTTCTAGTCACATATTTTTCAATGCTTTTTAAAATATCAATGTTAATTTGGGGATTCTCAGTTACAACCTGTGGGGTAAAATCTTGTGAACTAGATTTATAGAGGTTATTAAGGTTTGTTTTAGTAAAATCACCAATTAACATTTGATGTTCACAAACAAGGCATTTAGCTAAAACGAAACTAACATTTTTTCGTTTTAGGCTCTTTAAATTTGGCCGTTCCCAAACTGAAGTTTGAACAACTCCTGTTTTTTTGAATTTGTTTTGGTTACAAATGGCACACTTGGAGATATTCATATAATTATCTTGCAGACTATGGAACTAAAGACTTATCATTAAATCCAGCAAATCCAAATTTTTTTGGGTGGAAGGGGAAATTTAATTCATTTAAACGATTTGTTATTGGTGCTTTATAATAATTGCTTTTCAGCTTTGGCAACAAGTTGATAAACTCTTGAACTACGTTAAAATCTAAAAAAGGGTATCTTGATTCGATTCCGAATAGACTACTTATTCGCTCATTCCCTCCTAAAAAAACCTTATTCCAACCCCCATAAAAGTTTCTCCATGGGCCCTTAACTCCGTGCCACTTACCTTTTAATTCCGACATTTTCGGGTTGGCAAATTCATTGTAATAGTCACTATAGATTTCATCTCCTCCCTGACCGGATAAGCCGATAAATTCCCCATTTTCCTTTGCGTGTTTGAAAATTAAGGCAGAGGCTATAAAGCCACTGTTTTTTCTCAAATCTGGATCGCTAAAATTTTGGAATGAATCATCAGGATTTATTAACTTGTACGGTTCAACATTTTTGGAAACAAAATTTTTAATCTTTCTCCACTCTTTTTTACTTGGATCAAGTACATCAAATTTAATTTGGTTTTTTTTCAAGATTTTTATTCTCTCATCTATAATTTTTTGATCTTCTAGGTAAGTCATAACATATGCATGAAATGGGATTTTTTGTTCAATCATTTCTGCTACCATCAATCCCGAGTCATGCCCGGAACTTAAGCCTAGGAAAACTCTATGTCTCGAGTTATACGTTCTTTTTATAATGGCTTTTTTAAATACATGGTTCCATTTTTCAAAATCAGTACTATTCTGGTTGGAAAAGTCAAAAGGGCGAATTATTTTCTGACTTTTTATTTGAAAATTTTTAGTGTCTATTTCAATTAAGGTATTAGCTGGAACTTTTTTTATTTCTCCTCTTTGACCCGCTTTTGCAACTGTGGTATCGAATGTACCGGCAATAAGAAAGTCAGCTCCTGATTGAAAGTAGAGAGGCTTGGTAGCAAATGGATCCGTAGCAAGAAGCAATCTATTTCTTTTAAAGAGATATGCACAAATTGCAAATTCTCCATCAAAAAATGTAAAAGCCACATTATCACGTGAGTTTATTGTTTTAACTATTAAATCGGTGTCATTATAAGCATGATTATAATTTTTATAGTCATTGTAAATTTCTCCGTTAAATAAAATAAGCAATTTATCGGTGATAATTGGTTGTAGTCTCAGACCTGTTATGCTCAGCAAAGAGTGAATGGCGACGAAATTACTATCTTTTTTTATCGATAAATAATCAGGCCCCCTTCTTCTAATAGTCTTTATAATTTTATCTCTTTGAGAATAAATCTTAGATATTGTTTTGGTATTTTTAGATACTGCTAAAAATATGCCACACATATCAAATTTTTTTTGCTGTCAAAATAATGTCTCTGCCTAAATTATTTTTAGCCAGGAGATGGTAGAGTTTAATTTTTAATTGTGTGTTACCCTTGATTAGAGAAAATTCGAATCTTTTCCGTTTGTTATGACAAATTTTACCGATTTTGTCGTTGTCTACATAATTATCTCCCATTAACAAAAACAACTCCATCGGAAAAGTAGTAACGATGTCAATTACCCTAAGCTTGCAACTTTCAATCAATTTTTTAATCGAAGAAATTGTGAAATAATTAATATGCTGCGAGGGTACAACCCACCAAGGTTTAAAACCTAGGTAGTTTTTGAGGATCAATTGAAATGGGTTAAAGTCGTTCGCGACAACAGTACAAAATAATCCACCCGATTTTAGAATTTTATAACAGTTCTCAACTGTTTCTTTTGGGGTTGGTAAATGTTCCAGAACTCCTTGCATGTGTATAACGTCAAATTCGTTAAATCCCCTAACGGCATCTGAGTTAAAAAAACCTGTGACCGATTCTACCCCGAGTGTCCTTGCATAAGAAGAAGCCCGCTTAGATGGTTCAATCCCAATGACCTTCCATCCTTTATCTCTGGCATACTTGAGAAAAAATCCTGGACCAGAACCTATGTCAAGCAGGCTTCTCCTTTTACCAATTAGATATTTTTCAAATAGTGAAAGTCTTTCATCATAAACAACATTCCACCAGTCTGAATCTCTTAGGTGTCTCTCAAAGTAATCAGGCTTTTCTTTTTCATAGAAAACTTTTTCGTATGTTGTTATTAGTTCCTTATTTCCTGGGATGGGTAATAGGTGAGCAAAGTTACATTTTTTACAATCTATGACATCGTAATTATCAACTTTTACAAGAACATTTCCATAGTGTTGTTTCCTTAATTTAGTTTTCATTTGAAAAACTAAAATATTTTCGAATCGAATAATTAGTTTTGACAGCCAGGGCTAATTGCAGAGTTTTAGCGCCATCCTCAATGTTCAGATCCTCTATATGTTTTCTTAATTTTAGGCGATAGAGAAAATATTTTAATTCATCAATATACATGTCATTAGTTTCAAATTTAAACTTTTTCGATATCCATTTTTTCCCCCTCGGATCATAAATATCTACTTTGTTTTCATAAAAATTCCATTTAATTGTACCTTTTTCGCCAATAACATCAAGCCCGTGCTGAGGCACTCTTTGTAAGAAGTCCGTATATATGGAAACTTTTATTCTCTTGTCCGTCTCAAAAAATGCAAATGCAACATCTTCTACATCTATTTCTAAATTACTTACCTTATCAATATGTCCAAAAACCCATTTCGGTTCACCTACAAGCCATCTTAAATAATCAAGTCCATGTATGCTTGTCAAAAGTACCCCTCCTCCAAGCTTTTTTTGAGCAGCATATTCTTTGCGGTAATCAGCATTCGGATGCCAATCGGGAAGATAATGCCCGCCAAAGGCAACAATTGAATATATTTTCCCTATTTTTCTCTCGTCAATGATTTGTTTAATTAACTTTAAGCCTGGATGGAAACGGTAGTTCATTCCCATCATTGTTATGAGTTTTTTCCCCTTGACCAATTTTACGAGTTTCAGAACCCCTTTTAAATTATGGGAAAGAGGTTTTTCTATAAAAAGGTTAATTTTTGCCTCAGCAAGTTTTAATGCAACAGGAATATGAAGACTTGTTGGAGTGCATACAAAACCTGCATCTATACCCTTTTCTTTTCTAAGTGCTGTTTCTAGGCCTTTGTATGTTTTAAGATTTGGAATATCTCTTTTTAAATTCTCAAGCCTTTTTTGGTCAAGATCGACTGCGACTAGGTTTTTTATTCTTAACGAAAATAAGTTTTTTAAATGGCGTGCCCC
>CAZBKB010000016.1:0-21836 GCA_964492425.1 uncultured Gammaproteobacteria bacterium | reverse complement strand
TTTTCCTTTGCCAACAATCTGAGGGGGATGTAAACTAATTGGCTGATACTTTAACAGGCTAGTGCAAGTTGCTTGATATTAGTGCTTTAATCTTGTTACGCTAACAGCATGAATAAGGGTGATAAGAATAAGTTGGATGATTATCTTCAAAGCGTTTTGAAGCGTAAAGAAAAATTTCTCTCAGAAAACGCGGAATATCGCAAGCACGAGAGTTTGTATCATAGGCACACTGCCGGCAAATATATTGGAGATTTAATTTATGGTGCAAATGATGGCATTATTACGACGTTTGCGGTTGTTGCCGGGGCATCGGGAGCGTCTCTTTCGCCGGTGGTGATTATTGTTTTGGGGTTTGCCAATCTGGTTGCGGACGGTTTTTCGATGGGAGCTTCGAATTTTTTGGGAAAAAGATCAGAACAAGATTATGCGCGCGCCCAAAGAAGAAAAGAGGAATGGGAGATAGATCATCTGCGTGAGATCGAAGTTGAAGAGATAAGAGAGATCTTTGAAAGAAAGGGTTTTCGAGGCAAAGACTTGGAGCGAGCGGTCGAGATTATTACTTCTGATCGAAAGGTTTGGGTGGATACGATGATGAGGGATGAGCTTGATATCATTGAGGAGTCTGCTGACGATCCTAGAAAACACGGCCTTGCAACCTTTCTGGCATTTGTGGTTGCGGGGTTTTTCCCTCTTGTACCGTTTTTGGTCGGCAATTTACCCAATACTTTCTTATTTTCGGCTGTAATTGGAGCGTTTACTTTGTTTGCCGTAGGAGCGCTCAGATCGATTATCACAACCGTTAGCTGGGTTCGCGGTGGGCTAGAAGTCTTGTTGATTGGCTCGTCGGCTGCGCTTGGGGCATATGTAATAGGCAATGTTGTGGAAGGGATAGTAAGATGATGATGATTTGCTAGATTGCTACATTGTTAGATTGCAGGATTGTTTGAAGATATGAAGTCAGTGGATATTTTAATTGTGGGAGGATCGGCGGCAGGTACGACTGCTGCGGATACAATTCGTAATTTGTGTGCGGATTCTACAATAACAATTGTTTCGGACGAGCCCTATGAGTTTTATTCGAGAGTTTTAGTGCCACACTATGTTCGCGGTAAAATTGCCAGGGAGCAGGTTTTTTTGAAAAAGCCACAGTGGTATGAGGAAAAGGGAATAGAGCTTTTGAAAGGTATTAAGGCAGATAAACTGGAGAGTGATAAAAAAATAGTCAGATTATCAGATGGCAATGAGATCCAATACGGCAAACTTTTAATTGCGGTTGGGGGATATGTAATCCCGTTTAATGTTCCGGGGACAGAAAGCGCCGGTATTTTGTATCTGCGTACCATTGATGATGCGGACAAGATAATTTCTGCGGCGAAGGATGCACGGCGGGCGATTATTATTGGCGGCGGTTTTATAGGACTGGAGTTTGCAAGTTGTTTTAAAAAGCTGGGGATCGAAGACGTAACAATTTTTGTAATCGAAGATTATTTTTGGCAGGGGAAAATAGATAGTGAAAGCGCAGGTGTTATATCTGATGTGCTTTCAAAAAATGGGGTGAAGATTATTACAAATACAGCGGTTGACCACTTTGTTGGCAATGCGGCTATGACTGGGGACGGGGCTCGTTTTGAAGCGGATGTTATAGGTGTTGGTATTGGGATAAAGTCCGATTTAAAGTGGCTTGAGGGATCTGGTGTGGGTATAAACCGGGGTATTTTGACAAACGAATTTCTGGAAACAAACGTTGCAGATATTTATGCGGCTGGTGATTGTGCCGAGTTTGAGGACATAATTTTTGAGAGACAACATATGGTGGGGAACTGGGCTAATGCGACTAGCCAGGGATTGGCTGTTGGTAAGACTATGTGTGGGGAAAGGACCAAATTTGAGACAGCATCTTCTTATTCAATAAACTTTTTTGACGGATCATGCTCATTTATAGGTGTAACGGATGCTGATTTTGCCGATAACATTGTTGTGCGCGGTTCTGTGGTAGGAGGTAAGATATCGCGGATTTTTATAAAAAAATATGGATCGGTTACTAGGATTGTTGGAGCAACTGTAATTAACAATCCTGCTGATGTTGTGTCACTTACGATGGTTATTAAAAACAAGGCTGAAGTCAGTGCGCACTTGGTGGATATAGGGAATAGTGGGTTTGATTTGAAGACGCTTATGGCTGCTTAGCATCTGTAAAAAATTTTCGAGATCCAGAATGAGGGTGTGAATAGTTGAGTAGGCCCTTCATGATAGCCGGGAAGTTCCGTTCGTTCAATTTCTAGGGCCCTTTGGAGTTTTGGGAACGCTTTTTGTCTGAATGTCCAAGTGGCATTGGCAATCCTTATTAAGTGATCTGGTTCATTAGTGTATCCTTTCTCCATCAGATTCTCTTCCAGAAGCTGTTTTCTCATTCTAGGTTCTGCTACAATTTCGCTTACCAGTTGTTTCGTAGCACTTTCGTTAGTGGTAAATAAACCATTTTTGTCCATACTTGATTTAGTTAAGCTTGGGATGCTGACTGAAATAATCTTTTCGCCACTTGGGTCTGTGCCCCAGCTGCTATTGAATTCAAAATCTTTTTCCCCTGCAGTGGTTTGTGCAGTAAATGTGAGCGTATAGTCTCCTGTCCCAGATAGACAGCCAAACGCGCGAGTTGGGTTGCCTGTTTTGCTAACTTCGGCGGACTTGATATTTTTTGGGTTAATAACGAACTTTGTTACCAGGCTAATCCTTTCTTCGTATGCTTCCTCGAAAACTTTGTTGTAATCGGGTGGTATTAAAAAAGAGAAAGAGAAAACTAGAAGTACCAATAGAACGAGTGGTAATAATAATATTAATTTACCCATTTATACAATCGTATCATGTTAAGTTTGCATATAGTAATCTATGTTAGTACCCTTAAATAAGGATGAAGATTTACGTTGCTGCAGACCATCCCATACTATGCTTATCTTGTGTCGGAGGCTTACAGCCTCGCACCCACAAGGGGCGCAAGTACGGAACAAGCGCGGGATTTCATCTATGAAAGTGTATATAGCCTCTGATCATGCAGGGTTCTATCTGAAGAAGCAGTTAATCCAATATCTGGGTATTAAGGGCTATGAGGTGGAAGATTGTGGGGCATTTGAAATGGATGAGAGTGATGATTACCCAGATTTTATTATTCCTTGCGCCCAGAAAGTTGCCAATTATAAAGATTCTCTGGGAGTAGTTATTGGTGGTAGTGGAAACGGGGAGGCGATTGCGGCAAATAAAGTTAAGAGGGTAAGGGCTGCGGTTTACAACAGTGGGAAAGCGGAGATTGCTCGGTTGGCTCGTGAACATAACAATGCCAATGTTTTAGCACTTGGTGCCAGGTTTATCACTCCAGATGAGGCAAAACGTGCGGTTACGACATGGCTCGAGGCTGATTTTGAAGGTGGAAGGCATGAAAGGAGACTCAAGAAAATTGAAGAAGTGGAATAGTAACCACAATTATGCAATTGCAAATATTGTTTTTGTGTTTGTTTTTTTGAATATTTGGGATTTTACGATCAATAAAACATTGTTTAACGGAATGGCGTTGGGTGCTGTTTTGTTTTTACCAATTGCCTTTTTGTGGTATTTAGACAGGTTTAGGGCGACGGTGCTTTTAACATTAGTTTCTATTTTTGAGTTTATGGTGATGTTTGTTTTTGTGTGGGAAGGGTTTGAACTGTCTGGTGCAACATATTCTACAAAGTCACTTTTTTGGGTCCCGTTTCTTTTAGTAGCAGGTGTAAATGGTTTTTTGGGTTTGAATATATATGCTAAGGTAAAGAAAAAGACTCAATTAGTATAAATATGAATGCACGTGATTGGTTTGAGCGGGCGAGAAAAGAACAGTTTGCCATTGGTGCGTTTAACGTTGATTCACTCGAGATTTTTAAGGCAGTGGTTATGGCGGCATATGTTAAAAAATCACCGGTGATTGTGGCGTTTTCACCGGGTGAAGTTGGATATTTTGGACTTAAGAATATTATTGACTTAACTGCTAATGCGCGAGAAGAGACACGTTTGCCAATACTTTTGAATTTGGATCATGGAAAGACTCGTGATGATGTGATGAAGGCCATCGAACTGTCGGATGATGACCCATCCCCAGGCTCGGGGTTTAACAATGTTCATTTTGATGGTTCTGACTTGGAACTTGAGGAAAACATTAAGCAAACCAAGGATATTGTCGATGTTGCGCACAAAAATGGAATTCTTGTTGAAGGAGAGATAAATAAGGTTGGTGGTAGCAGTGAAGTACATGGAGAAGAATTGGATTTTGAAAAGTTAAAGGAATCTTACACAAAAGCTGAGGATGCAGAGCGTTTTGTTAGGGGAACCAGTGTGGATATACTGGCTCCTGTTTTTGGGAATATTCATGGGACTTTTCCGGTTCAGCCAGATCTTGATATTAAACTATTGAAAAAGATTCGTTTGGCGGTCGGGGAGACTTTTCTTGCTCTTCACGGGGGTTCTGGAATCCCTCTTGAATATGTTCAAGAGGCAATTAAAGAGGGTGGTGTTGTAAAGGTTAACGTGAATACGGAACTTAGAGCGACGTATAAACAAGCACTTGAGGAAAAACTTGGTGAAAGACCAGATGAATACAAAATTTACGACCTGATGCCGGATGTAATTCGCGCTGTTGCGGCAGTTGTTGAGGATAAGATCGACGTTTTTGGATCCTCGAACAAGGTTTAGGATTCTTTTGAAATTTTTGGTAAAATGTTTGAACAAATAATCATGGGGGTGATTTAAATTGGAAAATTTTAGAAAAGCAGCGGTAGTAGGATTAATCTTGTCCTCAGCGTTGCTACTTTCTGCGTGTAATATATATAGAGCTAACAGTTCTTCATCCCAGAATGCACAAAGTGAGCCGACCACAGTAGAGACTTCTAGTAATGAAACAAATGGTTCTGTGACTATTACTGCCACTGATTCCGGGTTTAGTCCAAATATGGTGAAAATTAAAGCGGGGGAATCAATTACCTGGGTGAATAATACATCAAGTGAGCTTCAGGTAGGCAGTGCTAAGCATCCTACACATACTGAAAATCCAGAATTGACCGGTGGGAACTTTGTCCTTAGCCTTGCACCGGGTGAGTCAAAAACAGTCTCAGTAGGTAATAAAATAGGAACCTGGGGCTACCATGACCATTCAAACCCTTCTGCTAATGGTCAAGTTGTAATTGAATAAAGATTACAATCTTTGATTCTCCTGCGTTGAAAGAAAGATTTTCGTGGTTGTTAAAACAACATAAGTGTTAAATAGGTTAAAGGTGTCAAATGTTAGTTGATTTGTTAACCCACTTCGTGTTCTAATTTTTCTAGATGAAGTTATCGTTTGCTTTTTTAAAAGTGTGGATTGATCCCTGGAAAGAGTATGTGATTGAGTTTGTTGGGGTTTTATTATTTGTTTTTTTGGCATCGTCTGTGGTTGTTTCTCAATCAGTATTTGGTGAAGTACATTTGCTTACTACTGCGATTGGTATGGGCCTTTCTTACACTTGTGTGCTGTATGGAACTAATCATATTTCCGGTGGTTTTTTGAATCCGGCAGTGGTTATTTCCTTGTGGCTTGTAAAAAGACTTTCTGGAGTAAAGACTGTTTTTTATTTGATTGCCCAATTTTTAGGAAGTGTTGGAGGGGCGGTTTTGGTTTCTGTGGCTTTTGGACAGAGAGCTGTTATGGCAGCATACGGGGTACCTGCTTTGGGGCTAGGTGTGGGGATTGAGAGTGCTTTGGTTTTGGAGATTATCTTAAGTGCGGTTTTCGTCTTTTTAGTTTTTGCTGTTTGTATCAACAAAACTGCACCAGGTGTGTTTGGGCCATTGGTTTTTGGGTTGTTTTTGACTGTTGCTACAATTATTTCTTTCCCGGTGAGTGGAGCATCTATAAACGTGGTGCGTTCATTTGGGCCAATTGTTTTGAGTGGTGAATACTCAAACCTGGTAGCTTATCTCGCTGGTGGCTTGACAGGAAGCTTTGTTGGGGTTTTTTACGAATATGCTTTTTTGAGACGTGTAAAGAGGTAGTGTTTAGCTTTCACGTTCCCTTTAATCACCGGTAGAATTCGGCTATAATTGGTGCAAGCCACAAAGTGGTTTTATATATTTATGCCTGTCCATACAAAGCAAAACGTTCCCGACGACAGACAGAGCCCAAAAACAGTAAGTGCTGGTGCTGCTCCGCTATCTTCTGGTGGTGTAAAAGGTGACGAGTCTATTGGAACTCGCACAGGAAAAGAGCAAGATGCTATCTATAAAGAGGAAGGACAACTTCTTGATGAAGTAAAGGAGAAGTATAAGGAAGCGGATTTGGAGGCGCAAAAACAGGTAGAGCAGGCGCTGGGAAATGAAACAAAAGTAAAGGCTGAGGCTAAGATTTCACCTGACGTTCGTGAAGTGGGAGTTACATCGCATGATGAGGATGCAAGTGATGTGCTTAAAAAGGGAGGCACTATAAAGATTCCGGTCTCCCAAGATGTTTTTGAAAAAGGCCAGAGTACAAGATTGGGTGGTAAAAGGTTAATAAATAGGAATATAGTTGGGGTTTCGTCTTTGGCGGCTTTAGCAATTTTTGTTGGTAGGCTTTTGAAAATGGCCCACAAGCATGTCAGGAAAGTGATATTTAGGAAGTCCGGGTCGGAGAAAGATAAGGTTTTGGAGGGTGCTGACGATGCCAATTGAGGATCCAGCAAGACGAACAGGAGAAATAGACCCATTTTCTGCTTTCAATTTGATTTTGGGAACAATGGGTATATTGGTTGTTGCTCTTCTGATTTTGGCAGTTCTTGCTTTTGGTGTCGGATGGCTTTGGGTTATCTGGATGAAGAACAAGGATCGAGAGCAAAGATCTTTGGACTTCGTGCTGCTGCAGGTTGCGGTTCCAAGGGACAATGAGATCAAGATTGACGCTGCGGAGCAAATGTTTTCTTCTTTATATTCGATACACAAGAGTCATGGGACATTTGCATTTTTAACTCCTCAAGAACACTTTTCTCTTGAGATTGTTGCAACACCCGAGCAAATCAGATTTTATATATCATGCTCTAAGATGATTCAGGATTTGGTTGAAAAACAAGTTCATGGTGCATATCCGGGGGCAGATGTACGTGAAGTTGAGGAGTATAATATCTTTTCCGAAGAAGGCAAACTTGCATTTGCAGCTTTGAAGCTTAAGAGTTCAAATTATTTACCTATTAAAACGTATAAAGATTTGGCGGTTGATCCGTTATCGCAAATTACTTCAGCTTTGGCGAAAATGGCACCTGGTGAGGGTGCAGTGGTACAAATCTTGGCGAGACCATCCGGTGGTTCTTGGAGAACTACCGGAAAAAGTTATGTTTCCAAGACAAAGAGTGCCGAAATGGATCCAAAGCGGGAGAGTAAATCTGCACCTGATCCGAAGAAAATGGAGGCTATTGAAAATAAATGTTCTAAGGTTGGATTTGATGTTGTGGTTAGGATTGTTGTCTCGTCCCAAACTGATGAAGGAGCTAAGGTCCATCTGGACAACGTAAAGAGCACGTTTTCGCAGTTTAATGGTGAATATAACGATTTTACTTCTGCCGGAATTAGGTTTAAAAAGCAGTTTTTGGTTGATTTTATTTATCGCTATATGCCCCTTTTTGGTAAGTTCGGTGTCCTAAATAGCGAGGAGTTGGCAAGTGTTTTTCATTTTCCAAATAAAACTGTAGAGACACCAGGTATCTTTTGGGTTAATGCCAAGCGTGCGCCTGCACCAGCACAGATTCCATCCAGCGGCCTGCATCTTGGGAAGAGTGTGTATAGGGGTGCAACTAAGGAAGTTTACATAAGCGAGGATGACAGAAGAAGGCATATTTACATAATCGGAAAGACGGGTACCGGAAAGACCGAGTTATTGAAATATATGATTATGCAGGATATTCGTGCAGGGCATGGTGTGGCTTTTGTTGATCCGCATGGGGATGCAGCAGAAGATTTACTGTCCCAAATTCCGCCGGAGAGGGCAGAAGATGTAATCTACTTTAACCCGGCTGATGTTGAACGGCCAATCGGAATGAATATGCTTGAGGCTTCAACTGAACAGGAGAAGCACTTCGTGGCAACCTACATTGTGGGTTTGATGTACAAGCTTTATGATCCGCATAAGACAGGAATTATCGGTCCGCGGTTTGAGCATGCGATTAGAAATGCAATGCTTACAGTTATGAGTGAACCGGGTAATACATTTGTTGAGGTTGTTCGGGTGTTAACCGATGCGAATTATGTACAGGAACTTTTGCCTAAGGTGCAGGATCCTGTTGTGAGGCGCTATTGGACGGATCAGATTGCTCAGACGTCGGATTTTCACAAGAGTGAGGTTTTGGATTACATTGTTTCGAAATTTGGACGATTTGTTACAAACAGGACGATGAGAAACATAATCGGACAGTCTCAAAGTGCCTTTAATATCCGTGATGTGATGGATAATAGAAAGATTTTGATAGTTAACTTGTCCAAGGGTCGGATAGGCGAAGAAAATTCTAACTTTTTAGGTCTTAT
Organism: uncultured Gammaproteobacteria bacterium; assembly: GCA_964492425.1. GTDB lineage: Bacteria > Patescibacteriota > Microgenomatia > Curtissbacterales > GWA2-41-24 > LBZV01. The sequence continues at coordinate 13,295 of CAZBKB010000016.1, read as the reverse complement.
TTTGGTTCCTAAAATTTTGGTTGCTGCCATGAGCAGACAGGATATGCCGGAGGAACAAAGGGCTGACTTTTTCCTGTATGTTGACGAATTCCAGAACTTTGCGACAGAAACTTTCGCGGATATACTGGCCGAGGCAAGGAAGTTCCATTTAAACCTTATTGTTGCAAACCAGTTTATTGGCCAAATTGAAGAAGAGGTTAAAAACGCCATTTTTGGTAATGTGGGGACAATTATCAGTTTTAGAATTGGTGTAACAGATGCCAATTATCTGCAGCACGAATATACACCTGTATTTAATGAGACAGATTTAATTAATGTTGAGAGATTTCAAGCGTATGCCAAGACTATAGTTCGCAATGAGCCAGTACCGCCATTTTCTTTGGACACGACGCGTGACCTTTCCAAGATGGATAAGGACTTGAGGATTGCGGAGATGATAAAGCAGCTTTCGAGGCTTCGCTACGGACGTGATGTTAACGTGGTGGATGCGGAGATTGTGCATCGAGCAAGGCTTTGATAATGTTTCTGATGATTGTTGGGTTATCGTGTTTGGTGTGATTACTGCGAAAATTGCTTCGGTTTTTTGTTATTCTGCCGTTTGAGTGACCGCTTCTTGTATATCCCTTTTCAACGGATTCGGGGCTGAATGAGGCGGCTCTGGTGTTTCTGTTGGCGTTGGATTTGGGATGCGGGTTGGTGTAGGTTCGGGAGTATTCGTTGGGTTAAGTGGACCTATCGTTGGCGGAGTTAAATTTTCTCGTTGTGCATCTCGCTGCGCGGTCCATTGTTCATGCGCTTTTTTTATTTCGTTTGTGAGACTTTCACCGGTATCTATGGGCGATGTAGTCTGATTTTCAGTTTGATTGTTATTGGGATTGATGTCTCTGGAAGTTTTAGTCAGAAGGTTATCTGTAATAGTGAATGTATCTATTCTGTCGTCACTTTCCCTGATTAAGGTTTTTTCTATTTGGTACTCGCCTTTGGTCCAGATAAACTTATAGATTTTATCTCCGATTGCTATTTTAACACCCTCTTTATTTTGTTGGGATATGCCCATCATAATTGCTCCCGGTATTTCTTTTAGATCTTTTACAAAACTGTCATATACTTGCGCTAGTTTTGTTAAGTCGGCTTTTTCGGACAAGATTGCCTCATCTCCAACAGAGCTTTGGTGTTCAATAGTGGGGATGGGTGCGACATGTTCCTGCTCCGGCTTATGGTCTGTGGCTATTTTGTCTGCGATAGTAAAAGATCTAATAGTGCGACTTACACCTACCGCGTCTTTTATTGGTTGAGTTGGGTCATTCTCCGTTCGAGCCCGTGTACCAGCGCCAACAACTCCGATTGCGGCGCCTACAAGTGCCAGTTTGCCAACGACGTTTGCTATTCTGCCAGGTTTCCTTGGAGTTGGTTGATGGTCTGTTGTGTAGAGGTCATTTATTGGGTTGTCGTCTTTTGGTGGTTGGTCGTTTCCTTCTATCATAAGCTTAATGATACCAGATTCTTTTTTTGAGGCAAAATAAGTGTTAGAATTTGCGTTGAAACCAGGGCGTGTAGCTCAGTGGCAGTAGCATCTGTCTTATAAACAGAAGGTCCTAGGTTCGATCCCTAGCACGCCCACTCTGGCCTGATATAATTTCTACATGCGGATTGCAGTTGTTTCTAAAAAAGACGATCAAAAAGCGCGAGGTATTATCTCTGGGATAAAAAAATATTTAGAGCAAGAAGGACATGAACTTAGAGATGAAAGGAAAGTTAAGGGTTCAGATTATATTGTTACTCTTGGCGGGGACGGCACTTTAATCCATAAAGCGTGCGAATATGTGGAGCTTGGTATTCCGATTATTGGAATAAATACAGGGAGCTTGGGTTTCTTAACTGCGGTTGATGCACATGATTGGAGGTTAGCTGTTGATCGGGTTTTGGCCGGTAAGACATTTATTTCTGAGAGGATTTCTCTGGATATCAAAATTGGCAAAGATAACTTTAGGGCAGTGAATGAGGCGGTTGTTAAAGGTTTGTATCGTGTAGTCGAGCTTCGGGTTGGTGTAAGAGAGGTGGAGTTTTTAAAGGTTTTAGGAGACGGTGTCATTATTGCTTCACAAACTGGCTCAACTGCTTATTCACTTTCCAGCGGGGGGCCGATAGTTGACCCGGATTTGGATTGTATGCTGGTAACTCCGATTAACCCAATTGGGTTGCCAATTCCCTCAGTCATGCTTTCCCCGGACGAGCTGGTAAAGATTGAGATAGTGCGAGGCGATAATGTGTTACTAATTGTTGATGGGCAGGAACACAGGAAGGTATCGACCGGCGATAGAATTGAAATTAAAAGGGGGAAATATAGAGTTAAACTCGGGTATTTAAGTGATAAGCAGTTTCTCAAAGCTTTGAATATGAAGTTTGGATTAGGAAGTAGAGCGATTTCTTAGTCTTCTTTGTACTTTTTAATAATTTTTTCTGTGACTTCTTCTTGCGAAGCGTTTGAGTTGTCAATTATTAGGTCGAAAAATTTTGGGTCGAGGAAATCTTCGGTTGCGTACAGTTTGCGGAATTTTAAATCATGTGCTTTGTCCCGACGCCTGACGTCTTGGGCAGTTTCGTTTTGGCCTCGCTCAAGGGCTCTTTTAATCCTGACACTTTCATCGGCAGTGAGTTTAACCTTTAGGACACGGGGCATATTCCGGGCAAAATATCCGGAATAGAGACCGTCTACAACAACCGGCTTATTTGATGCAAGTAAGGTAGTCAGCTCTTTGTCCAAAGCGCGCTCGACGTCGTCGGGGATTTCTTCCTTATTGGGCAGGGGGATATTGTGGCCCTTCATGTATTTGCGGAAAAACTCACCTGCCGAGTGATATTCGAGGTTGAGTTTTTGGGCGAGGGTTTTGGCAGCTGTGGTGGTGCCGGAGGCGATGGGGCCGGAGATGGTAATGGATTTATACATAGGTAAGTCAAAAGTTAAAATGCAAAAGTCAGAAGTGTAAGTTAAAAGTAAAAACTTTTTATTTGTAATTTTGAATTTTGACTTATGACTTTTAAATTATACTAAACACGCCTGTGTCTTCTTTTGACCTTGAGCTGGATAAGGGCCTTTTGGAGATTGGCTGCGGCGATGGCGTATTCTTCTTCCGAGAGTTCATGTTTCTTTGCAAGTGCTTCCTCTGCCTCTTTTTTGGCCATCTCGATTGCTTTTTCTTCGATTTCTTCTTCTGGCGCAGCAAGGTCTACCAAGACTTTGATCTGGTTGTTTGCAACCTGGGCGAAGCCGTATCCTGATGCGAGATGAGTTTCTTTTTGGTGCTTTTTGAGAACAATCCCGCCGGGCTCGACGGATGTAATGAGGTTTGTGTGATGGGGCAGGATGGTAATTTGACCGTTAGATGTGGGTATAGAAACCTGCTCGACTTCGTCATCGAAAACTGTTTTTTCGGGAGTTATGATTTGGAGATGTAGCATATTATTTTTAGTGGGCTCTATATAAAATTAGAAAAAAGGGCCAGTCTATGATTAGACCGATCATATTTTCGATCTTGTTTGAATTGGGGTATTTTTCAATAAATACAATGTAGGACATATAAGTGATCCCTATCAAAAAAAACATAACTACCGAAGCTGTGAGCATAAATGTCACGCTTTTCTCAACTTTTAAAAAACTAAGTATTGCACCGATTACTATCAGTAGAACTGCGATCGACGGCAAAGACCAAATCAAAGAAAAGAATATCCAAGCAATAGGGTTCCCTAAGTTCATACACTATTTTTTGACTGTACTTATATCACCCTTCATATAGAACTCTGATTCGTCAACATTGTCATATTCACCGTTCAATATCTTTTCGAAACCTTCGACGGTTTTTTCAATCGGGACGTATTCACCTTTGCGGCCGGTGAAGGTTTCGGCGACGAACATTGGTTGCGAAAGGAAATTCTGGATTTTGCGGGCGCGAGTAACCGTGATTTTGTCTTCGTCTGAAAGTTCCTCGACGCCTAAAATCGCAATGATGTCTGCAAGTTCTTTATAACGCTGGAGTACTTTTTGAACGCTACGGGCAACATCGTAGTGTTTTTGGCCGACGATTGCCGGATCCAGATTTCTGGATGTTGATGCTAGTGGGTCAACTGCCGGGTAGATTCCCTGCTCTGCAATGGAGCGCTCAAGTGAAATTGTTGAATCAAGGTGGGCAAAAGTGGCAACTGGTGCCGGATCGGTATAATCGTCTGCCGGAACGTAAATTGCCTGAAGAGAAGTGATTGAGCCTTTTTTTGTTGAGGTTATTCTTTCTTGGAGTTGCCCCATTTCTGCTGCTAGCGTTGGCTGATAGCCGACTGCAGAAGGAGTGCGGCCAAGAAGGGCTGATACTTCTGATCCGGCTTGGGCGAAGCGGAAAATGTTGTCGATAAAGAGGAGTACGTCCTGATTTTTTTCGTCACGGAAGTACTCGGCTATGGAAAGGGCGGATAAAGCAACCCGAAATCTTGCTCCGGGCGGTTCATTCATTTGCCCAAATACCATGGCTAGTTTAGAAAGAACGCCTGCTTCCTGCATTTCGCGGTAAAGATCGTTTCCTTCGCGAGTTCTTTCGCCGACTCCAGCGAATACGGAGAAGCCCCCGTGGGCTTTGGCGATGTTGTTGATAAGCTCCTGGATGATGACAGTTTTGCCAACTCCGGCGCCTCCGAAGACCCCAATTTTACCGCCTTTATTGAATGGAGTTATTAAATCAATTACCTTGATGCCTGTTTCCAGGATTTCTAACTTGGTTTCTTGCTCTTCCAGCGTTGGTGCTTTACGGTGGATGGGGTAACGTTTTTTTGTCTTGACTGGACCTTTGCCGTCTACAGGTTCGCCGAAAATGTTGAAGATTCGGCCAAGCGTTTCTTCGCCTACAGGTACAGAAATTGGCGCTCCCGAATTTGTTGCTTCTATACCACGCTTAATGCCGTCTGTGGAACCAAGGGCAATGGTTCTTACGACATTATCCCCTAAATGTTGCTGGACTTCTAAAATCAGGTGATTAGGTTGCAGCTTTGTTTGGTTGATGGGACTTTTAACTTCGAGGGCGTTGTAGATGTCAGGGAGTTGGCCACTTTCGAATTCGACGTCGATTACTGGACCTATGATTGAAACGATTCTGCCTGTATTTATTGCCATATACTTTCAAATTCCAAATAACAAATTACAAAATACAAACAATACTTAAATTCTAATTTTTAATATTTAAAGTTTTAATCATTAAATATTGTTTGCTATTTGGTTATTAATCATTGTAATTTCTATTGAAATGCCCTTTGTGCTGTTGTTATATCCAATAGTTCCTTGGTGATTGACTCTTGCCTTGCCTGATTATAAGTTAGCGTGAGGTCGTCGATTAAATCATTTGCTGCATCTGTGGCGTTTTTCATGGCTACCATGCGGGCTGAGTGCTCGGATGCTTTTGTCTCGATCAAAACCTGATAAATTTGGGTCAGTATGTGGTGAGTTAGGATAGAGTTTAGTATTTGATCTGCTGTAGGTTCATATAAAAATTCGATATTATCAAGTCTTTCTTCTATGTTTTCTTCGGGTGGGATTGGCAAAATTTGTACCCAGCGCGGTGTTTGTTTAATAGTTGAATCGAAGTGTGGGTAGATCATGCTAATTTTGGAGAATTGGTGCTTCATAAACGATTCTGTTGCCATTTTTGTGAGTGTTCTTGCCATGTTGATGAAGGGAATCTCTTCTGATTGCCAGCTTGCGATGAGTTCACTACCGGTTTTTACGGTAAAATCACGGGCTTTTTTACCAATCGATAAATATTTAGCGTTTTTTGGTTCTGACCTTAAAATTTCCCTAAAAACGTTTAGATTGAGCCCTCCAGTCAGGCCACGGTCTGAGCTGACAATGATTATTAGCTGGTATTGGCTATTGTTTGCTTCAAGCAGTGGATGAATAGTATCTATTTTTGTTGCGTTTTGGACACTTGATAAAATTTCATGAAGGGATGAGCTGTATGGTCTGCCGGCAAGCGCTAAAATCTGAGCCTTTCTCATTTTTGCGGCGGCAACCAATTCCATGGCATGGGTTACCTTTTGGGTGTTTTGTACAGAGCGTATTCGTTTTTTAATCTCACGTACTTGTGCCATAAATTAGTGGCTAGTAACTAGTTTTTCCTCCTTTTTTGTTTATGTGCAACCACTGAGGGTACTGGAGATTTCTTTCTCTGTGGTTTCGATTTTTTTCCTGTGATTTCAGTGGTTGCAGTGCTTTCTGTGATGTTAACTTTTCCGCTGATCATTTTTTCGAGCTCTTTTTTAGCAAAATCGTCAATTTCCTGATTTTCCTCCAAGTAATTTTTTAGCTTTTTGTTTGCTTCAAAAAGTGCGAGAATTTTTTCTTCTTTTTCTTTTATTTTGGTAAGAGGTATATCATCGAGGTATCCGTTTGTGACTGCCCAGAGAATTGCGACTTGGGAAGCTACATCCATTGGGGAGAGTTGTGGTTGTTTTAGAACTTCGACGATTCTTTGGCCCCGCTCCAATCTTTTTTTAGTAGATTCATCAAGATCTGATCCAAACTGTGCAAAAGCTGCCAGTGATCTGTACTGGGAAAGGTCCAGGCGCAGGGTTCCGGCCACCTGTTTCATCATTTTAGTTTGGGCCGCTCCGCCAACTCGAGAAACTGAAATACCGGGGTTAACTGCCGGTCTGACCCCGGCGTTAAAAAGATCTGCTTCTACGAAAATTTGCCCATCTGTTATAGAAATTACGTTTGTTGGGATATATGCAGAAATATCACCTGCTTGAGTTTCTATAATAGGTAGGGCAGTAAGGGAACCGCCACCGTATTTTTCGTCTAACCTTGCGGCTCTCTCAAGAAGCTTTGAGTGAAGATAGAAAATGTCTCCCGGATATGCTTCACGGCCAGATGGTCTTTTGAGAAGAAGGGAGAGTTGCCTGTATGCCCAGGCGTGTTTTGATAGATCGTCGTAGACGATAAGTGCATCACGACCATTATCCATAAAGTACTCACCGATGGCACAGCCGGCGTAAGGTGCAATGTACTGCATTGTTGCGGAATCGGAAGCAGATGCAGAAACTATGATTGTATGTTCGAGTGCTTTGTATTTTTCGAGTGTTGCGACAACTTGGGCAATTTTGCTGGTCTTTTGGCCAATTGCAACGTAGATGCAGATGACGTTTTTACCTTTTTGGTTTATGATTGTGTCGAGTGTTATGGCGGTTTTTCCAAGACCCCGGTCCCCAATAATTAGTTCTCTTTGACCCCGGCCAATTGGAATCATAGAATCTATTGCTTTTAATCCAGTCTGCAGGGGGGTATCGACTGATTTTCTAAAAATTACTCCATGTGCGATTCTTTCTGCCGGATAATGCTTTTGTGTTTTTATGGCACCTTTATTGTCGATAGGATTACCGAGCGCATCGACTACACGGCCGATCAACTCTTCTCCAACAGGAACCTCGATAATTTTTCCGGTTGTTTCGCACTTATCGCCTTCTTTGAGAAGTGTCCAATCGCCAAAAATGACAGTACCAACCGAGTCTTCTTCCAAATTAAGGGCAAGTCCGGTAATGTTGTGAGGGAGAAGGATTATTTCCGATGCTGAGACATTAGAAAGACCACTTATTCTTGCGACACCGTCTCCGATTTCGAGAATAGAGCCAATGTTCTTTGGGAGAGTTGATATTTTTGCCTTTTCAATTTGTTTTTCTATTTCTTCGACTATTCCCATAATTTATTTAATTATTTATGATTTGTTGTAATTTTCCGTCTAGTGTATCGTCCCAAACCCAATCACCGTGGTGAACTTTCACACCAAAGACTATTTGAGGGTTTATTTTGTTTATTACCCTTTGTGCACCGGTTTTTCTTATTAAATTTTCGATAATACTTTTTTGAATGGGAGTTTTACTGTTTGTTTCCATTACAACTTGTTCACTTGCAAGCTTATTGGTGACAAACCGTTTGTAAGCCTTGAGAATTGAGGATAGACCTGCTGGTTTTTCGCTTACAAGTATGCTAAGTACTGTTCTCACTTTTTTTTCGTCGACAAGATCATTCTTTAGGCTTTTTTTATAAAATGTTTTTGCTATAGTCTCGTAATATTTTTTACCTGATCTCACTGTATTTTCCTGACTGTTTCTATGATTGCCTGCTTTGTCAAATTCTGTTTTTCCGCTGTCTTTAAATTTCTACCTAAAACTTTTTTGGCCACTTCTACGATTAGAGTTAGAGTTTCCTCTTGAAGTTTCTCTTTCATTTTTTCGCGTTCTGTCTCTATTTGGTCTTGAGCAGCAATCACTGCTTCCTGGATAGTTTTTTGTGCGTCTTGTGAAGCCTTTGCTGCAATTTCTGATGCTTGGCTTTTTGCTTCTGCAATTATTTTTTGAGCTTGGGATTGGATATCTTCAATGATTTTTGTACTTTTCTCTTCTGTTTCTTTAAGTTTCAACTCAATGGTATCTGCATTTTTTAGACTTTCCTCAATCCTTTTTTTGCGCTGCTCTAGGGCATCAAGAATTTTTCCATAGAAGAACTTCTTCAATAAGAAAAGAATTATCAAGAAATTTACTATTTGCCCAAATAAAAGGGTAGGTTGTACCCCGAAATTATTTAATATGTCCATAGGTTTGTTACGCTTAAAGACTAACGCTTAACGACGAATGCTGATTAATGTCTTGTAACTTGTCGTTTGGCTTTAGTCGTTAGACGTTGGTTGTTTAGCGCTTATCCTGTGAATGCAAGAATCAGGGCGTAAATTGCAATCGCTTCGGCAAGAGCCATCCCGATAAGCATGGGTGGTAGGATTTTACCCGCAGCTTCCGGATTTCTACCGATGGATTCCATGGCTTTGGCGCCAATCATACCGATTGCAAGTGCTGGAAAGAAACCACCGATTGCGATAACTGCACCTTTTGCAAGTACTATTTCCAAGCTTTATCACCCCCTTTTGAACTGGAAACTATAAATACTAAACTATAAACTCTTTTTATTATTTCTGGTTTCATGTTTATTGTTTAGTGTTCTGCCGCGTGTTTTTCAGTTAAGATTACCATAAAAACAAGTGTAAGCATAGAGAAAATGAGTGCCTGGATGAAGGCGACTAAAAATTCTAAAAAGTAAAAAGGAATCGGTACAATGTAGGCAAAAATTGTTGTGGTTGCGGTTGTTAGCAAAACCTCTCCTGCAAAGATATTTCCAAATAAACGAAAAGAGAGTGAAGCGATCTTGGTAAATTCGCCAAAGAGTTCCAGGAGGCCTACAAAAAGGAAGATTGGATTAAGGCTTAAGAATTTACCAATATAACTTCCGAGGCCTAAGTATTTGATAGCCAGATAGTGCGTGATAATTACAGAAACAATAGCCAGTGCCAAGGTGGTATTGAGGTCTGCATTGATTCCTCTAAGGTAAGGAACAAAAGTTTTTTGGGATGAGCCAGAGGTGACAGATGAGTCAGAAGAGCCAGAGGTTTTTTCGTAAGTTTCGTTGATTGTCTCCTTTGGCTCCTTCGTGGTATTTGTTACTTCTTGCTGATTGTGTTCTTTCCAGAACCCAATTGATCCGACACCGGGTAGTAAGCCAAAGTAATTACCGAAAAGAATAAAAAAGAAAAAGGTAGCGATAATTGGTAGAAAAACTTTAGTTTTATCTTCGGCAATTGAGGAGACTAAACCTTGAAGCTCTTCTACCATGATTTCTGCGATATTTTGGATTGGAGATGGGACGAGACTCATTTTTTTTGTGGCAAAATAAGCGAAGGTGAGAAGGATTAGGGTTACGATCCAGGTTGTGATAACGCTGTTAGTAACGGGGAAAGGTCCGATATTAAACAGTTTTTCTGCTGCAAGTGAAACGTGGACTGCTGCCATTTTAACTTTACTTGATTATAACCTTTTAAGTTCCAAAAAAGGGCTTTCGTCTCGCCTGTAGGCGGACAAGAAGTCCTTCTCGCCAATCTTAGCAAAATATTGCAGCTTGGGCAAGAGTTTAGGCTACTTGCGGCAGGATGATTGGTTCTACGTGAATGTTTTCGGCAACCTGTTTTATTTTCTCCATTAGTCTATGAATATTACCCTCGTCTTTTTCGAAAAGGAATATTTTTGATGGGTGATGAAGTGTGAGTGAAATTTCCAGGTCATTCCAGATTGTCTCATCGTCAACTCTTAGCTTGTAAGGACGTGCGATTTCATCATAGTCGTTTGTCAAACCTTGCTCTCTTAAATTGTCTCGAGCCATTTTAACCAAATCGGGCTCACCTAAAATAATTGCCGTTGCCGTGCAGGTATGACGTTCATCTTTGACGGGGATGAGATGATGGGTGTAGTTGATGTCTGGGTTTCCAATATGCAAGGTGGCGCCAAGCACTTCTAGATTGTGTTTGTGCTTTCTTGGTGAGTCACCGCCGTTTTTTTTGTAAAAACCGCAGTCTTCGTGATCGGCGACTAAAGTTGAAACAGGCTGTTCTGCTTGAACAGTTTGAATGAAACCTTCCGGGTTGCCGGATGCGCCTGCTGATGCATAAAGGTGATAAGTGCCTTCTTCAATACCCTGGCTTTTAAGCCAGGCGATAGTATCTTCGGTTGTTCTAAAGTCGATACATTTTAATACTAGTGGTTCGTGTCGCATTTTTGTTTCCGTTTGAGGATCCTCATCAGGCTTTTTTCGTTCAGTCATTTCCTTTTAAAAAAAGGCCTTCGCGGCAAACAGCGTTTGCGGGAAGAATCCTTTGGGCAGTATACTAACAGAGTTAGCTTTGAAATTCAAGTTTTTTATGAATCTTTTAGCAAAACTGTTTTTTGTACTGTTGGCGGTTGGGGGAGTGGTTTTGGTGTTTTACGTTTCGTGGTTCTGGCGGGCGCTGATTATTCCGATGATTTTACTTTTGATTTTGGATGTTGTATTGAGCCTCTTTAAGAAAAAAAGCTAGTTTCCCAAATTATTGGTGTCTGGTGGGCGAGGAACCGGACGAAGGATCTGCCCATCAATTCCCACTAGTGGTGGAGTGCCATCTACTGGTGGACTAATCGGTGAGGTTGTATGAAGTGTTGAGGTATGCGGAATTTCGCTGCTTGATGGCGGAACACTTGAGCCTCTTTTTGCAATGAGATTTTCGATAAGGTCTGCCATTTGATTTCTGACTTCTGTATTTTCCGCGAAGGCGTCTGCCAGTTGTTTAATAATATCCGGTTTTTGGATTATGCCTCCTTCTGTTGTTGTGTCATAAGATTTCAGTGCTGTTTCCCAATCTTTTGCTTCGATCGCACCTTGTGCGTAACCTTCGGCGAAAGCTTGCAGGTGAACCCTGATTAACTTTGCTTTCTCCGGATCCAAGTTTTGCAGTGCGGCTTCTTGTTGATTAATTTGGGTGTAGATGGCATTTACAAGGTTAGATTTATCCGAAACGTGTACTGGAATAGCCAATTCTCCAATGTTTACTTCTGGAGCACTGGTGATGTTTTGTGCGTGGTCTTGGTAATACTTTATTCCGTTTTGGGTTGCTTCTCTGCTAACAAGCAAATGTCGATAACTTTCTCTATCTTGTGGGGATAGGCTTAGGAGATTAAGTATGTTGCTTGGGGCTGGTGTTGCCTCTGGTTGTGGCGAGCCGTCATTGCCCTCGCCCGGTCTTAGAATTCCCATGTTAGAAAACGTTTCTAGTATCCAGTATTGAACTTTGGGTGTCAAGAGCTCGCTTACAGTTGCTCGAGTTTAAGTTTTTCCTCCCCCTGACTTTGCTTAGGGTAAACTGCTCGGAAAAGTTTTATAACTGCTCTAGCTTTAACTTTTCCTCGCCCTTGGGGGATTGGATGAGTGTGAGATATCGCTCTGTTGTGGAAAGCCTTTTATGGCCGGCGATTTTTGAAATTAGCACTAGTGATGCACCACTTGACAGGTGATGTGCTACCCAAGTGTGTCTGAGATCGTTCACTTTTGCACCGGTGATACCAGCTTTTTTGTAGTACCTGTCGATTGCTGTTCTGATGTTTCTGACCAGGAGCGGTTTGCCGGTTTTAGTGACAAAAAGCGCTCTGTTTGGGGTTTTTGATCTTACTTCTATGTATTTTTTTAATGCTGTTTCTGCGGCGCGGTTGAGTGGGACAGTGCGCTCGCCCCTGTTTTCTTGCGGGCGAACGTAGAGATTGCCTTCTTTGTTATCTTGACCGAAGGTGACGTCATCTAACTTTAGGTTTGCTAGCTCTCCGATTCTGATTCCAGTTTGCAGTAGAATTTCGATAATAGCTGCGATTCTTATGTCATCTCTTGCCGTGTCGCGAAGTGCCCTGTATTCAATTGGAGTTAAGATTCTTGGCGGTTTGGTTTCGAATTTGGGGTGTTCGACCAAACTTGCGGGGTCGTCTGTTATGTACTCTTTGACTTTTAAGAATCTGAAAAATGTTTTGGTAGAGTTGAGTTTTCTGGAAAGGGATTTCTGAGTGTACCCGCTGTTTTGGAGTTTGTCTAAAAATGTCTTGATATCTTCGGGTTTTACTTCGTGAACATGCACCTTTTGGAGTTCTGAGAGAAAATTTACTAGCTGTTCGATGTCCTTGCCGTAAGCAAGTACGGTTGCGGAGGCGCGCTTGCGGCCTCTTAGGTGATCGATGAATTCCTTATGTACTTCTTGTAACTTTTTCACTTATTTATGGCAGCTTTGTTTGGGCGAGAAATTGACTTCTCATGGGCAGCTTTATTAAGTAGCAGGTTGAAGCTAATGGTAAGTATAACTCTTGCTATGGGCTCTGTCAATAGTGTTTACTATGTGTCTGATTGCTTTTTTCCTTATATAATAGTATTTAGCCTTGGTATGAAAAGAAACTTGATGCTCACTTTGGCGGTGTTGATCACTATATTTTTAATTACAAACAGTGTAAGAAAAATACTTTCGTTTCAAAGTACTGTTCAACAAGTTTCAAGCGAGGAAGCTAAGCTTGAAAAATTAAGACGGGAAAACGAAGATTTAAAGCGTGAGCTTGAGTATAAAAAGAGTCAGAGGTTTGCTGAGGAGGAGATAAGAAATAAGCTTGGGTTGGTGCGTGAGGGGGAGGAAGTTTTTGTGATTCCAAGAGAGCGTGATGAGGATGAGTATGAAGCGATTCGCGAATCGAGGGGAAATCTGCCAAACTGGAAAAAATGGCAAAGATTGATTTTTGGAGATAGTTAGTTGTTTGACAAAGAGGCATTTTGAGGCTAGAATAGCTCTTTAGGATTTTAATTTTCAACGCGGGGTAGAGAAACGGCATCTCGGGAGGCTCATAATCTCCAGAAGTGGGTTCGACTCCCGCCCCCGCTACCA
>CAZBKB010000015.1:5430-21963 GCA_964492425.1 uncultured Gammaproteobacteria bacterium | reverse complement strand
ATCACAGCGCACATTACACTTGACTCCTTCGGCGCCTTTTATAATCTTGACTAATCCTCTATAAGAAGTCCTGCCTGTTCCAACAGAAACGGATTTAGAAATTATTTCCCCGCTTGTATCCGGTGCCAAAAACATCAGCTTCCCTCCTGCATCCTGATGCTGGCCACTTCCGGCCAGAGCCAGTGACAAAATCTCTCCCCGCGCCCCTCGTCCAACCAAATAACAGCTCGGAAATTTCATAGTGATTTTAGATCCCAAATTGCCGTCCACCCATTCCATCACGCCTTCTCCTTCCACAAAAGCCCGCTTGGTCACCAGGTTATAAACGTTATTCGACCAGTTTTGGATAGTTGTATAGCGGCATCTGCCGCCTTTTTTGACAAAAATCTCCACAACTGCCGCGTGCAGCGAATCGGTTGAATAAACGGGAGCAGTGCATCCTTCTACATAATGGACATAAGCACCCTCATCGACAATTATCAAAGTCCTTTCAAACTGCCCCATGTTAGCAGCATTTATCCGAAAATAAGCTTGAAGCGGGATATCAACTTTTATACCGCAAGGCACATAAATAAAAGCCCCGCCGCTCCAAACTGCGCTGTTCAAAGCTGCAAATTTATTGTCTGCCGCCGGAATCGATCGACCGAAGTAAGATTTAACAATGTCCGGATATTTCCTCAAGGCCGTGTCCATATCGCAAAAAATAACACCCATGTCCTCCCACTTTTTCTGGAAAGAATGGTAAACCGCCTCGCTTTCATACTGAGCTGTAACACCCGCCAGCAAATTTCTTTCCGCCTCCGGAATTCCGATTGCATCATAAGTATCTTTTATTTCTTTTGGCAAATCGCGCCAGTCTGTTTTTTGGTTATCCGTCGGCTTTATATAGTAGAAAATATTGTCAAAGTCAATTGTAGACAAATCCGCACCCCAAGTAGGCATCTTCTTCTTTTCAAAAATCGAAAGCGCTTTGATGCGCAAATCCCGCATCCATACAGGCTCTCCCTTCATAGAAGAAATTTCTTCCACAACACCAACATCCAAACCGCGTTTGGACTTAAACACATAATTCTCCGGCTTCGAAAAACCGTACTTGTAATCGGTTGTAACTACGTTAGTCACGATTTACGCCCTCTCCGACGTTCTGCTCAAACAAATCCATTACTTCATTTAATTGAGTCAAATCACTCATCGACGGTTTTTTCCTTAAGTCTGCAGCTGGAAGACCAATAAATGCACCTTTTTTACGATTAGTATCCATATAAGAATTCCAAACTGATAAGTCTTGACTGTTGAACACATAAGTTCTAACAAATTCTCCACTTGAAAACTCAAGCGCGCATATATGATCAAATTCCGTATTCTCACGTATTTCGATACAATAACTCGCATCATCCATTTGTCCAAAAACTCTTTCACCTAAAACAACTGCACTATCTCTACCACCTAATTTTTTCTTCTTAGCCGTGGTCTCGATTAATTTTTTTAATCTTTCACCGCTATTCGTTTGCAATTCTAATAAAGCTTTTCGCTCTTTCGCTGCAACAATAATTGACGGCGTTTCTGTTTCATTCATTTATGCCTCCTTTCCGGCAGTAATCTGCAAATTGACTATTGACTACCGACTACTGCAGTAGACTGTAGTCTGTCAACTGTAGACTTTTTCAAAAAATCGTATCCCCTCTCTTCAATGTCTTTTGCCAATTTTTGCTTCCCCGATTTAACAATCCTTCCGTCCACCATCACATGCACAAAATCCGCCTTGATGTATTTTAAGATCCTTGCGTAGTGAGTTATCAGGATAACCGATGACTGTGAACTGTGAACTGTGAACCGCTTAATTGCTCCCGCCACAACTTTTAATCCGTCAACATCAAGCCCACTATCAATCTCATCCAAAATCACTAGCTTTGGATTCAATGCCAGCATTTGCAAAATCTCATTTCTCTTCTTCTCACCGCCGCTAAACCCTTCATTAAAAGCCCGACCTAAGTGGTCGGAAGAAAGCTTCAAGGAAGACGCATATTCCAAAAGCTGCTGACGAAACTCGCCTGGATTAAGGCCAGGCCTTAGCCTGGGACCGTCGTATGCAAAGGCCTGGACTTTTGCCTGGCTTTTGCCATTAGTTTTAGACACACGAAGTGAGGGAGCTTGCAAAGGAGCGATCTCCGAGTTTTGACTGCGACGTACTTTATGGAGATTTCCCACCGACCGTTGATCGCGACTGCGCAAGTGACCGAATGATCGTGCGCCTGTGTCGGCAGGACCCGAAACAGCTTTCCTAATTACGTTAAACACACTCACTCCCGGAATCTCAACCGGGTTCTGGAAACCAAGAAAAACGCCCAAGTGCGCACGCTTGTCCGGCGACATCTTTGTGATGTCACGTTTGTCCACAGTCAACTGTCCACTGACTACAGAATACGTCGGGTTCCCCGCAATCACCTGCGCTAACGTGGATTTCCCAGAACCGTTGGGACCCATCACCACATGAACTTCACCAGCCTTAACTACAAGGTCAATACCCTTCAAAATTTGTTTATCCTCCGAAGCGAAAGCGAAGGAGGAAATATTTCCAGCTTTTACACTCAAATTTTTAATCTCTAGCATTTTATCTTCTGAATCTCTTTCTTCTCTTTCTCACATCTACCATTCCTCTCGAAACAACTCCCTCCAATGAACCGCCAGCATCATGCCACTTCTTTGTCCCCGGAATATCCTCAAGAGGCCTCTTGAGGCTACCATTAACACAATCACAGTCCCTCCATCTTCTTACATTGGGATATACCAAAGCAGATCTTCGCGCTCTTTGAACTCTTCCTTGTACCAACCGCTCAGCCATCTACACCACCAAATCCGCCACGGTTTTGCGGCCGATTGTCTCCTCCATTTGTTGCTTCATATCCATCCACATGTCTTTTGCCCCGCAATTGCATTCATGGCCATCCTCAAAACACTCACCACGAACTAACTCTCCATCCAAAACCTTCAAAACGTCGAGAATTTTGATCTCACTCGCCGGCTTTGCTAACGTATAGCCTCCATTCACACCTTCTTTAGAAGACAACATTCCCGCTTTTTTAAGTTCACTTGCAACTTGGGAAAGGAACTTTGAGGAAATCTTGTTCTTTTTAGCAATCGACGAGATTGGAAGCACGCGGGTGGCGGCAGTAGAGGGCCTCCCACTGAGCGCCCGCAGGCGACCATCAGTTTTAGTTCCACCACTTGTTTTACCACGAGCCGAGGACATCGAGTGGGAGAAACTGCCGACAGGACCCGCAGCACCTTGCTTTGCAAGCGAGGAGAGAAGTATTAGCCCGTAATCTGATTTTTGGGAAAGTCGAAACATAACTACCAGTAACTTAGTGGAAGTTTACTAGAGGTTCAAGTCTGAGTCAACCCTGCATCTCCAGCCACCGTTCAGCTTCATACATTACCTTCTGACGAAGGCGGCCATAGAGAAGGCCATTTGGAGACACTACTATATGAATCCCTAAATAAATGCATAAGATCTCGTTCAGGTGTATATGGAATTTTTACATTTTGCTGTGATCTAATTTGCCTTATACAAGTTAACAATGAATTGATAACCTGAAGTCCCGAAGTAACGTCATCATTTGTCGAATAAACATCGTTTGCATTTCTTAAAGTCGGTAAATCAACTATTCTACAATCAAGAGTTACATTCTGTGTACTTAAATTGCCATGTACAAAACCCATTTTATGTAAAATCGCAAGATTCTTACCTAAAGTTTCAGTAAACCAAAAAATATAATCCCTATCGGTGAATATCTTATCTTGTTTTGTCTCCTGTCTCACCAAACTTTTAGCATCTTCTAAAAAAACTGCGTTAATTTTTTTATCCGAATCAAGATCTTCAACTCTAGCTTTTGTCCCAAATGCTCTTACCTCAATGACAGGCTGGAAACCACCTAGAATTAACTGTCTGCTCACGGCTTCTCTTAAAGATAACTTATCTCTTCCTGCAATTAATTCTTCTAAGCCTATGATTGCCACAAGTCTACTAGTTCTTACTCCGTTTTCAATTAACTTTTCAGAATTCTTATATTCTGCTATAGATTCGTCCTTATTGACCAACCCTGTGTGCATTTCACTACCAGTACCCTGAAGAAGACCAGGTTTTAATATTTCAACTTTCTTTCCAAATTTTAAATAACCTATTCCTTTTAAATCTACATCTCTAAATAGCATTCCTGCATCATCCGCAAAAATTAACCGCGAAAGAACTGCGGATCTTCCGTGAGAACCCCAAACCTCTAACCTTGGACCATCGGAATCACCACTACTTGCAAAAACCGCCAACTTACATGGTTTACCTGTTTCTAAATTGAATGGTAAATGAGGAAAATGTTCATTTAATTGTAAAACCCTATTCTTAACAAAAGAAGTAGGAACTAAATGTTCGCTTGGGCTACGCCCAACATAATCGGCTAATTTTGCCGATTTACCTACAGGATAATTTTGCTCCTTATTATCACTGTCACTCATTCATCTCTAACCAACGTTCAGACTCCAAAGCTGCCATACAGCCGAATCCTGCCGCGGTCACTGCCTGCCGATAATGGTAATCATGCACATCCCCCGCCACAAAAACCCCCTCAATAGAAGTCATCATATGATAAGCGTTCTTAGTTAATTGTTCATCGTTAATCGCCCTTTTAATGTATCCCTTTTCATCCAGCTCCAATTGTCCTTTGAAAATTGCAGTCACCGGCAAATGGCCGATGGCCACAAACATCCCGTCAACCGCAAGTTCCTTCACCGAGCCGTCTCGATTATTTTTAATTTTGACTCCTTCTACTTTTTGCTCGCCCAGTACGTCTACAACTTCGCTACTTAAAACGAATTTTATCTTCGCATTTTTCTTTGCCCTGTCAATCATAATCTTCGAAGCCCGAAATTCGTCTCGTCTGTGAATAATTGTCACTTCCGAAGCAAACTTGGTTAAAGTCAGTGCCTCTTCCATCGCACTATCTCCTCCGCCGACAACCACAACTTTCTTGTCCCGAAAAAACCAGGCATCACAAGGAGCGCAAGAAGAAACTCCCCGGCCAATTAACTTTTGTTCATTTGTTAAGCCTAGCCACCTTGTTTCAGCACCAGTCGCAACAACTACTGCACGGGCCAGATAATCCTTGTCCCCAGCTGTAACCTTAAAAGGCTTCTTGCCAAAATCCACAGCTTCCACCTCGTCGTTTATAATCTCGCAGCCGAACCGCTCTGATTGTTTTCGAAACTTCTCCATAAGCTCCGGTCCCAAAATGCCGTCAACAAAACCGGGATAATTCTCAACTTCGGTTGTAAGCTGAAGCTGCCCTCCCCATTTTGAACCTGCAAAAAGAAGCGGCGCCAAATCGGCACGCGAAAGATAAAGCCCTGCCGTAAAACCCGCCGGACCGGATCCAATAATTACAACGTTGCGAGTATCTTGAGCCATATAAAATTTATAATGATTATAACCGTTATAACAATTATATTAAACAAGCTTTTAGGTTTTCCCGCAAAATAACCGCACATTTATTAATGAGTAATAAACGTACCCCGATTTTAGCCTTTTCTGGGTAAAAATAAATCACTATTGACGAAATTGCGGCCCAAAGATTAAATAACTCCTGCCATTTTAATGAAAAAGTTTTTAACAGCTTTTGTACTAACTTTTGCATTTTCCATTTTTCTAGCAGGAAATGCCCAAGCTCAGCAAGACACTATAACCTTCGAGGTACTCACACCTAAACAAGACCAAACATTATATGGACAAAAGATCCCTATATTATTTAATGTAGAAAATTTCCAGCTAGCTGATACCGAGTCCAGCAAGGTCACACCGGGTGAAGGGCATATCCTTCTCTGGTTAGATCAGGACACAACAACTACTGAAAACTCAACTAAAGTTGTAGAAAACACTTTTATCTATTCCGATGTAAAATTCGGCGAGCACACGCTTCAAGCAGAACTCGTAACGGCCGACAACAAATCGCTTACTCCCCCACAAAAAATAACAGTCAGCTTTAAAACTGAAACTCTTCCTCAATCAGAATCGCCAGCAATTTCCAATAGTTTTGACAAAACAACTGCAATTGTAATTCTGGCCATTGTTGCCTTAGTAATCATGGCTGCATGGTGGTATACAAAAGATGAAGATGACAGCGAGGGAAAACCACCGGAAACCAAAAAATCGTCATCTAAAAAGAAAGTCGTTCGCAGGAAAAAAACTCGAAAGTGAAATAAATTTAAAGTACGATATTCGACATTAGGAATCTTAACATTCGAATATTTAAAACAGAAGCCCATCGCGTTTGACGTGGGCTTTTGTTTTGCTTGCCCCGCAAAGTTCTGCTTCAGAGAACGAAATTCTTATGTTACACATGGCGGTCAGCCACGTGCGAAGCGCCCCATGAAGAAGGCTTAGTGGCAACTTTAAAACCGTTGGCACGGATCATACCCACGATATCGGAAATTAGCTCCCTCGTCTTCCCATTAGGCCCTATATCGACATGAATCTCAAGGTTTAGAGCTTGTTCTGAGCTTGTCGAAGAGGCAAACAAACCTATCTTAGCAAAATCATCAACTAAATTCTGGGCCATCGCCAGCGAAATAGAAGCCTCCTGCCAAATTCTTTCCTTAAGTGAATATAGATTACTAACTGTCTGCCTTCCCCAAAAATAGACCCCTCCTCGCCCTATCCTGTGCACAATAATTGCAGAAACAAAGTCTGCTTTCCCTTTTTGGGCTTCGCTATCGGTCCCGATTATGACATCGTAAGAAGCACTTTTATCCAAGCCTAAAAACCATACAACCTTCATAAGCACATCCTCCCAATCCATTTGACCGTAAGATGGGCTATTAAAAGCTTGTGGCAACACAATATCGCGCATGTTTATGTGCCCAATTCTACCAAAATCACCTGAAAAATCAAAAGTACAGCAATATTTTGGAGAAATCTTGATTCCTCCAAAGTAAAGAAAAAAAAGACCCCGCAAGCGCTATGGGGGTCTTTTATATACTAGCCAGTACCTTAACTGAAAGGGCTTTAGGCCCGAGAAATTCAGGCCTGATTTAATCTTCACAAAATTAGAATAGATATGTCAATTCCCAAAAGCCATGCAAGCTGAAGTAAAAATATCAAAAGTAAAAGTGCAAAATCTGCTAATTAATCTTTGGTTAATTTAAAAACGCTATAGTTAGAATCCAAATCTAATAGTTTTATTTGGTTATCTGCATCAAATACACTTATTTCCCATGGTTAAGAATCCCTAAAAGAAAAATCTTTTTAAAATCATTATTTTTCTTAAAACTCAAGAGTAAGTAAAAGGATAAAATCGCAATTAAAGGCAAATAATTCAATATCAAAATAAGCATTGAATGCATTATCATTGTGCTATTAAAACTGAACAATATTAACGCTAAAAAAGCCGTTTCAAAAAATTAGTTCTATTTTGGCTGTTTCAAAACCCAACCTAAAGAAAGTGGAGCAAAAATAAGCGTCTGCGGCATAAATAGTATCCCCCAATAATCATTGAAGGGTAAAGTCCCTATTTTAAGAAAAGCGATAGGAAAAATCAAAAAAGAAAATAAGATTATTAATCCGTCTGTCTTTGACTTTCTCAAAAATATAAATAAGGAGCCAACAATCGCCAAAACAAACAATAAGTAAAACGGTTTAAACATAAAAAGTAAATATTCCCAAGATCCGAATGCAAATGTTTGCTGCAAAAATATATTACCAAACGGTATCACCCTTGGTCTAAATAAAGATCCAAACGCATCTATATAATAATTCGCCGCTGTCAAATGAACTAAGAAGAGTAGGCAAAATGCGAAAAAAGGTATGGCAGTAATGTATATTAATTTTCTATCTGTAAAAAAATAATAAATCAAAAGTAGAAACACAGGTATAATAAACAACTCCCTAATCAAAGTTGATAAAGAAAGAGAAATAACCGCAAAAAAATGTTTTCTAAAAAGCAAAAAGCATAATCCGATTATAAAAATAATCACTCCCCACCACTCAGTTTCAAGCATCATTTGATCTCGTGCTGCATAATGCAAATAAGGGAAAAGCAAATAACTCGATAAAAGATCAGATCTACTTCCTAAATATTTCTCAGTAATTTTATATGCGCAAAACAGGGCACCAGAAGAAATCGCAAGGAATAGGATATATATACCCGTCCCTCCACCTGGTAAAAAACTCCAAATATAAAATAAAGTTGGCATTCTTAATCCCCAAATATCAGTAGGCATTCCTCGCTGGGCAAACCTACCATCATGTGCTTTAAGAAGAGATAAGTAATATGGCTGTCCAGATTCAAGTTGCTGATATGTCTTTAAAAAAACTCCAGGGTCGTTGTTATAAGTATAAAGCGGCAAATCGCGCGCAAGCATCGCGCGAAGATCGCCGCTGGCAGCGTAAGAACTAATTAAAAATGCCGCAATCAGAACAAACACTGCAAATCTTTGGGCTTTAAACTTCTCGAGTACAAATGCTAAGGAAAACCCAGTCAAAATCCCCCAAACAGCCATAATATCGAAACCCTTAATTTGGGAAAAAAATCCTAAGGTAATCAAAAATACAATCATTAAGAACAGCTTACTATTGCTAAGCGATGGTACTGCTACCAAACTCAAAACAAAAAAACCGGCAAAAGAATCAATTCTACTACCCGCAAGAGGGTTCAAAACACCCAAAAGCAGCAATGCAACAATAGCCAAATACCTCATCACGCCATTTGTATTACAACGCCAAGTCTTATTGTAAGCAACCATTAAATCCATTAATATTATCTAAATTCGTGAAGAAATCATTTTTAATTTTTGCACTGCTTGCAGCATTACTCATTCCTTCCCAGATAGTAATGCTCAAAAGCTACAACAGCCTTGACGGTTTAATCCATACAGAAAGAATCATACAATTTGATAAAGCCCTCAAAGAACGACAGTTCCCCGTAAGATCAGCCCCAACCCTAATCGACAGTATTGGTTATCCCCTGTTTGTTGTCAATTACCAGTTACCGTATTATTTTGCGGAAACGATAATGTTTCCTTTTTCAAACGCAACCTTAGCCTACAAACTAACCATGTCTATCACATTCATACTAAGTGCTATATTTGCTTTCTTGCTTTTCAGGGAAGTCGCATCGCTACCAGCTGCTTACGTGGGAATAGTCTTGTTTACATACCTTCCTTACCGGTTTGGCAATTTATACCAGAGAGGTGCCTTTGGTG
Organism: uncultured Gammaproteobacteria bacterium; assembly: GCA_964492425.1. Taxonomy (GTDB): domain Bacteria; phylum Patescibacteriota; class Microgenomatia; order Curtissbacterales; family GWA2-41-24; genus LBZV01. Next base: position 12,717 of record CAZBKB010000015.1, on the reverse strand, counting down.
AATCCGTATCTCTTATGTTCGTCCCACTAATAATTTTTGCCTACCATCGAATACAAAAAGGCAGCAAATACTCAATTCCGCTTTTAGCGTTTTCAATCTTCGGTTTAATCACTTCACATACAATTGTCTTCTTAATCTTTGCACCGCTCATTGTACTCTATATACCCTTCGTTTTAAGACCAAACCTCCAACAACTTAAATCAATAATATTTGGTCTAACACTTGGCCTTACGCTATCATCATTTCAAATCTTACCCTCGTTGTTTGAAAAAAAATACATGATGTTTAATGAACGCCTCCTATATTTATATAAGGATTTCTATCTAAATATTTACCAACTTCTGAGAATTCCACATTCCAATATCAACTACGGGACTTACTATCAAATCGGCATAGTATCAACACTCATAATACTCACAACAATAATCATCTTATTCAAGAAATTCGACCTAAAGCTTTTCTTCTTCCTGGCGTTTGCAGTTCTTTCTATATTCCTCACTACTAACTACAGCGATTCATTATGGACACATCTGCCATTTATAAAATACGTTCTCTATCCATACAGATTTTTAGACTTGACAATCTTTACCACTGCTTTTCTAGCAATAATCCTAGTTGAAAAAACCAAGTTTAAAACCATACTTGCAATTTCCCTAATCTTGTTAACAATCTATACAAACCGCCATTTCTTCACAATTGCCCCCTGGTTTTCAATACAGCCAAGCCCAAACCTTACCACTCAAAATGAAAACGATACCATTTGGTCCAACGAGGTAACTTTTGCTGATAGACCACTTGTAAGCAGCATTCCCCCGTCAAACATATATTTGGCAGATCAAAAACCTTTTAAAGTTAGTGCCAAAATAATAAACGTCCAAAGAGCCAAAATAGTAATAAGGAAAATGTACTTTCCCGGCTGGATACTCAAAGTAAATGGCCTAAACAGGCCTATCACCCAAGAAAATGGCCTTATTTCGACAAGTCTTGAACCGGGCAATTGGCAAATCGAAGCCTACTTCACCGAATCTAAGCTTCGAATGTTTGCAAATCTTCTAACACTTGCTTCGTTCGCTATATTGTTTATCCTTTTTATAAAACCGAAACTTCTATCTAAATTTTAATATGCTTTACGCCTCTGACTTAATCACCCAATATTTCCCTTGGTATTTTATGGTGTCACAACATCTCAAATCTTTTTCCATACCTCATTTTGTTAACGGATTATACGGAAGCGGCTATCCACTGCTTGCTCAAGGAGAAACAGGAATTCTCTCACCAATCAATGCATTTATCTTGTTTTTCTTGCCGTTTTTTGTAGCAGTCATTGTCCTTTACCTGGCCTACGCTTTAATAGCCTTTGTTGGAACTTTTTTATTCTTAAAAACGATTAGGGTTTCCACACTCGCATCCACATTTGGGAGTTTAGTATTTCTTCTTTCAGGCTTTATGGTCTCACGTTATTTTCAGCCTTCCATAATCTTCACATCAGCCCTATTCCCCTTTGGAATGTACTTGATAATGAAATCAAAAACCGACAAACGTTTTCTTTTTGCATTTGCACCACTCATTTATCTGCAAGTAACAGCCGGCCACCTGCAAATGGCGATGATTTCAGCTTCCGCATATATATTATTTTCCGCACTTCAGATTTTTTTGGATAAAAAATCAATCACTTTTTTCATAAAATTTCTAGTGGTAATTGTTCTTGGCTTTTTATTGTCGGCGATTCAACTCGTTCCGTCATTCAAGCTTTTCAAACTATCCCAAAGGGGAAATTGGGACCCTAATATTCGCTATTCTTATTCCCTACCACCTCAGCACTTAATTACATACATAAAACCTTATGCTTACGGCCTATCAAAACCCGGTGATGACTTAAACTTTAGGCAATTTGGCGGTGGGTTTTGGGAACTCAACATGACAATTTGGACCCTGCCTTTTATTTTCTCTCTTATTCCACTTTTATATGTTTTGAAAAGGGAAAATAATCAGGTTATTATTTTGTATTCGCTATGGTTAATTTTTATTCTCTTTTGCTTTGGAGGATTTTTCAAACCAAATAGGATCGTAAGTTTAATTAGTGATTTCCCTTTCCGCGCATCAGCAAGGTTTCTCCTTGTAACTACTTTTGTAGCATCCGCCCTTAGTGCAATTGGGTTCGAATATATAATGAAAAACTTAAGTAAACAATTAAAGTTGGCTGTATTTTTTCTGGTTCTTGCATCAATTTTTTACCAGCAAATGCTCTTGTATCGTACCTACTTTATTATTAAAAATCCAAAAGAAATCAATAGCGATTTAATAAACAAAAAGACAGAACTCACAACCCCGCTAGAACTCGATTGGAATAATCCGAAGTTAGACGCAAAAAGCTTTAAAAATGAATTTTATAAGGGTTTAATAATCTCTCTTTTTAGCTTACTCGCCATATATACTTGGTACTTAAGAGAAACAAAGACTAAAAAACAGGCAGAAAACTGACATTGTGTAAGACTAAGATCTCTTAGAGATAACAGCTTGAACCTGCCATAAACCTAATAGCAAAATGGCAAATCCAGACGAAGCAAGTGTCATGTTTTCATAGATCCCTGTGCTTCCCAAAATCTGAGGCGAAGACGAACTTCCTCCGACTGAAGAAGAGGAACCAGAGCCTCCCCCAGGCGAACTACTTCCCCCATCACTCAAACTCCCTCCGCCAACAGGCACAGGTGAACTTGAGGGTTTAGGACTGGATTTTCCTCCAATTTGGTTACTGTTTACATTATTGCGAATATTTACATCAGCAGAACAATTTCCCGTTGAAGTACTGGTACTCCCGCCAGTATTGTTACTAGAACTATTACCGCCTGTATTGCAACCTACATTTACATTGTTATCGATGTCAGAAGTATTACTCTGATTAATATTTGTAATATTAGTCTGGTCAACATTTACAGAACTATTACTGCCTGTCCCGTTACCAGAAATATCTATGGTCTCAGCAGAAACAACCGCAACAAAAATAAAAGCAAAAACTAAAAGAGTAACAATAGCTATAACTCTCATAATAACCTTTTAGCGAGACAGTTTGATCTACTTAGGCAGTAAACAGAAGCAGTTCGAGCATTTTATAGTTTAGATAATAAGTTGTCAAGTCGCACTCATTCTTCATGAAAGCAACTAGCATTAAAATTTATTGAGAGATGAATTTAGCCTTGATTTTTACCAGCTATAAGTCGAGAAGCAAATTCGCCAAGGTTTCCCACTCTCTTTTTAGAGCTCGAAAACCTTCTAAGTAGTAAACCGAAAGGTGCAGCTCCAAACATGGTTGCCAATGCAAGAGTTGAAGCACCTGTTTCCGGCTGAACTTTAGGTGTTTTAACATTCAATACCTGTCCCTGAACTGTAACATTCACAGTTTGATTATTATTTTGAGTTTGACTTTGATTTTGGCCGTTTGTGTTCTCATTATTATTTGTATTTCCACCCGATGTTGGGCTTGGTGACGGGCTTACACTAGGTGTTGGTGTTGGACTTGGGCTCGGGCTCGGGGTTGGACTTGGAGTTGACTTCGGGCTCGCACTTGGGCTCGGTGTCGGGCTCACGCTAGGCGTTGGTGATGGACAATCTGCCACATAACCAATTAATATATCCTCTTCATGGCCAGCAAGTGGGGTCCCATTCTCATAGAAATGACCTTTTATTGCATGCCTATCAACAACAATACGGACATACGGATTGGTCTCACTACTCGTTGCATGGCATATTGTAACCTTATGGTTACTGTTACCATTTGCAAAGACACTAAAACCAGAAGCCAATAAGAAAAAACCTGTCAGTACTGGAAACACAAACCTTATACTTTTATTTTTCATTTATTTTTAAAGGTTTTGCACAAAAAATGAACTAACTACAAAACCTAAGTTACGTATTATATAGTAATTATTATAAGATGTCAAGCATTATATATTAATGCTTAAACATACCAACTATAAGTCTTATTGACAATATACATTAATCGAGATAAAATCGACTTGTCACAAACCATGTTAGATACCTAATAATTAGCTTTCTAACAATCTTGGTAGACAAGGGAGACTGATAAAATGAAACATACTCTTGTTTTCCACTTGATTGGACTTTCTAAAAAGTTTCAGAAGGTTATTGGTTTAAATTCAAAATCTACCCCTCTATCATATTCTCAAGCGGCAGCCCTGCTAGTAATAGATTCCCTACCATTTGCAAACCAAATCGAAATCTCAAGAAGACTTCACCTGCAACCAGCATCGGTAGTTACACTTATTGATGAATTAGAAAAACTAAAGTTTGTAAGAAGAAAAGCCTTTCCGGGCGACAGACGCACTTATCAAATACTGTTAACAGACACCGGAAAATCCGAAGCAATATTAATCAGAAAACAATCGCTCAAAGTAGAAAAGTTCGTAAAAAACCAGCTCACAGATCAACAGTTTCAGCTTTTAATTTCAATTATCGAGAAATTATCACAAAGTTTGGATACAAGAGGAAGTGAAATTCAAAACCAAAAAAGGAAGGAGGTGTAAAATGGACTATCCCGCACTAAGCGAAATGTGGAAACTGAAGACGCTTTCCTCAGGTAAGCGAGGCATCCTCTCAAACGGAAAATCAAGACTGTTGTATAGGACAAGGCAGGTTTTTCCTGTCACACTGTTTCCGGATGAGATTGTAGTCGAAGAGTTAAGAATCGTCTGGATAAAACAGAAAGGCTTTTGGACCAATGAGGTTGTTTCAATTATGGCAACAGACATTGCAAGTGTAAATGCAGCAAGTGGCCCAATATTTGGCCACATTCACGTACAGAGTCTGACTGGAGGCCCGGAAATTTTAGTTGATAGCTTACTTCGTAAAGACGTCTACAGAATCAGGAGCTTAGTTGAAGGTATTGCCCTTTCTGCAAGGGAAGGCTTGTCTATTCAAAGTGATAACTTGGAAACAGAAAAAGAAAGTCTTTACCAGGCAGGTAATATTAACTAGATGGAATAACAATTAACAACTTGGGGTGTAACATATGCTCTAAAGGAGTGTGTCTTTTGATTTAAAATTTACCCATTATTTTTCTCACTTTTGCTACAATCGAAGCTGAATCAATTCCTTGAAAATCGAACTGTTCTTCCGGACTCGCCGACATAGGCATTCGCCAAACTCCATTTTTAAAAACCTTAACTTTTGAATCGGCAGCAAAAACCTCAAGCACTGCATCCCCCAGACCACCTTGCAAATGGTGATCCTCCACAATCATTACCAGATTATTCGTCTCATGCACGGATTTAATAATAGATTTTGCGTCAAGAGGTTTAAGTGTGTAAGCATCAATCACACGCACACTCACCCTTTTTCTTAAAAGTTCGTCTGCCGCATGGATAGCCTCCAAAACAGTTACTCCACAAGCGACTACTGTCATACAGTCTTTACTTGATTGTTTAAGTACTTTTGAGCCACCGATTTTAAATTCCTCGCTCGGCTCATAAATAACCTCTGTTGCCGGCCTCGCTGTCCTCAGATAGATAATTCCTTTACTACCCACCATTCCCCGAACTAGTTTAGCAGTTGAGTTAGCATCAGCAGGGCAAAGGACTGTGCTGCCAAAAACCGTCCTAAACATAGAAAAATCCTCCAAACCCATTTGAGAAGGACCATCAGCCCCTATTGAAACCCCTCCATGGCTGCCCACAAACTTAATATTTCCCTCGCTTATTGCGCTCATTCTAATTTGATCAAACGCCCTCGTAAAAAATGCCGAAAACGTCGAAACGAAAGGGATTTTGCCCAACCTTGCCAATCCAAGCGCTACCCCTACCATATTTTGCTCGGCAATAAACATTTCAAAATACCTTTCCGGCACCTTTTCGCGAAAAACTTTGGCAAATGTTGAATTGCTTGTTTCTCCGTCCAAAACTACAATCCGCTCATCTAAACCTCCCAGCGCCGCAATGGCTTCCCCATAAGCCTTTCTAGTTGCAATGCTTTCCCCAACTTTATATGAAGGCAAGCGCAGACTTTCCTTGCGGAAAACTCGTTCTAAACTTAATTTTTTTTGAGAATTTCCACCGGTTACACTAGGAACTCTTATCTCACCCCTCAGATTCAAATCAACTTTCCCAATTTCCTCAAGTGCCCTTTTAAGATCTTCCTCACCCAAAGCAATCCCATGCCATTCAACCTTATCCTCCAGAAAACTCACACCCTTCCCTTTAACAGTTTTAGCAACAATAATAGTAGGTTTATCTGATTTAGCATCTATCGACCCAAACGCACTTGAAATCTCTCCAAAATTATGTCCGTCAACTTCTATTACCCGCCAACCAAAAGCCCCAGCTCTGTCTCGATACTTTGCCAAGTCCCACTCCAGCATAGTTGGCCTGGACTGACCCAAACGATTTACGTCAAGAATTGCAACCAGGTTACCTAATTTATAGTACGATGCAATCTCCATTGCCTCCCAAATCGAACCCTCTGCCATCTCACTATCACCCATAAGCACATAAGTTACATGGGGAATCTTGTCTAATCGCGCAGCCAGAGCCATCCCAACCCCATTTGACAAACCCTGCCCCAAAGAACCAGTGGCAACATCTGCAAATTTAAATCTGGGCGTAGGATGCCCCTCAAGCGGGCTTTGAAACTCCCTGTATGTCGAAAGCTCCTTCTCAGTAATTCCTCCTGCCGCAGCGTATAAAGCATAAAGAAGAGGTGCAGCATGACCCTTAGAAAAAATAACTCGGTCATTGTAAGGGTTCGCCGGATTCTCAAGATCATATCGTAATTGCTTAAAATAAAGCGCTACCATGAGATCGACAGCCGAAAGGCAAGATGTAGGATGACCAGAACCAGCCTTACTGGTTATTGTCAAGATATGATACCGCACAAGCCTAGCCAGCTCCTCCAGTTTAGAGATATCATTCATTTCTCAATTAGAGTAACACAGAAGAAAAACAAAAAATAGGATTCGAATGCAAACTTATGCCACCAAACTTGATGGCCTTATTACTTGCCAATCCACCGGCAGCTGTCCAGTTATTGCAAGTTCCATTGCGCCGTCTAGGTTTCTCTGATTGAAAAATATTGAACTATGCCCTGTCAGCGTAACAACAACCTCCCCTGGAGCAGGACCACTAATAATACGATCATATTTCCCAATAATCGACACAAATTTTCTTTCTCGAGCTTGTGGAGAATTTAAATATTCAATACCTTCTTCAAGTTGTTTCCTTCCTACCTTAGTGCTTGGTGTTAATAACACCAGAGCCGCCTCAACAACACTATTGATAT
>CAZBKB010000015.1:0-5420 GCA_964492425.1 uncultured Gammaproteobacteria bacterium | reverse complement strand
ATCATCAGGCAGTGGAGAACCACCAGTTATAATTGCTCTAATCTTATCTGCAAGATCAGGATACCTTGCCGCAAAAAGATAGGCTACCTCACCAAAAAAACTGTGTCCAATAAATATCTTTGGCCCTTTACTCGTAGCATCAGCTATCTTTACAGCCTCAGCTAGGGCCTCAAGGTCTTCTTCAGCATCACCAGTATTACTCCCTTTCTTAGGCCAAATCTCTATATAATGCGCCCCACAGCGTTTAAATGATTCCTCAACAACTGAGTATGAGCCAGAGGCTAAAGACTCCCTACCCGATGAAAATTTTCGCAGTTCCTGTAAACCCTTCCATGTCATAAACCCACCTCCAAATAAAACAACTGGTGCATCATCCGAGCCTACCTGTACGTCCTCCTCATAAAAATTTGGTTTTGCCTGTTCCCAAGCAAGTCTCTTACGGGCCCAATAAGCCTCAGCCACATCCGCAGCAGCTTGAACAATATCAAATGCTGTGTCGACAAGTCCGGCTTTACGCCTCCCTTCCATGTATTCAAGAAATGAACTCGGGAAATCTGGAATCCTAAATTGTGTTCTTAACGTTTCTTCACTTCCAAACTCTCTTGCGCCAACCAAGTCTCGTTCTGGCATTAATAACAACCCCCAACTTGACGTTGATATATAATCAACCAACCCCTAGGTTCATCTACAGTCTCATCATAAAAATCCATAGCATTCCAAAAACGTCTCTGCTCTTTTAAGGGGTCAGAATCATCGTTTGTTCGTGAAGGTCTTATTGTAGTTTCTTGGATACCCTCCCCTATCCGAGGCTTTAAGGAAGAAAATGCGCCGCTTAAGCCTTTTTCTACCACATTACCTGCAAAGGCAGGAACAATTTAATTAATTCACTTTACAATTTCACTGTCAAGCTAAGAAACCAGGTCGGCCTGGCAAATATCCTGCTCGCGCTCATCCATGGGGGTAAATTATACTCCAAAATATCAAAAATTCAATTTGTTGTAATATAATCGAGGATCATAAAACAAGAAACCATAATCTTACCCGGAAGCTGTTTTGGTGTACAGAAGCAATTTTCTAAATGTTAATATGAAAATTTTAAAAACACAACAAAAGATTATGCAGATTTTACCTCTTTTTTAGCTGCAACAAACGCTTTCCTCTGCCTCATCTCTTCAAACTTCGCATCAACAACCTTCTGGCACTCAGAATCTGGACAAACATAAAGTTCGTAAGTTATTGGTGTACCCCGGTCAAGAACTTTCTCAGTCCACTTTTTGGAAAAGACTCTATCCTTACCACATCTAATACACGGCGTTGACGACATAATTATTTGCAATCTTTCTACTTAATAGAGATATTTTTATAAAGTTATAGGGGTAGTCAAAACCAAAAAAGATCTAATTAAGCGAGAAAATTATAGCACAAAACTGAAGATTTTCTAAATGTTAATGTTAAACATCAGGTATTAAATCCCCACCTTCAAAATCTTTGGACCCTCATGGTTTATCACTTCACCACAGAGCATATTCAACTGCTTCCTGCCAAACGTGCTTCCCGTTCAGTTTTTTTAAGAAGAGCCGCACTCTTGCGCCTTTCTTCCGAAGCTACCTTATGTTCCCTTAGCTCCGCAAACTTCGCATCAACAATTTTCTGGCATTCCACATCAGGACACACACTTTCCGTATGGGTTATTACACTTCCCTTACCATTAAACTTATCTTTCCATTGTCTGGAAAAAACACGCAAGTTCCCACATTTAATACAAAAAGTTTGATCCTGTGCGCTAATCAAATTGCCCTTTCAAAATTACCAACGATTGCCAGATCCAGACCTTGAATAACTTCCACGATTATCATCTCGAGGACGCTCTTCTCTTGGCCTTGCAACGTTTACAACTATTTTTCTTCCGTCAAGCTCAAAACCGTTAAATTTCTTAATTGCTTCATCGGTTTCTTCGTCATTTGTCATTTCGACAAACGCAAAACCCTTGCTTTGACCGGAATACTTATCAGTAATCAGGTTTAAACTGGATACTTTGCCGACTTGATTGAATAATTCTTCAAGCTGGGCGCTAGTTATACCATATGTAAGGTTTCCAACAAATAATCTTTTTGCCATTTTTTAAATCTCCTTTCTTAAATTTATTAGTCTTTAAAGTGAGAATAAATTAAGAGTCTAAGATACAAAGGAGTTCCCTCGGGGTATCAAAAGCTTTAACCACTCAAATTAAGTAAGCCTACTATAACAGTATCCAGCCGGTAAGTCAACTATGGGACACCCAATAGCTAATCTTGAAATTTTTAGTGTGGAAACAGAATTTCACCAAGCACAAAAAATATAACGAAAAATCCAATTGCCACAGCCAAAAAAACAAGTGCGGACTGTTCCTTGCGCTTCAGGATACTCATCATTCCTGTAATAAAAGCAGCTATGCCACAAATCCCCGCGGGAATTATAGTTGAAGGAATCAGTATTTGATAAATATTAAACGAATCTCTCTCAAATGCACCTTGGCCGCGCCCAACAGCCGCTATAATTTGCACCAGTATAAACAATGCAAAGAAAATAATAATCAGCCACACCGACCATTTTCCAAAACGTGTTTTTGGCATTATGCTTACTCTCATGACTTTATTTTACAAAATAAACGGCCGACAACTGCCAAAATTATCACTTCAACTCGCCCGAGCGAAAGGCATAATAACAGATGGGGCAATTTCCGAACTGCCAACACTCAAGCTATAATAAGCGGGTGAAGATACGTTTAAACAAAGTTCACAAGCACTCAAAAATTCTTGCCCTAATATTATTTTTTATTATTCTTGCAGCAAGTTCCTATTTTGCTATTAAAAATCAAAAATCGACAAATGCTCCCTCGCAAAACGTAAGCTATAACGAACCCTCTCCATCATACGCTTCCTCACCCATACCCTCTCCATCACCCATACTTTCTAAAACACCACCATTGCAATCTTATCCGCCAAAATCGCCATCTCCAAACACAGTAAGCCAAAACACCTCAAAGAACAAAAGCTGCAACAAGCCAACAATCATAATTACCCAACTCAGCGTCACCAAAAACGAAGCGGACCAATATTTTTCGAGCTACTCACTCAAACTCGAGAGCACCCCGCCAGAATCAAGCCATGTTGGAGAGTTTCAAATCAACGTCGGTGTTGGCAACGACACTTATTGGATTAACAAAATCAAAGAGGACAAAATTGGCACCGCTGTTTATGATATTGTCGGCTGCGACTTCAGAGATTAAACAGCCAGGAAAATCTGAGGCTAAAAATAAATGATCGACCTCAGGGATGAATTTAGAATCTGTTTCAGAGCTGCTTGGTCAACAGAATATATAAACCTTCCTGATTTCCAAAAAAGTTCACCTTTTTGGGAATTTGTGTTATTTTAAATTAAGCAAGTGAAAAAAGGCTTTGTTCATCTTATCCCGGCAGTAGTAGTTGCCATAGTTCTTTCTCTTGGAACAATTGGTCTTGCAGGATCTATTAGAACCAAGGCGATCGACAATAGTAAGGTTCTTTCAAGTTCCACCGAAAACAAAGGCCAAGGCAGCTTAAAATCCCAATCATCTGAAAATTCGCAAAATAAAGAAGAGGGGAAATCGCAGGAAAAAACAAAAGACGTTGAGGGCAAGTCTGCTAAGTCAAAATTAAAAGAAGTAAAAGTTAAAGAGACGGAAGTGAAACTCGAAGTAGAAGATGAAAATGAAGCAACACACGAAGCATCACCTTCTACTACCCCCGGCAAAAAGATCAGGACAAACTTTCCAATAACTGTAAATCCGCTAACAAACGAAAAGATTGTAACAACTCCCGGTGGAATCAAAGTAATAATTCTGCCCGAAGTCGCTATCCAAAATATGATTAAGGCCGGTTTTCCGGTAGTTCTTCCGCCGGAACCTTCGCCTTCACCTTCCGGAGAAGCAACACCGTCCGCAACCCCCGAAGGCACACCTTCCGCCACTCCCCAAACAAGTGGTCTTGTCACAACAGACGAATCAGCTATTCTCCTAACAGAGCTAAACAATCAATTGGTTTATGAGATCCCGGCAACACAAGAGCAGAAGTTTTTGGGCTTAGTCAAAGTCAAAATTAAAGTTAAGGGATATGTCTCTGCAGAAAACGGTAGCATCGTCACAATTCAAAAATCGCTATTTGACAATATTCTTGACTTCCTTTCAACAAATTCAGGATAAACACGTTTGCGGTCCCCGCTTCGCTGCGGGTCTAAAACCCCCCAGCCTCTCATATTTGCGTAATTACTCTCACGTTAATGAAGGATGTAAACTGTTCATGCAAAAAGTATATCAGAAGCCGCAGGCCCTGAGTGTAATCGAAGGGCAAAATCCTTGGCTAAAAATAAATAGCTTGCCAAGCATGGCAATTTTTAAACCCCTAGATCAGTTGGTTTATCCCCTTTCTTATCCAGCTTGTCCAATTTTAAAACCTTGACCCCAAAGTAAACAACCAGTGCAACAATTATAAAATCGATTAATACGTTTATAAAATCTCCCCACATAATTCTAGATGAGCCTATTTGAATATACGCATCTTTGAGGTTTTCAACATTGTTTACTCCGAGGGAAACAATTGGATTAATTATGTCTTCTACGAGTGCTGCAACCAATTTTGATACAGCACCTCCTATAATAAAACCGACAGCTAGTCCAACAACACCTTGCTCGCGGATAAAATATAAAAAGCCCTTCATTCAATCACCTCCTCTACGAATATATTACCTTAAATTGGAAAAATGAAAAAAGGACTTAAAAGTTCAACCCAATTACAATTTTGCCCCCAGCTCACAACCGGAATATAACTTAGGAAGCTTGTTAGCAAATATACAGTATTTGAATAGCCTCAAGCAACAAATCCAATATTTCGTTCTAGCATTTGAAGAGTCGGCCGCCTTGGCGGGGTTACTACCGAACCTATTTAAAAACACTCAGGGAGCGTGTTTAGCCTGCATAGACTCTTCTTTTACTTTCTGGTCAAGCAATATTTTCATTAAAGATTGATAAGGCACATTCCTTTTATTAGCCAGCTCCTTAATTCTGTTTAAAAGCACTAAGGGTAACCTTAAGGTAATAGTCTTGGTAGTAGGCTTTTAGTTGGGAAATTCCACCTCAACAGCCTTACCCCAATCCACGTATTTGGTGGAATCATGAGTGGCCCAAAACTCGGCTTCCTCTGCCTCAGTTTTAAAATATGGTACTTTTTTAAGTTTTTTAATTTTCATTTATTTTCACCCCCTGATATATTTTTCTTTCTCTCCTGTTTCGATCTCTAGCCGAGATAATCCTGGCTCGCCCCCAAAGACTTATTCAACCAAGAAATTGAATTTGATTGTACGTTAAGTGGATCGAACGTTTTGTTTACTACGCTAAATATACTCTA
>CAZBKB010000014.1:5994-25219 GCA_964492425.1 uncultured Gammaproteobacteria bacterium | reverse complement strand
GATAAATCACACTATATCTATTTGATAAAAGTTGCAATCAGCTCCACAAATCCGGCCTAGCGAAAAATTTAGTCGGCCCTGCTCAAGCCCGGATCTTCTTGGGCACACTTGGAATGGTCCTAAACTGCGAATCGCTGTTGCTTCACACGCCTCGTGCTAAATTTGTAAAATTCCACAATCTTTAACAAGAAAACAAAATCAGGTTGCCTTCACTGAAGCCTTAAGTTATAATCCATACCCAAAAATGGAGCGACCGGAAGTTAAACCACAAGCTGAAACAAACATTCTCTGGCGCAAAGGTCAAGAATTTAACTCAAATCCAATCAGTGACGCTTTAAGTTCTCATTGTCGTCCTATCTCACACCCCAGATACGGTGATGGGCTCCTTTGGCATATAGGTAAAGACAAACGTTTCAAAGAAAAAGGAAGAATGGAATTCTTTCCTGATAACTCCTTACTAAGAATTAGGTTTAAGATTGGGCCTCGCGAATACGAAGACAGATCCTACCGTGTGGATAGAATAGCATCGCAATCTGATCAGGCGATACTTTTTGCTTCTAGAGGCATTTATGGAGTAAGTTGCCAAGTTGAAATTTCCAAAGAGGGAACCGTCACAGAAATTCATCACTTATCAAGGCTAGTTGCTGGAAATCAGGAGGTAAAAGAACCCGTACAAAACCTAGAATCTTACTCTGTAAATGAGGCAGCAAGAATTATTGGTTGTACCACAGCAAATATCAGAAAATTGTTAAGAAACAAAAGACTCCCTGGAGTCAAAACGGGTAGGGATTGGCAAATTGAAGCAAGAGCCGTAATTAATTACGTTAGAAGGCGCTAATCAAATAAAAGAGAATTCCCACAAATCCCATGCTAAAATTGTAAAAAATGTCGCGGCCTCTTAATGTTGCAGCAAGTCCGGTAATCTACAAAAATAAATTCTTGCTTATAAGGCGAATTAATCCGCCATATAAAGGTTTGTGGAGTATGGTTGGCGGAAAAATCGAAGTGGGGGAAGATATAAAGGATGCCATTATTCGCGAAGTCAAAGAGGAAACAAGTATCAAGGCAAAATTTGTCGCAATCCGTGGTGTGGTTTACGAAGCCCTACATACCGAAAAAGGCATCGACGACCATTTTGTAATTTGGGCTTGCGAAACACGTGCTAGTTCCAGTCGGGCCAAAGAAAATGGCGAAGGGGAAGTTAAGTGGTTTACTAAAGCCGAACTTAAAAAGCACGAAAAAGAAATTATTCCAAGCGACTTTGCTATGATAAACACTTTCTTCTTGGGCAAAAAGCAAATCGTTACCCTCCACAAATCAACAATGGTTTTAAAAAACGGAAACTACCAGATAGATTATTTTGGGGTCCAATAATGATCGCCTGCACTTTCGAAAACGGCAATAACGCATCGCTAAGACACGTTGTTGTCGATGCAATTGTCACAAAAGATAAGCAGATTCTCCTTATCAAACGCGCTACGCATCTTTCAAACGGCGACAAATGGGCAACCCCCGGTGGTTTTCTCGACCGCGATGAAACTTGCGAGCAGGCAGTAAAAAGGGAAGTAAAAGAAGAAACCGGCTTGGATGTCAAATCGGTGAAACTTTTCAAAATCATCGACAACCCAAATCGCAAGAACGAAAACAGACAAAATATCGCCTTTGTCTACCAAATCGAATTTGAAGGGGAGGTTAAAGTCCAGGAAAGCGAAGTGGCAGAAGCAAGATGGTTTGACTTTGACAAGCTTCCGGATGAAGCTGATTTTGCCTTCGACCACTTTGAAATAATTCGGGAATTCTATAAACACTCTTGACAACTATTAGCACTCGTGGTACATTAACTGCTAACCAAGTCAAACTTGGTTATTATTCGGATTAATTTGGACAATTTTAATTCGGATAAATAAGGATCCAATGATTGACTTAACCGAGAGACAAAAAAACCTGCTTCGGGCAGTTATCGAAAAATATATTGAAACTGCAGAACCTATTGGTTCTGAAACCATAGAAAAAGAAGCAAGCCTTGGTGTTAGTCCAGCAACCATAAGGAACGAAATGGTAAAGCTGACAGCACTTGGATACCTCAAACAGCCACACACATCAGCAGGTCGTGTCCCAACTTCAGTGGGCATGAAATTTTATGTTGATCAGTTAATGGAAGAAAAAGCACTTTCTCTGCACGACGAGGTTGCCATAAAAGAAGAACTTTCCGAAGAGAAAGAGCAATTTGACAAACTACTCAAGCATGCAGCTCGGGTGTTGGCTGCTCAAACACACGCCCTTGCAATAGCAACAGACGAACAGGGTGACATATATTCAGCAGGTATGGCTAATATCCTGGACATGCCGGAGTTTTACGACATTGATATGACCAAAGCTGTGCTTTCGATGATCGATAGGTTTGATTCGATTAAACAACTGATTGACATGATGAGAGCCGAAGAACAAATAAGAATTCTCTTTGGTGACGAGTTAGATATTCCTTATCTGGAACCATGCGGGTTTGTAATGACGCGTTATCAAATGCCTACACATCGTGGATACTTAGGAGTAATTGGTCCATCGCGCCTGGATTATCCGACAATTATCCCGACGATGAGATATTTCTCCCAGCTGCTTGGCGATTTAGGAAAATAGTATTATGAAAAGTAACAAAGCTGGGATAAAAAAAGAAAAGCGTGACGACAGACACGAAGAGCTAGAAAATCAACTAAGAAGGACACTTGCGGATTATCAGAATTTAGAGCGCAGAATAGAAGAAGAAAGAAAGTTATTGGGAAAACTTTCGGCAGTACTTTTAATAGAAAAATTATTGCCGGTTTTGGATAATTTAGAAAATGCTCAAAAGCATTTACAGGACTCAGGTTTAGAGCTAGTAATTAAACATTTCAAGGAGGTGCTGGAATCAGAAGGAGTTACGGAGATACAAGCAAAAGGGCAGGAGTTTGACCCGAGACTGCAAGAGGCAATAGAAACAGAAGAGGGTGAAGAGGATAACAAAGTAATGAAGGTAGTGACAAAAGGTTATAAAATGGAAGATAGGGTCATTAGGCCAGCCAAAGTAGTAGTTAGTAGGAAGAATGTCGATTTAAATCACATGGGAATTAAAGAGGAATCGTCGACTAATGCTTAAGGACTAACAATCAACGCAAAGAAAGCATTAGTCTTTAGACGTTAGACATTAGTCAATAAAAAACATGAGCAAAGTAATTGGCATAGACTTAGGAACCACAAATTCTGTTGTTGCGGTTGTGGAAGCCGGTAAACCGAAGGTAATTCATTCGGCAGAAGGCAGAAACATAATCCCATCCGTTGTTGATCCGACAAAACACATTGTCGGTGATGTTGCTAAACGTCAGGCAATTGTTAACCCCAAAAACACAATTTTTTCAGTCAAACGCTTAATGGGTCGCAAATATAAAGACCCAGAAGTTCAGAAGGATACCAAGTGGCTTCCATATGAAGTGAAATCTGGCCGTGAAGGCATGGCGGTTGTAAATGTGGAGGGCACAGATTACACGCCTCAGGAAATTTCCGCAATGGTGCTTGGGAAAATGAAAGCGGACGCTGAGAGCTACCTTGGAGAAAAGGTTGAAAAGGCGGTAATTACAGTCCCCGCTTATTTTGATGATTCGCAAAGACAAGCTACCAAACAAGCAGGGGAAATTGCGGGGCTTACCGTTGAAAGAATTATTAACGAACCGACTGCAGCTGCTCTTGCCTATGGTTTGGATAAATCACACGGTCACACGATTGCGGTTTACGATCTAGGAGGTGGAACTTTCGATATATCTATCCTTGAGCTTGGAGAAGGTGTTTTCGAGGTTAAAGCTACGAATGGAGATACACACCTTGGTGGTGACGATTTCGATGCCAAAATTGTCGAATACTTGGTTGAAGAATTTAAAAAGGACAACACTATGGATCCAACACAAGACAAGCAGGCTATGCAACGTATTCGTGATGCTGCAGAAAAAGCCAAAATTGAACTTTCCACAACTAACGAAACAGAAATTTCTATTCCTTATTTAACAGCAGATTCCAGTGGCCCGAAACACTTGCAAACCAAGTTGTTGCGCGCAAAGCTAGAGCAAATCGTCGGCGATCTTATCGAAAAAACATTTGAACCAGTAAAGTCTGCACTGAAAGATTCAAAAGTAGATCCAAAGACAATCGACGAAGTAATCCTGGTTGGTGGAATGACCAGAATGCCGCTCGTTCAGAAAAAGGTACAGGAATACTTTAGCCGTGAACCACACAAAGGTTTAAACCCTGACGAAGTTGTGGCAATCGGAGCGGCAGTGCAAGGTGCAGTCCTGACAGGAGAAATGAAAGAAATGGTGCTTCTGGATGTTACCCCGCTTACACTTGGTATCGAAACTTTGGGTGGAGTATCAACATCACTTATTACCAGAAACACAACTGTTCCAACATCTAAGAGTGAAATTTTCTCGACTGCTGCAGATAATCAAACTTCAGTCGAAATTAATGTTTTGCAAGGTGAACGCCCAATGGCTTCGGACAATAAATCATTGGGACGCTTTATCTTGGACGGTATTCCTCCTGCACCACGAGGAGTGCCTCAGGTGGAAGTCACATTCGACTTGGATGCTTCTGGAATCCTACACGTTAAGGCCAAAGACAAAGCAACCGGCAAGGAGCAATCGATTAAAATAACCGGCTCAACAGGCTTAACAGACGAAGAGATTAAGAGGATGACCAAAGAGGCGGAAGAACATGCCAAGGAGGATGAAGAGAAAAAGACGGAAATAGAAACCAGGAACCACGCAGACTCCTTGATTTACCAGGCCGAAAAGGCTTTGAAAGATGCAGGTGACAAAGTTCCGGCAGACGTAAAGACAGAAGTCGAAGAGAAGATAAAAGCTTTGCGAGAAATCGCACCCGGCGGCCCAATCGACGAAGTTAAAGCAAAAACAGAAGAACTTTCCGCATCCATGTCTAAAATTGGTGAATCTATGAACAAAGCTCAGGAAACGCCTCAAGGTGAACCAACTCCGGGTGCAAACGAGCAAGCATCAGATAATCAAGCAACAGACAATAAAACAGACAGTAAAACTGATAGCGACAAGGTTGAAGAAGGAGAAGTAGTTAAAGAATGACATCGGAGGTTGTAAATTTATATCAAGAACTTGAAATCGCTAGTGATAAAAGCCTGACAAAACCAGTAGGTCAGCGTATCTATGGCCCCTCGAACGATCTAGTTCGGGAAGAATGGGAATGGGATGATTATGATTGGACTTTACTAATGGCTCAGTTCGGACCAATCTACAAAAGATAAAATGGCAAAATTATCAACCGACATTTTTATCCTCTGCGACCAGGCGATAGTTTCTCAGGAACAAAAACTATCAATTATCGGCATCTTCGACCAGTTTTTTGTAGCTAACTTACCGACGTCTTGGCCAAAAATGTACCTAGTTGCCGTTGTGCGCGGCGATGCTGGTGAAGAGTACCCGTTGACACTTAAGCTCACTCCACCTCAAAACACTGAAAACGAATTCCCGCCAAAAGAATTCAAAATCAAGCTTGGCCAAAATGGCAAGGCTAATGTAATGACAGAACTTGTCAATTTTCCGCTTCAAGTAGCTGGTACTTACAAAGTCCAGTTAGTTGATGGCAAAGACTTGGTCGGTGAGTTGGAATTTAAAGTCAATAAAACGACGGCAACTTACCAGGGACAGGATTTGGTAGGAAAGAAGCTTGCCAATTAGAAAATTCCAAGTACCAAGTACCAAATTACAAACAAAGTTTCAAATATTAAATTCAAAAAACTAAACCCAAGAGATTTCTAATTTGAACAATTGGAGTTTATAATTTGTTTGTCGTTTGGAATTTGAGATTTGGAGTTTAAACAATATGGCAACTAAAAACGACTACTATCAAACTTTGGGTGTTTCCAAAAATGCCACTGCTGACGAGCTTAAGAAAGCCTACCGCACCATGGCAAGAAAACACCATCCGGATGTCGACAAATCCCAAGGTGCCGAAGCAAAGTTTAAGGAAATAAACGAAGCCTATCAGGTTCTTTCCGATCAGCAAAAAAAAGCCGCATACGACCGGTACGGCCACGCTGCTTTTGAGCAAGGTGGAATGGGTGCTGGTCAAGGTCCGTTTGGTGGCTTCGGCGGCCAACAAGGCGGATACCAAACGTACACTTGGAGCAGTGGCCAGGATTTCGGTGGATTTGCCGACCCGTTTGATATCTTTGAAGCATTTTTTGGCGGCCAGTCTCCTTTTGGCAGGCAGGCGCGTCTTCCCCGCTACGCAATCAACTTAACTTTCGAAGAAGCAGTCCATGGTGTTGAAAAGGAAATAGAGGCAGAAGGAAAACGCCAAAAAATCAAAATACCTGCCGGTGTCGACGATGGCTCTGAAGTACGCTTTTCAAGTTACATTCTGGTTTGCCAGGTCAGCCCGAGCCCCAAATTTAGAAGAAGGGGATACGACATTATTTCCGAAAAAGAAATTACCTATTCTCAGGCCGCCCTCGGCACAGTTGCCGAAATCGAAACAGTCGAAGGCCCGGTTAAAATCAGGATCCCCGCCGGCACCCAGCCCGGCACGCAAATCCGCCTCAAAGGCAAAGGAGTAAAACACGTCTCCGGCCACGCCCGCGGCGACCACTATGTCATAATTAGACTCCACATTCCTACAAGATTATCCAGAGACCAGAAAAAACTGTTGGAAGAATTAGAAGCAATCTAGTAGTTGACAAAATTCTGATTATCTGATATTCTGAAAATCAGAATGAACAAGACAGCTGGTACAATAGTCATCCGTGATCGAGGGCAGTTAACCATTCCCGACAAAATCAGAAGTATCCGTAGTTGGGCATCACCTGCCTCAGTAGTAACAATATCCACAACAAGAGACGATGAGATTTTAATAAAACCTTATCAAAGCACTGTAGATTGGGATAAAATTTTCAGTAACATAAAAAAATCCCGGGCAATTCATGGCAAAGGGGAAATAAGCGGTGCCGACTTTCTTGCAAAAGACAGGAAGTCACATTAATCATGTCACGAAAGACGGTTGTTGACTCTTCAGTCATAATTAAGTGGATTAATATTGACAATGAGCAAAACTTAGAGGAAGCTGACCTACTACTTCAACAGGCAAAAGAAGGAAAAATTGAATTAGTAGCACCGGAACTGGCCAAATACGAAGTAGGCAATGTTTTATTAAAAGGCAAACAGTTAACTCCTCAACAGGCGATGACTTCGCTTGGCACAGTTTACTCACTGCCGCTTACGTACATCCCGGATTCCGAAGAATTGTCTCAAACTTCTTATTCTCTGGCGTACAAGGCAGGAATTACATACTACGATGCTTCATTTGTATCGCTCGCAAACTCTTTAGAAGCAAGTTTAGTTACTGCTAACCCCAAACATCAAGCCGTTTCAGGATCTGTCAATGTAATTCCAATCCAAGATTTTAAATAACATTACCAAACTCTCCGCGAGCAAAAAAAATTATTG
Source organism: uncultured Gammaproteobacteria bacterium (assembly GCA_964492425.1). GTDB lineage: Bacteria > Patescibacteriota > Microgenomatia > Curtissbacterales > GWA2-41-24 > LBZV01. Next base: position 17,720 of record CAZBKB010000014.1, on the reverse strand, counting down.
GAAGAGTTAGAAGATTTGACTTAAAAATTCCCAAAGCGTATTATCACATCAAATGCCAGAGCGTATAGCTATTATTATGTTATGTCTTAATCCTAATCGCTCAGATTGTACATCGAAAGAGTGGGTAGTCGAAGGAACATATGAAGGAGTCGATGGCTCAATCCCAAGACCAGTAATTTAAGATGATTATAATTGTCCAGGTTGCCAGATTACAGGATTAAGGAACGAATGGGGTCCAGTAAAACCTGACACCACAATTGACTTCGCTCTTGGCAAACCGTTTATCCCTGGACAAAATAAGCCTGAACAAGCAGCATAAACCCTCCCCCGCCGCAAATTTGATTTTTGCTATACTTTTCTAATGTCTTCGGTAATCTGCATTTTTGGCGCAAGCATAACTTGGGGAGCTTTTGATCTTGAACTTGGTGGTTGGGCAAACCGCTTAAGACTCTATTTTGACAATCAGCCGGACCCACAAGTTAGGGTTTACAATCTTGGAATTTCCGGGGATAAAACCTCAGATGTTTTGAATCGCTTTAAGGCCGAAGCTTCAAGCAGAAAACCTGACAAAATTATTCTTGCAATTGGTACAAACGACAGCGTCCACGCCAATTGTCTAGAAGGGACAAAATTGACTGATTTTGAAAAACAATATAAAGAGCTTGTTCAAAAAGCCAAAAAATTTACGGAAGATGTCTTGGTTTTAGGGTTAACAAATGTTGACGATAAAAACGACAAGGGATACAAAAATGAATCCCTCGAAAAGTACAATCTGATAATCAAAAAGGTGGCCTCCGGGCAAAATTTACCGTTTGTCGACCTTTTTGGGATTTTACTTGTAGATGAATTTGAAGATGGTCTTCATCCAAATATCAAAGGCCACCAAAAAATTTTTGAAAAAGTAAAAGAGGCTTTAAAAGTTTAATAACTCAAAATTTAACTCCGCTTTCCCTGACGCAGATTTGATTGTAAAATCCCCAAAAACTGACACTTAGTAAAGCCTGATAAATTCGTAATTATTTAACTCTTCTACAATTTGTCCCTTCCCGCCAACAATCGGCAGGTTTGTCTCTTTCCTTTTTACAATCCACGTCCTTGAATGATCCTGTAAAAATGCACCTACTTCTTCCTTTTTTAAAATCCACCATTCACCAGGTTTTCGACTCTTCTGCAAAGTAAAAATGTGCTTTTGGTTGGAATAGTAAAGAAATGATGTGAAATCATGGTCGTCCAGAATTACCTCATCTTCTATCGGGATCAACCCGTTTGCTGCCACTCCTAGTTCTGCCCCAACCCTTGACCTATCCGGATAAATATTTTCTATCCTGAGAACATTAAAATACTGCATAGCCAATAATATCCCAAAAAGCATCGAAATCATCCTTAATCGTCTCTCCATTAAATTTCTAAGAAAAATACCCAGAATTAATGCAATATATGGATACGTAGGTATTAAATACCACCCTGACTTATCGCTTAAAAAATTGAGAAAGAAAATGTATACGAAACAGACAAGACCTGATGCCAATATAAACGGCTTTTGATCCTTAAAATAATTTTTATAGCTTGCTGCCAAAAACAAAGTAGGGATAGTGAGCCATAACCCTATGTCACGAAAAGCGAATTTAAAATAATCCCAAGAAAAATTACCCAAAGGGTCACCTAACCTATTTTCTGATGGGTTGAACCAATACCATCTAATAAAAGTTTGCCCAAAATTCCAATATCCAACAGCAGACCAAAGAAGAAAAAAGAGTGTAGGAACAGCGATTAATACTAATGTGTTATTGGGAAGCCGTCTATTTTTAAAAAAAGAATATACAAAAATCAAAAAGAACGGGAAAACTCCAACTCCCCAGCTTTTAACAATCAATCCCAAACCCAACGCAAGTCCTGTCAAAAAACCATATTTTTTATCTCGTTCACTTTCAAGATAAAAATAAAAAGAAGCTAAAAATAGAAAGACCAAAAGTGAATCTAAATTCCCGTGGGAAAATCTGATAACCACCCCTCCAATAGTCGCAAAAATTAATGTTGACAAAGCTCCTACCTTTGCATTTGCTAGTCTTTTACCAATCAAAAACACAAATAGCATTGCCAAAACCGCAGAAATTGTAGAAATAAACCGAGCTTGCCATTCACCGCTTCCAAACATTTTAAAAATGGGTGAAGAAAGCCAAAAATATAACGGTGCATGATCAAAGTAATATCTGCCATTCCAGAAAGGGACAATTGGACTGAAGTCACCCGAAGCCATATTTTTTATAATTTCCGCATACCAAGCCTCGTCCCAGTTCCTTAACGGGAAAGAACTAATTCGCCGAAAAAAAATGACTAGTGAGGTTAAAAAAATAACGAGCCCAAAAGGTATAGAAAACTTAGCTTTATTCACACACAAAGCTTAGCATATTTTGCTATATTTCTTGACTAATAAGTCTTAGCCGTTTTCTGTTGACCTTAAACTCTCCGGCTCCACTTTGAAAAAAGTGGAGGTATAAAAATCTCACTTTTTATTCCTGGGAATTATTACCGCTGGCCCCATTTTACATCTCGAAGCCTTTCATCAACTCCTGCAAAATCTTGGTTCTTTATCGAAATTTATAAAACGTAACTCTTGACTCAGAGGCAAAAAATAATCATAATTCTCCCTTAAACTTATGCTAGAGCGTCGAAGAAAATCGTCACTTATTGAACAGATTGCTGCTTCAAAAGGGCAGCTCATCTTAGTTCATACCTGCTCAATTATCCCCCGTCATGATTTGCCAAGTGTTACCCCAAAAGGCGATACACCTGTTGAACAAATTCATATGTATTGCTTATCACAAATCAATGGGCCGAAAAGTGATCAAATAAAAAACAGCAATTTGGCGGAAGTATCAGTCTCGGGTTATGTGCAGATCACAAACGGAGGTGAGCCGCATTTAATTGCAGACGATACTCTGCCGGTTCCAAAAAGTGCTGTTTATGTAGCAATTGGGAATGAAGCGGTTCAGACTTGGGCAAGTTCTAGTAAACTTTACCGGTTATATTTTGAAAAGCTTGTCAGATCTCTTCCTAAACTCATTGACTATCCTCTAAACATTTGCTAAAATCCCCTTGCATTTTAGCTGTTGGATTTTTTAAAAAAGATAAGGCGCAAAAAGCGCCTTTTTTTAAATACACCGTCAATTAAACTATGGCAATACAAGCAAGAACAGAATTCGCCTCGGCACTAAACCAAGTTTGTTCGGAACGTGGGTTAGAACCGGAAGTGGTTATTGATTCAATTAAACAGGCTATTTTGGCAGCCTACAAAAAAGACTATGGAGAGCCGGAAGGTATAGACGTAGATCTTGATCCAAACAGCGGAGAAGTGAGGTTAACCAAAGACAAAAAGAATTTGACGCCACCTGGTTTTGGCAGAATCGCAGCCCAAACTGCAAAACAGGTTATCTTGCAAAGAATAAGGGAAGCTGAGAAAAATGCAATCCTTAGTGAATACTCTTCTAAAATAAATACAATTGTATCTGGTATAGTACAGCGGATTTCCGGACCTGTTATTACTATTAACCTTGGTAAAGCGGAAGGTATTATGCCTCCACAAGAACAATCTCACAATGAAAAATATTTTGTGAACCAACGCGCAAAAGTTTTTGTTGTTGGTATTAAGGAAGGCATAAGAGGAGAAGAAATAATTGTATCGCGCAGCGCAAATGGGTTGCTCGAAGGGCTCTTTCGTCAGGAAGTTCCCGAAATTGCCTCCGGTGCGGTAGAAATAAAAGCCATTGCAAGAGAAGCTGGTTCACGTTCAAAGATTGCTGTTGCCTCTGACCAATTGGGTGTAGACCCGGTTGGATCATGTGTTGGTCAAAAAGGTGTCAGGGTCCAGGCTGTGATTAACGAACTTGGCAATGAAAAAATAGACGTAATTGCTTACCAAACAGATCCTATTGAATTCATTAAAGCCGCACTCTCCCCTGCAAAAGATATGTTGGTTTCAGTAAACGAAGAAGACAAAACCGCTGAAGTCACAGCACCAGACGACCAATTATCCTTAGCAATAGGCAAAGAAGGGCAGAACGTACGACTTGCTGCCAGACTTACTGGTTACAAGATAGATATCCGTGGAAAAAGTGGAACGCCAAAAGAGGTTGAGGCAAAAGAAAAAGCGGCTCAGGAAAAAGCTAAACGGGCGCTCGGGATTACCGAAAAAGGTACAGGTGAGACGAAACCTGTAAATCAAGCAGCCCAAACTTCAGCAGACGATAAAACACAACCACAAGTTCAATCTGATGATCAAGTGTCAAACCAACCTATAAAATCAAGAGATACATCCGAACTACCCATCGATGATCAAGAACCACTAATTGCCGACAAAGAAGAGAAAAAAGAAGAAAACGAAGCAAGTCAAGTGGCCGAAACAATAGTTGAAAAAGTTCCCCAAAACGAAACTGCGAGGGAAGAGTTAAAAGGCAAAAGCAAGCCTGAAAAAATGTCCGAAGACAAAAATTCTGGTGACAGCCCTGGAAAATGAATCCACTGTTACCAACAAATTTAAAATATGGACAAACATCAAAAAGATTACCTAAGACCACCCGTCGTGACTATCATGGGTCATGTCGACCATGGTAAAACAACTCTTCTCGACACAATTAGAAAATCAAATGTAGTTGCACGCGAGCATGGCGGTATTACCCAGCACATAGGTGCATACCAGATAAATCATAATTCAAAGTTAATAACCTTCATTGATACTCCCGGACACGCCGCTTTTGAGAAAATGCGATCTCGCGGTGCAGAAGTTGCAGATATCGTCGTTCTGGTAGTTGCCGCCAATGATGGTGTTAAACCTCAGACTGTCGAAGCAATTAAGCATATCAGGATAGCAAACAAACCAATAATTGTTGCAATAACCAAAGTTGATCTTCCCAATATTAATATCGAAAAAGTTAAGAAAGAACTCCAAAGTCAAGAGGTCGTTGTGGAAAGCTACGGAGGTGATGTGCCCGTAGTTGAAGTTTCAGCAACCAAAAACCAGGGTATCAACGAACTATTAGATCTTATCAATCTAGTATGGCAAATGTCTCCTCAAGAGTCTCATATTGATGCACCGCTTGAAGCAGTCGTCGTTGAATCCTACATGGATAAATTTAGAGGTGCGATTGTCGATGCTGTTATAAAAAAAGGTATTCTTAGAACTGGTCAAAAAATTCAGGTGGATAGCGATATTATTTCTGTGCGTGCTCTAAGGAATGACATAGGACAAAACATTAAAGAAGCACAACCAGCGAAACCTGTTGAAATTCTAGGGTTTAAAAAAACACTGGATGTTGGAAGTATCATTACAGAGTTAACTAAAACAAAACAACTAGAAAGCCTGGGACAAGCATCCTTTGAAGAAATAATTGCCAAATCTCAAGCAGCAAAGGATAAGTTCAAAATAATTATCAAAGCAGATGTGTCAGGTTCACTTGAGGCAATAACTTCAAATCTACCAGGAAAAATATTTGTAGTATCCGCGGGTGTAGGTGAGGTACAACCAACCGACATAAATTTGGCAAAAGTTGTCAACGCTCCAATATTGGCCTTTAACGTAAAAATCTCCACTTCTGTTAGATCTCAAGCAGACAGAGAAAAAGTATTAATTCGAGAATATAAAGTAATTTACCAGCTTATAGAAGACATGGACGATATAGCAGAGAGCTTCGAAGCAGCAAAGCATGAACTTAAAATCAAAGGTATAGCAAAAATTGTGGCAATTTTCGATATTGAAGGTAAAAAAATTGCTGGTTCACAAGTAACTAAAGGTAAAATTAAGGTTGGCGACCAGGCAATTATTAAGTCTCAAAATAGGGAAGGCAAAGAGACAAAAATCGCCTCACTTAAAAAATTCCGAAAAGAGGTTGAATCAGCATCCAGTGGCCAGGAATGCGGAATAGCCTTTGCTGAAAATATTGACTTTAATATCGGTGATATTATAGAATCACTTGGATAAAATTATAGGTCTGCCAATATGCCTGCTCAATTAATTTACTTATGGATACTTCACTTAAAGACCAGGCAAAAAGTAAAGTCACACAAGCCCAAAATATTTTGATAGCTGTTTCAAAGAAAAGCAATCTGGATGGTTTAGCCTCAGGACTAGCTCTATATCTTGCCTTAAAAAAATTCAATAAAAACGTAACAATAATTGCAAGAGCACCAACCGTCAGCGACGCAAGACTACTTTATGGAGTTGGCGATATAGGAAAAAAAATAGGTTCCAAGAATTTGGTAATAGGAATAAATAATGCAGTAAAGAATGTAGATAAAGTTACGTACAATCTCACTGGGGAAATGCTTAAAATTATTGTTCATGCACTCCCAGGAGCAGAAGGGGTAAAACAAGAGGATATCACTTATAGCGAGATCTATGGCAAGGCTGATTTACTAATTTCCATCGGTTACAACAGCGAACTTGATTTGAATACAGAAATTGAACATGAGTTAGAAATAGACTCAAACCTATTTATTATTAATATAAGCAGAGAAAAACCAAACACAAAATTTGCTCAAATAGAGATTATAGACCATTATTCCCCCAGTATTAGTGAGACTGTAACTGGTTTTTCTCAGTTACTTGCGCTCCCCATTGATGAGGACATAGCTTTTAACCTGTATACAGGAATTGCATCAGCAACACAAATGTTTTCTCCAAAATTAGCTCGTCCAGAAACTCTTTCTACTGCTGCATGGCTTTTAAAATATGGTGCAGGTAAAGCTAGTCTTGCACAGGGCCAAAAAATTATGCATCCTGAAGAAAGGCTCTCTTCATCAGTGCAAACCATAATGAACACATCACAACAGGATATTGTTCCCCGACAGAAAGATAGTGCTCAAGCGGACTCAGAAATAGATACAACCCCAATTGAACAAGTTGAAAGAGAAAAACAAAGTCAAGAAGATTGGCTTAAACCCCCTAAAATTTACAGAGGTTCAAAATCCTTTGACATTGAATCATAATTTCCTATATACTTACTTCTCAATGGCAACTACAAAAAAGCAAGTTATAGACAAATTTAAAACTCATGCATCTGACACAGGATCCCCAGAGGTTCAAGTTGCTCTAATATCCCAAAGAATAGATAACGTCGCATCGCACTTAAAATCTCATTCCCACGACAACCATTCAAGAAGGGGGCTTCTTTCGATGATCAATAAAAGGCGAAGATTACTTTATTATCTAACTCGAAAGGCGCCTGAAAGATACAAAGACATAATTGGTAAATTGGGGTTACCAAAATAATACACTTGCAATATATTATCTTATAGGTTACAATTATCTCTAGACTTGAAGATTAGGAATTTTTGGGTTGTTGGAAGTTGAATAGTGCCAATCAATTAAATTGGTTAACACTACCCGATTTCTGACTCCCCACACTTCTTCTAATAAATATTTGTGATGCAAAAACCGATAAAGAAAGAAATTGATCTTGGTGGTAAGAAACTCACCCTAGAGACCGGAGAATTAGCTTTACAAGCTAATGGTTCAGTTTTGGCCAAATACGGTGACACAGTAGTTTTGGCAACGGCAGTTTCGCAATCAGCATCGGCAGATATTGGCTATTTTCCTCTTTCTGTTGAATATGAAGAGAAACTTTATGCGGGGGGTAAAATCTCGACATCTCGCTTTATAAAGCGGGAAACAAGACCTACAGAAGAAGCAGTTTTAACGGGAAGGCTTATTGACAGAAGTATAAGACCACTCTTTCCTAAAGATTACCAAGCTGAAGTTCAAGTTATAATAACAGTTTTATCAGTTGACGCCGTCAATGATCCTGATGTCGTCTCGCTAATAGCTGCATCAGCAGCACTTTCAATATCCGATATTCCATGGAATGGTCCGCTTTCTGGGCTTAGGGTCAGCAAGTTAAACGGACAATTAGTTATTAATGCCACCGAAGAAGAAAAAGCATTAGCGTCATTAAACTCAATCATTGCAACCAGCAAAAATGGTGATATTTCAATGATCGAGACTGAAGGTAAAGAAGTGTCGGAAAATGATATTGTCGAAGCAATGGACATAGCATCCACAGAAGGCAAAAAAGTTATAAAGCTTATTGAAGACCTTGCAGAAGAAGTTGGAGTACTAAAACAAGAATACATCCCTCAAAAGGCAGATGAAAAAACAGTTACCAAAGTTCAGAAATTTATAAAAGATATCCTTATAAAAGATTTTTCCGGACCTGCTGGCCAAGACGAAAGCTGGTTCGCAGGTGCAATAAAAACTCTTGAGGAAAAATTTACATCAGAAGAGGGTAACATCAGTACAAAAATCTTGTCCGACATTCTTGAAGAAGAAGTTGCAGATTATTTAAGAAGAGAAATCTTAATCAATAAAAAAAGGCCCGATGGCAGAAAACCAGACGATATTAGAGACATAATTGCAAAAGTGGAAGTTCTTCCAAGAACACACGGTTCAGCTATTTTCCAAAGAGGAGAGACCCAAGTCCTTTCTATTGTAACCCTTGGCTCACCTGCTCTTGAACAGTTAATAGAAGGTATGGAAGGCGAGGAAACGAAAAGATATATGCACCATTATAATTTCCCCCCATTCTCAGTTGGGGAAGTAAGAAGGAGAGGTGCTCCAGGAAGACGTGAAGTTGGTCACGGAGCCTTAGCCGAAAAAGCAGTCAGGCCAGTAATTCCATCAAACGACGAATTTCCCTACACAATTCGTGTTGTTTCCGAGGTTTTATCGTCTGCAGGGTCTACTTCTCAAGCTTCGGTTTGTGGATCGACTCTAGCACTTATGGATGCTGGCGTCCCAATAAAAGAACCAGTCGCTGGAATCTCAATAGGACTTATAATAGATAAAAAGGACAAATCAAAATTTGTAACCATAACTGATATTGCATACCAGGAAGACGCGCAAGGCGACATGGACTTGAAAGTCGCTGGCACCAAAAATGGAGTAACAGCGATACAAATGGATACAAAGTTAACTGGCGTCCCAATAAAAATTTTGGAAGAAGCCTTAGAAAAGGCAAAAGTAGCTCGCTTGAGGATCTTAGAAAAAATTCTTGAAACCCTACCTCATTCAAGAAAGTCTGTATCTGAACATGCCCCGAAAGTGATTCTTGTAAAAATTGATCCTTCAAAGATAGGCGAGGTAATTGGCTCCGGTGGTAAAACAATCAATAAAATAATAGCAGAAACAGGCGCAGCAATAGACATAACCGACGAGGGCAACGTGACGATTAGCAGCAAGGACGTAGAAGCATGTCAAAAAGCTGCACAGTGGGTCGAAGGTATTGTTAAAGAGCCGCAACCTGGCGAAGAATATGAAGGGACAGTAAAGAGGATAATGAATTTTGGCGCTTTCGTAGAAATTTTGCCAGGCAAAGAAGGCTTGGTCCATATATCTAAACTTGCACCATACAGAGTAGAAAACGTTGAAGATGTGGTAAAAATTGGCCAGATTGTTAAGGTGAGAGTATTAGAAATAGATGACCAAAGGAGACTCAATCTCTCAATGATTTTTGATCAAGGCGGGGGCGAATCTCACAGACAGGATCGAGGGAATAACTTCAGTGAGGATAGGTTCAGGAGAAGTGGCAGAAACGATCGCAGAGATAGGAATTCAAGAGGTAGAAATTTCGGTAAATCTAATAATGACCAAAGAAGACCAAAGAGAGGTTTCTAACAAGAATGAAACTTCGTCCCAAACAAATATTGGGAGCGGTTTTAATATTATCAGCAGTAATTATATCTCTCATTTTTCTTCAAAATAAAAATAGAATTCGAGAACCCAGTACTCTTTCTATCAATTACATAGAAAATAAATTCAAGCTCTTCTTCAAGATTCAAGACTCAGATCATAAGGACTTTAAATCTTTTCTCAATAATTTAACTCTAGACGAAAACCTCTCAGGACGAAATATAATTTTCGAACTTGATTCAACTTCTAGTGCAAGATTTGCTTTTCAGACACCTGCCAAAGCTGAAATAGATGTCAACCCAAAAAAATTAGGTTTAACTGGCACAATTTCTCAAAAATTTACTAATAGTTCACCAATAACAAAGCAGATTAAGATTCCGCAATCAGCAGAGTTTGCCATATTTTTTGCTGATCTTAAGAGTCTGGCATTTTCTCGAATGCATATAGATGACGAAACTGAACAGCTACTCACACAGTCATTTAAACCGTCACCCGGGAATTATTTTATCTCATTTAATTCCGGAGACGACTTTGCGCTCTTTTTCGAAAGTGAGACAGATATTGAAAACGTAAATAAGCTTCCAACGGAAGCCATCTCACAAAGTGTAATGCAGGAAGATCCACCAACTAAAATTTACCAAATGAAATTTCCGACAAACGACCCAGAGAAGTTGGAAGTCACTCCAGTCTTATTTGAAAATCAGGACTTTAAAGTTTTTGCTTCATCACTTCAGGCAGGAAACAACATAATAAATGCCCAGGAAACATTTGCATTCCCACAAGACGACAAACCTTATAATCTAAATGTTTATTTCGAACCCAAAGAAGGCTTCAGCGCCCAAAAATTCTCGGCTTTTCTCACCAACGGTGGAATTTACAACGAAACAGCATCAGAAAAATTGACAGATTCAATATCAAAGATTAAATCATTTACATTTACTTTGAAGGGGACAGCATTTTCTGCTTTAATTAACCTTAAGTGAACCAAATACCTGCCCAATTTGAAGATATTAAATTACTTGAGGATAAGCTTCTAAGTGTTTCTCTTCCACCTCAACTATTAGCAAAAGCCAAAGCAAATTTAGAAAGGCTTGTAAGGCTCGCTTCGGCAAAAGGATATGGCGAAGAATACGATTCTAATGCAAGGCTTATCGATTGGATTATCAATTTACCTTGGAACAAGACAAGTCAAGACAATTTATCACTCGATTCTGCTAAAAAGGTATTAGATTCAAACCATTTTGGCCTCGAAAATATAAAGGAAAGAATCATGGAATTCATGTCGATTGAAAGTCTTAAAAAAAACAAAGGTGAAAAATTCCACGCCCCGGCATTTTTACTCCTTGGCTTAGTGGGAACAGGGAAAACTACTATGGCTTATTCCATTGCAGAAGCTTTGGGTAGAAAATTTGGCAGAATACCCCTTGGCGGTATGGGAGATGCACTTCAGCTGAGGGGAAGAGCTCGTGCTTATCCAGATGCGGAACCAGGACAGATAATGAAAGTTTTGAGGCGTGTCGGGACAAAAAATCCTGTTATCTTGCTTGACGAAGTTGACCGTATCACCAACGAAGCTAAAGCAGACATTATGGGTGTTCTGGTTGAACTTTTAGATCCTGAGCAAAATAGCGCTTTTCTAGACCATTTTATAGATTATCCTTTCGATCTTTCCGAGGTAATTTTCATAACAACTGCAAATAACACTACTGGAATCGCAACTGCAGTTTTAGACAGGTTAGAGGTTATAGAATTGCCAAGCTATTCTGACGAGCAGAAAATTACAATTGGTAAAAACTACCTTATGCCAAAAGCTATTGTGCATTCAGGGTTAGACCGTGACGACTTAACAGTGGAAGATAGCGTGTGGCAACAGATTGTAAGACCCTTAGGGTTTGATGCTGGCATGAGAACATTGGACAGAACAATTAAAGGTATATGCGCAAAAATTGCGAAGCAAAAAATTCAGGGTAACTTTCAAAAGGTACGTCTCAACAACGCAAACTATAAACAGTACCTGCCAACATATTAATGACTAGTAACCTATTCA
>CAZBKB010000014.1:0-5894 GCA_964492425.1 uncultured Gammaproteobacteria bacterium | reverse complement strand
CAGAAAGGTTACAGCTAGTAACCTATTCACAGAAAGGTTACAGCTAGTAACCTATTCACAGAAAGGTTACAGCTAGTAACCTATAGCATTTACATTTTTATTGATGTACAATACTAAAGCCGGATGAAAAGATATAGAAGAAGGGGCAAAACACCACCAATTCATTTAGAAAAAAAAGCTATTCTCTCAATAATGGGTATCGGCTTTTTGGTTTTATCAATCTTAATGTTTCTTTCTATTTTCACTAGTACAGGCCTTCTTCTAACTCTTCGCAAAATGATCTTTGGATACTTTGGTGCGGGCATATTTCTTATACCATTTTTAACAGTACTCACTGCTCTACCGCTACTCGCTTTTAAATTTAAACTTACAAAACCCAATATATACATAGGATTTCTTACAGCAATTCTGTCGTTTATTGCACTGCTTTCACCATTTTCAAAAGAGCTTTCTGGTTCAGTTGGAATTGCTATTTGGTCAACTTTTCAATCTCTTCTAACAGCTGCTGGAGCCTTTTTTGTTTTACTTTTTGCCTTGGTATCGTCGGTTATTATTGCAACCAACACAAGCCCGGACCAAGTACTTGCATCAATTACCTTATTTTATAAAAAAGTAGTATCAATCATAAAAGTAATGCGCAAAAGAATACCTTTTGCCGAACATCCAGGCTTTATTACTCGATCGGCAGCAGGCGTAACAACAAAAGGAAAACCTCTAAGAAGCCTAAGTGATACACGACTACAACCAGAAGGCCTGTCACAAAATCCTGTAGTTAACTCGCCAGGACAAAACAGGATCTGGCAATATCCCCCACTTTCTCTTTTGAACGATGTTAAAGGTACGGCAAATCGCGGCAATCTAAAACAAAATGCTCATGTTATAGAAAAAACCCTGGAAAGCTTCGGAATAACTGCCAAAGTTATAGAGGTGAATCTAGGACCAACGGTTACCCAATACGCTCTTGAAATACCCAGCGGAACAAGGCTTGCAAAAATACTTACCCTTCAAAACGATTTAGCTCTTGCCCTAGCAACCCCAACAGGTAATGTTAGGATAGAGGCGCCTATTCCGGGCAAATCCCTAGTTGGAATCGAAATACCTAACATTTCTCCTGAAATGGTTAGTCTTAAAAGCATTCTCTCAAACGATGTTATGCGATCAAATAAATCCAAACTGGCAATAGGCCTTGGTATGGACGTGTCCGGAAATCCAATCATTACTGATATTACCAAAATGCCGCACGTGCTCATCGCCGGAACAACCGGTTCCGGGAAATCCGTTCTCATGAACGCACTTATTTCCACCATCTTGTTTAGGGCTAGCCCTCAAGAGGTTAAACTGATCCTTGTAGATCCCAAGCGGGTGGAGCTAACTGACTATAATGATATCCCACATCTTCTGACACCGGTTATTATAGAAACCGATAAAATTCTTTCTGCTCTTAAATGGGCAATTGCCGAAATGGACAGGCGTTACAAACTTTTCCATGGAGCTCAGGTAAGAAATATTGCCAATTACAACGAATTATCCGGATTCCAAGCACTGCCGTACATTGTTATTGTCATCGACGAGCTCCATAATCTTATGGAATTTGCACCGGTTGAAGTTGAGGATTGTGTTGTTCGTATCGCTGCTATGGCGAGGGCAACAGGCATCCATTTAGTTTTGGCAACTCAAAGGCCCTCGGTCGATGTCATAACCGGCCTAATTAAGGCAAACATTCCTTGCCGTATTGCCTTTAACGTGTCATCTATGATTGACTCACGTGTTATTATTGACCAGCCCGGCGCTGAAAAACTTTTAGGAAAAGGCGATATGCTTTATGTCCCTCCAGACGCATCAAAACCAATGAGAATTCAAGGCGTTTACGTTTCCGATACAGAACTTAGAAATCTTATTGGTTTCCTAAAGCGGTCTGGAATTACACCCGAATACACTGAGGAAGTAACTCAGATGCCGGTTGGCAGGATGAAGGCGGGTGTTGGTGGGAGTGGTGCTTCTGACGAATTATTCGAAGAAGCAGTAAGGACAATTTGCCAATATGACAGGGCATCGGCATCGCTGCTACAAAGAAGATTAAGAATTGGGTACGCAAGAGCAGCTAGACTATTGGACGAGCTAGAAAGCGAAAGTATAGTAGGGCCAGGCGAAGGGTCAAAACCTCGCGATGTGCTTGTTAAAAATCCCAATGACTATTTTCAAGCAAAAGCTCAAGCGGGTAACGCTTCAGCGGAATAAAACCTTATGCAAAAATTTGGCGACCTTGTTCTTTCCACTAGAAAGAAGAAAAAAATATCTCTGGATAAGGTCGCACATGATCTCAGAGTTAAAAGGGAGCATCTCGAAGCGCTTGAGGCAGAAAACTGGAACGATTTGCCGGAACCCGCATTTATTAAAGGCTATATAAAAAATTATGCAGAGTATCTCAATTTAGACCCCAATTACGTACTTGCGCTTTATAGAAGGGATTATGATGAAACTAAATACCCTCAACATTCACGCCTAAAAAAAGAAAAACGCTTCTTTATAACCCCTAACAAAATTACCAACACTATTTTTGCCATTGCTGTTATGGCATTTTTAATTTACATAGCTGTTCAATATTCCTCCATTTTCTCCTCACCAAAACTTGAGATTACCAATCCAAAAAGCAGCGAAACAACTTCAACACCTGCAATTCAGATAGAGGGGAAAACAGAAAAAGACGCAACAGTATCAATTAATGGCCAGTTTATTGCGGTAGATTCCTCAGGTAATTTTTCGCATCAATTCCTATTAAATAAAGGCAAAAACACAATTGAGATCGTTGCTTCTTTCCGACTTTCTCCAAAAAATAAACTGACTCGTGAAATTCGACTAATCGAATAAATTTATCCCTGAGCTTGCTTTCCCTGAATCTTTCAAATGGGCAAAGGATTGACAAAGTAACTCCATTGAAGTATACATTTTGGTACTAATAAACTGCCCAACCCGCAAAACGGGCTTGGGTCGGGTTAGACTCGACCATGGATTTAACACAAGCAATTCTTTTATCTTCAATAATAGTGCTAGTCATTTTTCTGGTAGCTGTAGGTTTACAAGCATTTCTAACCCTAAAGGATTTGAGAAAAACTTTAAAAAAGGCAAACAAACTTATGGATGATGCAGACAATATTGTCTCTCAAGTTAAAAAACCGATCGAGACTGCTGGCAATCTATTTACAGCTGTCACGGCTGGAGCTGGCATCGCTCATATCATAAAAAAGATAACGGGGGAAACGAAACATGAGCGAAGCGAAAAATCATAACCATAATCAAGAAAAAAGCCCTAATAATTCTTTCTCTTTATTTTTGTCAGGAATTGTGGTTGGTGCCATTTTGACTTATCTGTTCACCACCGAAAGCGGTCGTAAAATCAAGGACGAATTATTAAAAGAAAGTTCGAAACTTTTAGATAATCTTGGAGATGAAATTGGTAAAGCTAAAGAAAAAATTGAGGAAAAATCAGAAGCATTTCAGAGACAGATCCCCAAAGCGACCCAAGCTGTAAAAGAACAGATTGAAGATATCAAAGATGAAGTAGTCGAGTCCGCTGAAAAAATTCCTACCCAGGTTGAAGAAATCCAAAAAAAGGGCCGCCGCTTTTTCTTCAAAAAACACACTAGCGCGGAGAACTGACCCGTCGTTAATAATTTCAAAGTGAAAAACTATCTGTAGGTTTTCTCGTCTCTTTTGCGAATATCCAAAATTTCAATAATCTTTTCAATCTCATCTATATCAAACAGGATTCTGTAGTTACCTACACGATGGCGAAATTGAGCGACAGGGTAATCAACTAATTTTATTGTTCCATGTAAACGAGCATTATTAGAAAGTTCTTCAATTTTATCCTTTATTTTTATTTGATAATATTTGGGTATTTTTTTAAGGGATTTTGCGGCGCGTGTTGAAAAAAAGATTTTGTACACAGTCAGATCCCAAGTTGTTTATATAGATCTTTTGCGGCAATTCCGCGGCCTGACTTTATCTTTTTCTTTTCCACAATCAACTCTTTGATATATTCATGATCAGCAAGTTCGCGAATTGCTAGTTGAAGTTCATCAATCATGTCCTGTAACTGATTGTAATTTTCTACAGAAGTTAAAATAGCAGTTGGTTTACCCTGGCTGGTAATAACTACAGGTTCGTGGGTCTTTTTTACGTTTGCAAGCAGCGTAGTCAAATCACGACGAAGTTCATGTGTACCAATAAACGGTAAAGACAAAGCATTAAACATATTACTCATACATTAACATATTCATTACGCATTTGTCAACAAAAAACCGCCACTTTTTCTTCAAAAAACACTTCGGCGGCGAACCATAAAGTAAAATAATTTAAAGACCCCAAAGCTACGGCCGCCGCTTGACAAGTAACCCATAGTCAACTGCAGTACCTGTTGCAAAAAGCAATAACTTACCTTGTGAAGCACAAATTGCTATTATTAAAATTATTGGGCAGTGATCACGTTTATATATACTAAGCGTGCCACTTTCTCTAAATCTTCGTGTTAATAGCCTTCCTAAAGGGGCCCTGAAGGGGTTGAACCCCTAAAAGGTACCTACCAACTAGGGAGAAATCTAACATTTTTACTTAATTAGATATCCAAATTCGTAAGGTCAATTAGCCTTCTAAAATTATTTTCTTGCTATAATTATTCTCAAATGACATCCACCGAACTTCGGCAGAAATATTTAAAATTTTTCCAGGATCGGGAGCATAAAACTGATATCATTGACAAAGATAGACGGAAAAGGTACTATTACAGTGTATGACAAATATCCAGCGAAACGTAACTGAGGTAATCTCAGTTTCGCTACCAAAGCCAATAGTTAAAAAACTTGAAAAGGAAAGGATGATCCGAGGCCAGTCAAGAAGTGCATTTATAGCATCGCTGATTGACCAGATATCGGAAGAAGAACGTTGGCAAAGAATTTATAAAAAGGGCGCAAAAACTAAGGCCGCTTTTAAAATAACCTCTGAGGAGGATATAGATAAAATCCTCCATGAAACCTAAAGTCGTTTTCGACACAAATATTTACATTTCGGGCATTATTTTTGGCGGCAACCCCAGAACTTGCATGGAACTGGCAAGAGAAAAAGAGGTTGAACTTGTTACATCAAGCGATATCTTGCTGGAAATTGCAAAAAAATTAAAAGATAAATTTAAATGGACAAATCAGGAAATACAAGAAGTCATTGAGGGAATTTCAAAATTCGCAAATATCGTCAAACCCAAAAAGAGGCTTTCGGTAATCAAAGCCGACCCTAGCGACAATAAAATCCTTGAATGCGCACAAGAATTAAAAGCCAACTATATCGTTTCTGGAGACATAAAACACGTCCTTGCTATTGAAAAATTCAAAGGCATAAAAATAGTGAGTGCCAAGAACTTTCTGGATATTTTCTATCAAAAAACCAAATAAAAAAAAACCGCCACTTTTTTTTCAAAAACGCATCAGCAGCGAATCATAAAGTAAAATAACTTAAAGATCCCAAGGCCACAGCCCTTGACAAATAGACCTATAGGGGTGTAAAATCCGCACTTAATATGGTTATGGAACGCATACGTGCAGCGGGAAAAGACCTTAAAAATCATGGCCCACTCCAGCAAAAAGGATTAGAGCTCATTAAGCATATCATGAGGACTCACAAGATTAAAGATCCGGGCCCCAAAGAACAGCCTGCAAGAAAGTCTTCAAAAGCTGAAAATAGACAGCCTATTGAATTAAATCTGGCTGCCGAATGGCAGCGTCAAGCTTCAAGATTTGTTGAACTTGGATATCATAGTGAATTAGGTTTAACTGAGGCAGCGTATCTTGAGTCTTTACCAAGATTTAAACGACAGCCCAAAGAATATAGAGGAAGGTTTGATG
>CAZBKB010000013.1:0-26923 GCA_964492425.1 uncultured Gammaproteobacteria bacterium | reverse complement strand
CCTAGTCCCGCAGCAAACGAGCTGGTGTGGAACTTAACTCGTTAAAATCTTTTTAACTTTCGAGTTCTCTTTCGATTTTTTGCTACTTCACCTGTTTCAACATAACGATTGACTGGATGGTTACATTTTTTGCAAAAACCTTCGAGAATTACGTCATCATAGTCGTTTAGAAAAACACGGTAGTTTGTAATTGTTGAATTGTATGACGATGCGCAGTTTATGCAATAGACATGATTAATAATGTTTTTCTCAAAATCATCGAAGTCTTTGTCATGGATACTTATTAAATTTGATTTTGAGATTTCAAGTCTAATTTTGGCCGACATAGATTATTTAGGGGTTGTGATAATTCTATAACGGGTACTTCTTCCTAATCCAAGCCGTTCGACTTTGTTAAGCCTGATAAATTTATCCATTATTTGATTAACAGTGGGACGGGCAATGCCGGCATTTTTTGCAATGTCACGAGGTGTCGCTTCAGCGGCTTCCTGTAAGTATTCCCATGCCATCAATTGATTTCTGGAAAGTGTTTTTTCTATGTTTTCTGCCGATAGCAAATCAACCGCCATTTCTGATTGTTTAAGAATTATCTTCAGGAAAAACTTAAGCCAGGGATTAATATCTTCATCTTTGGTCCTGAAGGTTTTTTGGCTTGCCCTGAGAACCATATAATAATCCGGCTTATTATCTTCAATAAGTTTTTCGTGAGAGACATAGGGCATGTACAGGTATCCCTCACCGAGTAGTAGTAAATTAGTTAGCATCCTTGAAAGCCTGCCATTACCATCAGTAAACGGATGAATTTGTAAAAACTCAACAAGGAAATTGCCAATAACCAGTATCGGGTGATATATTCTTTCCCTTAATGCTTTTTGTGTCCACCCGATAAGCTCCAGCATCGCTGTTGGTGTTAGATATGCCGGTGTTGTGTCAAAGAGAATTCCGACAGATTCCCCGGCCGCATTTACCATATGCACTTTATTTTCGCTTTTTTTGTACTCGCCCCGATGAAGTTTGTCTTTTTCAACATACTTCAATAATTCCTTATGAAAGTGTTTAATCGTGCCCTCATTGAAGGAAAGACTTTTCCAAGAATTAAAAACGTTCTGCAGTAGTTCAAAATAACCTTTTACCTCCTGTTTGTCCCGGTCTGTGAATTTTTCTATAGAGATGCCCCGCATGAGTTTTTCCACATCCTCGTCCGAAAGCCTTGCTCCTTCTATGCGAGTCGAGGCGCCGGTTGAAGTAATTAAGACCGACTGCTTAAGCCTGCTAAGTACAACAGGATTTAACTGCGCCCCTGCCGTCCACATGCCTTTTAGTTCGTCAATTTTGGCAATATCGGATAAAATGCTTGTAGCCAGATTTTGCAGTCTTTGGTCAAGACGAGTTTTAACAGTCATACTATTATCTTATTGATCTAATTATATAAGATTATATAAGATTAGTCAAGAAAACGTTTTTCAGATTTTGTTCAACTGTTTTTTTACGTGTGGTATTTGTGGCATTTTCCCCAAAATGGGATAATTATTTTTATATTGTCTCAATTGTCCCACTTCAATTTTACTCAGTGTAAACATTTAGCCTGGAGACGAGACGCCGGGCGGCACAAGTGTTAGGTTATACAACCTTATCATTGCTGCCAAAAGGATTATGACAATCAGCAGTAAGGTTGATTCTGTTGTGAATGTTTTTTTTGTTTATTGTTTTTGCCGATCACTGCTTATTTTAATGCAATTGTTTGCGCTATCAGGTTTGCGGTGAATATGTGGCCATCGTACGACGGATGGATACCGTCATCTTTGCTTGTGTATGTTGATTTACCTTTAGTTTTTGAGTAAACATCAATGACAGGTATGTTTAAGCTTTGCGCTGTTGACTTGGCTACCAAGAGTTGTTCCTCGATATGCTGTGATTGTTTGATTGTTAAATCTTGTGGCCAATTAATTCCTTGTGGACCTTTGCCAAAATTTTCTCCAAGTGGTGCGACTTCGAGAAGCAGATATACTTGGCTTCCTGTTGCTTTCAGTTGAGTGAGTAAAGGGATTAAATAGTTTTTATAAGTCGATATGCTATGGGGATCAAACGGGTTATATGCGAATGTGCCAAGAATAATTACGTCGGCTTTGATCTTTGTAATTGCATCATAGCTTCTGTCTTGGTACGAAAAATTTAAATTTAATCGCTCAAACCCTTGTTTCACGTTTTGTGCCCCAATACCATAGTTATATAGATTAAATGTTGTCTTAGGATATTTTTTTTTGAGCGCCTCGTTCAGATATTTCATATCGCCTATTGTGTCTATCATTGAATCGCCATAAAGAGCTATTGAATAAGTTGATTTTGATAGCATTATTTCTGGTGAGGGAGTTGGTGACGCTGTTGGTTTGGGGGTAATTGTTACAAAAGCGTTAATCGATGAAGCTGGAGATGGATTTGTTTGGGTTTTTTCGCCAAGAATTTTTTCGGATCCTATTATATTTATAATTATAAAAGGGATTACAAAAACTAAAGTCAGTATGAGAAAAGGCAGGGGGTGATTGGCTACTTTTTTTATCACATTAGTACGCAATTCCAATGGCACTTAGACAAGTTTTTAATGTATCGGCAGGAATTTTTTTAGCAAGCGCATTCTTTTGCAAATATTTTAATGCTTTATTGACCTGAAAATCATCCTCCAAGTTATTAAAAAAATCGGGTGGCTCTTTTCTGGTTTTTTGTTTGCCTACAACCTTTTGTGTGATGAATCTTCTAAATATTTCTGATAATTGCTTTGCCTTATCTAATTCCTCCTCAACGAAATTCCATGGCTTTCGATAATGATGCAAAAGTAGCATTATTCTAACGGTGTTCGCATCATAGTTTTTTAAAAGTTCAGAGACAAAAACCATATTGCCCAAACTTTTGCTCATTTTTTTACCCTGGCAGTAAACCATTGCAGTATGCATCCAGATTTTTACAAATTTTTTATTTGAAAAATTTTCACTCTGAGAAATTTCAGCTTCATGGTGAGGGAAAATTAAATCGGTTCCTCCACCATGTATAGTGACAGTCGAGTCAAGATATCTCATGGACATCGCCGAACATTCAATATGCCAGCCGGGCCGACCATTACCCCAAGGAGATGGCCATGAAGGTTCGCCTTCTTTTTTGCTTTGCCACAACACAAAGTCCAATGGGTCAATTTTATTGAGATCCAACGGATAATTACCCCGTTCGTTGGCAATCTCTAGCATTGCCGAATAGCCATATTTTGAGAGCTTTCCGAAATTTCTGTCTTTTTTTACAGAGAAATAGACAGAACCGTTTTTGATATAGGCAAGTTTTTTGGCGATGAGCTTTTGTATGATTGTTATCATTTGATTGATGTTTTCAGTCGCCTTGGGGTAAAAATCAGGTTTCAAGGTATTTAAAGCATTCATGTTCTTTAAATGCTTTTCTGTTTCTCGAAGTCCCAAAGTTTTCCATGTAATACCGAGAGATTTTGCTTTGATTAAGATATCGTCATCGATATCTGTTACGTTCTGAACATATGTGACCTTAGCATCTAAAAATTGCAAATAACGAACTAGTGTGTCATATATAATGAAGGTAAAAGCATGGCCTATGTGGGTTGTATCGTATGGGGTAATGCCGCAAACATAAATGCCTATATTTTGTTTCAGATCTAACAGTTCATTTTTTTGAGAAAAGGTATTATAAAGTTTCATTTTATTTTTTTCTAATTAAAAAATATTCTTCTTTGGGGAGATATTTCATCCTCCCTAAAACTGTATGAGCATCTTTGATTTGCGATTTATGGGCAAGCATGGCTTTTCTTTTTAGAGTCCAATATTTTCTTATATCCACTATTTTATCTACTTGCGATCTTTTATAACCTGGCGGGAAATAAATAAAATAATTGGACATTTTTTCTGCCGCTTTTTCGTCTATACAGTAATACATTACAGTTTTAACAAACGGCAGCCGGTTAAAAACGTAGCTTGTGACCATGGAAACAGTAATATGGTCGATATGCCCGGAAACACCTTGAGGTTCTGTGGTTATCAGTATCTGAGGCTTAATAATCTTTAGCTTCTCTTCAATTTTTTCAGCAAGTTTATGGTAGATGGAATTCGAAAGCATACCATCTTTAAAACCTAAAAAATATACGCCTTTTATACCAAGAATTTTTGCAGATTTCTTTAGTTCTTGGG
This sequence comes from uncultured Gammaproteobacteria bacterium, assembly GCA_964492425.1. GTDB lineage: Bacteria > Patescibacteriota > Microgenomatia > Curtissbacterales > GWA2-41-24 > LBZV01. The sequence continues at coordinate 22,727 of CAZBKB010000013.1, read as the reverse complement.
CACGGATTTTTGCAAGTTTTGATGCAAAACCCATGCCTGATTCTCCTTTTGTCGCGCAAAGCACAAAGACGTCGTGGCCTTTGGCAAATTTAGCAAGAGTCCCGGATGGGCCAAACGACTCGTCGTCTGGGTGGGCAAAAATAGCAACTACTGAGAGTTTACTGCTTTTCTGCTTGTCTGATTGCATTTTTCAGTCTTTCGGGTATTTTGTTGCCAATTATATTTGCAATATCAAGCAGAGGTAAAAAATGCGTTTGCCCAGATAATGCTCTTCCTACCAATTGAATAATTTCTGTCGTAGACCATTTTGGATATATTTCTGTTAACTCCTTATAAATTGGCCTTATAGTTTTATCATTAATTTCATCAGCTTCCGCCAGTGCATTTTGAGCTGATTGAAGTACATCAATAGCGTCTTCATGAAACATCAAGAGATCCCTATTGATCTTCGGCTGTTCAACTAAATAAAAATATTCTTTAAAATCATTTACTCTTTTTACGCGCGTGTAGGCTTTTTTAATTATTTGATCTATAACTTTTTCTGGAAAGCTAATTTTTTCTTTTACTAATGCCGTGAGTCTTTTTTTATCATCCACGTAAAGTTTTCTAATCCATTTACCATTCATCCATTCGAATTTTTCTAAATCAAAAATAGGACTGTTTTTGTTGATCCTTTCAAGGGAAAATTCGCGGATCAACTCATCAAGCGAGAATATTTCCTGTTCCTTTTTGCCCCCTTCGCGCAAGGCTACAGATGGCGATGGTGCCCATCCCAGAAGAGCCATAAAGTTAACAATCGCTTGGGGCAAATAGCCTTCCTGGACATATTCCAAAACTGATTTGGCGCCTTCACGCTTGGAAAGTTTTTTATGGTCATGACCTAAAATCGGCGGTAGATGTGCAAATTGAGGATACTGCCAACCCAGCGCCTCATAAAGCAAAATGTGCTTTGGTGTAGAAGAAATCCATTCGTCCCCACGCATAACGTGCGAGATTTGCATCTCGTGATCGTCAACGACTGATGCAAAATGATATGTAGGAAACCCGTCGGATTTTATGATAATAAAGTCTTCAATAACATTGATGGGAAACGAAACATTGCCATGGACTATATCCTGCCAGGTGATATTTTTCTTTTCTGCTTTGATTTTGAAACGCCAAGCCCTCTCCTCCTTGTATGCCAAGTCTTTTTCTTTTAATATGTCCAAATATTTATTATAGAGATCAAGCCTTTTAGATTGGAATATTATATCGTCGTCCCAGTTTAAATTTAACAACTTGAGACTTTCTTCAATTTTCTCGATTGCTCCAGGAATAATCCTTTTTTGGTCAGTGTCTTCAATCCTTAGGAAAAATTTGCCGCCTTGGTTTTTTGCGAACAGATAGTTAAATAGAGCTGTTCTGATATTGCCAATGTGTGGAATACCTGTAGGTGATGGTCCATAGCGAACTTTTACTTCATTCATTGAGGTTAAATTGACCCCTCGACTAATTTTGGGATCGTTGACCACTTGCAAGGGTCAGGTTAGAATTGTATCACTGACATTTATTTTACTCAATTTATAATATGACCTCCCTAACCGTTACAGCTACCTTCACACGAAAGTTGATAATAGGTGCAGGCGCAATAGTTGGAGCATCACTATTGCTCTTGATTGTCTATAACATTGGTGTTGGTGTATATAAATCATTCTTTCCAGAAAAACCTCCCTCTGCTTTTATCGCTTTTGGCAAGTTACCACCTATTATTTTAAACGAAGGTTTTGAACCCCCGGAGGGTGTTGTATATAGGATAGAAACAGTCACCGGAGAGCTAGAGGAGCTGGCATTGGACTTAAAAGTGTTTGCTATTGAGTTGCCGGAAGCCAAATTTGGTGATGCCGCCAGAACGAACTCTTGGGCAGAAACATTGGGGTTTCAGGTGCCTGCAGTTACAAATGTGGGTGGTATTGCAATTTTTTTGGGAAAGGACGACGGCAGAACTTTGAAGCTTGGAACAACTAGTAAAAAGGGTACCATCGAAAGTGATTATTTTAATAACTTAACTTTAATATCTGAAAAGCACAGGGGTGAAGAGGCAGCAATTACACTGGCTGATCAAGTTGTTAAAGTTTTTGGTCTTAAAACCGTTGAATACCCAAAAAACAAAATATCATACGTAATGTATAAAATAGACAACGGGCAGCTTGTTGAAACAGCTGGACTTTCTACAGCTAACCTGATACAGGTTAATTATTTTAGAGGAGATATTGATAGGATACCAATTGTATACCCAAAAGAGGGCAAGTCCAAAGTTTGGGTTTTAACATCCAATAAAAGTGCAGTGTCGGCAAATGTCGATATCACAATGATTCAACCATACAAATTTTCAACGTATCCACTGTTAGGTATAAATAAAGCTTTTGAAGAACTTAAAGCCGGAAGAGCAAGCTATAACAAAGAATTTGATGGTTCTGTTTTTGATATAAGAGAGGTTGTACTCGGTTACCTTGACACTGCTGGTTATCAGCCATACCTTCAACCGGTATATGTCTTTAAGAGCAATGATAATCTCGCTGCCTATGTTAGTGCCGTTGCGGATTCGTATATAAAAAATTAGGCTCAGTAGTTATTTCGGCCAGATATAGTTTGAGTACGCCCATTCAATTAGCGATTGGGATTCTCCGAATCTGTCCTTTGATCCAAGAACGGAAATTATTATACCGTGACCGTTCCTGATTGTGGTAGTGATAACTATTTCAAGCGCTCCATCTGTCTGGCCTGTCTTGACACCATTAACCCCTTCAACTATTCCAAGGAGCTTATTGACGTTTTCCAAATAATAAGTACGTAGACCGGTTACGTCAGTTACCACTGTACTCTTAGTTTTTACAGTTTTGGCAACGAGAGGGTTTGCAGTGGCTACCCGGGCAAGTTCTGCAAGATCCCTGGCTGTTGAGTACTGCATGTTATCGTCGAAACCAGCAGGGTTTCTAAAATGGGTGTTTGCTAGATTCAATTCTTGGGCTTTTTTGTTCATGTTTTCTATAAAATCGCTGAATGAAACCGCACAGTTATCGGCAAGAGCATATGCGGCATCATTGCCAGATGCAATTAATAGTCCGTAAATGAGATTTTCTATTGTCACTCTGTCTCCAACTTCCAAACCCATTTGCGTCCCTGATTTTTCAACCCTGTTTATGGTAACCGCTTCATCTGGCGAGCAAGTTTCTAAAGCGGTAAGTGCAGTCATGAGTTTGGTAGTCGAAGCAGGTAAATGTTTTAGGTTTGGGTCTTTTTCAAATAGCGGCATTCCAGTAGCTTCATCAATCACCGCAACAGACCTGGCGGTAACGGGCAGCGGTTCGGTGTAATTATTCGCCCGTGTTGGATATTTTTGATCCTTGATTGTTGCTGTAATTTTTGCGGGCTCTTGAGGTGTGGTATTACCTACCGTAGTTGTGATTCCGGATTTAGGCAGGAAAAAGGCTACAAGTGCAAGACAGATGACAGCGAATGCAACAATTATTCTTAGAACCATTGTTTTATTTATTTTTCAGGGTGGATAGCCTAACGTCTACCCGTTCCATATCTCTTGGAAAAAGAGAAGCTTCTCGCACGTTTTTTAAGCCTAAGATGTGCATAGTTATTCTTTCGGAACCGAAAGAGAAACCACCTTCTGGGGGTATTCCGTATTTAAATGCCTGCAGGTAAAGTTCGCTTTTTTCTAAATCAACTCCCCTCTCCTTTGCCTTTTGTGTCAGGGTTTTTAGGTTGTTAATCCTTTGGCTACCAGTCAGCCATTCTACCCCTCTACCTAAAAGATCGAAACTTAATGTATACTCTGGATCTTTCGGGTCAGCCATGGTATAAAACGGCCTTTTACTTGTTGGGTAATGCGTTACGAAAACAAGGTCCGACCCTTTTTCTTCAAATGACCATTTGCAAATTTCTCGCTCATCTTCTGGCGCTAAATCAGGTTCGTTGCAGTTTTCTCTTTTTGTCCTTTTGAAAATTATTCCCTGTGCTTCGCGGAGTTTTATCCTGGGAATTTTTTCGCTCAACTTTGGGATTGATGCATCAAGGAGCTGTAGTTCGACGTTGCAGTCTTTTTCAACTCTTATGAAGATATCGCGAATCACATCCTCTGCAACATCCATCAATTCCTCCCAGTCTTCGATAAAACCTAATTCTGCATCCAAGGTCGTAACCTCGGTTAAATGGCGTGTAGTGACACTCGGTTCTGCTCTCAGTGTCTTATTAACTGCAAAAACGCGCTCGAAAACGCCAACCAAAATTTGTTTGTAAAATTGAGGGCTTTGGGCCAAAAAGGCTTTATGGTTAAAATAATTGACTTCGAACATTTCTGCTCCACCTTCTGCTCCTTGTGGAATTATCACCGGTGATTGAAATTCGGTAAATTCTTTTCTTTTCAGGCTTTCTCTAAACTCATCGATAATTGCTTCCTGTACATTAAATATCGCGCGTACTTTAGGATGACGCAGTGTGAGCGACCTATAATCAAGAAGCGTCGGCAATTCAAGATCTAATGTTTGCATACCTAAGTCAAAAGGCAACTCTTCGGCTTTTGAAAGTACTTCGATCTTTTCTGCTTTGACTTCTATTTTGCCAGTTTGGAGCTTCTCGTTGATTGTTGATGCAGGCCTCGGCTGGACAATGCCTTCGATTTCAACCACATCTTGCGGATGAAGCGCTCTTATTTCTTCCCCTGCCCCGACAACCTGGATTATGCCTGTCCTGTCATAAAGGTCCAAGAATGTTATTTTTCCATGATCACGTTTTGTGTTAACCCAACCTTGCAGAAGTATTTTTTTTCCTGCTAGTTTTGCTGCTTCTCTTGCAAGAGTTCTATCCATTAAGATGAATTCTAACTTATATTGTGTTTGCTTGACAATTGATCTTGGGGTAAGTAAAATTTTTCACAATGGTTGGAAATTATATTAGTCTTGATCTCCTACGTGTTACTCTCCTTTTGGAGAGAGAGTGGGAGGTTATGGCTTAAAGATATAAGCCAATCCAAAAAAGGATGCCTCCCAAACGGGAGGTTTTTTTATGCCTTCGAAACGTTGTTTCTCAGGCTAAAGAAATTGAAGTGACTAATATCAGATAAGCGCCATCCCGCATCACGGGAGTGACCTGCTGATATTTAGATTGACAAAAGGGGGTGAAAATATGGCAAAAGAAAACGGTAATGGATTTAAAACGGATGCTAATTTAGTCAGAGGCTTAGTAGGTTCTACGGCTGTTAATGTTTCAGAAAGGGATATCGCAGAGAAAACTGACGATCCAGAGCAAAATGTAACAAGAAAAGAGGTTGGTTATATTTTTAGGCCAATGAGTCAAAGTAGCAAGGATGAACCACCTATCACTGCTTACCAGCAAATGGTGCGGGATGTTGGTAATGCGTAATGAGTAATAAGGAAAGAAATATTGAAATGGATAGGAATGTCACCATGCTTGTTGAACCAAACCCGAGGATTATCGATAAGAAAATAGCAGTTTGGGCAATAGATGGTCCAATAAAGAGTGAGCATATAGACAGAGTTATTGCAAAGGTTTATGGAGATATTTTAAGTGTTGAATATAAAGATAAGGAAAGTAGAAACTAATTGTTAATCTTAAGGTCTATTATTTTTAACTGGATAGATGTGTTTCCGTTATAATGATTTTCGTTGATTGTAAAAGCAAGGTCTATCTTGTAGCCAGGTCTGAGCTCTTTTGATTCCACACCATGGTTAAACCATAGTGCGACTTTGCCAGTTATTAATAATTTAAGGTGCTGACCTACTCCTCCAACTGTTTGGATGTCTTCTACAGTAGTATTTTTGGTTGTAAATGTAGGCTCGGGATTGCTAACTCCATATGGTTCAAATTTTTTTATTATTTTGAGCGTTTCGAAATTTATTTCCTGCGGCTCGAGTGTACAATCAATTTTTATCACCGGATTTAACAGATCTGGGTTTAAATTTGTTTGGGCGTAAACGTTAATTTTTTTGGTGAAGCTTTCGATATGACGTGTTTCGATTGTAAAACCTGCTGCCATAGGATGGCCACCTGCATCGAGTAACAATTCACTAGAAGAGCGGATTGCATTTATGATGTTAAACCCGGGAATCGAGCGGGCAGAACCTTTTGAATAGGTTTCTCCTCGGGAAATTACAATCATGGGCTTATTGTGTTTTTCGACTAATCTTGATGCGACTAATCCTATTACCCCTTCGTGCCAGGATTCGTGTGAGACAACACCAATGAGATGATATTCTTTTACAAGTAATAGAGCGCTTTCTATGGCGCCTGTTGTTAAGTCTTGTCTTTTTGTGTTGGTCTGTGCAAGGAGTGATGCAAGGCGATCCGCCTGTCTTTTGTTTTTGGCGCAGATTAAACGAAGTGAGTCGAGTCCATGTTCTATCCTGCCCATGGCATTGATACGGGGTGCAATTATGTGACCAATTTCGTATGTGCCAATGTCAGAGGAAATCCCCGATTGTTTAATCAGGCTTATCATTCCAGGGCGTTTGGTGTTTTTAAGCTGTTTGAGACCATACTTCACGATGGATCGTGATGCCGGATTTAGCGGAACAAGGTCTGCTATTGTGGCAATAGCGGCTAGCTCCAATTTTTCTAGAATTTGATTTTTGTAAGATGGTTTTATTTTAGAAATTAAGTGATAAGAGAAAAGCCAAGAAACTCCAGCTCCGCAAAGTTCTGTCGTGTGAACGAGTGCATGTGATTTGGGTAAATTGTTAGGAAGGACGTGATGATCTGTCACTATGACATCTATACCAAGTTTATTAGCAGCTTCTGTTTGTTTTATTGCTGTCACTCCATGATCCACAGTGATTATTAAAGACACACCTTCTTTTGCCAGTTGTTCTATGGCAGGAATAAAAAGTCCATAACCTTCCTTTATTCTATGGGGAACATATGGCATAACGTTCGCACCCAGATCATTTAATGTCTCCCACATTATCGCGGTTGCACAAATTCCATCGGCATCATAGTCCGAATAGACAATAATCTTCTCCCTGTTTTTTATTGCTCTTTCTACCCGCGATACTCCTTTTGTAAGATCAGACAATTTTATATTGATTATTTGATTGATTGAAGGATTTAAAAAATCTGCTAATTTTTTAGAGTTAGTTAGTCCTCTATTGGTTGCCAACACCTTTTCAAGCCAGTTGCCAGATGTTTTTTTAGGGTCTTTGACGTTTACTTTCCAAATTTTCTCGCCGCTCATTTCATGGGTTCAATGAAAACATATCTTTCTTCTATATTCTATCAGTATTTAAATTGTTTGTTGTGATATATTTGATCGTATGAAAGATGAAATTTTAGTGATTCTCAAAAAGCTTGCAAAATTGGGGTTTGAAGTTGCAGTGGTAGGAGGGGCTGTTCGGGATATTATTGCAGGGCAAGATGTTCGTGATTGGGATCTAACAACAAGTGCAAGGCCTAAAGAAATATTAAAAATATTTCCAAACGCTTTTTACAATAATAAATTCGGGACTGTTGGAATACCAGTTGAAATTGAAGAAACTGAGCATCCGCATGTTATAGAAATTACAACTTACAGAACAGAAAAAAATTACAGCGATAGCCGACATCCGGATAAAGTTATTTGGGGAAAGTCGCTGGAAGAAGACTTAAAAAGAAGGGATTTCACGATTAATGCAATGGCTCTAAGGTTCAAAAATGGGAAACTTGAAGATAAACCTGTTGATCTGTTTGGCGGGGTTTCCGATTTAGGTAATAAAAAAATCAGGGCTGTTGGAGATGCTGATGAAAGATTTCGTGAGGATGCATTAAGAATGCTAAGAGCTGTACGTTTTGCCACTGTTTTAAGCTTTGAAATTGAGGAAAAAACTAGAAAAGCGATTAGGGATAACGTTCAACTACTTCTAAAAATTTCCGGCGAAAGAATCAGGGATGAGATTTTTAAAATTATTGATAGTGAGAATGGAGATCGCGGGATTATACTTGCACATGAACTTGCGATATTAAAGTTAATTTTACCTGAACTTGATAAAAATTTTATAGTTGAACAAAAGAGCCCTAAGCGTCATCATATTTATGATGTTGGGACCCATTGTGTTATGAGTATGAAACATTGCCCCAGCACGAAAACTATTGTCCGTTTTGCGACACTTCTTCATGACATTGGCAAAGCAAGAGTTGCTCATGTGACCAATGAAGGCATCCGGACATTTTATAATCACGAAGTGATTGGTGCCAAACTCGCCAAGGAGATTTGTGCAAGATTTCATATTACGCGCGATGATCGGGATAAGGTATTTAAGCTTGTCCGCTGGCACCAGTTTAGTGTTGGCGAGCACCAAACAGATAAAGCTATAAGGCGATTTCTTAATAATGTTGGAGTTGAAAATGTTGAGGACATGATGGATTTAAGAATAGGCGATAGACTTGGAGGCGGGTTGGAGGAGCCTGAAAGCTGGCGGCTTAAACTGTTTCGCAGGCGAATAAAAGAAGTTTTAAAAAAGCCTTTTGGAGTAAAAGATTTAAAAGCTAACGGGCGGGATGTAATGAGGATTTTGGGAATTAAACCCGGCCCAAAAGTTGGTAATATTTTAAATACATTGTTTGAAGAAGTAGTAGATGATAACGCAAAAAACGAGAGAGAGTATTTACTGAAAAGAATTAAGGGTTTTTCTTGACAATTATTTATTACTAGATCAGAATTTACCTAGAAAATTAACAATATGATTGATCCTTATACGTTCGTCATTTTTTTACATATTATCGGGTCTGTTATTGGTGTTGGTACTGTAACTGTTAATGATCTTCAGTTCACAATGGCTATTGGAGACCGTGATTTAGGGGTTGCATATCTTAAGAGTACAAAAATCTACAGTCTAATGATAACAGCTGCATTAATTCTTTTAATTGCAAGTGGCCTTTATTTTATGATAAGTAAACCTGTTTTATGGGGAAGTGGAAAAATACTTACAAAAATGGCTATTGTTGGAATAATAACGATCAATGGAATATTTATGAATACTCTGCTCCGACCTAAACTTTCAAAGTTATCAGCAGAAGACTGGGCAAACAGGAGTAAGAATTTGAAAAAAGTGGCTGTTTATGGGGCACCATTTGGTACAATTGCAACTGTTTCATGGTATTTTGTGCTTTTTTTGGGTGCAGTTGGACGACAAAGTTGGAAACCTATGCAAATATTAGTAGTTTATGTTGTGCTTCTTATTGTAGGTTATACTATTACGCAACAAATCATTAAAAGACAATTTTCTAAATAAAATTATTTTTTCTGTATGTTGTGCCAAACCACCAAAAGAGGTGCGGCATTAAAAATTGAAGAGTAAGTTCCAGAAATTATTCCTATTAAGAGCGCCAAAACAAAGGTCTTTATACTTTCCCCACCAAAAAGGAAAAGTGCTATAAGAACAAAAATTGCTGTGAGTGAAGTATTGAGTGAGCGGCCAAGGGTTTGCAAGAGTGAATCGTTGACAATACCTTCAAAGGAGATACTTGTGTGTTTGATTAAATTCTCGCGGATTCTATCAAATACCACAATTGTATCGTGAACTGAAAAACCTATTACCGTTAAAAGGGCAGTTATAAAAAGTGAATCGACCTCAATATTCGCAATATGTCCTAAGATTGCAAAAACTCCCATAACTACTATGACATCGTGGACAAGCGCAATTATGGTTGCAAAGCCAAATGCCAGTGATGATGCTGGCTTGGGAATCTTCCTGAACGCCCAGGTAATATAGGTAAGAATCGCTAAAATTGAAATTCCTACAGCCAGGAAAGCTTTTTGGGTAAGTTCGCTTGATATTATGGGACCAACTGTTTCAAAACGTATATCTTCTATCTGACCGTATTTTTCTATCACATCTGATTTAATCTGGTTAATTTTTTCTTCCTGAACAACTTTGGACCTAACTAAAATTGCGTCCTCTGTAGTTTGAGAAGTTGATGATACTTCAAAACCGTTTTCATTTAAAAAATGTTGAAATGCTTCCCTGCTAGGTTCTTCTTTTTTCTCTATGAATCTAACTTCCCAGAGAGTACCACCTATAAAATCTATGCCTAGTCTAAGACCCCATATAGACAGTGCAATAAAGCCAGGTACAAGAACGACTAGTGATGTGATAAAGAATATATTGCGATATTTTATGATATTCATGATAATTTTAAATTCTTAATTTTTAAATCCTCCCTATCCAAAACATTTTAAGTAAGTTTCTAGTTACTGTGATTGCTGAAAACATCGAGACTAAAATCCCAATTGCCAAAGTAAGAGCAAAGCCTTTTACTGGACCTGTACCAAAATTAAAGAGAATCGCGGTTGTTATGAGCGAAGAAACGTTAGAGTCGCGGATTGATGACCAAGCTCTATCAAAACCTGCATAAAGCGCTTCGTGTTTGGGTTTTCCCCATTTTAATTCTTCTTTTATGCGTTCGAAGATAAGAATGTTTGCGTCTACAGCCATACCTATTGAAAGTACAAAACCGGCAACACCGGCAAGGGTTAAAGTTACTGGAATTAGCTTGAAAATGGAAAAAACTATAAGGGTATAAATGAGCAATGCGGATACAGCAAAAAGTCCTAAGATTCTGTAGTAAACAATCATGAAAACAGCAACAGATATGAGGCCGATTGCGGTTGCTAAAATACTTTTGTCTATTGCTGATTGGCCAATTGTAGGCCCAACTCTTGTTTGACTTTCGATGAGCAGTGGTACCGGTAGGGCTCCAGCATTAAGCTGGATAGCCAAATTTTTTGCAGCTGTGGAGTCAAATTTGCCGCTTATTTGGGCTTTACCATCGGTGATCACTGCCTGTATTGTCGGTGGCGGCCAGGAAATTGGTGTGTCATCTAAAAACATTGCCATTGGCTCGTTTAAATGATTTTGGGTAATATTTGCGAGTTTTTGCGCACCTTCTTCATTGAATTCAAGATTTACAACATATCCAGGGTTTTGCGGATCTTGGCTTGGTTGAGCTTGTGCTCTTCTTAGATCACGACCTGTCAGGCCGGTGCTCTCATAACTTCCTATTGACGCTTCTGCAGTTGCATCAGTTATTGCATCTTGTTTTAAAGTTTTAAATTCTAAGTGTGCAGTTTTTCTCACTGTTGTCAAGGCTTTTTCGGCATTTGATATACCGGGTATTTCGATGATCAGACGGTATTGGTTTTCGGTTCTTGCCGTTTGGACAATAGCTTCCGCTACTCCCAAAGAGTTAACTCTGTTTTCTACGACTACTTGAGCTGATTCAAGTGCACTATCACGGTCTGCTTCGGCAATATTTTGCATGTCTGCTGACATAGTCAGCTGAATACCACCAGCAAGATCGAGGCCAAGTTTTGGCTCTAAGTCACGACTGATGTATTTAGTTTGGATTTGCGGATGCTTTACGTCACGGCCTAACAGTTTGATTGTTGGTAAATTGATATAGGCTGCAGTTATCGTAAAGCCAATAATAACAAGTAAGATTAAGCGCGGTTTTTTGTACATGGACAGATGATCTTAAAGTTTAACCATTTCTTCTTCGTCGCCAATCAGCATAACACGCGGTTTTGAAAGAATACCAAGCACGAAAGGGTCACGACGCGCTTTTCTAAAATTAAATTCTTCTTCGGTCATTGGAGTAAAGTTAATTTCGCGGTTTCTTCTTGCCTCTTCTTCTTTAATAATAGATGATAGTTCTGGTAGAACAATAGTGCCGACGATAAAAATGTCTACTTCATTTTGCGAATAAGGCTTACCGCGAACGAATGAGCCAGACAACATTGCGTAGTTGATTTTCCCGAGTTTTGATTTATTTTTAATTATTGTGCCACCTAATCCTATGCTTTTGTTGACCATTGAAAGAAATTCGGAAAAGAACATGTAATCTTTTTTAACTGAATAGTATCGACGGTTCGCGCGCCATTCGCTATGCACAAATCCTGTTTTTTCAAGTCTTGCTAGCTCTCGTCGAACTGCGTTAATTTCTTCGTCAACACGCCTCACAATATCACGAACATGATAAGACTGACCTGGGTTGCCTAAGAATAGCTCGAAAATTTTTACTCTTACTTTAGAGATAAGGATATCAATTATCATATATTTATTTGGCAGGCTAATTTAAATTTGAGCAGATTCTCCAATGAGCAAAATTATTATTGTCGTGGACGAGACTTTGGACAACTTAATATTCTACATCATTCGTGGCAGGAGTTGTTTGAATCCATACTTGTCCACGATTCAGCTCAATTTCTTTGCCTTTGGAATCTATGAATTTAGTCCTTGCAGTACGACTGGCTTTATTCCACTTACCTTTTATAACATTCCCGTCCATAAAAATTAGGGCATTACCAGAACTTATAGTCGTGTAAAGCAGATGACCTTCTTCATCATTTAAAAACCTTTCTTGTGCAAATTGCACAATAATGTTTTTGGCCGATAATTGCTCATTCGTGATTGGGTCCATTTGAGCAGTTTCACCATGTGTCCTTCTATACATATTAGCCTCTTTGTCGTAAATCCATGTGACTGTATAATCGGGAGCATTTGGTCTAAATGGGACTGTAATTGGGCTTTGGTCCCCCCGTTTGTCAAGTGGAGTATCGTCCTTAAATTTCCATTCGGTGAAGCTTTCATCCCATTGCTTACCATTTTCATCTTTTGGTCCAAAGCCTCGTTCTTCGGCAGCTTCCCAGAGTTTTTTGGTTGTCGAGTGAACATTGTGGGGAGCAAGTTTGTCCGTTCCTCTCCAATATGTTGGAAATCCAAGACCAAATTGATCCATATCTTTTATGCTGTAATCCCTTATTTGACCAAGAGCGTTGGCAGGCCCTGGTCTGTTTGCCCCTCCGATGTGTGCATAGGCAGCATCATACTCGGAAAGCCAATCAATGTAGTACGTGCGGGCACTTCTGATTGGTGCAATATCGCCTGCATCCTGACAAAGATAGATTGCTAAGAAACGGGTAATTCCGCTTTCTGCTATCGCTTCGTAAATTACATCTGAGCGCGAGAGGCCTAGAGTAGGTCTGGCATCTAAATGGTTTTCAACCATTACGCCAAGCGGTCTTCTTGTCTTCCACTGGTCTTTTCTTGTTTTTGTATACATTGCTCCGTTTAATGGACAGGGTTGGTCTTTAATTCCTCCCTCGTTTTCGGAAGTTACATCAGTTAGGCTCCCGAACGGTGTATTTATACTAATCGACGTCTTTAGAAAAAGACTAAAGGCTACAAACGAAACCCCGACTGAGACAACATAAAGAGCTACGCATCCTATTAATATCCTTAATTTTCCAGAGGGCAGAAAGCTCATTAAATATTATTTTACCTTAATTTGTTTTTATTTTCTTCTCAATGCTTTATCAAGAGTTTCTTTTTCTTCTTTTGAGAGTGTATGCGCCATGCTCTTGCCACTTCTAATTTCTTTTGCGTAAATACGAGTCCCGCTTCTTGAATGTAGTGATGAAATTATAAACCCGCTTTCTTCACCGTCTAATAATGCAATTGCAAAACTTTGATCTCCACCTGACTCTTCAAAAGGGTTGAAACGTAAGATTCCTATTTTCTGTAAAAACCCTGAGGATCTCTTTTGAAACCCAACAAGACTTTGAGATATTTGAGAAACATTTGCTTCATTTATTTCTAGCTTGTCTATGAGTTTGTCAACAATTTGTTCCAGATTCCTATTGTTTGTACCATGTGTCAATTTTTTATACCTTGCAACTGATTGTAAAAGATATACACTTAGGCCAAGGTTCCAAACTATAACTGCCGTTAATAAAATAAAATAGATATCCAGCTCGGTGACTTGCATGTTTGGACAAATTAATTACTCCAATCTTTTACCATGGCTTTTTCTTTAAGTCAACGAGTTGATTTGAGAGTTGTGCTATTATATGGATGAAATAAATGCCATTTAAAACAAAGAGCAGAAAGATTGCTGCTTTAAAACATCGGGTAAAAATCATTGAGAGCGGTTTCTTGACATATTCAAAAGCTGATGATAAGAGCAAGGTTGACGTTGTAGAAACTAAAAAAAATAAAGAGGCAGTAATAGCTTCGAGTGCCTTTGACAGCGTTGGAGTAAAAAATGAAATGGCTAGAATAATTTTGCTTGCTTGTGTAATTATAGGGCTTCAAATAGCCTTGAAATTTTCAAAAATACCTCTTTTTAGATAGGCCCATAAATTTTTAAAAAAAATAGCTTTGCTTAGCCTCGCTTGACTTTGATTTTTTGCATGTGCTATGGTTGAAGCTAGTTGAAGCTAAACAGCCTCAAAATAGGAAGGGGCTTCAGTCTATATTTTCTGTCTAAAAGGAGGTGATTTAAATGGCAACAATGTATTGTGTTAAGTGTCGAGAGAAGAGGGATGACCCAAACGCTCAAAAGGTTACTATGAAGAACGGTAAACCAGCTCTTAAGGGTAAATGTCCAGTTTGTGGAACATCTATGTTTAAGATCGGTGGTTAGTTTATAACCGAACGGAAAAACCCCCAAGACGAATTTTCTTTTCTTGTCAATTGGGGTTTTTCTGGCTTTTAGGTTGAAAAGATTAGAAGAATTCCTCTTTGTATTTTGTACAGTATGTGCAAAAGGGGTTCGGGATAATTGTATATTTTGTTGTAGAGATTGCTGTTTTTGTCAACAAATGCAGTTTTATCAAATTCCCATACAACCTTTACAATCTTTTGGGATTTTTCGTCAGCAAAAAGTTGTATGCTAGAGTAGCCTGCATCACTATTCGCAGCTAAGTTAAGTCTTTTCTCGTCTGTTATTGAAATTATTGTTTGAGGGTCGGCAACTACTGCTGGTAAAACTTTAAAAAAGATGCTGGGGTCAGAGCCGGGAGGCATTTCAAGAGTTGCATTAATTTTTTCACTGCTTTTTATAAAAGCAGTGTCGTGGGTAAATTTTACCTTGGTAATCTCCTCTTCATTTGTTACCATTTCCCAAATGTAGACAGTTTTGTTAAATCCTTTCGTTTCCGGTGGTATAACATCTGGAATTCTGACAACTTTTTGAAAATCTTTTTTAAGTGCGAAATTAATACTGTCAGTCGTTTGTTTGACAATTTTAAAGCTAATTATAATTATTGTGATTATTAAGAATATAGTGAGAATAAAAAATACGATTAATATGCCCAGTAATGTCCTCTTCATACATTTATTTTACCAACAATTTGTCTGGTGCCAATAAAAATTGTAACTCCTTTAGTCACAATTGCCAGGATAAATACAATTACTTTAAGATATGTCATGTTCTTTCAAAAATCGGTAAACCTTATTTGCCATATAGATAATCCCTGTAAAATTGAAAACTAATCCAATCCAAAAGAGGCGAACTTGATACTGACTGATAAACGCTATTAATCCTGCTACTGTTAAAATTGGTAAAACATTGACCAGGTAATGAGCGCAACATGCTACCATAGCAGCAGTTGAGGTTACTCCTGATGTCGCGATTACTTCTGGTGAAATTTTATGCTTGAGGGAATTTTTTAAATAACTATAAAATCCTACCTGAATTCCAAATCCTATCGTCAAGGTGACCACAAAATACCAATATCTGGAAAACTGGTCTTTGGCAAAGCCCCAACCTGAAATAAGAGTGATAATTATAAAATAGAGTATTAAAAGTAAAGACGCTGCTAATAACCCTTTAAGAGCTGATGCAGAGATAATCTTTTGCCCTGTCATTAATTTAACTTCTCGAGTTCGATTTTTAATTCATCATTTCTAACAGCCATTTGAGGATCGTCTTTGATGAAGCGAATTATTCCCTCTTTATCAATTACTAGATAAGTGTGTCCCGGAAATTGGCCTTTATGCATTGAAGATGGTAGTGAAAGCACACCATATTCTTTTGAAATTGTTTTGCTTGCATCGAACAGGACTGTAGTTGCGCCAAGCTCGGGCATTTTATCAATAGCTCTTTTCCATTCGTTTTTGGTGTCCACAACAATAGAAAAAATGACAGTATCTTCTTTTTTAAATATTTCATCCTTGCCAAATGCTGCGATTTGGTTCCAACATGAAGGGTAACACATTACACCTTCTGTAAAGAATAAAACTACTTTTTTGCCTTTTTGCTCACTTAATGTTACCTTTTTGCTGTCATAATTATATAATGTAAAATCCGGAGCTTGTTTACCCAATAGAGCATTAAACTCATCTTCATAGATTGATTGACCCTCATGATGTTCGGCTGGATGATTTGAAGATTCATCATTGCTATTTGTTCCAAGTACAAATGATGCTACAACGACGGCAGAAATAAAAAGGGAAACTGAAAGTACCCAGAAAATTGTCGATTTTTTAATGCTTATTCACCTTCTTTCTTGTTCGTGTAACTTTTTCTGTTTTTCATAAATTCAGTGATAGCTTTTGCACAAATCATTAAAAAAACCAAAAAGATTATAATCGCCCAAGCTACCTCTGGAATGATTTTAGTGTACTGTCCTATAAACTGAATAAATCTAGTTAAATAAACATTTATGCTGATTTGATATGAAGCGTGGGTTACTAGATTATTGGTAAGTGCTAAATAGATAATAATTATGCCAAGAATTAAAAACATGACTCCTGAAAAAAGATTGGATAAAGTCAGGCGGATTTTTTTACCAAGAATTTTGTAGCTTACCGTTTTTCGAAATACAAAAAATTTTTGTGTAAATTTGTTCTTATCCAAAACCAAACTTAGAATAAAAAGGGGTACAACCATTCCCAAAACGTAGGCTAGAGTGTAGACTCCACCCAAAAGAAAGGAGGCTGGAAGTGCAGCTAGGGCAATGACCCCTGCCAGAACCGGGGCACAGCAGGTTGTAGCAATTGCGGAAAATATTCCTAGAATAAAAACTGATAAAAAGCCCGAATTCTTGAGTTGAGGATGGACTAATGCCGGAAAAGAAAATTGGATCCCGAGAACCAGTGTAAGCCCAAGAAGAATTAAAAATAGCGAACCCATAGTGAAAATAATACTGTGATAAGCGCTAAACAGCTGCGTTATTGCCGACGCACCAAGACCGATCGGCATAAAAACAGCTAAAAGCCCTAAAAAGTAAACGAATGTCATTAAAAAAATTGTCGATCTCTGTTTGAATATGGAAGCAAAGTAGGTAGGTAGTAGAACAGTTATGCAACAGGGAGCAAAAAGCGCGGCAACTCCCGCAATAAATGAGGCTATAAATGAAGCGCTTATTAATAATTCCATATTTATTTGACTGATAAATTATTCATGATGTTTTTTGCCATGCCCTCTCATTAAAAAAATATGGCCTAGTGGACAAGCTAAAGTAAGTAAAATGAGCAGGCTCTTTTGGCTGATTCCAAAGAGCGCAAAAAAACCAATAGCAAATACAGGAACCAGACAACCTAAAACCATTAAAAAACTATGTTTTTTTAATATTTTATTCAAAGAAAAACTTTGTTTATTCATGATAAATATTTTTCCGTGTCTTGCTTGAATTGTTCTTTACAATTTTCGGAGCAAAAATAATAAGTTTGGCCTTTATATTCATAATTTAGAACATTTTCATCCTTTTTGACTTTCATCAGGCATACAGGATCCGTTGCTTTTTGCGATTTTTTAAACAAACTTATCATTAAACCTCAACCAAACTTTTTTCGGCTCTGTTTAAAAGAACTGCGTTGGTTGCGACAATAATTGACGATACACTCATCAAAAGTGCAGAGATCTCGGGACGAAGCGAAATACCAAATTTTGGATAAAGGACACCGGCGGCAACAGGAATTGCCAGAAGATTATAGACAGATGCCCAAAAAAGATTCTGCTTCATTTTGGTAACGGTTGCCTTGGAAAGCTTAATTGCCCGCAAGACGTCAGCGGGATCTGATTTCATAAGAACAACATTGGCAGTTTCAATCGCCACGTCTGTCCCGGCTCCAATGGCAATCCCAATGTCTGCCTGGGCAAGAGCAGGCGCATCGTTGACACCGTCACCTACCATTGCCGTGAATTTTCCTTCTTCTTGAAGTTTTTTAACATACTTGGCTTTATCTTCCGGTAAAACTTCAGCAAAAATTCTTTTGATCCCAATTTGCCCGCCTATGTTTTCTGCGGTTTTTTGATTGTCACCTGTAATCATTGCAACTTCGAGTCCTAATTCTTGCATTTTAGAAATTGCCAGTTTTGCATTTTCTTTTACAGGATCTGTTGCTGCTGCAACTCCAGCCATTTTATTGTTTATGGCAAGAACCATGATTGTTTTGCCTTCCGAAAGGAACCTGTCTATATTTTCTTTTAAGGGACCAACTTGGACATTTCGATCGTTCATTAACTTTAGAGTGCCAACAAGAATATGTTTACCGTCAACAATTGCCTCCACGCCGTGCCCTGCAATATTTTTAAACTTTTCGACTTTTGTCGGAATTTTTAATTTCCTCTTTTTCACTTCATCAAGGACTGCTTGGCTTAGGGGATGGCTTGATTTTTCTTCGGCAGCTGCGTCTAGTCTTAAAAGTTCTTCTTCGGTTATGCCACTTATGGCAACAACGTCTGTAATTTTAGGTTTTCCTTCTGTCAGAGTTCCAGTTTTGTCTAGGACAACCGCTTGGATTTTAGACACCTGTTCTAGGGTCGGTGCGTCTTTTATTAAGATATTGTGTTTGGCCCCAAGGCCTGTGCCAACCGCAACTGCCGTTGGAGTAGCAAGTCCTAAAGCGTCCGGACAAGCAATAACAGTTGTGGAAATTGCAAATGTTAAAGCAACCAGAATTGGTGCGCCAAGAATAAAATACCATCCTCCAAATGCTAATAATCCACCACCAACTGCAACAATTACCAAATACTGGGCAAATCTGTCGGCTATCTTTTGACCCGGAGCTTTGGAGTTTTGGGCGATTTCAACCATTTTGACAATTTGAGCAAGCGCTGTATCTTCACCAACTTTAGTTGCCTTAAATTTAACTGATCCAGATTGGTTGATTGAACCACCAATTACTTGATCACCTTTTTGCTTTACAACTGGTAAGGATTCTCCTGTAACAAGTGATTCATCTATTGCGGTCTCCCCTTGCGTAATTTCCCCATCGACCGGAACTTTATCGCCTGGTTTTAAGATTAAAATATCGCTGATTTTGACTTGGGATGTCGGAACTAATTTTTCCTGACCGTTCTTGAGGAGTCTTGCCTGTGGCGGAACAAGATTGAAAAGTGCCTGAAGTGCGTCGGTTGTGCCACGCCGAGATTTCATTTCCATCCAGTGGCCAAAGAGTACAAAAGTGATAAGAAGTGCTGCCGCTTCATAATACGAATCGCTGCTGCCAAGAATAGTCAAAACTACACTAAATCCATAGGCTGCCGTGATACCCACCGCGATTAGGACTGCCATATTTAGTGTTTTTGCAATTAGAGCCTTATAAGTCGAGTAAAGGAAAATCCAGCCTGAGTAGAAGAAAACGGGAGTGGTTAGGATAAACAAAAGCCAATGGGTTGGAATTGGCGAGGGTAATTTACCCACAAATTTTTCACCCAATTGAGAATATGCAATGATTGGCAATGACAAAAGGAGGGCGAAAAAGAATTTGTTGCGGATATCCTCTTCCATAAGTTTGGCCATCTCCCTGCCTGCCAAACCACCATGTTCCATACCCATGGCCATAAACATGCCCATTTTAAATTTCTTCCAAAAAGTCTCCTTGGAAATTGGTTCAATAGTGTGCCGAGAGTGATCTTTGTGCGGCATTGCATCTTCAACATTTTTTTTAGTGGGTTCGAGTTTCATTCCACATTTTGGACACGACCCAGGTCTGTCGGACATAATTTCCGAATGCATTGGGCAGATGTATATGTTACGTTGTGTATTTTTCATTTGCTTTTGTTTTGATAGCTTTTGTTACATCGTCTATTGGACAAATTGCTTTATCTATTTTTAACCTTCCTAACATATATTTAGCTTACTTTGACCACTTATTGTACAAAGAGGCTACAGCATAAGTTATCGCCCAAGTTAAAGTTCCAAAGGTAATTGCTCCAAAGATAAATGTGCCAACATCTAATGGTGTTGCTGTTTTTAAAGCATTGACACTGATTGTATGGAACCAGCTTTGGCCAACATTGAAAATAAAGTCTGGTACAACTAAGCTTAACACTCTGCAAGCTACATACAATCCAATGCCAACTGTAGTTAGTGCATTTGCTAAAATAATTGGTTTTACCATGTTATTCACCTCCTTTTTAATTCGATCATTAATAACCCCAAGTTTTTTGCCACTTGCGCATCATCTGGATTTCACTTAACTGGGTGCTAGTAATGTCATCTGCTAAATCTTTGATCTCCTGATGTTTTGCGTTTTGTCCTGCAAGGTTTGCCATGTCTATTGCACCTTGATGATGCTCAATCATAAGATCCGTAAATTCTTTATCAAAATCATCTCCGGTTTTATCTTTAAGTTTCAATACTATGTCATTCATTGGCGTGGTGTCTTTTGACATATGCTCAACCATTTCTCCTCCTATTTCTTGGTGGTTATCTGTTTTTTGATTGATTCCCATCATGCGCATCATACCGATCATATTATTGTTGACCGCGTTTCTGACAAAGAGCAGAGTTAGGACAATACCTAGTAAAAACCCGATTATTCCAAATAGGATTGATTCTCTGCTTGTAATTTCTTTAGACTGCTCCATTTTTTATCTTTTTTTGAATACTTTCAACAACTCTTCAATTGCCAACTCATCTGTTCTACTGGCTAGTTTTGGAACTATGCATGTATGAAGGTGCGAATTAAGGATAATTTCATCAGATTTTTTAAGCGCTCCTTGAACTGCAGAAGACTGCAAGAGGACGTCTGGACAATAATCGCCTTTCTCAACCATTTTTATGACACGGGAAAGATGCCCTCTTGCTCTTTTTAGTCTTCTGATAACTACCTTTTTTGTTTCATCCTCCATAATTTTATCCCCATATAGGGGTTTATGTATAAATAATATCATATTTGTCAAATTTAGGTATTTGTAAGGGATCAACTTTTTAGTTGGATTAATGTTTCTGTATCTCTTCGATAGTTTCGGCAAGCTTACTGCTATAGCTTGCTCAAGATCTTGAGGCTCTTTAAATATCGCTTGGTCTATATTGGAGTGCTTCCGTGATCTGGTTGGACTTTATCTTTTCTGAATCTTCCAAACCTGTTATCGTCCTTGCTATCTTGACAGATTTATTCATATACTGTAAACTATCAGGTGATAGTTGATGGTGATTGACTAAACCGTAAAGTAGGCATGGGGAAAGTAAAAGATATAGATGTTGTTTTTGAAGAGGCTGACATCTCACCAGACGAGAAAAGACGCAGATTAAATAACGCTTTTGAGATCCTATTAGGAGAGATCGAAAAAGAAATGCCGCTTGTTATGGCTAAAATTAAAGGAAGGAAAACCAATGGACGAAAAACTTAAAAAACTTATAGAAAAAAAGCGCCAGCTTGATAAATTGTGGCCACTACCTCCCGAACAGGTCAAAAACATTCAAGAGTGGCTGGACGTGGAGTATACATATACATCAAATGCTATTGAGGGTAGTACTTTAAACAGAAGTGAAACAGCTCTGGTTATAGAAAAAGGTATTACAGTTCGTGGTAAAACCCTGCGTGAACACTTAGAAGCAACTAATCACGCTAAAGCAATAGAATTTGTGCGTTCGATGGTGGAAAAAGGTCATCAATTTATAACTGAAGATGACATAAAAAATATCCACAAAATTGTTCTTGCCGGCATTGATGACGATTGGGCTGGTAAGTACCGACTTGGGCAAGTATTTATAACCGGAGCGCCACAAGAAACCCCCGGGCCGGAAGAGGTTCCATTCAGAATGAAAAAACTTATTGAATGGTTAAAAGACCAACAGGGTGTACATCCTGCACGCGTTGCCGCTGATTTGCATTATCGTTTTGTAGTTATCCACCCTTTTGTTGACGGCAACGGCAGGACAACAAGACTTTTAATGAACCTCGTTTTGATGCAAAATGGCTACCCTATCACCATTGTTAAGACTGAAGATCGCGAAACATATATGAGTGCAATTAGGAAAGGCACTGTCACTGGAGAACTTGATGATTTCTATTCACTTATCTTTGGAGCAGTTGAAAGATCGCTTGATGCCTATATTGCAGCAGCCAAAGGTAAATCTATAATCCCCTTCTTTATCAAAAAGACGGAACTAGTGAGCGAGAACCTGCTACAAATTGGTAAGGTTGCGACACTAGCTAATGTTGGAATTCCAACTGTGCGTTATTATATAGACCAAGGGTTTATAAAGCCTGAGACAAAAAGTAAGGGCGGTTTTATGCTATTTGACCCAAAAATCGTGGAGAAAATAAAAGAGATTAAAAGGCTCCAAAAAGAAGAGCGGCTAAGTATTGCCGAAATTAAAAAGCGACTTAGCTAGTATCAACTTGGGGCCGATATTGGAGAGCTTCGGCGATAATGTTTGTTTTAGCTAAAAAGTAGACGCGTCGGCGTCCATCTGGTTTAATTCGTTGTCTACCTCATCTACATTGGTATTATCCAAATCAGCGGCGGTAGCGTCCAGGTCATTGCTATTTTGGATTGCAGATGTCGTTGGCTGTTGGGTTTGAGTGACTTGCTGCTGGCCTTCTCTGTTATAAATGTTCGTGCCTTTTTGGGACATTAGAAAGACACCTAAAGCCACTAAAATAGCTACTATAGCAATTACGATGACAATTGTACTAAAACCTTTTTGATTCTTCATAGGTTACTCAGTT
>CAZBKB010000012.1:0-27998 GCA_964492425.1 uncultured Gammaproteobacteria bacterium | reverse complement strand
CACTTGAAGAATATACCATCGAAAACTTAGGCAAACGACAATATGCAAGTAGTGAAATTGAGTTAGGCGGGATACTTGATGATGGGGATGATTTTATCTCAAGAGTCTTTTACTTTAAGGTTGACCCTTCTTCGCATGAAGCTTCGTCCTACGATAGGGCCAGAGATGATAAGTTAGATAGGCAAGCCAAATTGCGAGTAAGTGGCCAGTTAAGTTACCCTAAAGCGCAAGGGACTTACCCGATTATTATTATGAGCCGTGGTTATATTGAGAGAGAAGGATATAAAACCGGAGACGGGACAAGAAGGTCTAGTCAGGAGTTTGCAAAGGCCGGTTTTGTAACTATTGCACCAGACTTTTTGGGTTACGGGGAGAGCGATATGCCCAGCGAGATGCCTATTGTGGAGAGGTTCCAGACTTATACGACAGTTTTAACATTGCTTGAGTCTATCGAAAATTTTAATCCAGTTTTTGAAAATAACGGGCTGGGTGTCAAAGTGAATCCTAAAAGGATTGGCTTTTGGGGGCATAGTAATGGTGGCCAGATTACTTTAACAGTTCTTGAAGCGACAGGGTTTAGTTACCCGACTGTTTTGTGGGCACCAGTTTCCAAACCTTTTCCATATTCCATACTTTTTTATACAGATGATTTTGACGATCATGGAAAAATGTTAAGGAAGGTAATTGCTGATTTTGAAAAAGATTATGATGCGGAGAAGTATTCGCTGACAAATTATTTGGATAGGATTAAAGCTCCGATTTCTCTTCATCAGGGGTCGCAGGACGAGGAGGTTCCGATTGAATGGTCGAGCGATTTCGTTTTGCGCCTTAGGGAACTTGATGCACACGTTGAATACTTTACATATCCTGAAGATGACCATAATTTTTCAAATGGTAGCTGGCAGACTGTGGTCAGTAGAAGTACCGAATTTTTTCGAGAGAATTTGTAATTCTATGGAGATATGTGTTTAGAAAACCAGATTCTGGAGATTTTCAATTATATCCTGGAGTTTGTCTATTAATTGCTGAATCATGTTTATGTTTTCTTGAATTATTGCTTCATTTGTAGGTGAAGGGGAAGTGCTTGGTGTGACTGAAGGTTCAGTTGTTGGGCTTGGTGAAATAGCTGGAGATGGAGATGTTGTAGGTGAAGGGGAAGTGCTTGGCGATGGTGACGGGGAAGCTGAATCATTACCCTCATCGTCCTCATCATCTTCGCCTTTGTCATTATCTTCATCCTCATGATGGTGTTTTTTCCCGATGTCTGATTTGGCAGCTTGCGATGTTATGTTCCCACCTTGATGAAGGTGTGCAACACAAGAAACGTACGATCCATGATTTTTCCATTCTGCTTCTTTATCGCAGTGCGTATTTGGGTCCGAATGAGTGTTGGTTCTTGATGATGCAACAGATGGTATAGAAACCAAAATAAAGAAGATAGCCAGAGTTGGCAATATTTTTTTGATCACTCTAAAGGTTTTAACGAATAACTTTTCAAATTGTTACATTTTGCCAATTTTTACGTTTAATTTAATAGATAGTGTAGAATGTGCCAAAAATGGACGATCTGACCCAACTTATTATTTTGGCACAGGAAGGAGATCGGGATGCATACGGTAAGATTTATGGAGTTTATTACCGAAGAATTTATAGGTATTGCCTGTTTAATACGCGAAGTAGAGAACTCGCTCAGGATATTTGTCAGGAAACTTTTGTTAAGGCTTGGAAGGCATTACCTGCATTTTCACTAAAAAAAGGGAGCTCATTGCAGGCTTTTTTGTTTAAGATAGCTAGGAATTTGATTATTGATATAAGTCGAAAAAAGAAAACTGAATCTTTAGAAAATTATCATGGTTTGGTAAGTGAGGAGGATTTGGAAGGCCAAATTGACAAGAGAGAAGAGAATAAGGTGCTTAGGCGGGCGATATCTGAACTTAGTGAAAAAGAGCGGCAGATAATTGTGCTTCATTATTTTGAAGAGTTGTCTGGTGCAGAAATTGCGAAGGTAGTCGGAATGCGGGAGGGGGCTTTAAGAGTTCGAACACATAGGACGTTAAAAAAACTTAAAGATTTGATAGAAAAATATGTCTGATGAACGATTTAAAAATTTGAGAAGAGAATATCTCGAGACACCGGTTCCTGATTTTTTGATCTATGACGGTTGGGTTAATGTCCGACTGAAACTTACTCCCCGTAGCTACAGTTTTGTAAGGCTTTTTGCCGGGCGATTCGTTATGGCAGTATTAATTTTAAGTTTAATATTTACTGTTGCCGTAACATCATCGCAAGCTGCAGCTCCTGGAGATTTTCTCTATCCTGTTAAGGTGGCTAGCCAAAACGTGTATTCAAGGATTAGTGGAGATGTTAAATCACCTATAGAAAATAGAATACAGGATGTGATAGACAGTATTGCCGAGCCGGATGAAAATTTAGATGAGGCTATTAAACATTATGAAAATACAATCACAAATTCGAAAAATCGTATTCGCAGTGAAGAATTAAAGGAACAATTTAAGGCAACTCTCGTGCAACAGGAAGATAAGTTAAAGCATTTAAATGAGCAGAATGATAGTGAGAAGAGGAGAGAAATGATTAGTGAATTAATTGACAGAACAAGTGAGGTGAGGGGTGAGGTTAAGGGAGAAAAGGAGACTGGTGACAAACATGAGCAGGAAGAGACGAGAGGCCCACGAGATTAGTTGGGGACGCATGACCCATTTATCTTTTTTTGAATATTTTGGAGATTTTAAGATGTTTTTCTAAGTATAAAATTATTCCTGCTATCAGGACGATCACTATTAATATTTCAAATTTTTTATAAACGCCCTCAAGAGACATCCAATTCTCACCCAGATAATAACCAATGTAGGTTAGAAGAGTGGACCATATAAAACAACCGATTGTAGTATAGATGATGAATTTTTTGATATCCATTTCAAACATTCCGGCAGGCAGAGAAATTACTGTTCTTATGCCAGGCAGGAGACGAGAAATAAAAATTATTTTGTCGCCGTACTTTGAAAACCACTTATTTGCGCGCTCATAATCGTGTTCTGTGACCAGAATAAATTTTCCGTATTTTTTTATGAGGGTTATTAATATTGTTTCTTCTAATAAATAGCCAACCCAATAAGCAAGAAGTGAGCCCACAAGGTTGGCGAATGTTCCTACAATAATAATCGGCCAGATAGAAAGAGTTCCTGTGGATGCTAGAAAACCTGAGAAAGGCATTGTTATTTCCGAGGGGATGGGAATAAGTGCGGATTCGAGTGTCATCAATACAAAAATACCGGCATAGCCGGTAGTTTGGATAAATTGGATAATATAGTGACTAATTATTTCCAGCATTCAAAAGTGCAATATTTTTTAGATTCTATCACATAAGAATTATCTAAACTAGCCTGTTTTGCCTTCACTGGATATAATTGGTGCATGATTGTGCTTAAAAGTATAATCAGTATAGTTTTTGGGGTAGTCCCTGCAATTCGTGCATCACGCCTGGACCCTATTGTTGCACATAGACATGAATGATCAACATGAATGATCAATGGGTTTTGAAACTATTATCGCTTTTTTGTAACAAGAGGCACAAACATAACTGGTGCAATTTTTTTTGTACCTATTATATTTTTATATTTTGTAATGACCTTCAGCTCTTGGGCTGTGGAGCCGTGCTCTTCAGTAGGAATTACCAGTTTGCCGCCAATTTTTAGTTCGCTTACGAGTTCTTTTGGGATCTTTTTAGCTGCTGCTGTTACTATTACGGCATCGTACGGAGCGTATTTTTTAAGGCCAATTGAACCGTTTCCCAAAACACAGGTCACGTTTTTTATGTTTAGTTTTTTTAAAATATTTTTGGCTTTTTTATGTAAATCTTCAATAATTTCTATTGTGTAAATTTTTTTTGCAAGGCAAGAGAGTATTGCAGCCTGATAACCTGAGCCGGTGCCAACTTCTAAAACTTTTTCTCTACCTTTTAATCTTAGTGATTGAGTCATTAGTGCAACCAGTGATGGTTGGCTTATTGTCTGTTCGCTGCCAATTGGCAAAGCTATGTTAATATATGCTTGGTTTTCGTATGCTTTTGGAACAAACTCGTGCCTAGGTGTTTTTAGCATGGCATTTAATACTCCCTTGTTTGTAATGCCTGATGGTTTGACGTATTTTTCAACTAATTCTTTTCTTTGTGTGTGAAAATTGTTTTTCATTTTTTTACAAGTAAAATCATGTTAGAGTTTTTTAACTTCGAGTTTTGTTATTGTACACTTTTTAAGTTAACTAGATACTGAATTATTTTTGACATTGATGATTAAAAGTTATAAGCTATTGCGTCATGATTGAGAGAAGTACTGCCCAAGCAGATCAGTCAAGTGGTCGAGTACGCAGACGTTGGGGTACTGACAGCGATTATGGAGAAATAATCCTAGGCCGTGATGGAAAAGACGTATATCCGATGAGCTTGTAGAAGATCCGATTGGAATGTACCTTTCCGAGATTGGATCCATCCCTTTTGATAAAGAGGACAGGCGGAAAAATAAACGTCTGGGTGCTAAAGTTTTTGTAGGCCAGCTCACTTTACATGGGTTGGTGCTTTTGGAGGATACTGATGTCTTGACAGATGACCAGCAGGTAAGGGTGTCTGCAATCACTGATCAATTTAAAGATACCGATTTTTACGCTGCGTTTGTGAGCTTGAAGGGGCGAAAAGGCGTAAAAGATATCATGGTGGAAGTCCACAAAAGGACTTTGAGAACGGTGGAGGCATATGACAAAGCTATTGCGCGGACTTTTGGGAGAAAGATGGAGGATAGAGAATCAAGACTAAATAACTTTATTGGCTTGGCGGAGGTATTAGTTTCTGAAGGAGTTAAAGCCTATAATGAGTTGATTGTAGGAAATTTAAGACTCGTTGTATCTATAGCGAAGCGATTTTTGGGCAGGGGTTTTACCTTAGATGACCTGGTTCAGGAAGGTAATATTGGTTTGCAGAGAGCTGCTGCGATGTATAATTTCAGGTCGGGATTTGTTTTTTCGACCTATGCAACATGGTGGATAAGACAATCAATTTCCAGAGCGATAAGTGATAAATCTACTTCAGTACGTTTGCCGGTTCATATTAGAGAAATTGCGCGTAAGTATGCGGGAATTTATAATGATTTGACAGATCAATCAGGTCATCTGTTGAAGGATTATGAGCTAAAAGCTGTTTTAGATCAGAAAGATTGGGACAAAATGTGTGAGGTGCGCAGGGCATTAGGAATGGTAAACTTGCGCTCTCTGGATCAGGAAATACATTTTGAGGATAATGATCCGGATACTACGATTGGTGATTTGGTTCGCGATCCAAATGTTAATGTGGAAGAGCAGGCGTTTAGGATGATGGTTGGAGGCGATGTAAGGAAAGCTCTTTTGGTTTTAGCCTTTAGAGAAAGACAGGTATTAGAACTGCGATTTGGTTTGGAGGACGGAAGATCCAGAACGCTTGAGGAAGTTGGTAGGAAAATTAATGTTACGCGTGAGCGAGTAAGACAGATTGAGACTAAAGCTTTAGGAAAATTAAGAAATGTTAAGTCGTTGCGAGTGTTGGCTCGGTGATCCCACAGGAAGATCCTTAGGCAAATTAAATTTTTCCAATAGCAACATTGAGTGATTGGCTTGACTCGGTAATTTTGGAAGAGTATTATTCCTCGATAATGCCGGAAAGGGAAAGAGGGCTTAGGCAGCCTGCAATATTCAAGGATATAATTTCTGATTTGGAAGATTCCGATCGCCGGAATTTTGAAAGGGCCTGTGAGGAATTCCATAGAATACTGGAAGGTATTTTAGATGTTAAGGCTAAGCATAATTCAGACGGTCTTAGGGAAACAGAGACTCTAAGAATAAAAAGCAAAAGAGCCGCTTATGATTTCTGGATTGCCGAGGAGGCAACAGATGTTGGGGAGGCCAAAAATATAGTTGTTAAAGCGCGGCCTGTTTCGGAATTTGTGGTTGCGGATTATATTGTACTTCGCGCGGGTGTTGACGGAATAATTCATAATGTTCTGGGAGAACATGATTTTTCAGAAGACAATTATGGTGAGGTTAAGGTATATACAGATATGCTTAAGTACATGAAGGAAAATTTGCCGGATCCTCTACCAAGGGGGAGAAGATAAAACTTTGCTTAAATAAATTTTCCAAAACCTCGTGAATTGATTTTTGTCGCATTTAATATTAAAATTTCTATTTTATGTCATTAGAAAGAAGACGCAGGCCTCCCGAAAAATATTCCCCTTGGGAGAGAAGGCTGAATACGATAGTGCTAAGCAGCTATGGAGCAGTTGATTTGTATCGACTTGGGACTTTAGTTAGGGAGACAGATGATGTCCTGAGAGCCTTGGGGGAAATTGGGGAAGTGGATTGGAGCGAAAAATTCCATTTGGCAAAAGCCTTTATAATACTGGACGTCCTTAAGAAAAGGAAAGATGGAGCAGATGGCTTGAGCGTGCATAGTTTAAGAGTGATGGATCCAAATGGGAAAATAAGGAGTAAATTGCTTCTGGTTTTTGACGATAACCCAAATAGCGAGCTTAAATGGAGTACTTTTGCACCATCTAAGCTGTTATGTAAACTGGCAGGTGGATATGGGAAGCTTGACCGTTTGATGAAGCCGTTTGATAAAGGTGGCGGTATGTATCTGCCCGCAGGCTATAGGCTTTATCATCGACATAGTAATCTTCAAAAAAACTTAGCAAATTGATTTTTGCATTATTGAGGTTTAATCTTGCAGCTGAATTACTTTGCCCAAATCTTCCATTTGCAGTAAAGTTATCCTTGCCAGTGGTTTTCCGTCTTCGTTCATGTCTGTCCCTTCAAAATCGGATAGGTTAGCAATATCTCTTATAAAAGTTGTCTTAACATAAATAATATCGATTGGTTTTCTTTTTCCCAATTCGGGTTTTGGTGTCAGGCGTAACATTGTTTTAGGTTTTGCGCCCACATCTTCATATTCATTCGGGATTTTATCCAGTAGTTCGACTGAGTAGCCTTTTTCTTCAAAGGCATCAAGCAAACTGCCGGCAACCCAGTCGCCACTTAATGTGATGGGCTCTCCTGCAAATATATCTCTACGTTTTGGTCGGTAACTCTTATCCCAACGTGCATTTGTAACAATTAACAGATCGACGTCTGGTCTTTCGCCTTCTTTGGTCACAAGTCCTCCGATTGCATAAACACCAAAAAAACCGCTTGCCCCATAGACGCCGGGAACAAATTCGTTATCGTGGTCGTATTTTTCTGCCATTTGGCGGATAGTTTCAATGATAGAACGAATTGTTTTTGCATCTTCCGGATTTAACCTTTGAAAAAATTCTTTGGAGGTTTGTACTGGGGTTGGACGTTCTGCTGAACCTGGCATTGAGGGAAGTATACTTAACTGAGTAAGTGATTACAACAATTTATATTGATTTTTCCCGCAAAAGAATTTTTCTCCCGCGGGGATTTTAATTTTTCTTCTTGCAATTATGTATTATTATTGTATAATTGTTGTATGAATACAATTAACATATCATTGCCAGAAAAATTGAAGGAAGAGGCCAGTGACCTGGTAAAAAAAGGTCACTATGCCTCGTTTTCTGATTTGGTTCGTGATTCAATACGTCAGCTGATTTCAAAAAACATGTATGACCTTTGGGCTCAAGAGGCCAAGGAAGACCTTAAAAAAGGTCGTGCCAAGGTTATTGAGGGGCGCAGGCGATATTGATAGATATATGAAGTCTTTATGAGCAGCTATGAAATTGTTCTGTCTGCTGCTTTCCAAAGACAAGTTAAAAGGATAGTTAGGAAAAATCTACAGGTCCGCGATAAAATTACCAAAACATTAAAGCTTCTTTCGACAGATATTAATAGACCTTCGCTAAGGCTTCACAAACTGTCAGGCAAAACAACTGGTCTGTTTCTGTAACCGGTGACATCCGTATCATAATTAATTTTTCAGAGAACAAAGTTTTTTGTACAAGAATTGGAACACATAGTGAAGTTTATTAAATGTTTAAGTTGGTAAAACTTTATTGGATCAAGATACTGCTTTTTTGAATAATTTTTCTCCTGCGGGGGGTTTTTAGGTGGCGACCTTGTCGGTTCTAATATTGAAGCCGTTAATGTCTACGACAAGAGTATCGATGATACGGCTGGAAGGCTTTCGCCTTACTGGCAACAAACCGAAGTGAGTGCTTTTTGTTATTGCGGGTGCAAAAACCATGCAATGTTCCGGTCTTGCAGATACAAATTCGTCAATATTCCATATTATGCCTTGATTTTCAAGTTCAAGATCTTTCTCTTTGTCAGCGTGGGAAATGTATCTTAGCTGGCAAGTTGCGTCAACTGCCCGTGCCGCAACTGCCGCGATTGAGCCTTCCTCTGCACCGCCTCTGCCTAAGACTATTATTGGGCTTTTGGGATCAGAATCAATTGCTTTGAGACACCACACAAAATCTCCTGCTGAGATGATCTCGACATTGGCGCCAAATTGCTTTGCGCTTTCTATAATAGTTTTGTTTGCGGGGCGGTCCATCACTGCAACAGTAATTGCGCCAGATGGAATTTGTGCAACTTTGGCGACCATTTGAAGATTGTTTTTTGTAGGTCTGTCAATTGAAATTAGGTCATCAAATTCTCCTGGTGCAAAAAGTTTTTGTAAATAGTTTATTTTTTCACCATTTTCTTCCGGGATAAGCGTGATTCCGTCTACTGGAGCGATAGCCATGATAGAAAGTGCATTTGGTCTTCCATGGGTTGCCGATTTTGTTCCTTCAATTACATCTGCAACTCCTGTAACCATTTTATCGCCGCTTCCATAGGTGCCTATTGCTAAGTCCATTGCAACCCCAGCTTTACCTGCTTGCTTTTCTTTTGCACCCTCTGTATCAATTATTTTGAATTTGAAAGGTGATTTTTCCAATTCGGCGATAAACGCGGCAGTTGCGCCATTGTCCATTATTTCTTCCCTTTTGAATTTAATTTCAGGTGGGAGATCTTTGGGTTCAGGTAGCGGGCCGACAAGAATGTATATATTATTATCAGCGCTTATTGTGGCGGCTTGGATGGCACGAAGAGAGTGGGTGATAACTAATTCTCTTGGGGGATAAAGTTCAGGTTTCGGGATAAGAATATCCGGCCGATCTGCCCGTTCGGTTGCCATAATGGCGGATTATAATACTTTTTTTTTAAGAAATTCAAGTGGGGTTTTTGAGGGCGGTAATTTTTCAGCGTCCGACACTGTTGGGTCCCGGGATGTTTGGTATTTCGCTTTGTCTAATTATTTCAACTTTTGCAGCAGAAGTCGCTAAGATATTTAAGGCAGCGCTTATGATTTGGCGTCTTTCTTTATTTGTTGCAACATGAGGCATGTCTCCTTCGGTGAACACCATTAGAGAACGGTCACCCCAAATGGAAAGTGCTGTCTTTTGCCTTGTTTTTTCGTTACCTACAATTAAAGTGAAGGCAGAGCTGCTTTCCAAAGGTTTATTTTCGGGGTTATATTTCTGAAAAATTGCAGGGTGCAAACCTTTTTGAATTATCACGAGCGGCCAATTAGTATCCGGTTGTAAGACCATGAGGTCGACTTTATTTTCTTTTGAAAAGGGTATTGCAATTTGCTTTGCGTTTACAAATGCAATCATTTCATCTACGGAATCTTTAAATGTACGGCTGGTAATCGGAGGGGGTACTTCTTCTTGCGCCACCCTTGTGACAGTCGGTGTACCAACGAGGCGATTTTGGGTTTGTACGGTTTTGTGGCTGTCTTCGATGAATGCTCTGCCAAATCCTGCAAGTGCCCCGAACACAATCATAGCAGCCAAAACTCTTGGCGAACAGCCAACCAAAGCCGGTTTTGCTTTCGGGTTCTCGTTTACATGTTGTAGTTCTTGGTCTTTTCGCATCGCGGAATTATAGCGCAAGAAGCGGTTGCGCGGCAATGTTATGGAATATCTGATAAAGCTTTGGAAAGCTGACGAAATTAAGAAAAGACTGAATAATTTTTGACCCTTTGTTAGGCTTGATCTTCCTTCTGCTCTATTAGGTAAGGGATAACTTCTTGGGACTCCAACGTCGAAAGATTAGAAATTACGCTTTCAAGCTTATGAACACTCCCCATTACTAAAACATTCTCATCTAACTGCTCCTCTCCCGGAAATCGCTGGTTGTACGTTTTAATCGCGTCTAAATAATCTTGAATGCCAACAGATAAAATATATATCTTCCCAGAATAAACGAGCTTTAGGTCTCTTTGAACTATCCGGTCTCCATGTTCAGTTACTCCAAGAGGAAGTACTTTTTCGGGTGTAAAATATTGTCTCTCGTTCATTCTACTCCTATAGATTTAAGCCTTTTTCGGCTATCAGTTGTAATTTCTTCAAGGACGCCTAGTTGTCGTGCTTTATCACAAACGGCAATTTTGACTATCACTGGCATGTTCTCTATTTTGCCAAACCTCATAAAATAAACGCGTTGGCCACCTTTATTTCCAATGTAAAAGATAGGTTGTCTAGTTTTGGTATTTTCTACGATTTTCACATGTGGGTTATAGCCTTCTGCAAACTGTGGCAAATGCGTATACAACAGATTATTTGCTATCTCACTCCTATGCTCATCAAGCTGTTGGGCAGCCTCAACCAAAGGACGCCCTTTAATTGCGCTGCCAAATAGGAACTGACCTGAGCCTATTCTCATTCGAACTAAATGAACTTCGTGGTGATTGTCTGGTAGCCAAGGAAGGTCTTCTTTATGAAGTCTAACTTTAAAATCTGTCCTTTCAGCCTCGCGTATTTTAATCGGTGTTTCGGCTAAATCGACTCCCATAACTTTATATTACTACTTGTAGCTGAAAAAGATGCCCAGGTATTAAATGTTAAGATTTAGTAAATATGTTCGATCACACTTTTGTCTTCTGTTTTTGGCCAGGACTAAGTTTTGCGTTTTGTGAAAGCCGGATGAGTCGATAATCATATTTTCGACCCGGCGTGTGGCATTGCCCCTTTTTGTCACTGCCCTCATATCGAAGTGGTTGTTTCCGGTGATTGCGGAGAAAATGACGATTGAGTGCTCGCGGGCTCCCGGGACAAATTCGTCGGCGGTCCAGATTTGGCCGCGCTTTGTGGTTTCTAGATCTTTTTCTATATCTTCTGCGGCTATTTCTCTTAGCTGGCCGGCCGAACCCAGGGCGCGAGCGGCAACTTGGGCGATTGATTCTTCTTCGGCGCCGCCGCGGCCGAGCATGATGATTGGGTTTTCTGGGGTTCATTTAATTGCTCTTAGGCACCAGGTGAAGTCTCCGGCCGATATTACCTCGACTTTTGCGCCGAAGGCCGTTGCTTTGTCTAATTATTTCAACTTTTGCAGCGGCAATTATTTCTGGGCACATGTTATAAATGTGAGGATGAGCTTAAATGTGAAATCGGCCATAGTGGTTGGTGTTGTTTCTCTTCTTTTCTTGTGGGTTAGGTTAGACCATTTGAGTGATCGCTTGACTGTAGGTACAGACCAAGGGATTCATTTTTTAGAAATGTACAACATTGTAAAAAGCCAGAGGATAACCCTAATCGGGCCGGTTTCTTCTTTTAATGCAAATGGCCGACAATTCTTTTTCGGTCCAGCGACTTATTATTTTGCTCTTCCAGTATTTTATTTGTCTAACTGGAACCCCCTAGCTGTTTCGTATTTTTTAATTCTTGTCCAATTTTTAGCATTTTTTATTTGCTTTTATGCAGTTTATAGACTTTATGATAGGGCCGTCGCTTTGTATTTTTTGTTGCTGGCTTCGGTGACACCAATTGTTGTTAACTACTCCAGATTTTTATGGAACCCTAATTTAATGTTAGTGGCATCTGCAATATTGCTGGCAGTGCTTGTAATCGTCAGGAAGAAACCCCAATCATCTATATGGTTTTTTCTGATTGGAGTCTTGTTTGGGCTGGGATTACAGTTTCATTATGCGTTTATGTTGACCATTATCTTGACAATAGTGGTCATTTTGTATTGGAAAATATTCCACGTCCGTAAATTTTTATTTTGTGCAGTAGGTTTTGTAGTTGGTTTTTTGCCTCTCGTAATTTTTGAGCTAAGACATGGATTTTATAACTTAAAAACAATAATCTTATTCTTCTCGTACCAACCTGAGAAAATCTCTTTAGAGTTTCCTGTGGGGTACATTCAGGATTATCATTTTCTTTCGCTTGTACCATATCTGCTATTGTTTTTTGCTTATTTATTCAAGAAATTCACATTTGCCAATAGGTTTCTTGCTTTTGTCGTATTATTAGCATTTTTATTTTTAAGCTTGGTAAGTTTGGTCCCTGTTCCTGCACATGGCTTTCGTACAAGTGATGATTGGAACTACAAGTCCGCTTTGGAAATCAGGGACATTATTAGAGGGGAAAATTTGCCTTTATATAACATTGTGGATTTGTTAACCGGTGATACTCGCGCGATGTTCGTGAGATCAATGTTGGTGACTGGGGGGCATGCGCCACTTGGCGTGACAAAGTACTCCGAATCTAGTTACCTATTTATTTATTCTAAAATGCCGATTGAAGAAATTCTCGGTGGAGACTTATGGGAGATAACCTCTGTAAAACCTGTTGTTCTCTTAAAATGGTGGGAAGTTAAGGACGGAATTTACCTTTATCTTGTTGGGAAGACTGGGACAAAACAATGAGTTTAAAAGTTGGGGTAGTTGTAACTCAGTCAAACTTTTGACTCGCGAATAAACTGATTTGCCAATGACAAGGCTGCCTCTTATTGGCTGTGATGGTTATGGAGTTTGCCGAAGTTGGAAAGTCCAAGCATTTTTAATGCGCTTTGGAAAAAAACAAGTGATAGAATATTTTTATGATTATTCTTTTAGATAAAAAGATTTCACCTGACCAATTAAAATGTGTTGCAGTAGATTTAGATGGATATATTAAGTTTGTTGTAGATGTAAGGCGGGAGTTGATGGCCGCAGGCGGTACCAGGCATATTGAATGTGAAGAGATCCTTTTAAAAGATGGAAGTAGACAGAAGGATTTATGGGGTGGCGGTTACGATTTGGAAAGCGGGGGGATGGATTTTGATTCTATGATCAATATCCGGTCGGCACAGGGAAATACGAGCCGTGAGGTTTTAGATCCAAAAGTACGTAAGGCCGTTGAGGAAATTGTTAATAAATTGCTGATATGAGTGCACAGGAAATAACTTTAAATATCGCCGTTAATCTTGGAAGACTTGCAAGATGGGTTGGTGAAGGAAAAACTGCAAGGGTTGGTCAATTTATTGCGGAGACAGATTATTATTTGGGGGAGCTTGATAGGGCACCTCGGGGGGAAAAGTTTGAAAAGACGTTTGTTTCTTTTAAAGGACACTATAAAAAGTTAAAGCAGAATGCAAAGCTTGACGATGTGTGGGCGGAAGAGGCTTTAACCTGGTCGAATATTTTGGTGCACAGGGCAAAGTTTGCATAATACTTTGTTATATTGCTTCTTATGAATTTGACTGTTGGGGATAGTTGGGACATAAAACAACAATCCTTCGCTAAAGCTACGGATCGCAGGCATTCCAAGCAGAGGCTATTGCCATTTGAGTTTAAGTTTAGACTGCCAATCCTTCGCTAAAGCTTCGGATGACAAGCGAAATTGAGAAAAGATCGCTATCCTTCGTCATATCCTTTGCTAAAGCTACGGATACAGAGGACTTCGGAGTGTAAAAATAATTTTTGACAGAGATGAGTTCGGAAAGATAGTTTTGAGCAAAGTTCCAAAAAGAAGACTGTTTCGGTAGCTGGCTGATTGGAAATAAGTAAGGCATTTCTTAAGCCCCTTACTTGAATTATTTTCCATGCATTTGTATAATTACCTTGTTATGTCACAAGTTGCAACTATTACAAGCAAAAGACAACTGACTATCCCAGCCTCAATTTTTAAAAAGGTCAAGCTTAATCAAAAACAGAAAGTCTTAATTGTTGAGAAAGACGGGAAGATTATTATTACGCCATTTTTAGATCAGATTGAGAAACTTGCAGGCTCCTTGCAGATTCCTAAGAAATGGAAAGGCAAAAGTATCGATGAAATTATTGAAAAATCAAAACAAGAGTATTTTGCTAAGTCTAGAACTTGATGGTTTTTATAGACACAAATTACTTTCTCCGCTTTCTTCTCAAGGATATTAAGAATCAGCATCAAGAAGCAAAAGAATTGATTGCTGATGCCGCCCAAGGGAAGTTAAAAGTATTTACTTCGACTATTGTTTTCTTTGAGATCTATTGGGTGCTCTCATCTTATTATGGGAAAAATAAAACTGATCTTGTAAGTATACTTCAAAGTCTTCTAAATCTATCATTTATCGAAATGAAAGAGAGGCTAATTTTAGAAAATGCTTTAGAAATCTTCACTGGCCATAATATAAGCTTAGAAGATAGTTACAATTTAACGTATGCCGTAAAAAATGAAGCAGAAGATTTTAAAACGTTCGATATAAAACTCTACAAACTATTTACAAAATAGGATTGTGACAACCTATAAAGCAAGTTAACGCCAGCTTGAAAATCGAGTTCAGGCCTCCAAAATTAAAGCAGATCGCTATCCTTCGTCATACCCTTTGCTAAAGCTACGGATACCGAGAAGACTTCGGATAGTAAAAATAATTTCCGACAGGGATATGCCTGGAAAGATAGTTATCAGTAAAGTTCCGAAGAGAAGACTTTTTCACTAAAAAGCTCAACTACAAAACTTTAAATTTACGACAGCGACTTGTAAAGTTTTTCTAATTTCTGGTCAAAGGTTAAAAAATCATAATCACGAGTTTGTATTTGGCTCATTATTACGCAGTCTGTAAAGCTTATTTTTGGATTTTGTTTAAATAGGTTCAGGGCAATTTTGAACTCATCTTTATTTTCGGTAAAAATATTTTCCACAGTTATTAATTCTTCAAAATACTCTGTAATTTTTTCTTTTGGATATTCGTAGTAAGACCTTAAAACCCATTCTGTTTCCAAAATAGCTGGCAGGGGAATAAATAGTTTAACTTTTCCATCGAGGCAATTTTGTAGGTATGATTTAGCTTTGTTGAAGCCAGGCTGTCTGTGTAACTTAAGTGTGATGAGAACGTTAGTGTCAACTCCTATGGTTTTCACTTTAAGTTGAGCTTTGCAACTATTTCCTTCGAAGCTAGTTTTTGCGCTTTTTCGCGAATTTCACTTAACGGTTCACCTTTGTCCAAGTGTTGCAAATCTCCAATTACTTCCATAATTCTTGATTTGCGGTGCATTCTGCCTATAAAGCCGTTTTCGGTAGGGTAAATATCCACTCGAACACCACTTTTGATTCCCAACTTGTCCCTGACAGTTTTGGGAATAGTTAGTTGTCCTTTGGATGTTGTAGTAGTCGTATAGCTCACATTTCCTTACTAATTGTATAAAACTCTTACTTTTATGTCAAGCGCATTGTTTTTGGGTAGTAGCTGATGATATGGAAGACTAATTTGAAGTATAATTTCAAAATATGGCAAGCCAGGTCAAATGTGGGATAGTTGGGCTTCCAAATGTGGGGAAGTCAACGCTTTTTAATGCCCTTCGCTCCGCTCAGGGTAAACTCTCACTGGGTGGGGGTGCTAAAACAGCGAATTATCCGTTTACGACTATTGAGCCGAATGTGGGGGTGGTGGAGGTGCCGGATGAACGTTTGCAAAAACTTGCGGAAGTTGTTGCAAACGAAAACTCGAAATCCGAAACTCGAAATCCGAAACAAATAGAAAATAGTAATGATCAAAATACAAAAGAGGACAATCCAACTTGGCCTCCAATAGTGCCGGCGGTTGTGGAATTTGTGGATATAGCGGGGCTTGTCAAAGGTGCTCATAAGGGTGAAGGATTGGGAAATCAGTTTTTGTCGCATATTCGGGAAGTGGACGCGATTGTTT
The DNA here is from genome assembly GCA_964492425.1 of uncultured Gammaproteobacteria bacterium. Lineage (GTDB taxonomy): Bacteria > Patescibacteriota > Microgenomatia > Curtissbacterales > GWA2-41-24 > LBZV01. The sequence goes on along the minus strand of CAZBKB010000012.1, from coordinate 12,068 downwards.
TTGTGGTCCGTGATTTTAAAAGTGAAGACATTATCAGGACAGGGTTGGACCCTAAAGAAGATCTTGAGGTTTTGAAAAGTGAGTTGCTACTTAAAGATTTAGAAACAGTTGAGAAGGTTCTTTCAACTAGAAACAGTAAACAGGAAACAATAAACAGAGAAGTTTTAGAAAAGGCGAAAAATTTAATTGAGCAGGGGAAATGGTTGAGAGGTGAGATGACGGATGAAGAATTGGAAAAGATAAGTGAATTGCAATTTTTGTCAAGTAAAAAAACTTTGGTTGTTGTAAACAGTGATGAAAGCGATTTGGGATACGAGGTGCCTATTTCTGGCGCTGTAAGGATTTGCGCCAAGATGGAGGAGGAATTGGCAAGTTTGTCGGAAGGCGAACAGAAAGAGTATCTTGCGCAAGTTGAGGTAAGCGAGCCAGGTGTTAATAAATTAATATGCAAGGCGTATGAAGTCTTGGGTCTGATGTCCTTTTACACTGCGGGGCCAAAGGAAGTGAGGGCGTGGACAGTAAAGCGTGGAAGTTTGGCGCCCGCGGTTGCCGGGGTGATCCATACTGACTTTGAGCGGGGATTTATTGCTGCGGATATTGTTGCTTTTGATGAATTTGTGGAAGCTGGTGGGTGGAAAGGTGCCAGGGAGAAAGGGTTTGTTAAAACGATTGGAAAGAGCGAGGTTATGCCGGAGAATAGTGTAGTGGAATTCAAGTTTAGCGTTTAGGTCCGAATATGAAAGTATCCTTCGAACCCCCCTCAATACTTAGGGGTAAACTAAGTGAGAAGTAAGGTGATAGTTCTCACTTAGTTCGAACAATATAAATAGTTGAAAATAGGTATAGACTCATAGAGCAAGAGTGTTGATTGCTATTGTATACTGAATTTTGATAGAATTTCTCCCAATGTACGAACTACTTATCGTTTCTAAAGTTAGTGAGAGTGACGGGCTGCTATCGCGGATTGAGAAGGCGCTTACGGATGCAAATGCAGTTGAGGTTAAAACGGATAAGCTTGGGAAAAAGCAGTTGGCATATCCCATTAAAAAAGAGACAGAGGCGGATTATACTGTTTTGACCTTTGGTGCAGAAGGGGCGGCAATTAGTAACTTAACTGGTATGTTGAGACTTGAACAGGAAGCTTTGCTGCGTTATCTTATAACTGTACAAAAAACAAGAAAGTTAAGAAAGAAAGTTAGAAGGGTCGAGGAAAAAGCTGTAGAGAAGAAAGAAGAGAAAAAACCTAAAGTAACTGTAGTTACTAAAACTAGTGTAAAGGGATCCTTTGATAAAACTCAGGGCAAGCGAGTGAAAAGTGGGGAGACAAAGATGGCAGTGAAGGCAACCAAAGGAACAAAGGGGACAAAAGTATCAAAGGTGAAGGTAGCATCAAAAGGGAGATCGAAGACAAAAAAGAAATGAGAGTGGAAGCAAGAGTTTTTGGACACCTGTTAGTTATTGGGGGAACGAGAGAGAATATTGTGATATATTCGTACCAACATTAAAAGTGTTTGAAGTAAAGGAAGTGGGGAATTATGGGATCTAGAGCATCATTAAACAAGGTTATGTTGATAGGTAACTTAACCCGGGATCCGGAAATGCGTTATACCCCCAGTGGAGCTGCTGTTTGTACGTTTGGTATTGCGACGAACCGTTATTATGTAGCGTCTGATGGTGCCAAAAAGGAGGAGACGGAATTTATAAAAATTGTTTCCTGGAATAAACTTGCCGAGCTTTGCTCACAGCTGCTTGCCAAGGGCAGGAAGATTTATGTAGAAGGAAGGCTGCAAACAAGAAGTTGGGAAACGCCGGATGGACAGAACCGTCAGACTACTGAGGTTGTAATAGACGATATGCGGATTTTGGATTCTAAACGGGATTATGAAAGTTCTGCAGATGAAGATTCACAAGTGGTTGCAGATAGTCCTTCTCCTGTAGTGGACGATAAGCAGCAAGAAAAAGAGGAGGAAGAGCCTAAAAAGAAAAGCAGTAAACGTGATTCGGGTGAGAAAAAGGATGTAAAGAGTACGAAAAAGGAAGGTGGAGAAGAAGACGTAGACCTTGACGACTTACCGTTTTAAAAATGGAATTTGTGTTAATGTCTGCAGTTTGTCTTAGTATCTTACAGTTTGGCCCGCGGTGCTCCTTTGTTGCTTATTATTTTAAAAAAAATGATTAACAAATTTTCGAAACGACTGACTCGAGCAAAAAGATGTCCTATTTGTGCGGAAGGTATAAATGTAGACTATAAGGATGTTTCATTTTTGAAAAGGTATATTAGCGAGCGTGGGAAAATATTGGGTCGTGTAAGAACCGGTGTATGTGCATCACACCAGCGGCAGGTGACTCGCAGCATCAAAAGAGCAAGGTACGTTGCATTGATTCCGTTTGTGCAAAGTTAACCAATGTTTAAACACGTGCCTCGTAAATATCATAAGATTGAGCAAGACAATCACCAAGAGCAAAGTCAAATCAATGTGTCTGGGCAGCTCGAGACTCCAGTTGGGCAAGAAGATGTTAAAAAGACTGGTTCTCTTTTAAATTTTATTATCCAATTTTTGGTTGTTGCTGTTCTGTTTTTTTCTATCGGTTTTGTGTTGGGACAGAAAAAGATAGATGTAGTAAAGCGCGGAATTATACCAACAATTAATGTTTCAAACCAAGCGAGTGAAATTCAGAATGTGGATTTCACTTTATTTTGGGAGGTTTTTAGAACCTTACCGCAAACATATTATGACAAAGGTGCAGTCGACGGCCAGAAAATGCTTTATGGAGCAATTTCCGGTATGGTTCGGTCACTTGGTGATCCTTACACATCATTTTTGGATCCGGCGCAAAATGAATCTGTAAAACGTGATTTGGCGGGCACATATGAAGGGGTTGGTATCCAAATTGGTTTCGATAAAGAAAAGAGGTTAGTAGTGATTGCGCCTTTGCGCGGGACGCCTGCCGAGAAAGAAGGAGTGCGCCCCAAAGATTTGATTTTGAAAATAGATGATCGTGAGACGTTTGATCTTACTTTGCCGGAAGCTGTTGATTTGATACGCGGCGATGCTGGGACGCGGGTTACACTTTCTCTTTTGAGAGATGGACAAAGTGAGCCATTTAATAAAGTTCTGGAGCGGGCAAAAATAGAGGTCAAGACTGTTAATGTTGACTACCGGCAAGTAGATAGTGGGGAAGTGGCGGTAATTGTTGTTTCCAGATTTGGAGATAAAACTGATGGTGAGTGGGACGCGGTTATTACCGAGGTTGTGACCAGAAAAGTGCGTGGTGTGGTAGTTGATATGCGAAATAATCCTGGCGGGCTTCTGGCTTCGTCTGTGCATCTGGCGGAAGAGTTTGTTGGTGGAACAATTGTTCGACAAGAATATGCGGAGGGTAATGAAGATACCCTTTCTGCGAAAAGAACAGGTAAGCTTACTAAAGTTCCTTTAGTTGTTTTGGTCAACGAAGGGTCTGCATCTGCTGCTGAGATTTTTGCTGGAGCAATTCAGGATAAGCGCAGGGGAGATATTGTGGGAGTTACAACTTTTGGTAAAGGAAGTGTGCAAGATGTTATTGATTTGCCCGGGGGATCTGGATTACATGTTACGATTGCAAAATGGTTGACTCCAAATGGCAATTCGATACATGATGTGGGGATAACACCGGATGTTGTGGTTAAAATGACTCAAGATGATATTGACAATAGCCGAGATCCTCAGCTTGATGAGGCTTTGCGTCTGTTATAATATTTTTTGAATCTGTATGAAGGAAAATAGTTTTCAGAATATACGGAGTAGTTCTAAGATCGGGAAATTTGGCATAATTCTTTTGATTTTGGCTTTATGGATATTGAGTGTGGTTTTGGTTTTGCGTGTATTTGGAAAACTTCCTCAGAATACTGGTCAAAATACTTCAACTCGTGAAATAAATCGGGTTGTTGATGAGGAATCCGTTGTTATCGATGTTGTTGAAAAGGTTTCACCCTCCGTTGTGTCAATTGCCGTTAAGGATAGAGTGACTATAGACTTTTTTGGAACGCCACAAAAAAGGGAAGGAGAATCTGGAATTGGTACAGGTTTCGTAGTGTCAGAAGACGGTTTGATTATGACAAACAAGCATGTGGTTGGTGAAGGAAATCAAAAATATGTGGCCATAATCCGAGACAACGAAGGTAGTGAAAAAAGATACGATGTTGTTGAAATAAATCGAGATCCATTTAATGATCTTGCGATTGTAAAAGTAGACGCTTCTGGTTTGAAACCTTTAGAGCTTGGCGATTCGGATCATCTCAAGGTTGGGCAGAAAGTGGTAGCGTTTGGTAATGCTTTGGGCAGGTTTGAAAATACTGTTACATCGGGTGTTGTGTCCGGGCTTGGACGCGGGGTTAGTCCATACGACCCCTCAACCGGAACGACAGAGACGCTAGACGATCTTATCCAAACAGATGCAGCAATAAACCCGGGAAATTCTGGAGGACCATTGGTTAATACCACAGGGCAAGTAATTGGAATTAATACTGCTACTGCATCTGCGGATAATATTGGTTTTGCGATTAAAATTAATGTCGCCAAGCAGTTACTAGAGGAATTTAGAGGCTCTGGAGGAAAGATTTCTAGACCATTTTTAGGTGTAAGATACTCGCATGTATCACGCGATGTCGCTCTTCTTAATGATGTTCCCGCGGGGGAGTTGGTTCGTGACGTAGTTGACGGCAGTGCTGCTGACAGGGGAGGCATTGAAGTTGGGGATATAATAGTGGAATTTGACGGGCAAAAATTGGATGAGGAGAGTCAGTTAACCGATATAATCAGGTCTAAAAAGGTTAGTGACAGTGTTAGGGTTCGGGTATTTCGTGATAAAAAAACTTTAGATTTTACGGTGGTCTTGGGTGAAGCACCGAATGAATAAGCTGCATACTTTAAACAGTAAACATTAAACTCCAAACTGGGCTTGATAGTATCTGGGTTTCGTTTTTTTCGTTTTAATTATTTAAGCGGAGAGTATTGCAAATCAACCTGGTGGATTTTCGAAGAGGCTTAAATAGTTTATTGTTTATGGTTTAAAGTTTATTGCTTGCAAGAATCCCGCAAAGAACTTCCCGATAAAAAAATAGATATTGGCCCAGATGAAGGCGGCGAGAGTGGTATATATCCAAAACGTTTTGTAGGGAACTTTGAATGTGCCGGCGACGATTGGTGTTACGATTCGTAAGCCTGGAATTAATCTTCCGATTACAATTGTCCAACCGCCATATTTTTCAAACCACTTTTCAACTTTGCTGGTTTTTTCGGGGGTAAAGCGTATATATTTGCCAAATTTTAAAATCATGCGGTGGCCGAATTTATGGGATAGGGCAAAGAGAATTGTGGATCCAAATATGGTTGCCAGAACGACGGTTGCAACTGTTAGGAAATAGTTGGAGGTGGGCAGGCTTGCTATTGTGGCAATGAAAATGTCTCCGGGAATAGGCAGAGGGATGCCTCCTTCTTCTGCAAATAAAAGCAGAAAAAGGCCAAGGTAGGAGTATTCTGTAATTAGTTCGAGCATTTTACGCTATATTGTTTCGAATCAGTGCAACAAAGATTTCTTCTTTTTAAAATATATTTTTTCGATACCTTCATTTCCCAGTCGAGCGAACTTATCACCATGGGTCGTAAGCAAATAAGATTTTGCGATGTTTTTCCAAAAGGCTTTCCACCTTGCATCATTTTCTAGTTTTCTGAAAAAAATCCGAAAACCTTCGGTGTTAGTTTTGGTGGAGATCTTGGCAATTGTTCCCTCTGATACTTTCAGTAAGTCTCTTATGGCACGCCATTCTAACCCGTTGGACAGAAGAATAGCGATTGATAGCCTCTTTGAGAAATTAACTTTTTCGTTTAAGGTGAAAAGCTCTGAAAAGAAAATTATTATCTCGTTCTTGTTTGTGAATCTTGATATGGTAGACCAAAAGATATCGTAGACCTCAGCTTCGAAATTGTTTGCAAGTTTCTTCTTGGATATCTGTGTCATAAAGTGATTGTACTTCATTGTTTCGAAACGGTGTAGTGGTGTTTATAATTGGGTATTAAAATCTTGAAGTGATGTAAATATTTTATCTATTTGCCCGTTCATTACCGAATCAATGTTTCCCCAGGATTTTTTGATGCGGTGATCTGTGACCCGATCCTGTGGAAAGTTGTAAGTGCGGATTTTTTCCGATCGGTCGCCGGTACCGAGTTGAGCTGAACGCTGGCCACTTAGTGCTGCTCGACTTTTTTCTTCCTCAAGTGCGAAAAGGCGGGCGCGCAGAATTTCCATGGCAATTTCGCGGTTTTGTGATTGAGACCTTTCTGTTTGAGCCTTGACAATTAAGCCTGTCGGGATGTGTTTAATTCTCACCGCGGTGGACACTTTGTTAACATTTTGTCCTCCGTGTCCGCCGGATCGGAAAGCTTCAAATTGGATATCTGCGGGGTTGATGATAACCTCTGTTTGGCTGACTTCCGGCAAAACGGCAACTGTTGCTGTTGAAGTGTGAATGCGTCCGGAAGATTCAGTATGTGGAACACGCTGTACACGGTGGACGCCGGATTCATATTGCAATTTTTCCCATACGTCGTGGCCTGAAATTTTGTAAGTTATTTCTTTGATGTTACCAATGCCGCCTTCGTTTTTGTCCAGCTCGTCTACACGCCAATTTTGGGAGATAGCGTATTTTGAATACATTCTGGCAAGATCTCCTGCAAACAGGCCCGCCTCGTCTCCACCGGCTGCTGCGCGGATCTCCAGGATGACAGAAGAGCTGTCATGGTTTGCTTTTGACCCCACTTCGTCAAGACTCCGCGTGGAGATTGGTTGGCGGTTTACAGTCTTTTCAAGAGAGGCTTTTTCTTCTTCGAGTTTGGCAATTTCTTCCTGTGCAAGTTCGACCATAGAAGGATCGGCTGACGCCAGATCTCGAGCTTCCTGAATTTTGTTGTCAAGTTCGGATATTTGATTCTTCAGATAATCAGACATGATGGTTAAATTCCAAAAAACAAATTCCAAATAATAGCCTAGTTATTAAATTATAAACTCTTTGCTGTTTGAGTTTTTTTTGATGCTTGGAATTTGGAATTTCCTAGCTGGCTATGAAGATGCCTGCTTTTTGACCAGGTCGAACATTTCTTTTAAGGATTCTGGCCTTCGTTTTTCTTCTTTTTCCTGGACTTTTTTGACAACTATGTCTTTGTGGGTTTTTGCTGCTTTTTGCTTTTTTTGGAACTTTTCAACGTTTCCAAGTGTGTCAACATATTTCATTTCTCCTGTAAAAAAGGGGTGGCATTTTGAGCAAATCTCCACACGAATTTCCGGTACGGTTGCACCGGTTGTAAAAGTGTTTCCGCAGACACAAACAACTTTTGCATTATCGAAGTATTGTGGATGGATTCCAGCTTTCATGTAACTTGTGATTTTAGCAAAAAATGTACTTTTTAACAACTGCTTAGCTGTGGGTGTGATTATGCAAGGGATGAGTTTTGCGATGGGTTTCTGCCAAAATTATTCCGAGTACTACAAGTATTGTTCCCATAAGAAGCATTGTATTAAAGGATTCACCCAATAGAATTATTGAAAAAATTATCCCGGTTATGGGCAGGAGATAAAACACAAAAGAGGCAAGTGTTGCAGTAGTTTGAGCCAGACCTTTTTGCCATGCAGTGTATCCGATAAAAGATGCAAATAACATTCCGTATACAAGACCTAAGAATCCTCTTGTGGAAACGTTTTGGTACCAAGTGGGGCTATTTATAAGTTCCAGCAACATTAGAGGGAAAAAGACGGTTGCTCCTATAAAAGTTGTATAAAAAGCAACTACTGTGTAGTGATATTTTTCGAGGGCTTTCTTGGAAAATATTTCGTGGCCTACCCAAGCAAAGGCGGATGCAAGAAGCGATAAATTCCCAATTGCGGATTTTGTGTCGAATGTAAAGACGGGGATTCCTATTATTATAATTACCCCCAATAGCGCCAGGACGGCACCTAATACGAGCTTGGCGGTGAATTTTTCGCGAAGGTATATGTGCGCAAAAATTAAGGTAAGAATTGGCGTTGTTGCTAGAATTACAGACCCGTTGATTGCTTGAGAGTATTCGAGTCCATAAAAAAATAAAGTTAAGTTTAAGTTGGTGCCAAAAAAAGCTGATAGTAATAAAAGTTTAAAATCTGACGCCTGATTTTTTTTAAAATGTTTATATGCAAAGGGTATGAGTAAAGCGCTTGCTATGGTCATTCGAAGGACTATTAGAGAAAATAAGGGAATCTCTAGCAAGGTTATTTTCATAATAGGAACAGTGGCACCCCAGATAATTGCGGCAATAGCAAGATAGAGCAATGCAGGGTTGGGTTTAGTCATTAAGAAGTAGGTCAACGATTCTATCTAGCCCGAAGGAAAAGCCGACGGCGGGAACCTGTCTGCCGGCAGGCAAGTTGGTTTTGTTGCCCATAAACATACCTATTAAATTGTCGTAACGACCACCAGAACCGATAGTTAAATCGACAGAATTGGTTGATGGCTTTAGCTCGAAGATGGAGCCTGTATAATAGTCGAGACCCCTTGCAAGGGTCGGGTCGAATGTAAAATCCCTTCCTTGCTTTAAACCTTCGCCTTCTAAAGTTGAGAAAATTTGATTGAGGTTTTCTGTAGGTTTTGAATTCTTAATTTTGTAAAGATGGTTCTCGATGTCGTCTATTGCCATACCCTTTTCTTTAAGTTCCTCTTTTATGCCAGCTTCGCCGACTTTGTGAAGTTTGTCGACAGCGCGGATAACATCTTGCGGAAACTGTTCAAAATTTTTGCGATCATTTATAAGCATCAGTGCAGATGTTATCCCGATTTTTTTGATGGATTTTACTGCAGCTAAAATTACTTTTGCGTCTTCTTTTAAATTTGCTGAACCGACAGTGTCAAAGTCAAACTGCGTAAATTCGCGGTATCTGCCATGTTGGGGGTTTTCTCCGCGAAAAACTTGGCCAATTTGGTATCTGGAAAAAGTGGGGTTTAAAAGACTTTGATTATTGGCAACAAAGCGGGCGAGGGGAACTGTTAGGTCGAAGCGAAGTGCGAGTTTGCGGCCACCGCGATCTGTGAATTTGTAGATTAGCCTTTCTTCGTCACCGTATTTGCCCTCGAGAGTTTCAGCGAATTCCAAAGTGGGGGTTTCGATGGGTTGGAAGCCTTCTTTTTCTAGTATGCCGGCAATAATGTTAATTACTTCCCGTCTTTTTTTGGCGAAGTCCGGTTTAATGTCCCTAAAGCCTTTGGGGGTCGGCGGAGCTTTATGCATGGTTTAATAATAGCAAAGCCTGCTTTCTATAGGAAGTGGAGCAGAGTGACTAAATTATTGTTTTCAAGTTTGTAAATGACAATTGCAATTTTGTCTTTTGTGACTATTGCGGAAGTGGCTTTCTTCCCGTCTGCTATTATTTGAGTATTTTTGTTGAGTGTAAATTCTAGCAGTTTATTGTCTTTGGTGGTATTTGCTGAGAAAATGTTGTTTTTTGCCCCGCTTACTATTTTTACTGCAGCATAGGAGGCATCAATTTTAGGTTTGTTTTCCCTAAATATTTCTATTTTCTCAGCGCTTAAAATTTCTGGGGTTTTTTGGCCAATTGCTACCAGATAATCTCCGACACGGATATCTAATTTTTCTTCGCTGGTTTTAGCTGGTGACTTGGCACGGCCGATATTTTTTGTACTGGAGGTAATTTTTATATCTGAATTACCATCTTTTGTAGACAAGGTTATGTTATTGTCGAAGATTCTGTTGATCGTACCCGCTATAAACATTGAGTTTTTATCTGCTTTGTCCTCTGATATATATAATGGGAACATGATATTTTGGATTTCTTCAAGACCGTTATTGAGTACTATGATTTGCAGTTGACTTAAACCGTTTGGAAATTCTGCTTCTAATTTGAAGTTGCCGTCATCTTGACTTTCGGTTATGGAGGTTAATGGGTTTGATATTAATAGAGTTTTTGTGCGTGTTTTGGCATTACCTGCTATTTGCACCTTTTTTTCGGTTAGAATTTGACCAGGTTGAGGAGATGTTATAAATGAGGCCGGTTTCTGTTCTTGAACGTCAGTTTTTACTACAGTTTCAACTTTAGGTTGCGGTGCCTGCACCTGTTGTTTTGGTTGTCTTTGCCAAAGCCAGTAAATTGTGAAACTTAGCAGGGAGATTATTGTCAAGATAATTAATATGGTAGATGCCAATCTCATTGTTTACGGTAGACTATCATAGTTTAAAAAGTTTTGGCAATTTTTCGTCTTGACTGTCTTCTTATCTAATGTGATATCATCAGTATTTGCTCATGGTAGACATTTATTGGTATGGACAAGCTTGTTTTAAGGTAAAAGGCAAGGCTGCGTCTATTGTTATAGACCCTTTTAGTGGTGCATTTACAGGACTCAGGGAGCCAAAGCTTGATGCAGACATCGTTTGCATTACGCACGGACATGAAGACCATAATAACTCCTCTTTGGTGGGGGGGACTGTTGCAGATGTTGTGCCATTTGTGATTCGGGGACCTGGTGAGTATGAAATTGGGGGAGTTAATATTGTTGGTGAGGATAGTTTTCATGATGACCTGGAAGGGTCAGAACGAGGGAAGAATACTATTTATCAGATTATAATAGACGAGGTTAATATTGTGCATCTTGGTGATTTGGGACAAAAGCAGTTGGACCAAACGCAAACTGAAACATTGTCCGGATGCGATGTACTGATGATTCCGGTTGGGGGAGTTTATACTATTAATTCCAAAGAGGCTCCTTCGATCATTGCACAACTGGAGCCCAAAGTGATTGTGCCTATGCATTATAAAGTTGAAGGCTTAAAATTTGATTTGGCGCCGGTAGAGGAATTTTTGAAAGCAATGGGTAAAGAAAATATTGAGAAACTGCCAAAACTTTCTGTTTCGGCTGATAAGCTTCCTGATGAGCCGCAAATTGTACTTTTGGAAAAAAATAATTAATTTAAATTTAATAAAACATGGCAAAAGATAACGCAGGCCGTGTGCCTCCGCAAGATATAGAGGCTGAAAGATCCATTATTGGCTCTGTGCTTCTGGATAGCGATAGTGTTGTTTCAATAGCCCAATTTTTGAAACCAGAACATTTTTATCGTGAAGCGCACGCAGATATTATGTCTGCTATTTATGATCTATACGAAAAACGCGAACCTGTGGATTTGGTGACATTAACCTCCCAGCTTAAGAAAAAGGGCAAGCTTGCGAAAGTTGGAGGAGCTTCTTATATTAGTGAGCTGGCATCTGGCGTGCCTTCATCTTCACATATCGCACAATATGGACAAATTGTGCGTGACATGTATGTTAAAAGGCAGTTAATTTCTACTGCTGCGAAAATTTCCCAATCTGCATTTGAGGATACTGGAGATATACGTGAACTTTTAGATGAGACAGAACAGGCTGTATTTTCGCTTTCGCAGCAACAGTTAAAGCAGAATTTTATAACTTTAAAAGATGCTTTGGCTGAAAGTTTTGACAGACTTGATGAACTCCACCAGAAAGCTGGGGGATTGCGAGGAGTATCAAGCGGATTTTGGGATTTAGATGGCAAGCTTGCCGGTATGCAGGCATCAAATTTAATTATTTTGGCCTCTCGTCCTGGTCAGGGAAAAACAAGTTTGACTTTAAATATTGCGGCTCATGTAGCGGTACGCGAAGGTTTGCCAGTTGGAATGTTTTCTCTTGAGATGAGCAAAGAGGAACTTGTAGATAGGTTACTTGTTGCGCAGAGTGAAGTTGATGCTTGGAGACTTAAGACAGGTAGGTTAGATGACAACGACTTTGATAGACTGCAGGAGGCTATGGGGGTATTGGCCGATGCGCCGCTTTTTATAGACGACACACCTGCTATCAATATTATGGAAATGAGAACAAAAGCGAGAAGGTTGCAGGCGGAACATGGTTTGTCACTATTGATAGTAGACTACTTGCAGCTGGTACATGGCCGCAATTTGGAAAATAGGGTGCAGGAAGTTAGTGAAATTTCTCAGTCTCTAAAAAATCTGGCAAGGGAGCTTAAAATTCCGGTTTTA
>CAZBKB010000011.1:0-28493 GCA_964492425.1 uncultured Gammaproteobacteria bacterium | reverse complement strand
ACTGTATCTATACCCGTACTGAGACATTCCAATTCCGTAGTACAACAAAGATGGTGCAGCGATAATTAAAATACCGCCAACAGCAGATAATACAACTCCTTTCAATCTTGCTTTAATAAGATATACCAAAAGTGGTGATGTATACCAGATAGCCAAACCCCACCCATTTGCTTTTAAGTATGGAAATTGTGCGAGAAATGGATATGTTGTTTTGTTAACCATCCCCGGACCCATAAATAGTAATGCATATAAATTTCCGGGTATATGTACAGGACTAAAAAACCCTGCCTCATGATTGCCACCAACATTATGAACAGCAGTAACATTTAAAGTGTAGCCAGTGTTAAACGGTGAGTTGAAACGTCTGAAATTGTATAATCCTAACAAGCTTACACAAACTAAAATTGGTAGTAAAAATAACACTGACGATTTTATCAATTCAGGTTTTTTTGTCGTTCTCACCAGCTCAATCATAAAGAAAACGGCCATGCCCACCAAAGTAACCCTGGTTAAAATAGCCGCCGCAGTAAACATACCCAAAAGAGCCCATCTTTTTTTGCCAAAGTATTCGTAGAGGGAAAGCATCACAAATGGCGTTACTACCGCCTGAACCACGTAAGCTGAGATATTTACCACACTTACAAAGTACAAAACAGACCCAAAAAGAAAAAAGTTTGCCAGCCAAAGTGAGTCTACCCTGTTAAATTTAAATCTCTTGCACAGTAAATATACTGTGACGTATGTGACGAAAATACTTACCACAGACAGAAACATTTGTGGAAACTCATAGCCAAAGATTAATACGAATGGAACAAGTAATAGTGAAGGCATTGGCCCAAAGAACAAGTACTGTTTTCCAAAATAATCTGCATAATCACCGTTCGGTAATCCAAATGGACTAAGGAATAAGTCATTTTTTATGAAAGCTTCCGCAAGCTGCACAAAGTGCCTTTCATTTGTAAATTGAGATTCCTGATGAATAAAATAGCCTGCTACCACAGAAAATACCAAGAGAAAAATAGGCAATAAACTAGCAATAGTTTTTGTCACGAAATGATGGCTCTCCTTTTCTCACATTATAGCGCAGATTTATATATTTTCTTTCGGAATTTAAAAGACAATTTTAAGAAATCTTCTTTTATTTTTTGATTTACACGAATCATCATCAGACCTTTATTTCGAATGCCATACAATACTCTGGTGTCGATAGGAGCTATGAGCACAATCGGTAGCACGGAAAGGTCTTCTTCGCCGTCAACCACCACAACAGAATTTTTATCAGCAAGAAAACATTGTTTAACTGAAACTGACAAATCATAAGATATTGTACCTGCCGGATTTTTTGCTTTAAAAACTTTGATACCACTTGGAATCCCCAAATCCTGAATGGATCTGAACATTAGTACTCTCTGTATTTTAAAATCAACAACCGAAATATTCGGTAGGTTTCCACTTTTGATGCAATCCACGGTCGTTTGATCTCCAACTGTAACGAATAAGTCTTTGCCTCCCTCCCGATATGTGGTCTTAACAAGTTTTCCGTAGGGTCTTGCAAGTATTGGCCTGAGCTTCTTGGGCAAGATAAAGTTGTATTTCTTAAGGTACGTAAAATAGTTAAATCCATCGGGAGAAATCTCACCAGCCCATATTCTGGTAGACGAAACAATTTGACCATCATCGCCAACTTTCATCTCGCAGTAAACCACAGAAAGAGGAAGTAAATTTAATTTTTGGCGCATATCATTTATCTGCAATGCCCCGCTTATACTGCCGGGAGTGACCGCAATAGCCTGCACAGTTTTGTCAACCAAAGTCGTGCCATATATGTCGTTTAGTTTGACGATTTTCGCACGATGAAATAAGTTCTTTTGCTTCAAATATTGCTCAATTCGCAATTTCCTTGTTGAGAAATTGTAATATGGTCTTTTGCCTAAAGAAATTGCAAACAAGTCGGAAGTGATCCCGATCGTAACATATGCGCTAGCATCAAATGTCTTCGCTAGAAATGCTTGATGCCCAAGGTGAAAAAAATCAAAAGTCCCACCGCATGCAATATGTATATACTTCATCTTCAACACTGGGTCATTTTAAACGAAAGTGATAGAATTTTAACAAGAAATGAACATTCTTCGCATTCCTACTCTTGCTGACGTACATGTACACCTTAGAGAACCGGGAGGAACACAAAAAGAAGATTTCAACTCCGGAACTAAGGCCGCAATTGCAGGCGGATATACGCAAATCTTAGACATGCCCAACAATACACCACCAACAGTATCACCATCGGATATTGCAACAAAAGAAAAATTAGCTAAGGGTCGTATTTGGTGCGATGTTGGTTTCAACTTTGGTGCATCAAAAGAATCAACAAAATATTTCGACAAGGTTCAAAAAAAAGTGTTTGCCCTAAAAGTATATATGAATCAAACAACAGGCAGCTTACTGATAGGTACAAAAACAGAGAGAGAATTAATTTTTAGCAAATGGGAAAGGGGGTTGCCCATAATGGTACATGCGGAAGGGGAGACAGTGGAAACGGCGATTTCCCTTGCCAAGAAATATAATAGAAAACTCCATGTCTGTCATGTCACAGCAGAACAAGTACAAGTAATAAAAAAAGCAAAAAACGCTGGCATATCAATCAGCTGTGAGGTTTGCCCACACCATTTATTTCTGTCCCGGAAAGACATTTCCAAACTCGGCAACTTTGCAATAATGAAACCACCTCTACTGTCGGAAAAAGACAGGGAAAAACTTTGGGACGCGATGGCCGATATAGATATGATATCTACCGATCATGCCCCTCATACAACTGGTGAAAAAATGGACCAGTCTTCACCAAAATATGGCGTGCCAGGCCTGGAAACGACATTACCTTTAATGCTTTGGGCGGCAGACAGAAGATTAATCACTGTAGATCAAATTACAAAATTGCTGTCAACTAATCCAAAAAAGATATTTCACCTACCACATCAAAGTGACACTTATTTAGTTATAGATATAAGTGCTAAGTACAAAATCTCGCAAATACCCCTATTTACAAAATGCAATTGGACACCTTTTGGGGATCATGATGGTGTCGGTAAAATTAAAAAAGTAGTTCTTAGAGGTGAAACTGTTTTTGAAAACGGCAATTTTATAGGTAAACCTAACGGAGTTGTCATGTATAAAAAATAGCCAAACCGCAGAACGAAATACCTCTTCAAAACAATACAAGCTAAAACAAACTAGTTGTACTTTTAACTTGCAATGTATAATTAAATGGATTATTCGATGAAACTAACTAGGCGCATTACAGGTGTGTTTAAGCAGGGACCAATTTATTTTTGTTTAATGGGTCTGGTCATTATATTAGCCCTTTATTTTCGCTTCTACAACTACACAGACAGACTCAGCATACATACCGATAACGGTAGGGATGCACAGATTGCTAAATTCGCTTTGGACAATTTAATAATTCCCCAAATTGGACCATTCTCTCAGGCCCCATTTTTCTTCGGCCCATGGTGGTATTGGTTTCTTGCCTTAACATATCTTTTGCCCTTGGGTGTGTTTTCTCCTTGGTTTGTGATGAGCATAATGTCACTAATCTTTTTAATACTAATATATGTCCTCGCGCGGCAAATTGGAGACAAATGGTTGGCGCAACTTGCATTTTTAATTGCAGCCTTTTCATCATCGGCAATTAGCAATTATTTCAACATTTGGAATCCCGCCATAATACCAATCTTGGTGACCTTTTCCTTGATCACTTTTATTAAAATAGTCAAAGATAAGGTTAGCAACCGTACCGTATTTTTACTAAGTTTTACTATTGCACTTTCAACGACAATTCACTTTCAAACATTTCTGCTTGCACCGATGATAATCCTCGCCATATTCAATATGAAGAATAAATTCCGCTCAGCATTAAGTGCTATCCTAGGGTTCACAATACCATTTCTTCCTTTCTTAGTTTTCGATATTGCTCACAATTGGTTTTGGACACGAAGTTTTTTAATTTTCACACTTGTCGACCAAAATTCTATATATGTTCCGAATCGCTGGTATACGTACCTTTCTGATTATTGGCCAGGCACTTGGGCAAACGCATTAGGAACAAGTAAAAATTTTGCCGTGTTCTCAATTGCAACAGTAGTTACTGTAATTGTCCTAAAGGCAAAGGAAATAATGAAAAACAAAGCACTCTTTTTATTAATCATCATATTTTTGTTTGATATATTGGTACTTAGATATTATAAAGGTACAAGACAGATATATTACGGTTTTTATTCGTACCCCTTCATAATTATATTTACCGCTTGGGCTATCAGGGAAGTCGCCAAAGTTAGTAGGACAGTCGCTATTGTAATCGTGCTAGTTTTACTAACTTTCACTTATAAACAAAGTGCAAATGCCTTACTAAGTAACAAAATTTCTGTTACAAAAATAAATAACCTAAAAAATCAGATATACACCAATTATCCGAATTATTCATATAATATTTATGGTTGCAGTAAAAACATTTCATCAATAAGCCAGCCACTTGCATTATTCATGTATCAAGACGGAAGAAACAGTATGGATGGATTCAAGATAGGGGTTTGCGAAAATATTGATGAATTCTCCTGGGCTCCATTATCCGACATTGAAGCGAATAGCAATACCTGGTTTAGTAAGAGTACAGAGATTGTGTATAGGGATAATTTAGAATGGTGGAAAAAAAATCCTCCCCAAAAAAGCGATTTCATTAACTTTTTAATTAAAAAACTTTCTCCAAAGTGCTATCCTAAATGCAGTTAGCATACCTAAGCGCTCAATTCTCCATGGGAATAAGTTTTCAAAAATGGTAAATTTATTGGGGAACCATCAGGTGTCGTAATTAGCCATACGAATTTATGAGCACATACGAATTCTATACAAAGCCTAAAAGTAAGCTTTTTTTTGATATCGAAACAATCCCTGCAAAGGATGAAAATAAAGAAGCTGCAGTAAGAATTACTTTGAACAAAATTACTCAAAGAAATCCTAAAACAAAAATTACGAGCAAGCTTAAAGATTTTGCTTTCAGACAAAGCGCGATTTCTGGTGATTTTGGCCGGATATTTTGTATTGGGTACGCTATTAACGACCAGGATATCGAGATAATCAATGGTACCGAGCAAGAAATACTCAAAGAATGGTGGGAAGTAGCTAATCAGGCAGATTTATTCATAGGGCACAATATTATGGATTTCGATTTGCGCTTTATTTTCAAAAGATCAATTGTGAACAACATAAAACCGGCCGCAAAGCACTTAAATCTTTCGTTCGCAAGGTACAGAAACTTTCCTATATTTGACACAATGCGGGAGTGGGAAAAATGGTCATCAAATTACATTTCGCTAGACTCTCTTGCAAAGATTCTAGACTTGCCTACATCCAAAGATAATATCGACGGCTCTCAGGTTTATGATTATTACCTTAAAAGAAAATATAAAGACATTTACAACTATTGCAAAAAGGATGTAATTTTGACCAGAAATGTATACAAACGAATGGTTTTTGAGAACGTATAAATCCTTATGCTAGAATCAGAAAGTGAACCTGTGGAATAAGTCAAATATTCTAGCGTTAATATTTCTTTGCATACTTTCAATTTTTGCTCTCAAGGATCTTCTAAAACCTGGTCTATATACGAGCCATGATGGTGAAACGCACACGGCTAGAATAGCTCAGTACTACGAAGCCCTAAAAGACGGTCAAATACCTCCAAGATTTGCAGGAAGTTTCTACAATGGGTTTGGCAGCCCAATTTTCGTATATATATACCCGCTTCCATACATCATTGGATCAGTTGCCCATCTGTCTGGTTTTTCATTTGTAGACTCTTTCAAATTTTTAATGGCCTCAGGTTTTATTTTTTCAGGCTTATTTTCGTATCTGTGGCTTAAAGAACTATTCGCAAGCAGACAGGCAGCCTTTATAGGGGCTATGTACTACATGTATTCACCTTACAGATTGCAACTCATTTATGTAAGGGGATCAATCTCGGAGCTTATCGCCTATACATTTTTGCCTCTTGCACTATTTTTTATAACTAAATTGAGAAAAAGTAGTTCAATTAAATTGATTGCAGCTAGCGCGTTAAGCATTTCAGCAATACTCCTGTCACAAAATCTCGTAGCATTCGTAGCGTTACCATTAATTGTTATCTACTCTGTGATTATTGATGCCAATATTAAATCATTAAAAGCTGTGAAACAAACGGTTCTTGCAATAATCTTGGCAATGTCAATATCAGCTTTCACATACGTCCCTGCAATCTTTGAAAGGCATCTGGTCAAATTTGACCAAGTTTTTAAGTTAGTTTACAACTCTCACTTTGTAACTGTTAAGCAACTCATACGATCTCCATGGGGATACGGATTCGATTTACCTGGCACGGTAAATGACCAGATGTCTTTTCAAATAGGGCTTGCACATATTTTCGTGCTCCTAATAGGGCTTATCATGTTGGCTGTCATATTATACAGAAAAATAATTAAAAAAATTTTTAACATTTACAAACTACCCTTCGATATTCGTGTAACTTTAGTTGCTTATATAATAATTGCTGCGTGTTTATTTTTGGTGATAGAAAATGAGGCAACAAAACTAGTATGGAAATATGTCAGTTTTCTTCAGATAATCGATATTCCTTGGAGAATTTTAGGCTTAATTCCAGTCTTGATAGCAATAGTTGTATCCACTGTCGCAGTCAGGATAAGAGCGGGTATTATTTTCATCTTCTTAATTTTCGCATTGTTATTTGCAAATAGAAATCACGTGAGAATTAATAAATCCTTACCGTTTACGGATGAAGACTTTTTAAATTATGAAGGCACTGCAACTCAACTTTCAGAATTTACGCCGAGCGACCGCAAAACACTCTCAAGTCCAACATTCGCGGATAAAACTCTACCTGTTAATACTGTTGGGGGATGGGCAAAATATTCAGACATAGTGTCATCCTCGAAAAAAATCGCATTTAAGGTAACTGTAATATCAGAAACTGCGCAACTGAGAATAAACAAATTTTACTTTCCGGGAGTCCAAGTTAAGACATATAATGAAGGCATGAATTCTCGAAAGGGATATACGAGCTACTCAGATGGTGAAATTAGGCTAGATTCTACAAAGGATACGCAGGGACTTATTTTTATTCCTCTTAAAAAAGGAACATACAACATGGAAGTAATCTTTGGAGAAACCCCCTTGAGGAATTTTGCAAATTTAATAACAATAGTTTCCATATCGATAGCAGTATTTTTCTTGATAAAACATGAGAAACAGGTTTGAACTTATTTTCTTAATTTTAGTACTTGCTTTCATTTTGCGGTTTTTCAACCTTGGACAAAATCCACCCAGTCTTAACTGGGACGAAACTGCACATGGCTATAACGCGTATTCGATATTAAAAACAGGCAGAGACGAATATGGCCTAAAACTGCCCCTATATTTTCGTTCTTTCGACGATTACAAACCGCCACTTTATACATATCTTGTGGTACCGTCGGTTGCAATATTTGGATTAAATGACTACGCGGTGAGATTTCCATCCGCACTGCTTGGAACCCTAGCCGTTTTATTTACCTACCTCATGGTTGCGGAATTATTCAAAAATAGGAAAATTGCTTTGTTTACTGCTTTTTTTCTGGCTGTTTCTCCATGGCATCTGCAATTTTCCAGAGTAGCGTTCGAGTCAAATACAGCTATATTTTGGGCAGTTTTGGGTACCTGGACATTTTTAAAAGCGATCAAATCGACAGGTAATTCCATTATCGCTTGGATGACATTGTCAACGTTTGCATTCAGTGCGAATCTTTACACATATCATTCTTCGAGAGTATTTGTTCCACTATTTGTTATCGTACTTTTTTCATTGTTCTATAAAAAACTATTTCAGATTAAAAAAAGCCTTATCTTGCCAATTCTCCTTGTATTTTTAATGGTCGCTTTTTTAATTCCAATTGCACTGTCAGATGCAGGGCAAGTGCGATTTAAAGGTGCATCTGTTTATAGCGATCTTTCACCGAAATACAAGGAATCGAATCTTTTATTAGATGATGAACAAAATGGTCAACTGCTGGTTGGGATGATATTGCATAATAGGCGCTTAGTCTATGCGCCCATAATCTTAAAAAACTATTTTTCCCATTTTGACCCATCATTTCTGTTCTTTGCAGCTGATATGGATCGCCATCACGCTCCTCTCATGGGCTTGTTGTATTTATGGGAGCTACCATTTATCGTAGCTGGTATTTATTTCTTAGTTAGAAAGCAAATTGCAAATTCATCAAAAATACTCGTACTATGGTGGTTTGCAATTGCTCCAATTGCTGCGTCGGTAACGTGGGGAGTACCCCACTCGTTACGATCCGTGATGTATTTGCCTATGTATCAAATATTCACGGCTCTTGGAATATACTTCTTTTTAAAGAAAAGCAAATCTAAATTGATCACAGTTTTTATTTCCATATCTTTTTTATTAAACTTTTCCTTTTATCTGCACCAATATCATCACCACATGCCGCTGGAATTTTCAGAGGCATGGAAATATGGAAGGAAGCAAGCGGCCCTATACTCAGAGTCGATAAAAGATAACTATGATAGGGTTATAGTTTCAACTAAGCTGGAGCAGCCTCACGAGTTTTGGCTATATTACCTAAAGTATGATCCAAAAACATATCTAGAGACCGGTGGGACTGTATCAGGTGGATTTTTAGAGGAACGAAATAAATTCGATAAGTATTTATTTAGACCAATAGACTACGAGCGACAAAAGTATGAAGCGAGAACTCTATTTGTTGGTTATCCAGAAGAATTTCCACAACATGGAAATATTTTAAAAACAATAAACTACCTTAATGGAGAACCTGCTATTTATGTTGGTGAATAATAAAATAAAACCGAAATTAAATTTGGGCTTGTTATTATTAGGAATTATTTCCCTAGCTTTTATATTGCGTTGGTGGCATTTTACATCTAACCCACCTGGTCTGTATGTAGACGAAGTCTCTCACGGTTATAACGCATATAGCATTTTAAAAACAGGGAAAGATGAATATGGTATTTTCCTCCCTTTTTTTATAAGATCATTCGATATTTATAACCCACCCCTTGCTACATACACATTAGTCCCATCTATTGCAATATTTGGTTTGAACGAAATTGCTGTTAGGTTTCCAGCGGTACTATTTGGTACACTTTTTATACCGTTAACTTATTTTTTAGTTGCATTTCTTACAAAAAATAAAAAATTAGCACTTATTTCAGCTTTCTTTAGTGCAATATCCCCTTGGCATATCCATTTTTCAAGATTCTATCATGAGCAAAACTTGACAGTTTTCTTTTCAACTCTCGGAGTAACATTATTTTTATTTGCACAAAAAAAACCATATTTATATATTTTATCTGCAATATCTTATACAATTGCAATCAACTTTTCACACGTTGGAAAAGTTTTTGTACCACTCCTTATTTTGGGTTCATTTATTTTCCTAAGACCCAAGATTCAAAAAAACCTGATTTATATTGTCACTGCAATTGTAATAGTTGTTTTAGGTATGACACCACACGTATTAAATACCCGGGAGTCATTACACCGCGCTTCTTCGGTGAGTATATTTACCAGCGATGTTGGCAACAAAAAGGATAAATTCCTTGACGGCTACCTATCACACTTCTCGCCCCTCTTTCTTTTTATCCGAGGCGATTACCAAGGAAGACATTCAGTTCCCGGTATGGGAGAACTTTATGTCTTCGAAATTCCTCTCACTCTATTTGGCTTATACTTACTAATAAAAATTAAAGAAAAAAGCTACAAATTTTTACTTTTCTGGCTTCTTATAGCGCCCATTCCAGCTGCACTTTCCATACCAACACCTCACGCAGGACGTGACTTAGTCACGATGCCAGTATGGTCCATAGTTTCAGCGCTTGGATTAATATTTATTCTGAAAAATTTTAGATGGTTGTGGATAACACCATTAATTTTTATCGGTTTTTACAACTTTCTTACGTATATACATTTATATCACAGCCATTATCCCAAAGAAAAAGGTCCTGATTGGTCAGATGGGTACAAAGAACTAGCCCAATATCTTGGACAAAACTATGACAATTACGAAAGGTTTGCAGTGACAAGATACTGGGGACAACTTTATATATATATTCTTTTCTTCACAAAATTCGATCCCGCCCAATATCACGCGCAGTCCGAAAATAAGCTTGCTTTTGATAAGTACGAGTTCTATCTTGGGGCACCAGACCAAAGCGATAAAAAAACATTATTTGTATCAATTGGCGATAAACGGGAAAACATAAAAAAATTGATAAAACGTAATAATGGCGACTTAGTTTTCGTAGTGCACGAATAATGATACTTAAGGCATTGATATTTATATCTTTATCTATAAACATCTTTTTCCAGCATGGCAAATGGTCATTTGATACGTGCAACGTAGACATTGCCAAGATGGCAATTCCTCCGGTGATCTGGTACGAACAGTCCATAGACGGCAAAGCCCAAAGAACCCTATTCACGAGGTTTCTTCACAACAAGCCCGGAGTATTTATGTCAGAAGCTGCAAAGTGTTATTTTCAAGCGATTGACCCGTTCTTGCTCTATAAAATAACAGGCCCGCTGGGGTTAATGTTTATTCTTTATATAGCGTATAAGCTGACAGACGCGAAACAATACCTTGCATTGTTGATATTCTTTTCTTTACCGTTTCTAACATTTTTCAAGTTTCCGGTGTCACAACAAATAGTCCTATATAAAATTATTTCAATAATTGGGCTGTTTATTTTTGTGAAAAATATAAGTGTTAAAAAAATCTAAAATAAATTTAATTTTCATATTACTGCTTGCTGCAATTTTGCGCTTTTACCAGCTTGGAATAAATCCTCCGGCACTGTATTGGGATGAAGCTTCGCTTGGTTACAATGCCTTTTCGATATTAAAATTTGGTATTGATGAACACGGAAAATCATACCCAACCACTAATTTTGCAGCATTCGGGGATTATAAACCGCCCCTGTATATTTATTTATCGACTATCCCAATAGCAATATTTGGACTTAACGAATTTTCAATAAGATTCGCATCTGCCCTCTTTGGATCGATTACCGTTTTTATAGCATATTGTCTCGCAAAAAAGTTGTTTGAAAACGACAAAACTAGCCTGCTTACCGCATTACTACTTGCGATTTCTCCTTGGCACGTTCAGCTGTCCCGTGGGGCTTTCGAAGGTAACGTTGGTTTATTCTTTTCGTCATTGGGTATTTTGTTTTTTATTAAGTTTGCAAAAGACAATCCAAAATACATATTTATTTCATCACTGGCATTTTTATCTGCAATGTATACCTTTACTGGTCAAAGGCTCTTCGTGCCCGTTATCTTGCCAGTTCTAGTAATAACATTCATTAGCGAAATTAAAAAAAATATCAAGATTATAGCGACCGCACTCATAATCTCTGGAATAATTTTTTATCCTCTTTTTAACTTTTCCGTAAACACCATAGAAGGAATGCTTAGATTTGAAGAGGTAACAATATTTAAAGATCTCGATCCTATAAATAAATCAACGCATTATATAGAAGCAGACAATAACTCATTCTTATCCAGACTGATTCATAACCGCAGATTTTTCTTCGCAAGAGAATATCTAATAAATTATTTCGATGCCTTTGATCCGGATTTTCTTTTTGCTCATGGCGATGGCAATCCTAGGTTATCAATTCGTGATATTGGTGAACTTTACTACTTTGAACTGCCACTAATACTTGCAGGAACATACCTGTTAATTAAAAACAACCAAAAATACAAATTTTTGATATTCAGCTGGTTATTAATCTCTCCCTTAGGTCCGGCAACTGCCAGAGAAACCCCGCATGCACTAAGAATGGTACATATTTTGCCAACTTTCCAACTAATAGCTGCGTATGGGGCATATCATTTTATAGTTCTTAACAAATATAAACGAGTATTTCTTGTTATGTCTATTCCGCTAATACTAATATCAGTCTTTTACTACCTGCATCAGTACTACTCTCATTACCCAAAAACTTATTCTGGTGAATGGCAATATGGTTATAAACAAGCCGTAAAAGTAGCTAATGAAAATTATGATTCTGTAAATAAAATTATCGTTACACAAAAGCTTGGCAGACCATACATTTATTTTTTACTCTTTAGTCAATCTAATCCGAAAGAATATTTAAAAAGTTCAAACATTGTAATAGACAACTTTTTCTTCTACCATGTCAATAGCTTCGATAAATATATTTTTACAGATGATATTGAAAAATATGCAAATGAACCGAATGCAATGTACATTGTTCCTTCGGGTAAACTGCCCCAAGGGACAAAAAAAATAGAAACAATCAAGGACTTGGGAAATTATTCAGTTTTTGATATTGGAAAAAGTGAAATTTAAATTAAACAAAAATAATTTAGTATTTTGGTGTTGCGTAATTATTTTGTATGGTATCACTCGTTTAATAAATTTAAAGGTTATACCAATTTTTACCGACGAGGCAATTTACAGCTATTGGGCACAGGTTGCCCTACACGATCCCCAACACCGCTTTATATCGCTGGAAGATGGCAAACAGCCATTATTTATTTGGCTGGCTGCTGTATTGCAGAAATTCGTCGAGGATCCACTAATAGCAACAAGGCTTGTGTCTACTCTATCAGGTTTTGGTTCAATGTTTGGAATATATTTATTATCTAAAAATTTGTTTGAGGAAAAAGTTGCAAAACTGGCAACAGTTTTCTATTTACTACTTCCATTCACACTGCTTTATGACCGCCTTGCCCTTTTTGATTCGCTTTTAACAATGTTAGGGTTATATGCCGTTTATTTTTCAACAAGATTGGCCAAAAAGGCAGATTTAGGGTTTGCACTACTTAACGGCTTTGCCATAGGTTTAGCCACATTAACCAAATCGTCTGGTAATTTCTTTCTGTATTTGCTGCCTTCAAGTTTAATTCTATTTGATAAAAAAAACTTTATAGAAAGAATTATTAAATGGTTCCCCTTGTCACTTGTCACAGTTACACTTTCAATTCTCATTTACAACTCTCTTAGACTATCACCACTCTTTTATTTAATAGCTAGAAAAAATTTAGAATTTATCAGATCACCACAAGAAGTTATTCAAGATCCATTTGCACATTTTTTTTCTAATTTTTCAGCAATTGCTGGTTGGCTCATTACATACCTTTCACTACCACTTTTTCTAATTTTTACAATCTCGATTTTACTTGTAATATATAAAAGAAACTTTGAAGGTTTTTATCTGCTTATTCTAATTTCTGTACCATTTTTTGCTGAATTGTTTTTCAATAAAGTGTTGTACGCTCGATTTGTTTTGTTTTACACACCTTATATAATTATTCTTATTGCCTTTTGTGTAATCTATCTGCAGAAAAAATTAAATATCACAAAAATCCTAAAATATTTTACCCTAGCAGCTTTGCTTTTATTGCCAACTATAAACTCAACAAAGATTCTTACCCGTCCAACTTCTGCTGATATTCCTCAAAATGATTCGGATCAGTACTTAAACAGTTGGCCTGCAGGATATGGTGTAGAGGAAGTTATCGAAATCTTAAAATTAGAATCTAAAGATAAAGTAGTATATGTTGCTACCGAAGGAACATTTGGACTTTTACCATTCGCCCTAAATATATATTTTTATCAAAATACAAACGTGCAAATCCATGCTTTTTGGCCTCTAAATTCCGATGATTTACCCAATCAAATAATTCAAATGGCAAAACACGGTAAAACTTATGTAATTTTTAACCAAACTCAAAAACCAATAAACAGCCCCAAACTTAGATTAATTGGATCTTACCAAAAAGGAATAGGAGATAGTTACTTAAGGTTATATGAAATCATTCCCCAATAAATTATTTTTAGATAACATTAAATTGGTCTTAATTTTAGCTGTTGCATCAATTCTTCGCCTTTACAACCTTTCAGACATACCCTATGGTTTTCACTTTGACGAAGCACAGGCCGCATATAACGGTTTTCTAATATCTGAACATTTAAAAAACGTTAATGGGGAGTTCCTGCCGCTGGATATCGATTATTTTGGGGATTTTAGGCCGGCATTGCATAGTTATTTGATTGTGCCTTTTATCAAAATCCTTGGAAATACAATTGTAGCCGCAAGATTGCCTGCCGCAATTTTTGGGGTTTACTCGGTACTTATTACTTATTTACTAACTTTAAAAATATTTAAGAGTAAGAGTATCTCCCATATTGCAGCCAGTTTTTTAGCCGTATCGCCATTTCACATCATTTTCTCCAGAGCCAGCTCCGACGCTATTATTGAAATGTCATTTGTTCTAACATCAATATATTTCTTATATTGCTATATTGAGAATAAAAATATTATTAAGCTCCCAATAATTTATCTATTATGGGTAGCCAGCTTTTTCACATATCAAATTTCAAGAATGATGATACCTATTATAACTATGGTGTTTTTAATTACTCAATCCTTTGGTGGAATTAAGCTCATTATTAAAAGTCGTACAATTATTATTTTGATTCCACTAATCATATTTATTATCTTTCCGCTTTTTTACTTTTTAACAACAAATAAAACGGCTGGTAGGTTCAGCCAGGTAAGTACGTTTTCATTCCCAGAAGTACAACGTGCACTAAACGAGCAGGTTACTGAAGCTGGGACGATAGGTTTGAATCCAGTCTTCGTCAGAATATTTCACAATAAAATCGTCGCATATTCGTCTGACATTTTAAAAAGGCATCTCAGTTTTTACTCACCACAAATTTTGTTATTCGATGATGCTCGGCCGATTCGCTACCAAATATCAAACATTGGCTTTATCACCCCATTTGAATATCTATTCGCCCTGGTTGGAATTTATTTTTTCGTGCGAAAAAAAATCAAACAACTAATTTTTGTTACGTTGGTCATTATAATTGCGCCCCTACCATCAGCAATAACTTTTGAAGATTTCCCAAATTTTCATCGAGCAATATATCTAATACCTTACGTACAAATACTAGCGGCGCTGGGTCTTTATATGATATTCATGAATATAAAATTTCATAAAGCATTTACATTTATTGGGGTGGGTATATTTGCTTGGTATTCTTGCTTCTTTATTCTTCAATACTTCATTCTATCGCCGCTCCACGAACCTTTTCACAGAAATTACGAAAATAAAGAAATATCTAAATACTTAGATCAAAATAAGAATATATACGATCGCGTCGGCCTAACAGGTGAGACAGGCATATACATTAGTTATCTATATTTTAATGAGCTAGATGTCCTAGAAATCCCAATAAATAAGGAAGGAAAATATTTTAATGGCGAATATAATATAGAGAACGTTTATTTTACAAAATATAGATGTGTCGACACGATAAGCACTATTTATAATCGGTTCGATTTAGTTATCAATCTCAACGAATGCGAACCTTCTAGAATTTTTATTAAAGATAAAGATTTTAGATTATCTGATGGATCACTAGCGGCTAGCGCCTATATAATTGATAAGGCTAAGAGTGAACAATATAAGAAGCGAAACATCGATTTATTCAACTGCTTGGAATCTCGGGGGTTCAAATCAAAAACAGAATGCCTGAGACTCTACCCGGAGTCACGTCAAGATGCAATATAAAAATATTTTACTAATAGTTGTAATAGCCTTTTTATTCAGGTTTTATCACTTGGGGCAAGTTCCACCTAGCATCAATTGGGATGAGGCAAGCAATGGCTACAACGCCTATAGCATTTTAAAAACCGCCAGAGACGAATACGGAACATTCCTTCCACTATATAACCGCTCGTTCGACGATTACAAACCGCCGCTTTATATGTACTTAAGCATTCCAAGTGTTAAATATTTTGGACTCACAGAATTTGCTGTGCGTCTGCCATCCGCCATATTAGGGACACTTATGGTGTTAATTATGTATTTCTTCACCAAGAAACTCTTCACAAGCCAAAAAGTCGCGATGATAGCATCATTTCTACTGGCAATATCTTCCTGGAACATTCACTTTTCTCGGGTGGGATTCGAATCGAATATCGGACTTTTCTCTGGTTTCTCCGCTATGACTCTGCTTCTGTATTCTCTACCACACAAAGGAGAGGAAATGGCCAAAAAAAATATCTTGCTTCTCATCTTGTCATCCACATTTTTTGCCTTAAGTTTCTATTCATATCATTCCGCAAGAATATTCATTCCGATTATATTTGCAGTCTTCGTAATTATTTACAGAAAGGAATTTTTAAGCATACCCAAAAAAATAATTTTCTTATTTTTTACAATTCCAATAATCTTAATTGCGCCCTTCTTTGTCACCGCCCCGCGCGAAGCCATTCGTCAAAGATACCAAACCGTATCACTTGGCGCACAAAAGGTAAGCACTGACGATTTTATTAAATATGTACAGCAGGATTCGGAGTCTTTTCTTTCAAGACAAATACACAACAGAAGAATACTCCTCTTCAACACTTATCTACAAAACTATCTTTCACATTTTAACCCTGAATTCCTATTTATTTCAGGCGACAGAAATCTTCGGCACCACACGGAAGGCTCCGGAATGATCCCCCTATTTTTTATGCCACTTATATTAATTGGACTCTATAAATTTATCGAAAAACATGACAAAACGAGTTTAGTTACGCTGGCATGGCTACTCGCGCCACCCATAGCCGCCGCACCGGCCGACGCAGCCCCGCATGCGGTGCGGAGCATTTTTATGAGCGTAGGCCTCATAATAGCGGCCACCGTTGGAATGAAAACAGCAATGGACATGGCAAGACTAAGAACATTAGTAATTGTTACACTTGCAATAGCCGTTCTTTTTTATCTGTTCACATATCTGCATAATTATTATCTGCATTACCCAAGGGATAAAGCTGAATTTTGGATGTACGGATTTAAGGAAACGGTTATCGAATCAATGAAATTAAAAGACCAGTACCCCGTAATAAATGTTGATGCTTCAATAGAGCAAGGTTATATATTTTGGCTCTTTTACAATAAATATGACCCAACCGCTTACCAAGCATCCGCGCTAAAACCGAATATATATAATTTTAGATTTAACAACAATAAGGTAAACGAAGGTGAACTTTATGTAAGCCTTGCAGACCATTTTTTACCGGATCTAAAACTTATAAACACAATATATTACCCAAATGGCAGCGAAGTAATTAAAATAGGCCGCAAAAAATATTCGTGGGAAAATGAAAATTAATTTATCTGTTGCAATAGCTACATACAATGAGGAGTCTAACATTGTTGACTGTTTACAGTCAGTTAAAGATATAGCGAATGAAATCATTGTAGTGGATGGTATGTCCACTGACAGAACACCCGACCTTGCAAGATCACAAGGCGCTAAGGTTATCAGAAAACCTAATCAGTCAATGTTTCACATCAATAAAAATATAGCGATTAAAAACTGTAGATCAGAATGGATACTTCTTCTCGATGCCGATGAAGTTATATCCAAACAGTTAGCAGAAGAAATTATAAATACAATTAAATCTAAACCAAAAGAAAATGGATTCTGGATAAACAGAAAAAATTGGTTCTTGGGAGGATTTTTAAAAAAGGGTGGTGCTTATCCAGATCCTGTAATTAGACTATTTAGAAATGGCAAAGGTATCCTGCCAGAAGTGAGCGTACATGAACAAGTGAAAATAGATGGAGCAATAGGGAATTTGACAAAAGACATCTTGCATTATGCCGATCCCAATTTTCAAAGGTACTTAGAGCGGGCAAATAGATATACAGACAGGACAGCTATAGATTTTGAGTCAAATAAAGTTAAAACAGATTTATTAAATATTTTATACTATCTACTAATAAAACCCATCACAACTTTTCTAAAAATTTATATTCGGCACAAAGGGTACGAAGACGGTTTTAGAGGATTTATTTGGGCACTTTTTTCAGGAGCGCATTTCTTTTACGCATACTCTAAGTATTTAACTAATAAATCAACTAAGATCTAGTGCACCGTAGTATACACTGATATATAATTTTTATGTGAAGGTAGCAATAGATATCTCTCCACTTAATGACTCCGGGAGTGTGCGAGGCATCGGCACTTATACAAATTACCTCGTGAATGACCTTAAGAAAATTTCTGGCAAAATACAGATTACCACCTTCAGTGGCAAAGACATTCCAGAGTCAGACTTAATCCATTATCCCTACTTTGATTTATATTTTCATACACTACCATTTAGGAAGACCAGACCAAGAGTTGTCACCATTCATGATGTTATTCCATTGGTTTTTAAGAAGCATTATCCTGCCGGACTAAAGGGAAGATATAACCTTTTTCTTCAAAAATTGGCTCTCAAAAATACTGACGCGGT
Source organism: uncultured Gammaproteobacteria bacterium (assembly GCA_964492425.1). GTDB lineage: Bacteria > Patescibacteriota > Microgenomatia > Curtissbacterales > GWA2-41-24 > LBZV01. The sequence goes on along the minus strand of CAZBKB010000011.1, from coordinate 10,094 downwards.
AATTTGCGACTCGAACACATCAAAACAAGATATCCATAAAATACTTGGGTATCCATTTAATAAAATATACGTTATTTATTTGGCTCCTGCACCCGTATTCAAACCAATGCAAAATAGCAACTATCTTGAAAATATAAGAAATAAATATAAATTACCTCAAGAATATTTTTTATTTGTTGGTGACGTTAATTGGAACAAAAATATAATTGGATTGCTCAGCGCAGTAAAGAAAACGCGTGTCAATCTGGTTTTGGTAGGTAAAGCATTACTTAATCAAAACCTCCCGCAAGTTAGAGATATTAACAGCGAAATTGAAAAACTCAAGATAAAAAATAAAATAATCAAAACCGGTTACATTCCTGATAAAGATTTAAGTGCAATTTATAATTTGGCTACAGCAACAATTGTACCTTCTTTTTACGAAGGCTTTGGGCTGCCGGTTCTTGAGAGTATGGCATGCGGAACGCCCGTATTATGCTCCAATAATTCATCTTTGAGCGAAATAGGCCATGATACTGCCTTATTTTTCGATCCACATAAAAAAGACGACATCAAAAATGCAATCACTAAATTTTTATCAAAAAGCCAAAAAGACAGAGAAAAAATCTCAAAAGATTCACAAAATCTTGCTGCCAAATATACTTGGAATAATGTTACAAGGCAAACAACCGAAGTTTACGATAGTGTCATTTGTAAATGAGAAAATTACTCAAAAAAGAATATATTCAATTAATTAGCTTATTTATTATTTGGAGAATAATCTTGTTTATCGTGGCGTTTGTCGCTCCAAATATTATTCAAGAATTTGGAGCGAAGTTCCCTTATTATAATGAGCGGCTAGTATCTTCAAATTTACCTTACTTTATTTGGTCATTTGGAAATTTCGACGGTGTACATTACCTTGGAATAGCCAAAGACGGCTATGCATATCAATTTACACAAGCTTTCTTCCCCCTGTACCCGGTTCTTATAAAATTCACCTCAACAATAACGGGCTTTAACCTTGTAATTTCAGCATTATTATTGTCAAATACGACTTTTTTGCTTGGTTTGTTGGTTTTTTATAAATTAATCAAAGAAAATTTTAATCAAAAAACTGCTTTATGGGCATGTATATTCTTGCTATCCTTTCCAACATCTTATTATTTTGGATCTGTTTATACTGAAGGCTTATTTTTTCTATTGTTAACGTCGTCTTTTTATTTTTTAAGTAGGGAGAAAATATTGCTTGCATCAATGCTTGGAGCGTTTGCTTCACTTACAAGATTAGTTGGTGTATTTTTATCTGTATCTCTGAACAACATTAAAAAACTATCTCTTTACCCACTTATTATCGTTCCAATGGGGCTTATTACATACATGCTGTATTTAAAGGTCAAGTTTGATAATTCTCTGTATTTTCTGAGCAGCCAGAGCGCATTCGGGCAAGGGAGATCTACTGCTGAAGTGGTGCTCTTGCCACAAGTTATTTTCAGGTGGATTAAACAGATATTCACAACGAGCGGGCTCACACTTTTTAATTCAGTTTTCGAGCTAACTACACTAATCTTTGCACTGATATTACTTACTATTGCTTGGAAAAAAATGAATAAACAGTGGATTATTTTTAGCATTTTATCTATTCTGACGCCGACCCTAACGGGTAGCTTGACATCCATGCCAAGATATATTTTGATTGCATTTCCAATATTCGTTGTTCTTGCACAAATAAGAGGTGACTACCAAAAAGTAATTATTTTAATTGTATTTTTCTCTTTATTGATTATATCCTCAGCTTTATTTACCAGAGGTTATTGGATAGCATAGCAGAAAAAAAAATGATATCATCCATTCATGGGTTTTTATCAGCTCTTGGCAATCAGCGTTACTTTTAACGTCACAGCTAACATACTTTTAAAAAAGGGGGTAGGTGCGTTTGGGGGAATCAGTGGAGAAAAAGCAAAAATCCTCATTGAACTGTCAAAAGCAGTAGTTAACCCACTTATAGTAGTAGGTTTAGTTCTGTACGGTATGTCTTTCCTAATCTGGCTTAGAGTCCTTACGTTTAATGATCTCTCTAAATCTTATCCCATATTTGCAACCTGTGTTTTCCTGCTAACTACAATTGGATCACTAAAGTTTTTAAACGAAGATGTATCAATTATGAGAGTTTTAGGAATGGTAATAATGTTGGTAGGAATTTTTATAGTTGCCCGCTCATGACAAGTGAAACTTGTAATCATCATTCCGGCTTTTAATGAGTCGCCGGCAATACAGACAGTACTAAGATCCTTGCCCAAAAACATAAAAGGTTTTACAAATATTCTTCCATTAGTGGTTGATGACGGGTCAACAGATGAAACATACCAGAAGGCTCAAAAATCTGAAGCTCAGGTAATACGTCACTCCATTAACCGAGGAGTTGGGGCTGCAACAAAAACAGGCATATTATGGGCATTAAAAAAAAATGCTGATATAACAGTTACTTTTGATGCTGATGGGCAACACGATCCGAACGATATAAAAAAAATTATTGAACCAATACTTTTAAAAAAAGCGGACGTTGTCATAGGTTCTAGGTTTTTAAAAAAACAAAAAGTCCCAATAGACAGGCTAATTATCAATTGGTGTGCAAACCTTGTTACCTATTTATTTTTCGGAGTTTTTTCAACTGATACACAATCGGGACTAAGGGCACTATCAAAAAAAGCAATGGCTTCGTTAAATTTTAAAACGGATCGCATGGAATTTTCATCAGAACTTTTGCTTGAAGCTAAAAAAAATAAACTCAGGATTAAAGAAATACCAACATCAGTAATTTATACTACCTATTCAAGAAAAAAAGGACAAAAAAACTTAAACGCAATTCCTGTCATGGCAAGATTATTAGTAAAATTATTTCGGTGAAAAATAAGATTTTAATAACTGGGGCTGCTGGTTTTGTCGGTTCCCATCTTGCGCCATACCTGGAAAGTAAAAAATACGAAGTTGTAGTATTAGTAAAAAATAAAAAAGAAAGACTGCAACTTAACATCAAAGGTCGTGTTGTGGTTGGCGATTTATCAAAAAAAGGTAAATGGCAAAAAGAAATTCATGGCGTTGATGTAATAGTTCATCTGGCGGCGCAAATATCAGCAAAAAAGGCAAGCCTATTTTATAAAAACAATTCAGTTGCAACAAAAAATTTAATAGCAGCGGCTAAGAAAAACAATATAAATAACGTTATTTTATTTTCTTCTGCGGCAGTTACCTCAATAAGGCTCGACGACTATGCAAAAACAAAAAAGGATCAAGAGATATTTGTTAGGAGATCAAAAATGAATTACGCGATTATTCGTCCATCAATGATTTACGGCCCGGGGGATACAAAAAATGTTGGATGGTTAATCTCGATACTCAAAAAGACACCGGTAGTGCCACTGCCCGGAGGCGGCAAGTTTGGACGGCAACCGGTATATGTAAAAGATATATGTACCATCGTTGAAAAAATCATTAAAAAAGGCGTAAGCTCGGAAATATACGAAATTCATGGTTATGAATATATAACTATGGAAAAGATGGTAAAAACTATTTTACATAAGCTCAAAACGAGAAGACTCCTAATAAATATTCCCCTAACTGCACTGTATGTTGCAATCAGGTTAAACGAAACTTTACTTTCAAATCCAAAGTTTACAACCGATCAGATTAAATCTTTGACAACGGGAGAAAGATTTAAAGGTGATCATTGGTGGAAAATGTTTGGTATAATACCAACCAAGTTTGAGGCTGGCGTTGAAAAAATGATAAACGAATAAAATGTTGACAGCCATACAGCTAATACTTCTATTTTTTATAGTATTTGCACTCTCTAGAGTTGTTTTAAGATTAAGAGAAAGGGTTATATCCATTCAGGCCGCCGTTGCTTGGAGCTTGTTATGGCTTGGGGCTTTTGCAGGTATACTTGCACCGCAAACGACTACAAAAATAGCCGAATATTTTGGTGTAGGAAGAGGGGTGGATGTAATAGTTTACCTCTCTCTTGCCCTCCTCTTTTATTTAGTATTTAGAATCTATGTCATGATCGAGGATATTCGCCACGAGATTACAGAAATAATAAGGACAATTGCTCTTCAAAATGCTTCCAAAGGTAAAAATAAATCAAAAAAATGAAAATTCTCCTAATAACCGAATTTTTCCCAACAGGGAAAGATTTAAGATTTTCTGGTGGCGTAGAAGCCAGAACATTTTTTGTAGCTAAACATTTGGCTAAAAGACACAGCATTACCGTTATCACAAGCAGAGTTAAAGGATCAGCAAAAAACGAAAGAATGTTCGGTTTCAAAATACTGCGGGTAGGCAAGGTGAGGGAATATGCCTCTACAGGCGGCAGTCTTATCGGCAGAATAAGGTTTATCCAAGATGCAATCTCAATCGGCAAGAAACAACCAGCTGACATTGTAGAGGGAACTAATTTTGTGTCGCATTTTATATCCAAACAAATTGCCTCCTACCAAAAGATTCCAGTAATCTTCTGGTACCCTGACGTTTGGATTGGATCATGGGTTCAAAACATCGGGATAATCGGAATCTTTGGGGAAATACTGGAGCGAGTTAATCTTATTTTGGGAGCCGGCGCTTATATTGTTATTTCAAAACAAACCGAAAACAAACTTAAAAAATTCGTGAAAAACAAAATTAGTGTTATTTATTGCGGAATCGATGAAAATGAATTTAAAGTTAAGGCTCAAAAATTCAGAGTCCCGACAATAATTTCTGTCTCGAGACTTGCTAAATATAAAAATATAAAGACACTAATTCTCGCGTTTGCTTACCTTACAACAAGGATAAAAAAACTCAATTTAATAATTGTCGGCACCGGTCCGCAGAAAGACTCACTCATTAAATTAACGAAGACTCTGAATCTTGAAGGAAAGGTGAAATTTTATTCGTATCTGCCACGCCGCAAACTGATAAAGCTTTATAAATCATCGCATATATTCTCTCTGCCAAGCCAGGTAGAAGGATTTGGGATTGCTACAATTGAGGCGGCGGTAAGCGGCCTTCCTTATGTCAACAGTAACATAGAAATTCAAAGAGAGGTTACGCAAAACTCAAAGGGTGGCTTTTTGGTAAACCTCAACGAGCCGCTTATCTTTGCTGAGAAGATTCAAGATTTACTTACTGACAAATACCTTTATCAAAATAAAGCCAGCGAAGCTAATACTCTTGCAAAAAGCTACAACTGGGAGCGAATTGCCAGGCAGACAGAAGCCGTCTGGCGTTCAGTCAAATGAAAATCGCAGTGCTTATCGATACTTGGTTTCCATTTATAGGCGGAGGTCAAATAAATGCTCTCGAGATTTCCAAGTGCATTGCAAACAAAGGAGTTCATATGGAAATAATTACTAGAAACACTGGCATAGAAAGAATCAGATACCCAAAGAATATAACTATTGTCAAACTGGGCAAAAAGTCCACGCCTGAAAACAATCTGGCAAAACTTATGTTTCTGATTACATCCTTCTTTTATATCTACAAAAAAGATTATGATCTAATTCATGCTCACGCGTTTTTCCCGGGAATAATTGCAAGGATTTTAATGATCACAAAAGGAATACCGGCAATCTTCACCGTTCATGGAACATCACTTGGAACGAAACTAAATTCACTTGCCTCAAGATTGGTTGAAGGTTTCATCCTGACGAAAATCCTGTATTCAGCGCAGATCACTGTTTCGCGAGACTTTATGAAAATCAAAAATGTTAATAAAAAAATCTACTATATCCCCAACGGTATCGATAAGTTTTATCTCACCAGCCCTAAGGTAAAAAGGAAGAATCAGATTCTATGTGTTGCTAGACTTCACTCTCAAAAGAACCTAATAAATCTAATCCAAGCATTTAGGACGGTAATAAATGATTATCCAGATTATAAGTTAGTTATAGCGGGTAAGGGTCCACAAAGAGAAGCGTTAAAAGGTTTGATCAAAGATCTAAAGCTTAAAAATAGTGCGCACCTTATCGGCGAGGCTGACAAAACACAACTCAAAAATTTTTATTTATCCTCAAAATTATTTGTCCTAACATCAACATATGAAGGTCAGCCGCTTTCACTCCTTGAGGCTCTTGCATCGAGATTACCAATTGTTGCTTCAAATGTAGGTGACATACCATTTATCATCAATGATTCTATTAATGGCTATTTAATTGATGACCCAACAAATTCGGAAGAAATATCACATATTATTAAGAAAGCTCTAAAAAACAAAGATTTAAGCAAACTAGCTGATAAAGGATATAATACCGTAAAAAATAACTTTACTTGGAACATAGCAGCGCAAAAAACCTACAAGGTCTATGAAAAAGTCGCAAAAATCGCTAATTAGCGTCGTCATGTCTGTTAAAAACGGAATGCCATATTTGGAAAACGCAGTCAATAGTATATTGAATCAATCATACAAAAACTTTGAGTTTATTATTGTAGATGATGCATCAGACGATAATACTCCCAATTTTCTGAATATTATAAAAGATAATAGGGTTATTTTAATTAAGAACAAAAAAAGTTTAGGTTTGGCAGCTTCCTTGAATAAATCACTAAGAATAGCAAAAGGAGAATATATTGCGCGCATGGATGCAGATGATATCAGCTTGCCAAATAGGATTGAGATACAAGTAAATTTTATGAATAACCATAAAACAGTGGATCTATGCGGTACATGGGTTGCACTTATAGACCAAAATAATAATAAGATAGGTAAAATCCATTATCCGATAAGCGATAAGGAAATAAAAAAAACCTTAAGGAAAATAACGCCATTGATTCACCCCACATGGCTAATAAGATCCAAAGTATTTCATAAATTGAATGGTTACAATTCCGACTGGGATTTTGTGGAAGATTATGAATTTTTATTAAGGGCGAGAAAATTTAAAATGGCCAACATTCCTCAAGAGCTTCTTCTTTGGCGAAGTGTGAGCAGTAGAAGATCCAAGCAGGATATACAAAAAATGTATTTAAAAAACTTTCAATTAAAGTTGAAATATTTTAGAGAAGGAAAATTAGATTTGCTTTACTTACCTAATTTAGTTCGCAGTTTCATCTCTACTTACTTATTTCCAAAAAAACTCAAGATTTATTTTAATGAAAAAGCTAGACTGATATGAATTTAAGTGAAAAAAAAATTTTAGTGACAGGAGGACAAGGTTTCATAGGTAAAAACTTAGTCAAGAAGTTAAAGAGTTTGAATGCAAAGGTTAACTCATTCGATAAGATAGATGGACAAGATATTACAGACGAAGGTCTTATCAAAAAAACAATAAAAAATAATTATCATTTTATTTACCATCTTGCTGCATTTTCAGGAAATCAAGAAAGTCTCAAGAATTATAATATTGCCTTCAAAATAAATACCCTAGCGACCATCGCCTTTTTCGAAGCTATTGTTAAATTCTCACCCCATACTAAAATAATAATTTCCAGTTCTCGTTTGGAGTATGGCAACCCAAAGTATTTACCAGTAGATGAAAAACATCCAACTCAACCAACGTCACCATATGGACTTTCAAAACTAATGGCCACGCAAATGGCAGAAATCTACTCAAAAACAAATGGACTTCACTTTACTGTTTTTAGAACCTCGAATGTTTATGGTCAGCATCATAGTTCAAAATTTTTAGGATATAATCTCATCAATTACTTTATCGACATTTCCAAAAATAATGGCGTTCTAAAGATTTTTGGCCAGGGTAAACAAGTCAGAGATTATCTATTCATAGACGACTTAATAGAAGCTTTCTTACTTGCTATGAGTCCAAAGTCAGATAACCAAATATACAATTTAGGATACGGTGAGGGGATCATGTTAATTGACATGGCTAAACTTATTACTAAAACGATAGGTTGTGGTCGGATAGCAAAAGTCGAATGGCCAGAAGACTGGAAAAGTATTGAAACAGGTAGTTACGTTACTAATTTGTCAAAGATAAAAAAGGAATTGGGATTCTCGCCGAAAGTTAAATTTGATCAAGGTATAAAAATGACAATTGCTCCATTATGATAATCTGTTCGCCTCAATTAGGTTTAAATCCTCAATCCGTATTGGGAGGGGAAGTCTTTGATAGAGAGATTTTGCTTGGCTTAGCTAAACATGGCATAAAAATTAAAATCATATTACCTAAAAATTCTCCTCATGACGGAAACGTAAAAAATTGGCAAATTACAGAAATACCCCTCGCCCATTTTCCGGCTATCTTGTTTAATTTCATTTTAATTCCGTATCTATTTATAGTTAACAAAAAAAACAAAATTGATATTATAAGATTGCATCAACCGCAATTTACCTGTATAGCCGCGTTAATATTTAAAACATTTAATCCTCGTGTAAAAATACTAGCTACTTATCATAAATATGAGGAAACAAAGTTCGGCCCTTTTTCCAAGATTATTAATAACTCTTGGGATCACATTATCTGTGACAGTGAAAACGTAAAGAAAAAAATAGTAAAATCATATCAAGTTCCAGAAGATAGAATTACTGTAGTGCATAATGGTATCCCAAATTTCTTGAAACCCCAAAAAAAAGACAATACTCTTATTAGGAAATACAAACTTGCTAACAAAATCACCTTACTTTTTATGGGGCTATTCGTTAAAAGAAAGAATCCCCTGTTTCTTTTAGATGTTTTAAGCAGTCTTGTTAAGAGAAATAATAAAGTTGTTCTGATATTTTGGGGAAAAGGACCTCTTAAAAAAGCTATAACAGAAAAAGCGAAACGTTTAAATTTATCTAACAATATTCTTTTTATAAATCCTATATTTGGACCCAACAAAAATAAAATTCATAATCTAGCCGATATTTTTTTACATCCATCCCTTGATGAAGGATTTGCCCTTGCCCCGCTTGAAGCAATGGCCTGTGGAAAACCAATAGTAATGACTAATGGTTATTCTTCGAAAGAAGCCGTCAGAGATGGCATAAATGGATATCTATGTTCTAAAAATAATCTTAAGGACTGGACTGAGAAGCTGTCAGCACTTATCAAAAATCCTCATTTTGAGAGGAAAATGGGAAATGCCTCACTTAAAAAAGCTAAAAAAGAATTCAATTGGCGACTCGCAATTAAAAAACACGTTGATGTCGTCAAATCTCTAAAGTTAAATGACAATTAAAAAACTATATATTTTGCTTTTAAAAAAGTTGGAAATTGGCAGTGCAATAGCAGTACGGCTTACAAAATATACTGGTAAATCTACGGTTTTTATTCACCCAAAACATTTTTTAACTCAAAAACCTTGGTACATTAGCAGTTTAAAAAAGGGAGATGCTATTTTAGATCTGGGATCTGGTAACGGTCAAAGTGCGATAAAAGCATCAAGATATGTAAAAAAAGTTGTGGGTCTGGAAATTGACGATGGGCTTATAGAAATAGCAAAGAAGAGCATAAAGATTGAAAAGCTAAAAAATGTAAATTTTATAAAAGCAGATCTGGAAAAGAATTTGGATTTTAAAAACGATTCCTTTGATAAGATACTGTTTTTAGATGTATTAGAGCACTTAGCTAGCAGAGACCAAATCCTAAAAGAAATAAAGAGAATACTAAAACCAAATGGTGTGCTGCTAGTCAGTATTCCAAACAAAGATACCTCTTGGAAAAAACTTCAAAAAAGTGTGGGCATTAATTATTACTCGGATCCGGACCATAAAATCGAGTTTGGAAAAAGGGACATAGAAGTTCTCTTAGAAAAACATGGTTTCAATATTCAGAAATTTTCATATGCCCCGGTAGATACACCTTTTAGAGGTTTATATGACATAGTCGGTGCTTTTTCTATCTCAATTTATAAAATAATATCCACACGTAGGAGCAATGAATCCTTAAAGCGACCTAAAGACGCGAGTGGTTTTGAAATATTGGCAATAAACACAAAATGAAAATTGCGATGGTAACAGAATATTTTATGCCGCACGATCTTGGAGGTTCGGAATGGAGCACCTATTATTTAATCCGTGAACTTATCAAAAAAGGTCATCAAGTTATAGTAATCACACCGAATTATGGAGCACAGCCGAGAGAAGTTTTTGAGAAAATCAAGATAGTACGATTTCCTTTTTTTAAAAAAATCAAAAATAA
>CAZBKB010000010.1:2778-35142 GCA_964492425.1 uncultured Gammaproteobacteria bacterium | reverse complement strand
TCTCGAAACTTCATGGCGATTATAATTCTATGCTAAAATTGCCCTGCTCGTACAGTAGGAAATCATGCACGCATAGCTCAGTTGGCAGAGCGCCCGTATCACACACGAGAGGTCTCAGGTTCGAGTCCTGATGCGTGCACACCTTAAATGCGCATTGTAAAACTCTTACTACTTACAACAATATTATCGCTTATTCCAGGTCAGCTTATTAGGATAACCATCACCCAAAACTCCGCGGCAAACATAACTGACCTGCTAGTACTTATAACCAATATTTACTTTTTAACTTATATAATAATTGCGAGGAAAAAAGTTAAAGTTCCAGCGTTTATTGCTCCGTTCGGTGTTATTTTCATTATTGCTGCTGCGGCATCGTCTCTACTGTCTCTTAACACTTTTACAAAAAATGAAGTTATGGTTGCCACACTATTCTTAATCCGTCTTATACTCTACTGCTCAATAGGTTTGATTACAGTGAACACTATAAAAAAAGATGAAATTAAGAAATTTATAAATCTTTTTATCACTATCGGATTTGTTTTTACAATTTTAGGCTTTTTACAGCTTGTACTCTACCCGGATTTATCATCGCTTCAGACATATGGTTGGGATCCGCATATTAACAGGCTTGTATCAACGACCTTGGACCCTAATTTCACAGGTGGCCTTTTAACTGTTTTCATAAGTATTTGTGTTAGCATGTTTCTTTATTACCGAAATGCAAAATATGCACTTTTCTCATTATTCTTTTCAATAGCCCTGCTTCTAACATTTTCAAGAAGCTCATACTTTGCATACGCAGTCTCTATGTTTTTAATATCAATGGTTAAATCTCCCAAAATTATTCTGGTTCCTATAATACTTTTTGTTATCTCTTTTACACTTGTATCGACTGTTCGAATAAGAATTATTGGAGCACTGACAATAGATGAGACTGCAATGTCCAGAATTGAGAGTTGGCACAATGCTCTAGTCATCATTCGTGATCAACCGATTTTCGGGATTGGGTTTAACAATTACAGGAATGCACAGCGGCATTATGGTTTTCTTAGTGAAAATGATTTAGATGGCGGTCACTCTGGGGCTGGAACAGATTCGTCATTTCTCTTAGTGCTTGCCACAACGGGCCTATTTGGTTTTGCACTATTTCTTGCATGGCTTTCATCAATTTTAGTAGTCATTATGAAAAATTTAAAAACCAGTTTTCTGGGGCTAGCTCTTTTTAGCACGTCTATTGCACTGTTTGTTCATTCTCAATTCGTAAACTCTTTATTTTATCCTCAAATATTGATGCCTTTTATTTTTTTGGTAGGCCTTAAATATGTTCAGGATATTTAGCATAGTCGCTTTTTGGATCATTGGAATTTTCCTTATATCAATAATCGGAAGCTCAACTTTTCCGCAAGTGTCGAATTCTGGACTGGGCTCACAATCCGAGACACAAGACTTTAACTATTACTTTTCTCTTGCCCAGTGGGATGGTGGAAATTATATAGAAATTGCCAAAAACGGTTATCCAGATTCCAAATATTTTGCTTTTTCACCTTTATACCCAATTTTCATTAGATTAATACATTCAGTTTTTAATCTGGATTTTGTGATCTCGGGTTTAATAATCTCGATTGTTTCTTTTCTCATATTTTTATTCTTCTTTCACAAATATACTGCTCTTATATACGGCAAAAAGCACGCAGATACTACTGTTTTAACGTTCCTTTTTTTCCCGACCACATTTTTTTGCTTATTAGTATATTCTGAATCCCTATTTTTACTTTTAGTAATGTTATCAATATTCGCAATGTACAAAAGAAATATCATCGCGTATTCAATGTCAACAGCACTCTTACCACTAGCACGATTTGTTGGTATTTTTTTGTTACTAGGTAATATTTTCAAAGCCATTTTGAACAACAGAAGCAAGTCATTACTTGTTATCTCATTCCTCTCATTAACCCCATTCTTGGCTTATTTAATCTCAATTCATATAATCTTGGGCAATGTGTTTGCGTTTTCATCAGTACAAAGTTTATGGGGAAGGTATACCTTAGATCCGATAACGACAATTATCTCGAATGTCGTTTCGTTAATTTCTCTTCAAAGCTTTAGTCTGAATAACTTCTTTGATCTTTTTATTACTTTGTTATTTTTATATTTATTAATAACAAACATAAAACGACTACACTCAAACATATGGATATTTTCAATTCTGACTATTCTCACACCTGTTTCAACCGGAACTTTAATAAGTATACCCCGTTATGTTTTACCATCCTTGGGCGCATTTATAGTTATTGGAATTATGCTAAATAATTACCCTAGACTAAAAATTTTTATATGGGCATCATCTCTCGCCCTGCAGTGCTTATTCGTTTCACTATTTATAAATGGTTATTGGGTTGCCTAGGCTACTTTCGAATATTGACGCTGATCTTAACAATGTTGGTATTTCCAGCATCATCCAAAGCTTTCACCTCTAATTCACTATCACCCTCAGGAATAGGAATAATAACGTCAAAATTACCATCACTGTCTACGTTAGCCAAAAAGCCATTTACAAAAACTTGCGCGTCACGTTCAGTCTTGCCCTCAACCGGTACCTTATTATCACCATAAAAGCTTTGTCCTTCAGAAGGATTTGTCACTTCTAATTTTGGGACTGTTTTGTCAAAATTAACAATCACAGAGGAAGATAGCTCGCTTTGACGAGCGCCGCTAGTTGTTCGAGCGGCAATCTCATTTTCTCCGGTCTTCAAGGTTAAATCATATTCAAATCTGCCTGATTCTAGTATAACTTCACCTACCTTATCGCCATCAAGATAGATCTCAACCTTTTCGCCGGTCGGTGAAAAACCAGAAACTTTGATATTATCATCGTTAGTAAATACGGGAAGCGTATTTAAAATAGGAGAGGTTAACTTGGAATTTTCGTCTGTATTTTGTTCTTCATGTGTAAATACAATACCCAATAGGTCAGCGAACTTTCCCAATGCTGAAATACCTACTGTCAAAAGGATAAAAATTAAAGCGATACTAACAACAGAAAGAAAAAAGATCCTTTTCAGGATATCTTTTTCCTCACGCCTGGCCAATCTTTGGACTCTATTTATTCTGCGCATTTTATCCTGAGCCGACGGTGAGAATCGAACTCACGACCCACTGTTTACGAAACAGTTGCTCTGCCACTGAGCCACGTCGGCGACTGCTCTACTTTACCCTGACTCCTGGAAGGGCAACTAAGCCAAGGTGGCAATTGTAATGTTGCTCCCTATTTTAACTTTTTGTGATTTCCTATTCAAATCAGGGTTTATTTGAGAAAATAAAGTGAGCGGGATACGAGAATCGAACTCGCGTCTCCACCTTGGGAAGGTAGCGTACTGCCATTGTACAAATCCCGCAAAAGCTATCGGGGCCTTACACACCAAACACTATTTAAACAAGCCCTTTTTGACAATCGAAAACCCTAACCAGTTACCTGGGGATCGTGATTGTACTTCCTGCAAAAATCAGCGGATTACCATTAGGCAGTCGGCCGACGTTATTTGCTACTCCAATTCTTCCCCATTGATTTCCATCCCCATAAACTTTTTCTGCAATCTTAAAAAGAGTGTCGCCTGCTAAAACTTTATAAGATGTAATTGTCATATCCTCTTTGATTTTGTTGATTTCTTCTTTTGATGGAAGTTTTAAAGTTGTATCAATGTAGATCAAGTCAGGATTGCTTATATCGTTTAATCTTGCCAAAACAGGCCATAGCATTTTGTCACCGTACTCACTCTCGGCTATCTTAGACAGTGAATCATTTTCTTTTACAGTATATTCATGAACGGTAACTTCCTGCTTGCTTTCCTCATCTGTTGTCATCTGTTCATCATTTCCAAGATCAAGAATATTACCAGTCCTATTAGTGATAAAGTTTGCGACCAGTAAGCCCAATATAACAATGATTATTGCTCCTAATATGAAACTTGCATAGTTTTCCTGCCAATTTTTAAGTAATATAGGTTTTTTCTTTGAAGCCATATATCCTCCTTTCTAGGCAGTAAACTTAATATTGCGGGACCAAAGATACTCCCTTTGATTTCTCTCAGGGCAAACTTCTCGTCCTCACAAACAATACATTGTTCCCTCGCACATTGCACTAAGCAAGTGAAACAAGTCGAAGTGCGGGACCGAGGGGACTCGAACCCCCGACCTCTTCCGTGACAGGGAAGCGCTCTAACCAGACTGAGCTACGATCCCACCTACAAAGCTAAATTATACCTACTTATCCGGTTTTTGCAATATAATAGACCATATGAGATTTTTTTCTAACAAAGAAATAGCCAAATTACTTAGAGATATCGCAGCGGCCTACTCAGTAAAGGGCGGTAACCATTTCAAGATTATTGCATATAGTCAAGCTGCCGATAGCGTAGAACATGCAACTAGTGAGCTTAAAGATATATGGGAAGATGGTCAGCTTGACACCGTGCCAGCTCTGGGTAAAAACATTCAAATGTATTTAGGAGAATTATTTACAAATGGTAGCGTAAAACATTTCGATGATATAAAAAAAGGCCTGCCACCTGCAATGTTTAGCTTTTTAAACATTACTGGCATGGGCCCTAAAAATGCTTATAAGCTGGCGTCCTTATTACACCTAAAAAACATTGACGATTTAGAAAAAGCAGCAAAACTTGGTAAAATCAGAATGCTGCCCTCATTTGGTGAAAAGAGTGAAAAGGAAATTTTAAAAGCAATCCAGGAATTTAAAAAAACGACAGTTACAAGGTATCCGCTCCCATTCGCCTATTCAATTGCCGAGCGTGTAATTGCCCATATGAAAACTTTGGATGCCTGCCAGCAAGTTGAGTCTTTGGGTTCCCTCAGAAGAATGGTTGCAACGGTTGGCGATATTGATATTGCGGTTGCATCCAATAAACCCAAAGATGTAATTAATCATTTTAATAAATTTCGTGAAATCGCAAGAGTTTTATCATCTGGAGAAATCGCTTCATCAATTTTGCTTCAAAATGGTATGCAAGTTGATCTTAAAATTCAACCACCTGAAGCATTTGGTGCACTTTTGCAACATTTCACAGGATCAAAATATCACAATATAAAACTTAGAGAGTTTGCTCTAAAAAGTGGCAAATCACTTTCAGAATATGGTATTAGATATAAAAAGAAGCTCCACACATTTTGGGACGAAAAATCCTTATATAATTTCTTAAGCTTAGATTATATTGAACCAGAGTTACGGGAAGATACAGGTGAAATTGAAGCAGCTCACGAACATTTACTTCCAAAATTGATTAATACAAATGACATAAAAGGAGACCTTCACATTCATTCCAATTATCCAGTGGAACCTAGTCATGATTTTGGAAAGAACAATTTTGAGACGCTAATCAAAAGGGCTAAAGAATTAAAATATCAATACATGGGCCTCTCAGACCATTCACCGAGTGTGTCAAATCATTCATCAGAACAAATAATAGGGTTAATTGAAAAAAGAACAATAAAGATAGAACAATTAAAGTCCTCATATAACAATATCAGAATACTAAATTTACTCGAAATAGACATTTTAACGAATGGTAATCTTTCTGTTCCAGAAAAAGGACTCAGCTTACTAGATGGAGCAATAGCAGGCATACATTCAAGCCACACACAAAGTAAAACAACCATAACAAGAAGATTACTAAATGCAATAAATTCGAAAAAAGTAAAGATAATATCACATCCTACAGGCAGATTACTTCTTAAGAGAGAATCCTATGATGCCGATTGGGGAGAAGTTTTTAAAGCATGTGCTAGAACAAACACCTTTTTAGAAATTAATGCCTGGCCAACCAGACTAGACCTTCCAGATTCTTTAGTTAGAAAAGCTAAGGATTATGGCGTAAAATTTGTAATAAATACAGATACTCACGACCTGTCCCACATGGATAATATGCACTTTGGTATAAGCGTGGCACGGCGTGGGTGGTTAACTAAAAAAGATATAGTCAACTCTTATACATGGCTTGAATTCTCACACCAGTTTGGAGTAAGATAATCCAATAAAATGTCGTTGCCTGTATTAATAACTACCGGAGCCATAGTCATCTTAATAGTCTTTATCTGGTCACTCTATAATGGTTTGATAGCCGCGCGCGAACGAATAAGAGAAGCTTGGTCAGGAATTGAAATACAATTAAAGCGCCGGTCTTCCCTGATCCCTAATTTAATAGAAACTGTTAAAGGATACGCCAAGCATGAAAAAACAGTTTTTGAAAATGTGACTAAAGCAAGATCTGCTATGTTGGGAGCCAAAGATCCGAAACAGGCAGCCAAGGCTGATAATATGCTGACTGGCGCTCTTAAAACCCTTTTTGCAATAGCTGAAAACTATCCCAAGTTAGAGGCATCTGAAAATTTTAAGGAGCTTCAACAAGAATTGTCAGATACAGAAACCAAAATTGCTGCCGCACGCCAGTTTTACAATGCTAATGTTCTTGATTACAACACTAAAATAAAAGTTTTCCCAAACAATATGCTTGCCAGCATGTTTAATTTTAAAGGAGAGGAATTTTTTGAAGCAGAAGAGGAATCAAAAAAAGAAGTTAAAGTTAGTTTTTAAGCTTTAATGAATTCTCCAAGAATATTTGCAGGTTCCTCAAACCCAAACTTAGCCCAAAAAATATCGCAAATGTCCAGAATTCCGCTCGGCAGGATTGATGTCGGCAAATTTTCTGATGGAGAAATTGATGTTTGGGTTGAAGACGACGTAAATAATTCCAATGTTTTTATTATTCAATCAAATTCTAATCCTGTAAATGATAACATTATAGAGCTTTCTCTCATCGCAGACGCGGTAAGAAGATCTGGTGCCCATAAAATAACCGCCGTAATACCGTATTTCGGTTATTCTAGAAAAGAAAAACAATCTCGCAGAGGAGAACCAATATCAGCAAAGGTTATAGCGGACATTATTATTGCTTGTGGAATAAACAAAGTAATTTGCCTAGATTTGCATTCTGATGCAATTGTCGGATTTTTCGATGTTCCCGTTATTTATCTTTCTGCACTGGAAATAATGGCAAGCAAGCTCAAGGATGAAAAACTAACAAGTGCAATCGTAGTCGCACCGGATGTGGGTGGTGTAAAAAGGGCACGTAATTTTGCATCTATTTTAAACACGCCACTCGCAGTTATCGAAAAACACAGACATACAAATAAGCGTGACCAGATGGAAGTACTTTCCATGTCTGGTGAAGTTACAGGTGATACAGCCATAATTATCGATGATGTAATATCAACCGGAGGAACAATAATAGAAAGTGCAAATGCTCTCAAGAAAAAGGGTGTGAAAAGAATAATTGTTTGCTCGACCCATGGGGTTTTTGCAGCAAATGCGATAAAAAATTTAGAAAAGAGTCCGATCGATAAAATAATCGTTACTGACAGCATTCCTCAAAACATAAAAAGTAAAAAAGTAGATGTAGTATCTACTGCCCCACTATTTGCCAATTGTCTTTCAGAAGAAATCTAGTGAAGTTTTACAATCAGCTTTCAAAAATTATTAAAAAGAATAAAAGCTTGCTTTGTGTCGGTCTGGATCCGGATCCACAACTTATGCCAAAAGGATTCCCCTTTGCCCAGAATGAGGAAGCCTTACTATTTGAGTTTAACAAGTGGATTATCGATCAAACATTCCAATTCGTCTGCGCCTATAAACCGCAAATCGCTTTTTATGCCGCGAATGGTCAAAGAGGAATAGAAAATTTAAAAAAAACCATTGAATATATCCATTCTAAATATCCGGAAATCCCTGTTGTTTTGGATGCCAAAAGGGGAGATGTTGGTCATACTAGTCAAATGTATGCGAAGGAAGTTTTCGATTTTTTCAGAGCCGATGCCACTACAGTTAACCCTTATTGCGGTTTTGACTCCCTGGAGCCATTTTTTAAAAGAGAAGATAAGGGAATTTTTGTTATTTGCAGGACCTCCAATCCTGGCGCATCTGATTTTCAAGATCTCAGAGTAGGGACTAGCCCCCTATACGTTGAAGTAGCCAAAAAAATAATCAGCTGGAATAAAAATTACCCAAACGTTTTTTTGGAAATAGGTGCAACCTGGCCGCAAGAAATTGGAACTTTACGGAATCTCGCATCTGACATGCTTTTTTTAATTGCTGGTATTGGTGCTCAAGGCGGGGATTTAAAAGCTACACTTGAAAACGGCTTGACCGCAGCAAGGAAGGGCTTGATTATAAACAGCTCTCGCGGCATAATTTACGCTCAAGATCCGAAAAAAGCTGCTCAAGACCTAAAAAATGAAATCAACAAATACCGCAAATAAAACTTCAGAAAAAATTGCCGAAATTCTTCTTGATATTGGCGCCGTTTTATTTACCAGAAATAGGCCATTTAGATTCACATCAGGTCTGCTAAGTCCAGTTTATGTTGATTGCAGAGTAATTATCTCTCATCCAAAAGAAAGAAAAATTGTTGCCAATGCACTAGTTGAAAAAATAAAAAAAGAGATTGGATTGCCGGACGTTGTTGCTGGTATTGCAACTGGCGGTATTGCCCATGCAGCTTTAATTGCCGACAAGTTAAACCTCCCGATGGTTTTTATTAGATCAAAGCCCAAGGAGCATGGAAAAGGTAATCAGGTAGAAGGCGTTTTACGTCGAGGCCAGAAGGTTTTAATCGTTGAAGACTTAGTATCTGCAGCCACATCATCAGAGAACGCTGTTAGGGCGGTTAGAAAGCTTGGTGGTGTCGTCACAGATGAAATAGCAATTTACACCCATAATTTAAAAGTATCTGATGATTATTTTAAAAAAGCCAAGGTTAAATTTTCATATCTTACGGACACTAGACAAGTTGCCAAACAGGCTGTTAAAAAAAGTTTTATGAAAAAAGAACAAGTTAAAATCATAGAAGTATGGGTACACGATCCAAAATCTTGGGGCAAGAAAATGGGGTTTATTTAAAATGGCAGACATTTCAACAAAAATTGCAGGGGTAAAACTCGAAACTTGTGTATTCAACACGTCTGGCCCTGCTGACGAAACCCTTAAGCAACTCGAGGTTATTGCCAAATCAAAATCTTCGGTAATCACAATGAAATCCTGCACACTTGAGCCGCGTGAAGGGAATCCCGTACCCCGTTATGCCAATTTGGAATTCGGGTCGATAAATTCAATGGGGCTACCAAACCTTGGGTATAAAGCCTACGTTGAGTTTTCAAAAATATTAAAGAAAAAATATAAAAAGCCAGTTGTTGCGAGTATTTGCGGCATGAGCCTTGAAGATAACATAAAAATATTTAAAGCCTTTAACAACTCGCTGGTGGATATTATCGAATTTAATCCGGGTTCGCCAAATACAATCGGCAAACCAATTGTTGGTTACGATCCAAAAGAAACTGAAAGACTCCTAAAAGGAGTATCTAAGGTTGCTAAAAAACCTTTTGGGATTAAACTGCCTCCATATTTTGATTTAAACCAATACGATCAAATCGCCAAAGTCATAAAAAGATATCCCGTCAAATTTGTTACATGCATAAACTCAATCGGCAATGGCCTTGCAATAAACGCAAAATCGGAAAAGCCGTTTATAAAACCAAAAGGTGGCCTTGGTGGTATCGGTGGGAAATACGTAAAATTTACAGCCCTTGCCAACGTTCGTCGTTTTTATGAAATTTTTGAAGACAGAATACAGGTTGTTGGTGTTGGAGGAGTTTATTCCGGAGTTGATGCTTTCGAATTTATCTTAGCAGGCGCATCCGCTGTACAAGTCGGGACAGCATTCTTGCAAAATGGCCCGGGCATATTTGCAAAGGTCCAAAAAGAACTCATATCCATTATGGATAAAAAAGGCTATAAATCAATATCAAGTTTCAGGGGAAAATTAAAAGCCCTTTAAATCTTCGTAATTTTTTCCGTCGGACAAATCCAGACTTGAATTATCCTGTTGCGAACAGGATTTTTACCTTTTCCATCGCGTCCGTCAAATTCAAACGCCGCGACTTGCTGGTATTTCCCAAGGTCTAATTTGCCGTCCGTTACAGGTACAACAACACTAGGGTGGGAAAATGTCAGAGCTCGGATATGGGCGGCGGCATTATAATCCTCGTCAATTTCATTACAATACGGATTATCCTGGCATCTGTGCCCGTAATCTGTTGTCGGATGTTTGTATTCTTTTGAGACTCTCGTTGACCTTCTATCCTCTGGTATGGAGTGCAGGGTGTGGTGCAGTATATCATCAAGCAAATTAGGCTCCGCTATTTCATTAACAACAATGCCAAGCGTTGTGTGCTTCGTATTAACAAAAACAAAACCCTGCTTTACCCTGCTCTTTAAAATCGCGGAATTTATATCGTCCGTCAGGTCTAAAAAGTAGGTTGGCTTTGTGGATTTAAACTTTAACTCTTTGAGAAATGCCTTCATGAAAGCGTCATTGAACATTCTACCACAAACCTTGACAGTTGGCCTATAGTTACGTAAAATAATCAACATACCTGAAACTTGGGAAAGATCAGAACCTGACGCGCTAAGCGCTAGGATTACTGAATTACCCAGAAGCGAATGGGGAAATTTAAAATATGAAGGCGCAGAATCTTTTCTGGTAAGACTACATCAGATTATAACCAAGCGATTTTTAGGGAGTCAAAACGAGGCGAGTAAAGGTAAAGCTTCTTTAAATATTTCCCCACGGGAACCAAAATCTAGATAGTGTGGATGCCTGGAGAAGCAACAAGGATTTCGCAGAATTGATTCCTGGACTCAAAAGTCTTTCTGGCAGTGTACGAAGCACCAAGCAAGGAATTACATCCTTGAAAATGAAAAACGACACACATAGGTTGAAAGGAGCACTACAGTTGTTTCAATTAATTCACAAAAGGGGAACTGTTCCCAACCAGGTTGTTGCTGGTAAAGGCGCTTAATTAAGATATAATTTCAAGCAAAATGACAGAGTATACTGATGCTTCTTTAAATCGCATTAAAACTTGTAAAAAATTTCCGACTTCCGTGGTAAACTAAAAACTCTAGATTAATGAGTAAAGAACAAAAATTTATTTCCCAAGAGCTAAGATTTGAATTTGAAGACAACGAAATACTTCATATAGATAACGGTTCAATTAAAATCCATACCGCACTTGCCAAAGATCAATTTGGGATTGAAAGAATTTACCATAAATTAATCAATGAACAAAAAGTACAACCAGAATCAATTGTCTCTCACTTAGTAGGTAATCAAATTCTAGTTATTGCAGCACGGGGTGTCGAAATATTTCTTCATCAAAGGGATGAGGAAGACAAACAGGTACCCGCGAATTCTCTTGAATTATGGAATTTAGAAAAACCTTATATTACGGGCAATCAGTCAGATGCGGTTTATGTTGCTAAATTTCAAGGAGATGATATGACTTTTCTTGTTCAATATCTTCATCCAAATTCGGTTAGTTCACATCACCGTCATCATAAGGCAACTGAACACTTCTTCTCTCCTTGTGGTACGGAGCACGGCTACATTTGGCTAAACCAGTATAAAACTATCCCAATCATTGGTCACAGAGCTATTGGTCCAGAAGATCCTCATATGGTTTTTGCACTTAGTAAACCAGTTGTAAGCTTTATACTTCAGAATACTGACGAGTTTGAACATGACCCCACAGGTTTAGAAAGAGCTTCGATTGAATTTCTAAATAGTCAAGTAGTCGATGCAGGTTTATATCCTATCACTTAATTAGTATAATTCTCTTACCATGACTGCATACACCCAGGTATCTTCAAATCGCCTGAAAACGTGGATTATTATGCTCGGTTTTGCTTTTTTTGTAACTTTCGTCTTTTTCATTTTCGCGTCGGCCTTTGGCTACGACTTCCCTTCCGCACTTAGCATTTCGGGTTTTGCCCTGATTCTTGCCGGAATCATGAATTTTATTTCCTACTACAACAGCGACAAAATAGTAATGGCAATATCACGGGCCAAACAAATTCAAAAAAAAGATAACCCAACTCTCTTTCGGACAATAGAGAATCTTTGTATAGCATCCGGTCTTCCCATGCCCAAGATTTATATTATCGAAGATACTGCCCCAAATGCCTTCGCAACAGGCAGAGACCCCAAGCATGCAGCTATTGCATTTACATCTGGAATTTTGACAAAGTTAAGTAAGCTTGAGTTAGAGGGTGTAGCGGCCCATGAACTTTCGCACGTCGGAAATTTTGATACTCGCCTTATGACCATAGTCTCCATATTAGTGGGAATGGTCGCTCTGGCAGCCGATTTTTTCCTGAGAATATCTTTTTATTCAAGGAGCGACAGGGACAATGATAGGGGACAGGCAGCTGCAATTTTTATGCTGCTTGGCATAGTCATGGCAATTCTTGCGCCGATTGTCGCAACTTTAATTCAGCTTGCTATATCCAGAAAAAGAGAATTTCTAGCAGACGCCTCTGGCGCTCTTTTAACTAGAAATCCAGATAGTCTCGCCGATGCGCTTATCAAAATATCAAGTGATAGAGAACCCTTGGAAGTTGCTAACAAAGCAACAGCCCATCTTTATATTTCAGACCCTCTAAAAAACCAAAAAGGCGCAATCACCTTATTTGCAAACCTTTTCAATACGCACCCCCCAATCGCCGAAAGAGTCAAGGCTCTTCGAGCAATGCAGTAACTACATGCCAAACGCTAAAAGCAAAAAGACTAAAGCGAAAATTGACATCACGCACGTAGCAAAATTAGCAAATCTTGCACTAACCGACCGAGAGAAAAAAGTTTTTGCCGGACAGCTTTCTGAGACTATCAAATATATTGATAAACTCGAGGAGTTAGATACTAGCGCGCTTGAGCCTACGAGCCAAGTAACAAGCCTCGAAAACGTTACGCGCGAAGACAAAGCTAGCTCGTCATTTTCACAAGAAGACGCGCTCAAAAACGCAAAATCTACTAGCAAGGGCTTTATTATGACCAAAGCAATACTTGAGGAGCAATAAATGAGGTTATGACATTAAATCAGTTATCCGTAAAAGAGGCAAATAGAGCCCTAAAGCTTAAAAACACAACATCCTTGGAACTGACAAAAGCATGCCTTGAAAGGATTAAAAAAATTGATCGGCAAATTGGAGCATTTATAACTGTCTGTGCTCAGGAAGCGCTGCATCAGGCAAGATATGCTGATCGCTTGATTTCACAAGGGGAAGAAAAACCTCTACTTGGGGTACCCATAAGCATAAAAGATAATTTCTGCACACAAAAAGTCAAAACAACAGCGGCAAGCAAGGTCCTTTCCGATTTCATACCGCCTTATGACGCAACAGTTATCACCCTTCTTAAAGAGGCAGGTGCTGTCATTGTAGGCAAAACCAACATGGATGCCTGGGCACATGGTTCTTCCACGGAGACATCAGATTTTGGTACAACAAAAAACCCTTGGGACACAAAAAAGTTACCTGGCGGTTCTTCAGGGGGCTCTGCGGCAAGTGTTGCGTCCGATGAGGTAATAGCCTCGATTGGCTCAGAAACAGCTGGTTCGATCCGACAACCTGCTTCATGGTGCGGTGTAGTAGGGCTTAAACCCACCTATGGTCGGGTTAGCCGTTATGGTGTTGTCGCAATGGCATCTTCACTCGATAGCCCAGGGCCAATAACTAAAACAGTTGAAGATAGTGCATTATTACTTAATATCTTGGCAGGTCAAGATAAATTTGATGCAACCACTTCATCAGAAAAACCTGAGAATTACCTAAAGAATCTCGAAAAATCAATCAGTGGAATTAAAATTGGAATATCCCAGGATTATTTTAAAGAATGCGACAGGCAAGTTACGCAAAAGGTACAGGAAGCCTTAAAAGTTCTTGAAGAATTGGGAGCGGTAGTTAAAGAAGTCAAACTTTTTGACCCAAAGTACGCAATCGCGGTTTACGCAATCATCCAAAGGGCCGAGGTTTCTTCAAATCTGGCAAGGTATGACGGTATTCGATACGGATTATCCAGGGATAATTTCAAAGAGGAGGCAAAAAGAAGAATTATGCTCGGAACTTATGTGCTTTCTGCAGGTTATTATGAGCAGTACTACAACAAAGCTCAAAAAGTGCGAACGGTAATCATTGATGATTTTAAAGAAGCTTTTAAAAAAGTGAATTTAGTAATTGGGCCTACCAGTCCATCAACAGCGTTGCCTTTAGGTGCCAGCAAAGGGAGCCCGATGTTTGGAGAAATGGCAGACGTTTTAGCAGAACCATCGTCAATTGCCGGACTTCCCGGCATCAATGTTCCTTGTGGTTTTTCAAAAGATGGGATGCCGATTGGAATGCAAATATTTGGTCCCCAATTTTCTGAAAGCCTAATATTGAATGTTGCGTACCAATTTGAACAAAATACCCAGTTTCATAAAATAAAACCAAAGCTGTAAAGAATTATTTAAGATTTAAGATTAATAAATTATGAAACAACAGTAAACCGATGAACGATAAACGGCTAGCCACTAGCGAATTTGAAGCGGTTATTGGTCTTGAGGTCCATGTTGAACTTTACACAAAGTCCAAAATGTTTTGTTCCTGCTCTGCCGATTATTTTGGCAAAGAGCCCAATACACATGTATGTCCGGTCTGCTTGGGCTTACCCGGAGCGCTGCCTGCCCCCAATAAACAGGCCATTAAGTGGTGCGTTGCAATAGGCCTTGCTCTAAATTGTCAGATACCCACTTTTTCCAAATTCGACCGCAAGAACTACTTCTATCCGGACCTGCCAAAAGGTTACCAAATTAGCCAATACGACCAACCTTTTTGTGTAAACGGTCACGTAATCTTGTCAAACGGCAAAAAGATAAGAATTACCCGGGCCCATATGGAAGAAGACACTGCCAAACTTACCCATGCAAAAGTTGACGGCAAAAACGTTTCTCTAATCGACTTCAATCGCTCGGGTGTACCACTTGTGGAAATTGTCACCGAACCGGATTTTGAAAGCGCTCAGGAGGTTGTGGAATATCTCAAATTGCTTCAGCAAACGGTAAGGTATTTGGGTGTTTCCGAAGCCGATATGGAAAAAGGCGATATGAGACTTGAACCAAATATATCACTGAAAAGAAAAGGGGGAAAGGATCTCCCCAAATATAAGGTCGAAGTCAAAAACATCAATTCGTTTAAGTTTGTAGAAAGGGCAATAGCATTTGAGATAAAACGACAAGGCGACTTATTAGAAAGAGGGCAAGTACCCAGGCAAGAAACGCGCGGCTGGAATGAACAAAAGCAGGAAACAACATCACAAAGAAGCAAAGAAGAAGCTCACGATTACCGTTATTTTCCGGAACCAGATATTCCTCCTATTCGCTGGAGTCAAACACAAATAGGAGTAATTAAAAAATCGCTGCCTGAACTGCCGCAAGTCAAACTGGCAAGATTCCGATCAGCATACGGACTTTCATTTTATGATGCCAAAATCCTAACAAGAGAAAAACCAACTGCAGATTACTTTGAGAAAGCAGTCTTAGCAGGTAAAAAGCACGGCGTTTTGGCAAAACAGGTTGCCAATTTAATTATCAATAAGAAACCTGACATAATTACCGTACCGCCGGTAGAGCTAGTGCAAAATTTAATAGCACAAACTACTACCAGAGGCATTTCAGACGAAACTTCGAATAAAATTGCCCAGGAGATAATCGATGAAAACCCCACAGTCGTCAAAGATTACAAAGAGGGTAAAACCAATGCAATCCAAGTTTTAATTGGTAAAGTTATGCAAAAAAACCAAGGTAAGGCCGAGCCTCGAAAAGTTAAGGAAATTTTAGAAAAACTCCTTGGTGCTAGGTAAATACGAATATCGAAACTGATCCTTTCGATAGAAAACTTGCCAATACGAAACAGTGTACGAAATTCTAAAATTCTAATGTAAAAAATTTTGTGCATTTTAACATTTTATTTATATCGGATTTCGGAATTATCATCAGCTGATAACGGGGTAAAGAGGTGCTAAAATACACAATATAACCATGTCCAAATTCGTCCATTTACATGTACATACAGAATTCTCACTCCTAGATGGTCTTTCCAAAATTCCCAAGCTAGTAACCCAGGCGAAAATTATGGGCATGAAGCATCTGGCACTGACAGACCACGGATGCCTTTACGGCGCAATCAAGTTTTATAAAGAATGCAAAGCAGAAGGTATAAATCCAATCATAGGTTGCGAGATGTACATTGCTAAGCGTTCCCTGAAGGATAAAGAAGCTGGTAAAGATAGTGAATATTATCATCTAACCGTGCTTGCACAAAACGAGGAAGGTTACAGAAACCTTATGAGGCTTGTAACGTTTGCACATGTCGAAGGTTTTTATTATCGTCCTAGAATTGATAAAGAAACACTCTCAAAATATTCGAAAGGGTTGATTGCCCTCTCTGGTTGTAACTCGTCCGAAATCTCCAAAGCACTGGTAAACGGGAATTACAGCGAAGCAAAAAAACTTGCCAAGATTTATACAGAGATTTTCACCGAAGACAGTTTCTATCTTGAAGTCCAGAAACATGAGTTTGCTAAATTTCGAACGTCACATGAAGTGGGAAGTGAAATTTATAACGAATTGTCAAGGATGCATGATGAAGAAACAAAAATTCTATCAGGTGTAAAAAAACTGGCAAAAGATACGGGACTCAATGTTGTTGCCACAAATGATATTCACTACGTGTTAGCCCAAGATGCTCAAGCCCAAGATGCTATTGTATGTATTCAAACAGGTAAAAATATTCAAGATGTGAAAAGACTAAGGATGATCGACTCCCCCACTTTTTATCTAAAGAGTGCTCAAGAAATGGAGTCTCTCTTTGGTGATATGCCGGATGCCATAGCAAACACAGTCAAAATTGCCGAGAAAGTTCAAATAGAAATACCACTTGGTAAAGTTGCCTTTCCAAGGTATGAAGTTTCTGGTGGTAAGTCTGCAGATGATCTATTAAGAGATCTTTGTAGCGAACGTATCAAGGAGAGAGTAGAAAAAGTTACGCCAGAAATTAACAAAAGACTTGAATATGAACTATCAGTTATTTCCAAAAAAGGTTATTCAACGTACTTTCTGGTTGTTGCAGATTTTGTAAACTGGTCTCGAAAGCAAAATATTATCTCCACAACAAGAGGTTCTGCATCCGGAAGTCTTGTATCATTTGCTCTTGGAATTACAACTGTAAATCCCCTATTTTTTAAATTACCTTTTGAAAGGTTTTTAAATTTATATAGACCAAGTTTGCCAGATATTGATGTGGACTTTGAGGATACAAGGCGTGACGAGGTGATAGCCTACGTTCGAGAGAAATACGGCCATGATAAAGTAGCACAAATTGGCACTTTCGGAACAATGATGGCAAGAGCTGCAGTAAGAGATGTTGCAAGAGTATTGGGCTGGCCCTACTCAAAGGCAGATAGAATCGCAAAAATGATTCCGATAGGTGCTCAAGGTTTTCAAATGTCAATTGATATCGCCAAAAAACAAAATAGGGATTTAGGGAATTTATACAACCAGGATACAGAAGTAAAAGAACTATTGGATCTTGCAGAAAAAGTTGAGGGTAACGCAAGGCATGTATCTATCCACGCGGCTGGTGTTGTAATAGCACCAGAGTCGCTGACAAACTTTACACCGCTTCAGAAAGAAACAACTGGTGAAAAAATAATCACTCAATACGATATGCATGACATCGAGGATACAGGTTTAGTAAAAATGGATTTTCTTGGAATTAGAAACTTATCAATTCTTGGTCAGGCAATAAAAATTGTTGCTGAAACAAAGAATATTAAGATTGATCTTTTAAAGATTAATTTCAATAACAGCAGAGCCTTTCAGCTGTTGGCAAAAGGCGAAACCATGGGCCTGTTTCAACTTGGCGGATCAGGTATGACTAGGTATTTAAAAGAGCTGAAACCAACTTCAATTTTCGACATTATGGCAATGATCTCCCTATTTCGTCCGGGACCAATGAACTCTATCCCAGAATTCATAGAAAGAAAAAACAATTATAAGAAAATACAATACTTTGATAAAAGAATGGAAGATTATCTTGACCAGTCATACGGAGTTATCGTTTATCAGGACGATGTATTGCTTACCGCAATAAACATTGCTGGTTATAACTGGGAAGAAGCAGACAACTTTAGAAAAGCAATGGGTAAAAAGAATCTTGCAGAAATGGCTAAACAGAAAGAGAAATTTATAACAGGAGCAGTAAACAATGGAATGAATTCTAAAAAAGCAGAGGAGTTATTCAAATTAATTGAACCTTTTGCTGCCTATGGTTTTAATAAAGCACATGCGGCATCCTATGCAATTATTGCTTATCAAACCGCCTATATGAAAGCAAATTACCCGGTTGAGTTTATGACCGCAGTTATGACAGCAGAAGCAGATGATCCAGACAAAATAGCAATCGCAGTCAATGAATGCGCAAAAATGGGGATATTAGTTCTGCCACCAGACATTAACCACTCGGACACCGGGTTCAAAATAGAACAAGTAAAAAAAGAGAATGTAGGAAGTGAAAAACAAAAAATTTTAGTTCACAAAGAAGCAATTAGATTTGGTCTCACAGCAATAAAAAATGTCGGTAGGGCCGCAATAGAAGCAATTATCACAGAACGTCTAACAGGAGGCGAGTTTAGATCGTTAGATAATTTTACAAAAAGGGTTAACCTCCGTGCTGTAAACCGTAAAACAATGGAAAGCCTTATCAAAGCTGGTGCAATGGATAAGTTTGGAAAGAGAAACGCTATGCTAAAGATATTGGATGACCTTAAAGCTAGCGGATCAAGTCTTTCAAAAGCTATTTCTGAGGGACAGGGAGCTCTCTTTGACACCTCTCAATTAGAAAGAAATACATCTTCGCAAGCAATAGATCATGTTCTGTTAAACACTGAGGAAGCACCCAAAGAAGAAATACTATCATGGGAAAGAGAACTGTTAGGTTTTTACCTAACCGAACACCCCCTATCCAAACTAACAGATCAAATAGAAAGAATTATTTCTCTAAAAATAGGTGAAATTAACCCTGCTGAATTTAGCGGAAAAGCTGTTAAGCTCGCTGGCATCATTGCATCCATTAGAAAAACTGTAACGAAAGTTAAAAAAGAAGAGATGTGCTTCTTAAAACTCCAAGATATGTCGGGTACTATTGAGGTAGTAGTTTTTCCTAGGGCATATGAGATAGCAAAACATATAATCGGCCCTGACCAGATCGTTGTCATTAGCGGAAAGCTTGACACAAATGAAGAAACACCTATTTTAATAGCAAGTGAAATTGGTCTTTTAACCAATCAAACTAATTTTCAAGAATTTGAAGAAGAAATATTCAAAATAGCTCTACCGCAATCAACCGACAGAATTCTATTGTCGCGTATTTATGAAATTCTAAAAAGCAGTCCGGGGCATACATCAACTTATTTATTAATTCCAGGTGGTAATAGCCGAAACCGTCAAATAGCAGTACCTTTCACAGTCCATAGATCAAGTGACTTAGAACGTGAATTATTGGTACTCGGTTGCACGATACAGGAATAGATTTACAAAATTATTAATATTCGTTATACTTTGTGACTATGGATAAAGCATCATTTAAGGTTGGCGATGTCGTAAAAGTGATTACAAAAGATGCGCAAGAGAAAAAAATACATGCGTCGTTATTTGAAGGGGTGGTAATTTCTCTGCGCGGAAAAAGCGGAGATAAAACTTTTACTGTTAGAAAAAAGGGCGCAGACGGTATTTTTGTAGAGAGAATTTTTCCTCTTGATTCTCCAATAATTGAAAAAATTTCAGTTACAAAGGCAAACAATACTAGACGCGCAAAACTCTACTATCTTCGAAATAATAAGGCTAAGTAAATGTTTTTCCCGAATTTAACTGCCGAGAAAAACCTATGGTCAAAAGGATTGCCTAATGTGGTTGGGATCGACGAGGTCGGCCGTGGTTCCTGGGCGGGCCCTTTGGTTGCTGCAGGAGTTATACTTCCTCGAAATTTCAAAATTCCAGATGGGTTTGGCGATTCAAAGCAAATATCAGCTAAACTAAGATTAGAATTTTCAGGCCTACTTAAAACAACTGCGGTATGTTACTCAATAGTTGAAATCCGGCATACAATAATCAATAAGGTTGGTATTGGAACGGCAACGCAAATAGCTTTCCGAAAAATTGTAAAACAGTTAAATCCTCCTGCGGATTTCATTCTAGTTGATGCATTTCATATTAAATATTTACCCCAATCAAAGCAAGCAGCCATCAAGCATGGTGATCAGATATCGGCAAGTATTGCAGCAGCATCGATAATCGCCAAAGTATATAGAGACAAATTAATGAAAAATCTATCTACAAAATATCCAGCCTATGGCTTTCAAAGCAATAAAGGATACGGAACCAAAATGCATCAAGGAGCAATTCAAAAATACGGTTTTTGCAATATCCATAGGACAAGTTACAATTTAAATTACCTGTTTCCGTGAGCAAGATGTCTGTTGGAAAATTTGGAGAAGATTTAGCGTTAATTTATTTAAAGAGACAAGGATATAAGATAATCGAAAGAAACTTTAGAATTCGCGGTGGTGAAATAGACATTATTGCACAAGATAACAACACTCTGGTTTACATTGAAGTAAAAACTCGCACATCTCACGCTTTCGGCTTACCGGAAGAATCTGTAGGCTATCACAAACTAAAATTTATTGAACGTGCATCAAAATTTTATCGTGCTAACCGCAAAAACTTGCCCCAACTTGAACGAATCGACGTCATGTCTGTAGACCTTTCACAAAGAAACCCCGTGTTTGAACTTATCAAAAATGTCTCGCTTTGAATTAAAAAAAATGATTGAGGTATAATCTAAATCTATGCCAACAACAGAACGACCAATTCCAACTCAAACACCACTCTCAAGACGAGCAGAGGTATCGCGGAACCTCTCAAGACTTGCGGAGGTAAGTAATATACACAACGTATCAAAATGGTGGAACCAGCACATTGGTACAAAATTTGAAGAAGATATTGATAGCTGGATAGTGCATAGGTTTACAGTAATCGATGCAAAAAGCAACTGGGCTAATGATGCAACTACTTTAGTGGATGAAAGTCAAGATGAGGATGCCATACTCAAAGCTTTCAGGGTTGCAAGAGGTAGGCATTTAGTATCCAGGTTAGTAATGCAGAAGCTTGTTCACGAGGCAAAAAAATACGTGAGAAGGAAGAAAATAAGCGAAGATATCGCAATGGATTATGTAAGAGATCGGGCAACTGCAGATGGTGGCATCTTTGATATTTTGGGTGTGACTTCCAAAAGAAAGCAGGAGCAACTGTTGGAACTTGCAGCTTAAACCCTTACCAGCCCAAAAGGTTCTTTTCGTTCGAAAACGTCGATTATGTTTTGCGCAGCGATTCTGCTCATTTCCTCACGTGTTTCAAAAGTTGCAGAAGCAGTGTGAGGTGATAGTATCACTTTATTTGTCTGGAGTAATTCACGGCCAATTTTCGGCTCATATTCAAATACATCTAGTCCTGCCCCGGCAATTTCCCCCGAGTCAAGAGCCCAAATTAACGCTTCTTCATCAACGATAGGTCCACGGGCGGTGTTGATAAGCAGCGCGCTATTTTTCATAAGTCTAAACTCTTCCCTGCCAATAAGGTGTCTTGTTTGATGGTCCAGTGGCAAATGCAATGTTACAATATCCGCTCTTTTGAGTATTTCATGGATTCTTGCATAAACAGCTTCCGCGAGTATTTCAAGATCTTCAGATCTCTTGACATCAAAATACAAAATGTTCATTCTGAAGCCACCATGCGCAATCTGTGCGACAAATGTACCTATTCTTCCGAGACCTATTATTCCAATAGTTTGTCCCCAAACTTGATAGGATAAAAAAAGATTCGGATCCCATTTATTATATTTACCATCGCGTACAAATTTATCTTGTGCAATAAGCATTTTTTTTAGAGCCAAAATCATGGCAAATGTATGTTCTGCAACCGATTCACTGGCAACACCAGGCGTGTTGCAAACTATAATTCCGCGGGAGTTTGCAGCCTTGACATCTATATTGTCAAAACCAACGGCAAAATTAGCAATGACCCTTAAATTTTTAGAGGCGTAATCAATCATATCAGCATCAATTTTATTAGTTAAAAAAGAAAGAACAGCGTCATAATCACCAACAATTTTTTTAAGGCCACTGATACTCAAATCACGTCCGGATTTATTAATATCAACCTTAAAGCCTTTTCTGTATAGTAAATTAATGCCAATTGCCGGAATCGGGTTTGTAATATAAACACTGGGCATTAAGGCAATTGTAAAATATTTAAAAGTCTCTTGCTACCATCTCTGGAACGGTTTTCCTGTAGCGCATCAGTTGGTCCCTGCTCATCTGGCCATTTTGGGGCCCTATATACCGAAGGGTATTAGCAGCGTTAATTGTTCCCCAAATCATAGCCTCTTTCAGTGTTTCACCCAGTATTAACGCAGAAATAAAAGCCGCACAATAAGCATCTCCAGCTCCGGTTTTTTCAACGATTTGTGTGGGGAATATTCCGGCTTTAAAAACATGCATACCATCACTAGCATAAGATCCCTCCTCGCCGTCAGTTACCAAAATTATTTTTGGCCCCAATAAATGGAGTTTAGAAATTAAATCATGAGTATCCACGCTTTCGGTAACATCTATCTCAAGAATTCTCTTTGCTTCTTCTAGATTACAAGCCAATAATTCACAGCGCTCAAGAGTTTTTGGATAGCGTTTTATATTTGTTTTGATCTGGAGGGTACCTGGAGAAAAAGCCAGTCTTGCACCCGTTTTATCAATGTAGTGTGCAATCTCGTCGACAAGATTAGAATCTATAAAAGTTTCGGCAACAGATGTGAAATAAACCCATTTTGCGCTTTTTAAATTTGGTAAACGGTAAAACCATGGTTGGTGATAAACAAAAGCGGTCCTTTCACCCTGAAAGGTAATAATAACAGACGTGTTTGAACCTTTATCCTTATCAACAACTATATATTCATTGGAAACTCCGGCAGCCTCTAGCGTCTTTTTTATTAACTCTCCTTCAGAATCGTTACCCAAATTTGTATATACGGCAACATTGAAACCAAGCTTTGCACTAGCAGTTGAAACGTTTGCAGCATTACCGGCAACGGCCCTTGATATTGCCTCGACGGGAATTTTATCTCCATACCTTACACAAAGTTTGCACTCTTCGTGGTTTATGTCACACTCCACAGCTGCATCGTGAATTTTAATAAAGGTATCAATTGTCGAATCACCAATAGTTATCAAATCAAAAACGGGTTGTGTATTCATATTTGGAAAACAGGTTTTTTGTGGTTATGGTTAATTCTTGATACTTCTTCTTTAAATTCATCAATAGCTTCTATTGCGTCTTTGGGTTTATTTACAATTTTAAAAACATGTCTCTCTTCAGACCTTATATACATACCTTTTGTAAACGCAAAAATAATTTCTTGCCAAAAATCACCGTATAAAACAAGAGGTTTGTGGTGGCCAAAATAAAGACGCGCTAATCCCCAAGCCATTCCAAATTCCGATACTGTTCCCGTACCGCCATTAAAAATTACATGGATTTGTCCGACCTCCAACAGCTTCAAAGTTCTCTCCAAGTAATTATCGCAAACTATTAACTCATCAACCTTATTAGATTCATCTCTTCCCTCAAACATCGGGATATCTTTTGGGTAAAAGGTAATGCCTATGGCCTTCCCGCCACCCATGTGTGCACCTAAAGTAGATGCTTTCATAATTCCTGGCCCTGCACCGTTTACAATCGTATAGCCTTCACGAGCGCATAGCTGAGCAACTTCGAAAGCAGCCTTAAATGGATCATCGGCTTCCTTAGCATCAGCATACCCCAAAAAAGTAATATTATTAATTTTTGGAAATTTAATACCGGCCTGACCTTGGGAAGATTTCATTTACTTTAATTATCAACAAACATTGGCAGCCTTGGCAAGTTGTGCGTATGCCAAACTAAAGTCAGGTGCATTGCGCAGAGCTGATGTAGCAATTAAAAAATCCGCGCCAACTCTTGCTAACTTAGGAGCAGTTTCTAAATTGACACCGATGTCAATTTCAACAGGCAGACCAGGTTTAATTTGCTTGGTCTCTTTTATCCTGCCGTACACAGATGATTCTAGCCTCTTCCCGGAAAAGCCGGGTGATGCAGCAAAAATACACAAAAGATCTATATCACTCATCAGGGGGAATACACTCAAGACCGCTGTTTCTGGGTTAATGGACAAACCAGCCTGTTTTTTATTAGCTCTTATTAAATGTATATTTTCTTTCACATCTTCATCAGATTCATAAGGAAAAATTATCCTAGAAACAAAGTCAAGATCAATTAACTGATCAATATAAACCTTGGGTTTTTTGACTATTAGTTGAACCTCAAGCATTGATGATGATGGATGTCTTTTTATGGTCTCAGGGCCAATTGTGGTGTTAGGAGCAAATTTGCCATCTAACACATCAACCTGAATAAGTGGAGCGACAGCCTCTGCTATTCTAAGCCGTCTAACATAATCTTTTTCATCATTTGTTAAAATACCAGGAATTATTTGGGCCATTTAAAAATTATACCCTTCCCCTTGCTGAGGCAAATGAGTTTCAATGTTAAGTTTACTTTTTAATTCCCTTGAAAGGGCAAGAGCCTGTTCGCTTTCTCCGTGAACTAAAAAAATATGTTTTGCCCCTTCAACTTTCGATATCCAACTCGTAAGTTGTGGCATATCAGCATGGGCTGAATAAGAACCGATTGATTTTATCTGAGCTCTCACTTCAATATTTTTACCAAATATCTTTACTCGTTCCTCACCATTAAATAATCTGCGTCCAAGAGTTCCATTTGCTTGATAACCTACGAACAAAAGTGCATTTCTCTCATCACCGAGATATTTTAGTGCGTGATGAAGTATTCTTCCCCCATTCATCATGCCGCTTCCTGCAATAATAATTTTTGGGTTTGGAGCATTTTCAATAGCTTTCGATTCTTCAACACTTTGGGTAACATTGACCCTACCCAAACCAAAGAGATCTCCGTCAGCATATTCGGAATTTATTGCCATATTTAAATACTCTTTGTATTTTTTGAATACTTCGGTTACTTTAACAGCCAAAGGCGCGTCTAAATAAATGTTAAATTTTTCACAACCGGTTATTGTGCAAAAATCGTCTATGTCATGCAAAAGTTCCTGGGTTCTTTCAATTGCAAAAGAAGGAATAAGTAGAACGCCCCTGTTTTGTGTGGTTCCCGCTATAGCTCCTGCTAATTTTTCGTGACGCTTGTTTACATCCTCATGAACCCTGCCGCCGTAGGTACTTTCGCAAATAACAATATCTGCCCTCGTAATATTTTCAGGTGGGGCTAAAAGCACTGAAGGATTATTACCAAGGTCGCTCGTGTAAGCGATTACTTTTCCTTCAATTTCGAGTGTGCAAACGCAAGACCCAAGTATGTGCCCGGAGTTTAGAAAGTTTAAGTATATTCCGGGATATATTTCAACCCTCTCATGGTAATCTAATGTCTCAAAAAGCTCCATGAAACCGGCAACATCCTCTTCACCAAAAAGTGGCGGGGGATGATCACGCTTGGCCTCCTCATTCATTAGCTTTTCTGTGTCATCTAGAACTAGCCGGGTTAACTCTTTTGTGGGAGCAGTTGACCAGGCACGCCCTCTAAACCCATCCTTATAAAGTTTTGGCAATCTGCCAACATGATCCAAGTGAGCATGACATATAACCACAGCATTTATCGATGAGGCATCAAAAGGGAAAGGTGCATAATTCCTCTCCTCTGCCATCTTTACACCTTGAAATATTCCGCACTCAAGAAGAATCTTTATGCCCGCCCCCTCCACTAAAATATTAGAACCTGTTACTTCTCGACATGCACCAAAAAAACTAATGCGCATACCTTAAGTATCACAAGATCATCTATCATGTTCAAGTTATGAGGGTAGTATCAAAAGAAGTCTAAAACCCCAAAATCTCATCCAGCCGCTTTTTGTCAAAACCTAATATCCTTACATCCTCTTCACCCTCTTTAGATATCACCGTAAAAGGCACTCCAAGCTGACCAGACATCGCAACCATTTTTGGCGCAGCATTGGGGTTTTCATCTACCAATACTTCTTCAAAATCGATGTTATGGGACTTCAAATATTCAATCTGCATCTTGCAAAATGGGCAAGTTTTTGTGGTGTACATAACTATTTTAGCCATAAATTAATTATACACGTTCATTTTGTCTTCACAAATATGTGTTGAAATCCGTTATAGCCGATCCTCTCATAATTCGGATTATTATAAAGATAGTTATAAAGAGCTTTTGCATCGTCATATGTAGCAGGGAAAAAGTTGTTTGCATTTTGGCCTCCGCGTAAATCTAGCGCAACTACACTTGGAGAAATATCATCAAAGTTTACAAGGTTAATCAAAGTAACACTTTTATGACTTAAATGTGCAGCAATATTATTACCTGTCATAATAAGTTCTCTCTCAACTGGAACCGCATCTACAAAATCACGCATAAATTGGGCCCTTTTTGTGTCTTGGTAAAAAACAGGATGGTGAGCAAGAAGCAGCGGGCCGTGGAGGTAGAATCGATGCAGGAAAATGACCATTGAGATGGTAGTAATACTCCAGGTGGAAAGCAAAAACTTGCTTCTTTTTTGCAAGAATGTGACAAACGGGAGTGTTGCGATAAAAAGGAGCGGGGAGAGGAGTGCATTGTAATGGAATCCCAAATCCCAACGGGTTCCGGCTTGGGACAAAACGAAACGCTCTGCAAAATGCTCTGTTATGGCAGGCAATGTAGCCAATGAAAAAATAGGAGCAAATCCAAAAGTTAGCAGGCTATATATGATGGTGTTAGCCTTTATAGACGGTGCAAAAAAACTCCACACAACGTCCAAGGGCGTGTAAGCCGCAAGCTGAGGCACGTAAGAGTAGGAACCACCAGAAAAATAGGGTATTATTATTTTTGTAACTACGAAAAAGTATAGAATGCTAAAGATAATTGTTAGGTATCCAATTTTTAAATTCCTAGGCTTTGCAAGCATTAAAAATAGGCCAAGACCTACACCAAGGCCGGCCATACTTTCTTTAAAACCTAAGGTTACTGCCAAGAATAGCCAGTAAAATTTCCATTTTTTGCTAAAGATTGCCCAGAAAGTAAGCATTAAAGAAAGCGTGGCAACGGTTGTGTCATGGAAATCCGTATAAAGTGCGTTTTGAAGCCCGACAAACCCCAGGTATGAGATGACTAGCGCAAGAATTGTTATTTTTTGTTTGATAAACTTTTTAGCAATAAAATAAGCAATCCAAGCGCTGAGGCCGACTGTTACTGCCTGAGCTATTAGAATCGCTTCTGTTTTATCGGTAAACCAGTAAATGGGAGAGAAAATGAAAAGACTGGGATTGAAGTGGTCGGCAAAAATAATTTTGCCATCAGGCGGTGCAAATTGCTCAATAATTGGCGCTTTGAAGTGGGCAACTTTATAAATCGCCGTATCGTAAAGGCCCAAGTCATACCAGAATGCGTTGAATTGCCAGTATCTATTCAATGAAACGCTAGCTGCAGCGACAATATAGACGATAATGCCCAGTAAAATAATAAAAGCTGTCAATCGGGTTTGGAAAAATCCCTTAATAGCCATCTTCAAGGATCATATTACAACAGGAGCACAAGATTAGAAACTGCATTTTCCATGTTCAGGGAGTAAAACACCTAAAAAATGAGGCGGATCATAAGACATTACAATCCGCCACCATCTAATTATTAAAGAAAACTTTATTTAGCTGCTTCTTCTGTTTTTGCAGCTTCGTCTGACTTAACATCAGTTGACTCTACTTTTTTGTCTTCATCAATCATATTTAAATTCACCTCCCCCAAACCTCATTTTGTAAAAGAAGTTTACTATTTGTTAAATTCGCCAGCTGATTTGGTGACCTTATGAGGTCAAGTTTAATCCATGAATTAAACTTATTGTGTTTCTTTAGCATATTCTTCTCCGTATCAAAAAGCTCGGGTTCAATCCAAAAAAAATCTTTGTTAAAATCTATTGCTTCGGTTTTATCCAAACTAAAGCTTGTTGGTCTAATTGCACGAGTCAAGGTGATTGTAGTGGGTTCTAAAAAGCAAGACAGATATTTTTCTATAACTTCGCTGCTTCCTCGACATCTCGAACTAAGCCAGAATACGTTAAAGTATGCATTGATATGTTTAAGAAATTTATCTAAATGCAAAGCTGGTATTACACCTTTTGTCAGAATTACACCATCAATACCAAGATAAATATTTTGCCTCATCAAGCACCCTTCGGCTTATAAGTTAAAGTAATAAATCTACTTAATTAAGAGTTGTATTTGTGAGAAGGAAGAAAGATACCTGTTGAAAATTTAAAAATTCGGTATACCTTTATCTTTTCTTGTCAAAAATTATTCGAAGTTAAGCAGATTCATTACCTCAATCTGCTAGTCGAGGATAAGTATAACAGGTAGAGGAAGCAAAGTCAAACTATGGGATTTTACTTGGTAACGTGGTCATTGCCCTGATCGACCTGTTAAAACTATGTCATAAGAAGTATAATTTCGGCCAAAAAATCCTTTTGCATTTTACAAAACGGGCAAGTGCGGGTTGTGTACATTGTGACCTTCATTTCTTAAAGTTTTATCTAATTGTAAAAAGTCAGATTGGAAAAAATCAAGGACGAATATGATCTATTGGCGTTTACTCTGAAATTTGAAAACGCCTCCTAGCCCCACAAACATGCCTAACATACCGGACACGATCATTGTCAAATCACGTTTACTTTTAGAAACCAAGCCTGTTTTTCTGGTTTGTTCGTCAAAGTATGATATATTTGATTGTTCTTCTTCAATTATTCCCTGGGCGGCCTCTATTTCACCATAACGTTCTTGCAAAAGAGTATTGATGGTAAGAATTTCACGATTCAACTGCCGTCTGTCAATATCGGAATTTACATCGGCAATTAAACTATTTGCCACACGAAGCTCCGAAGGATCAGGTCTAGGGAACAAATCGTCCGTTTGGCGATGAAGTTCGTTACTGGATGGTTTAACATCAGTGAAGAAGTCATACATACCAGCGGACCAACTGCCGAAACCTGCTAATGCCACGCCTGCTACCGTAACCCTTAGGGCCTTTTTTAGTTTATCGTCAAAACGACCTATTTGTGATTGCTCAGCCTCAACTCTCATTGAGGCTGTATACTACCCAATAATGGCCATCATGTCAACATCTTCTTGACATATTTTTACGTTGCACTACATTGCACCATCCCTGAAGACTCCTGACCCAAATCCTTAACCGAAACTCCAAAGACGATTTGACACAATATTGCTTTGCGGCTATATTGACACAAAATGCCAAAAGGAATTGAGGCGGGAACATTTCAAGCGCAAATAATTGCCATAGACATAACTGGCCTTTCGGCAGAAGAATTAATAAGCTTTATACGTCAAATGAGCAATGCCTATGTTGGGATTGATCTTGAAACATGTACATTTTTGTTTCGGCCCGAAGAAGCAAAGAGAGTACTTGAAGATTTCGATGCCCAAGACCTTACAGATATTTATAAAGAATTAAAAGAACGAAGAGTAGGATTTAGGGTGGTCAGAATTGGAAACTCTTACCCTCACGAGGAACTTGCAGATCGAGAAAATAAGGCAGTGATTATCAAAGATTATTCAACAGGCACACTGCATGTATACAACGAATTTGGTAGGCCAGAAGGAATAATTCCAGCCGAAAGTGCTCCCGTTGCTTATTCTGCGTCAAGGTTTAAAACAGTGCTTGAAAGACCATTAGTTTTTTTGATTAGGGAAGTTGGAGATTTTGAAAGAATATTATTTTGCAATGCTGAACTATTATGCGATTGAAAAGCCTATTTCGAAAGGCAATTTGACAGTTCTGGATTTTTCTTTTGACTTCTTTGCAAAGTTTAGGATAGTTAGACCTCTAATTTCTCTGGTTTTTGGATTGTATCGAGCAATCACCCCATCTGATATCTCATCAGAGTCGTCACTTTTCGACGGCTCCCCCTTGGACATATAAAGAACATCAGCTTCTTGGTCGTAATAATAATTAAGAAGCTTGTTTGATTTCATATTTTTCTCCTGTCCTGATTCTGTGCGTTGAATATAGAGTCAAAAGAAAATTTCTTTTATTAAATTTAACTGCAACTACAAGATATTTTCCTGAACCTATTTTACTAAAATACTTGTAAAATAACAATACATTTTTGTCCTCTTTATCTATTCGAATTTCGTCTGGCTCAACAAGCGTTGTTGACGCTTTAGTAAAATGAGTAGCAACGTCAGGGTGTCTGGATATAATATGTTGTCGTCTTTCGTCAGTTAATTCAATTTCCTTTCCAATTATGCTTTTGTAGATCATTAATGTAATGGGAAGATTTTAACATAGAGCAGTATCTACAGTTATTGCATGATTTGGAGTAGCGCGTACGGGAATCGAACCCGTGTTACAGCCTTGAAAGAGCTGTGTCCTAACCCCTAGACGAACGCGCCTCAATCTTTTTAAATACTTCAGTTCTTTTATTCCCGCTTTTCTTAAGTGCTAATTCTCTTAATCGTGCACCCGTTTTTGTATCAAACTCTTCGGTATATGCCAATGTCCACGGTCTATAAGCTTTTGTTGACCAAACGCTTCCCGAATTATGCTTACTAAGCCTTGCATTAATATTACCAGTGATACCTATATATTTTCTTTCAAATATATTGCTTTTTAAAACATATAAATACCACATTTAATCTAGACCTTGCCCCCATAAAGAGCGTCCACTTTATGTGGAAAGGGGTGTCGTCCTAACCGATAGACGATAGGTCCTCACTACATTCGGCCCTGCGTAATTTTTTAAAATTGACTAAGGGTCCCAAAACACAATTTAGCTAGCGAATTTTACCACAAAACTACATCTGATCCCTAGGATGGGTATTGTAACTCTTGCCCCTATTACTACTTTTTAAACTTAGACCAAATAGACTCAGTTATCTGCTTAGCAGTATCTTGGCCTCCAAATCCAAAAGCAAGACCACCGGCCAGAGCAAACATAGCAACTATTCCACCAAACAGTATCCTCAGCATTTCCTGGGCAACACCGAGCTGGTGCAGAACTAAAAAGCCAACGAATATCATGACAGACCATTGTGCAATAAGACCTATGGTATGTGCCATGCCTTTGCCCAAGTTATTGCTTGCACCGTGTGCGATCCTATACGCAAGTCTGGCAATTACCAAGCCGACCATGGCCAAAATTACGGCGACAATCACATTTGGGATATAAAGGATTACTCTATTCAAAACAGTGTTTACCGCACCCAGTTTCCAGGCAGATAAGGTTGGAACCAAAAATACAATAATAACGGTCCAGCGAGCAAGCTCTGCCAAAATTTCACTCCATTCAACGTCGCGTCCCTCAATCTCTACTATCCCGTACTTTGCTAGAAACTTTTCAAGCTGTATGACTTTTAAGACTCCAAATACTGCCCTGTATACTATGACAGAAACAACCAGGCCGATGATAAGAACGATCAGTCCGCCGACCAGAGCAGGTATAAAATTTACAAAAGTAGCGATCGAATTTAAAACAACGGAAGAAACAGCAACAGACAAATCCTCAAGTATCATTTGTTTTCACCTCCTTTTTATCCACAATACACATTACTTGGATGCCTCAATAAATCATTACTAACTCTATTAAAAGTAAATTGTGAAAATAAATCAAATTCCATTGAACAAAACAGCTAGATTTTATATAATTTACCTCTAACTAATTCCGTCAAGCACCCTGGTTTAATGCCAGACATGCTGATTTGCAGAACAATGGACTTTGACGCTTGCAGCTAGTTTTTGAAATGTGTACATAATGAATTTGGGGGTATAGCTCAACTTGGTAGAGCAACCGCCTTTTAAGCGGTTGGTTCAGGGTTCGAGTCCCTGTGCCCCCACAAAATTGTCATGTCACAAAACGAAGAGTTAACAGACGAAGAATTAGAAGTACAGCTTCGCAAGCATGGTATTGATTTCGATAAGTGGGGGCATGGAGCACAAAAGACCTATGCTCACTTACTTGAGGAAATAAAATCGGGTGAAACCTTACTGGAATCTAAGGATGATGCTCTCCTTAGAAAATTTAAGGTAGTCGGCGTTGACGTTACTTACACGGACAACAATGGAAAAAGCTATCGTTTGCGTGAAGATCGACAAGTCTTTAATGATGGTAGAGAGCGCAGACGTAATTTAGGCACATCAATCGCAGAAAAATTAAAGCTTAACAGGCTGACGCTTTACGCGACAAGAACC
>CAZBKB010000010.1:0-2768 GCA_964492425.1 uncultured Gammaproteobacteria bacterium | reverse complement strand
AAAAATTAAAGCCAGACGAATCCGCTGATACGGCTGCGCATCGAGCTCTTGATGAAGAGTTAGGTATAACTGTTGAAAACATTAATAA
This sequence comes from uncultured Gammaproteobacteria bacterium, assembly GCA_964492425.1. Classification (GTDB taxonomy): domain Bacteria; phylum Patescibacteriota; class Microgenomatia; order Curtissbacterales; family GWA2-41-24; genus LBZV01. Next base: position 2,680 of record CAZBKB010000010.1, on the reverse strand, counting down.
AAGAGGTGAATACCATGTGCGACAGCCAAGTGAGAGTTACTCTGGCTTGGTTTCGGATTACAATGCTTTCATTTACGAAGTAAAAATAGACAACGACCAGTTTAAACCGGAGGGTTACATAGAAGTCCAACAGGATAAAACTAGTTACTTCGTGTGGGACAAAATAAATCCCAGAACAGATTGATTTAATTCTGTAAGGCCCCGTAGTTTGTATTAAAACTTATATTTTGATAGATTTTGTGCTTTATGAAAGGCAATGATAGAGTTAAACAAAAGATTGAATCTGTAAATCTCTGAAAGTATGGTAGACTCTCAACATATCGGAGCAGAGGGTGTTCCATTCCAATCCCTGTGCCCAGCATTTCAAAAAGGAGCAATTGGTTACAGGGAAGTTTAGCCTGATCACATTCGAAAGAATCCCATGAGAGAGTACATTTCTCCATCAAAATGAATTGGATTGATATAATAATTATTCTTTTGGTGGCCATATTTGCAATAAATGGGGTAAAGAGAGGGTTTTTACTACAAACCTTTAATATCTTAGGATTCCTCTTCGCTCTCATTGCAGCTTTAGCTTTTTATTCACCTATATCTGAACTTTTAACACAGTCAACAAACATACCTAAAATTATCGCAAATCCTATGGGTTTTTTTACGGTTTGGATTATCGCAGAAAGTATATTTTTTGGTGTGATGACAAGTCTATTTACCAGGTTTATTTCACGATTACATCCCCATAAAATAAATAAATATCTAGGTATAGTACCTGCAATTATAAACGCCTTATTATTTTTAGCTTTTGCGCTACTTTTTGCAGTTTCTTTGCCCATAAACCCAAAGGTAAAGCAGAATATATTCAATTCCAAAACGGCTTCACCCTTAGTGGATACAGCCATAGTGCTAGAAAGACCTTTCAATAGCATTTTTGGGCCGATAACTAAGCAAACTCTGACCTTTTTAACTGTTAAGCCTGAAGAAAAAGGTACTGTTGATCTTAAGTTTACGCAGCAAAATATAAAAATAGACTATGAAAGCGAATGGAAAATGCTCGAGCTTGTTAATGCGCAAAGGAAGCAAGCAGGTGCAAAACCGTTAATTTGGAACGATAGCTTGGCGAAAGTAGGGCGTGAGCACTCAAGCGATATGTTTAAACAAGGCTATTTTTCTCATTACTCAGCACAGGGGGCGGATGTCGGCGACCGATTGGAGCAAGCCGGAATAAGCTATACTTACGCAGGCGAAAATCTCGCTTTGGCACCTAATGTTGAACGTGCTTACTCTGGACTCATAAATAGCGAAGGCCACAGAAGAAATATTTTGGATCCGGCATTTGGCAAAATCGGAATTGGTGCTATAGATGGGGGAGTATATGGCAAAATGTTTACCCAGGTTTTTACCGAATAAAATTCTAAACTAGGCAGGAAAAGAAATAATTGTTGCCGCTGGGCGTCCATTGTGTTTAGCGTCACGCTCTACATGATTTAGAAGTTTCTGTTGCTAAACCGCACCTTTTCATATATCTTTGAAGGTCTTCCAGACCTTCAACATCGGAATGAGTGCCAAGACGAGCTTTTTTTATTTGGATCATTCGTTGTATATGTTCTATTTCTTCTTGTGTTCTCAGCGTAATATCTGGGGCAGGAAAAATTTCGCTTAAGAATGCACTGCCGTTTTTTCTTCTCCCATCTCCTTCAAAAACATCGACCCGTTCAGGCGAAACCATTTATTATAGGTCAATTATACCACATTTTCACAAACCTTTCCACTCAAATGATGCAGTTTAAGTAGTCTAGTTTAGTCAAAAGTCTTGGCTTTTACGCAAAAAGTTCAACCTGAATTTTTTTAGTCAAAAGTCTTGGCTTTTACGCAAAAAGTTCAACCTGAATTTTTTATCCCCAAAATATCCTGTTACTTCCGGCATTACAATTGGCATCCCCAGAAGTTGCCCCGGAAAAATCGTATAGTGACCGAAGCGCTTATTAACAGTATCTACAGACGAGACAAGGCGTGCATATTTTCTGTCCTTCCTAAAAATGGGAATTGGTTGCCAGCCAGCTTTGCTCAGCATGCCCAACGTTACGCCGCAAAAAATTGCTTCTTTTATATCCCAATCTCCCGAAATTAGTCGGCACACATCAAACAACTTTTTTCCGTCGTCAATATATGTTTTTAATGTTTTATGTCCCCAAAAGATTTTGCCGCCACGACCTTCTCGCAAACTAAAGGCTACATAGCGTCCGGCAAGGCCCATACGCCTTGCCTTAAAAGTAGCTTCTTCGCACAAATTCCTTGCAACCTTGAAAATTTCGTGCCTCTTTGTCAAGAGCCTATGTGCGGTATATGTTCTGCCCACACTTTTTTGCTCCGGTATCAACTTAAAGGAATTGACTGGTGTTCTGTCAATTCCTCGACAAATATCCCAAAGATAAGGTCCCCAAAACGGGCCGAAATTATCATGTAAAAATTCGCGTGAAACAAACCTGAGTTTTGGGAAATCATAGATACCAAGTTGCGCTAAATGGTGATATAGACCCCAGCCTATACCGCACACATCCATAAGGTTACTTTTGTCAAGAACTTTATATATATTGTCTTCTGTTATCCAAAATAAACCGTCCGGCTTAATTTGCTCGCTTGCAAGTTTCGCAAGAAGCCTGTTATAGGAGATTCCGATAGAAAC
>CAZBKB010000009.1:20393-36703 GCA_964492425.1 uncultured Gammaproteobacteria bacterium | reverse complement strand
AAAAACAGTCCCCCCGCCTGTATTGCCTCGTAATGATTGGCCCATCTCGAACCATGCTAATTGTTCCATACTTGCATTGCGTGGCGGATGCGGCCAAAATTTTTCGGTTTCTGTTACATCAATAAAGCATTCATCAAGAGAAAAAACTTCACAAAATGGAGAATAACTTGAACAAATTTCGATAAATTTTCGACTTATATATTCGTATTTCTCAAAATCGGCAGGTATCAGAATAATGTTTGGGCAAATTTTGAGGGCATCGTAAGTTCTTGAGCCGGTTGTGATGCCAAACCTCTTTGCTTCAGGCGATGCCGCAATAATACAGCTTCTACCCCGGCCTTTAACTACGCCTACCGCCTTATCCCTGAGTGCCGGATTAGCCTGCTGTTCGGCTTTTGCAAAAAAACTGTTTAAGTCGACATGAAGAATAACACGCTGGTTAACAATTGACATAAACTTGCAATTTTAATTTAAAAAGTTAAGATTTGCTGTGTATTTTATTTTGGCATTACCCTTTTAACCCTCCAGGAATAGTCCTCACTGTTATATTCAAGTTCAAAATTAGAAGTGTCAGAAGCACATACCAAATCAACAACTTTTACACTACCCACACGCTTAGAGGAGGTAAAGATTAATTTTTCAAACTTTACAAAACGCCTATTCCAATTCATTGCAATAGGGAAAATACCTTTATCAAAAAAAGCCCAAACCTTAACCGTTTCATCCACTTCTGCATCCATATTATTTTTATACCCAAATATAACCCGAAAGTCAAGCTGTATAATCCTTCATTTTACAAAAATAATTTGTTTAGCATACAATGAATATAGCTGCTATGCCTGCAATAACATACAGGGAGCATCTTGACCTGTTTAACAAGTATAAGGTCACGCATATTCCCTATACAAAGATATTCCCAGCCATGGCGCTGGCACTTATGCTCTCCTTGTCGATTTCTCTACATTTGGTAAATAACAGTAACAGGCAAGTGATTCCTGTTAACGAGCAAGCGCTGTATTTTCAATCGGCAAGCAGTTCTTTCTACAAAAGCAAACAAGCACTTGACGAATTACGTACTTCACTTCAAATAGCCGGTGCAAAAACTCAAAAGGTAGACTCTCTAAAGGAAGCGTCGGCATCAAGTCGTGTGCCCGGGTTTTTCATGACTCTGGGTGACATTCAAAAAACTATCGACCATATAAAATTGGTTAGAGATAATATAGAAAATGAACATAAAAACCTGCAAGGATCGACTCCCCCCGTTCTTTACGAAACACTCGATTCCCAGATCTATGAATATATGCTTCAGTCAGAAAACTTTTTAGCTAAAATAGAAGAAGATCAATTTGCGCTAAAAGATATTATAAGTGCCGCCACACCTGCATTTTTCTTACCAGCCCTTTCCGATGAAGAAATATGGGAAAGAGGAGATATTGGGGAAATAAAAGTATACTATCAAAGGAGAAAAGATGAGGCGCAACAGGCACACAGTTTATTTAAAAGTACTGAAACGTTGCCACACTTGCAAGCCTATAAGGATCTTCAAATATCACACTTTTTACTAGTAGTTAATGTTGCGGAAAATATTATTAGCACGCTTGAAAGACCTGTCAGGGACAGCGAGGATGATAAATTACAGTTAAAAGAAGAAGCTTATCAGGTTTTAATTGGAGCACAGAGAGAAAACGCATTACTATCTCAACAACTGGCCCAACGAAGAATAGAATTATCATCACTTTCGAACTATGCAGACGAATTAGCTTCCTTGGCAAATCGTGAAAGGGTCATAGAAAGCGGTTTAGTACAGGGAAACGAAGCACAACAAATCAGTCAGGCAAATTTCGATAAAAATCCAAGCATCTTCTCAAGTTTTAATTTTACGGGGTTTACAAAGTAGCCTTATTCTCTGTTAAAATGTAAGAAAGGAGGTAAAAATGGATCCAGATCAAAATGGTCAAACTCCAGGTGATGATTCTACAGGCGGTGGAGCGCAAGCTCCTAGTCCTGCACCAGAGCCTAGTCCTGCACCAGAGCCTAGTCCTGCACCAGAGCCTAGTCCTGCACCAGAAACTCCACCAACAGGTGGTGTGGAAGAGGTTCCGCCTCCTCCACCAGCTATGGACGATCAGTCGCAAGCAGGTTCAGAGGAACCATCAGGCGATTCTAACCCGGTTGCATAGGCAATTAAACATAGAAATCAGATCTTACCAAAGGATGTTAATTTGAGGTTAACGACTATAAAACAGTTGGTGAGGTTGATTGTTTTGTTAATAACTTTCGCATTATATTCAGCGTTTTTGTTTTATGTCGGCTCAAAGTCTGATAAAACAAATAATGCTCACGACTCTCTACAAAAAGAAGAATCCATAGGTGGGATCGAAAGACCTGCACCTCAGGAAAATATACTTTCTGCAAGAGTACTTGCATCTAATGTAAAACTTTGTGCAAATACCAAAATTTCATTTGAAGTAGCATATCCCAACGATTGGTTCACGACTTATAACAATAAAGAAGATGAATGTTTCTTTTTTGCCCCATACACTTTCGTGGTACCTAGTATTCCCGAAAATTACTTTACGCCTATTACTATTAAAAAAATCCCCGAAGAGGAATGGGAAAGTACTGTGAGTTCATTTGAAAACCCAAGCGATTTATATAGCGTAATCAGCTTTAAAAATCTCGAAATAAATAATAAACCAACAAAGTTAATAGAGGCAATTTCTACGGGAAGTTCTCAGCCAAAAGGTTATTACAAGATAACATATTTGGTTTTCGATACCAATAAATCGCTTGAGATGACATATTTGCAGCAGACACAAGATGAAGATACAAAGAGTTATAGACAAGTATTAGATGATATAGTAAATTCTCTAAGGTATTTCTAAAAGAAAAGGCCCCTCTTGCGAGAAGCCCCTTCGAGTTGCCTATCTTGCGATAAGCACAGTGTTTATACTGCGGGAAAATATTTCTGTCAAGACCCAAAATGAGGCTATAAATAAATGATATGCTCTCTCCAAAATCATGAAAACTGTAAACAATCGTAAGATTTATTCTGTATCTGAAGTAAATTATTTTGCCAAAGAGACACTGGAACAAATGATAGTGTGGGTAGAGGGCGAAGTGTTCGAAATAAAAAAACATCCTAGCTACAGTTTCTATTATCTGACCCTAAAAGATGACAAGGCAGTACTTCCTTGTGTTGCGAATGGAGATATTGTCGAACCCTTAGCCGATAATATTGTAAATCAACAGGTTATTGCTTTCGGGAACCTCACACTTTATGAACCATATGGGAAATATCAACTAAAAGTCCAGCATATAGAGCTTGCGGGTGTAGGAGATCTTTACAAAAAACTTGAGGGTTTAATAAAAAAACTACGAGAAGAAGGATTATTTGATACTTTACATAAAAAAGAACTTCCCATATATCCTAAAAAAGTGTGCCTTATCACCTCAAAAGAGTCAAATGCTTGGTATGATTTTGTAGCTCACTCCGCTAATAAATTTCCAATTATAGAAATAATCGATGTTGACACTCGAGTTCAAGGGGCAGGTTCTGTACAGAGCCTTTTAAGTGCCCTGTCACATGCAGATTCCAGCGGAGCGGATGTTGCAGTAATAACCAGAGGTGGAGGCCCCCTAGAAGACTTGGCAGCTTTTAATGACGAACAAGTTGCAAGGGCTATATTTAATATGAAAACACCTACTGTTGTGGCAATTGGTCATGAAGTCAATGAATCTCTCGCAGAATGGGTTGCAGATGTTAGGGCTTCAACACCAACAGATGCGGCAAACATAATCACTCGCGGTTGGCAAACCATATTGGAAAAACTGAATTACTTGGAACTGAAACTGTCATCCAGGCGTGAAAAACTTATAGATTCTCACTTGCAAAAGTTGGATTATCTTTACGCACAACTTTTAAAGACAAAGATTATGATAAGGGAATACCCTCACCGCTTGCATAGTCTGAAGGAAACACTCAAACGCTATGAAAAAATCATAGTGATTAGTGCAACAGAAAGAGAAAATGTTTCTAATATAAATCTTAAACGTCAAGCAGCTTTATTTCTTTCAAGATACGAAGACAGGTTATCGAGCTTAAACAAATCACTAAAACACCTTTCACCGACAAATACGCTGGAAAGAGGGTACTCAATTACGAGAGACAAGAATGGTCTTATAATAAAAAACACCAGCGAGGTTGTTCTGGAAGATGTAATAGCGGTAAAATTATTTCGTGGTACTATAATTTCTAAAGTAAAATCAAAAATTAATGAAAAAGAATCCTGATACTTCATTTTCGAAAGCTCTGGAGAAACTAGAAGAAATTGTAGCGAAGCTGGAATCCCCAAGCTTAGACATAGAGGAGGGTTTAACACTTTTAGAAAAAGGCGTGCAACTGCACAAATTATGTAAGGAAAAGTTAACACAAGCGAATACAAAAATAACTAAAATTTTACAAGAAGATAATGATAAAAACTAAAATTGGCATTGTTGTTCATTATTTCGATAAGCTGCAAGTTGCTGTTGTTAAATTATCGAACTCTGACTTAAAAATCGGTGACAAAGTTATACTCCTTGATAAGGATGGTAAGGAATTTACACAAAATGTCGACTCTATGCAAATAGAACATGCTCAAATCGATATTGCCAAGGCAGGTGATGAGTTTGGTCTTAAAACAGACAAAAAGGTAAAAGATAAAACCGGGGTTATTAAAATATCATGATATATGTACTTCATGGTGACGACACTATAAGCTCATACGGGAGACTTGACCAGTTATTAGCACAAAACCCCACCCACACCAAAATAAACGTAGAAAGCAACTTACTAGATGATTTGGTAAACAACATTAGTACCTCTGATTTGATGGGGATAAAAAAAATAGTCATTGCCCACAACCTTATCAGTAAACTTAAGTTAAAACCTAAAAAATTAACAAGTATTTCTGAATCAAATATTCTTATATTGTGGGAAGACAAGGAGCTTAACAAAAGCCAAGCAAATTCTTTTTCTGATATAGCGCATGTTGAAATTTTTAAGCTTCCGTCAAATATCTTTTTCTTTCTAGACTCAATTTCTGGCCCAACCACAAATACAATAAGGTTGTTAAATAAAATTGATTCAAAAGAGAATGCCTATTTAATATGGCAGATATTAAATCGATTATTTTTACTATCTCTCGCAAAAATGAATATAGACTTAAATAGCATTTCAAAATTAGCTGGTAAAACCATACAGGCCTGGCAATGGCAAAAGATTAAAGATCAGGCAAAAAAATTAGATCTGAAAAGATTGAACAAGCTATTTAATGCTGTTCTAAAAATAGACTATTTAACTAAAACTGGAGCAACTAATATACCGCCAAAAACCCTAATTTCTTTGATGTTTTTAAAATATCTATCCATCTAGTTACTGCAAGACAGATTTTGCTACAATAAAAAAGTAATCTGCCCACCCTGCAGATTAGAATTTCAATGCAGGATATTGTCTGGTTTAAAGAAATAGATAAAGATGATGTTGCTCTAGTTGGAGGAAAAGGTGCAAATTTAGGTGAATTGCAAAAGATAGGAGCGCCGATTCCAGATGGTTTTATCGTTACCTCCAAAGCATATTTCAAAAACTTAAACACATCTGGTGCAATAGACAGAATTAGAGGTATTTTATATAACATCGACGTAGAAAACCCAACTGCATTGCAGTCAAAAGCACGTTTATGCCAAGAAGAAATTAAAAAAATCGACCTTGACCGAGACCTAGAAAAAAATATCTATGAGTACTACCATAAACTTTCTGGCAGAAATGATGCCTATGTAGCCGTACGTTCGTCCGCAACTGCCGAAGATTTGCCCGAAGCTTCTTTCGCTGGCCAACAGGCAACATTTTTGAATGTCAGAGGAGAACACAATCTTAAAGATGCACTCCTTGCCGCTTGGGCATCTCTGTTTGAAGCCCGTGCGATCTATTATCGAGTGCAAAAAAACTTCGACCATTTTAAAATTGGTATCGCAATACCTATTCAGGTAATGGTTAACTCCCAGTCTTCCGGAATTATGTTCACAATCGATCCTATAACTAACGATAGAAACAAAATCATAATTGAAGCAATTTTTGGTTTAGGGGAAATGGTCGTAGGAGGTCGAGAAACCCCGGACCATTATGAGATTGACAAAAAAGGATTAAAAATAATCTCAAAAAATATTATATCTCAGCACAAATACATGGTGCGATGTGAAGACGGGAACAAGGTCTTAAATGTCTCAAAAGCTCACAAAAAGAAACAAAAACTAGAAGATAATTTCATTGTAGAACTTTCCAAAATTGGTTATGCCATAGAAAAACACTATTTTTTTCCTCAAGATATCGAATGGGCATTCGAAGACGGGAAACTTTACATTGTTCAGACCAGGCCTGTCACGACCATTAAAGTGACAGAAGACCTCAAAAGACTAAACACAAAAGCCGATATAATAAGCGAGAAAAATATTTTAGTTAGAGGTGCACCTGCATCCCCCTTAATTGGTTCTGGAAGAGTAGTAATAATAAAAGACGTTTCTGAACTGGACAAAATTAAAAAGGGAGACGTTTTAGTAACCGAAATGACAAATCCTGATTTTGTCCCAGCCATGAAAAGAGCGATTGCAATAGTCACAGACAGGGGAGGACGAACCTCGCATGCAGCTATAGTATCAAGAGAACTTGGTATAGCATGCGTCGTAGGCACAGAAGAAGCAACTAAAAAATTAAAAGACGGAGAACAAGTTACAGTCGATGGGTTAAAAGGTATAATCTACAAAGGACAGATTATAGGAAATAAAAAATACTTTCAGGCAGAGGTTAGGAAAGATACATATTCTTCGCACAAAACAGCCACATATATTTATACAAATCTGGCAGAGATCGAACTTGCAGAGGAAATTGCGAGGAAAAATGTAGATGGAGTTGGGCTTCTTCGAGCAGAATTTTTACTGGCGCAAATAGGTACTCATCCAAAAGAATTTATTGCTCAAAATAAACAAAAATACTATATCGGGGAACTGGTAAAAGGATTAACAACTTTCGCCAAAGCTTTTAAAAATAGGCCAGTTATTTACAGGGCAACAGATTTTAAATCAAATGAATATAAAGACTTAAAAGGCGGGGAAAAATATGAGCCTGTTGAGTCAAATCCAATGTTGGGTTACCGTGGAGCATTCAGGTATATCAAAGACCCGGATGTTTTTAAACTTGAACTTTCAGCAATTAAGGAGGTTAGGGAAAAGTTTGATAATCTGCATCTCATGATTCCTTTTGTGAGAACAGTAAAAGAACTTTCGGCTGTAAAAGATTTGGTTAATGATTCTGGTTTATTTGATGACTCCAAATTTAAATTTTATATGATGGTAGAAATTCCAAGTAACGTAATTTTACTGGAAGAATTTATAAAAATTGGTATAGACGGGGTATCCATAGGTTCTAATGATTTAACGATGTTAATTTTAGGTACAGACAGGGATAATGAAGAAGTTGCTGGTGAATTTTATGAACTTAATCCTGCAGTACTTTGGGCCTTGAAAAAAATTATTGAGACAGCAAGCAAACACAATGTGACATCATCCATTTGTGGACAAGCACCATCAGTGTTCCCTGAACTTACTCAAATGCTGGTCAGTTGGGGAATCACTTCAATTTCGGTTAACCCGGATGTTATAGATTCTACGAGGAGTCTGGTATATGAAGCGGAACACAACTTGATTAAAAAGGTAAAAACAAGTTAAAACTAAGATATGGCTGTAATTAAGAAAATCATAGGTAGAGAGATACTGGATAGCCGCGGTTATCCAACAGTTGAGGCAATTGTACAGCTTGAAGATGGTTCTGTAGGAAGCTTCGCAGCACCTTCAGGGGCATCTATAGGCAGACATGAAGCAGTTGAACTTCGAGACAGAGATCCTAAGAGGTACAAAGGCAAAGGAGTGCTTCAGTGTCTACAAAATATAGCAACTGTTCTTGCCCCTAAAATCATTGGGCAAGATGCTGCAAATCAGGCCGCAATTGATAAAATTATGATAGAAGCTGACGGATCAGAAGATAAATCAAAGCTAGGTGCAAATACGATCCTTTCAATTTCTGCGGCAGTAACTAAAGCACAAAGTGCATCAGAGAAGGTTACGCTCTACAAATACATATCAAAACTTCTAACAGGAGTTGACAATCAAAAATTTCAAATTCCTACCCCTATGTTTAATATATTAAACGGAGGTAAACATGGAGGAGGCAACACAGATTTTCAAGAATTTATGATAGTGCCACCCCAGGCGACAGCTTATTCACAGAATCTTAGGGTAGGTGCAGAAATATATTATTCCCTGAAAGAGGTAATAACAAACCACAGCGGGGTGACCTTGATAGGTGACGAAGGTGGTTATGCACCTGTTCTGTATACTAATTCTGATGCGCTAAAAATTATTGAAGAGGCTGTCCAAAAAGCAAATTACCAACTTGGAATAGACGTATTTTTCAGTTTAGATGTTGCCGCATCATACTTTTTAGAAGGCAGTGATTACAAAATAAAAGACAGGCCTGTGGCACTATCAACAGCCGATTTCATAGAATACTTCAAGGTTTTAAGTGATCAGTATCACATTCTTTCTCTTGAAGATCCGCTATCAGAAGATGATTGGGATGGTTGGACAAGGATTACAGAAAAACTTGGTACAGAAACTTTAATTGTAGGTGACGATCTTATTACAACGAACTTTGTCAGGCTAAATAAAGCTATTGAGAAAAAGGCTTGCAATGCAATCATTGTCAAACCAAATCAGGTAGGTACAATAACAGAGACGCTGGAGGTGGCGAAACGTGCGAAAGTGGCTAACTTTAAAATAGTTGTGTCTCATAGGTCTGGAGAAACAAACGAGGATTTTATTGCAGACTTTGCCGTCGGAATCGGGGCAGATTACGCCAAGTTTGGAGCACCAGCTCGTGGGGAAAGAGTGGCAAAGTATAACAGGCTTCTAGAGATAGAATACGAGCTTTCATGAAATGTTTAGGATCACCCAAAAACCCAAACCACTCATTCTTCTTATTTTGGACGGTTGGGGTATTGCAGACCCGGGTCCAGGTAATGCGGTAACACGTGCCAATCCGGCAAATTTTAACAACCTTTGGTTTTCCTATCCACACCCCCAGCTTGTTGCTTCTGGTCAGGCAGTAGGATTGCCAGAGGGAATCTTTGGAAACTCAGAGGTTGGGCACATAAACCTCGGTGCAGGCAGAGTAGTGTTTCAGGATCTTTTACGACTTAATAATGCAATAGCAGACGGCACTTTTTTCCAAAATGAAGCGTTTATAGGTGCATTAGAGCATGCTAATAAAAATAATTCAAATATACACTTAATGGGACTTATAGGACTTGGTGCAGTTCATAGCGAAGTAAGCCACTTATACTCACTGCTAACATTTTTTAAAAAGAATAATATACCACCATCTAGAATTAAGGTACACGTATTTACAGATGGCCGAGATAGTACACCAAGGTCTGGAAAAGCATCTGTTGAAGAGCTTGCAAGAAGATTGGAAAGCGAACAAACAGGGCAAATTGCATCTATTTCCGGCAGGTACTATGCGATGGATCGTGACAATCGCTGGGACAGGACGGAAAAAGCATATTTAGCCTTAACAGGCAAAAGTGAACATAGGGCAAAAAGCGCAGTTTTAGTTATAGAAGATTCATACGGCAAAAATATCACAGATGAATTTATAGAACCCCATACAATCGTGGATGAATCCGGTGTCCCGATAGGGCCAATTAATGACAAAGACTCTATAGTTTTTTTTAACTATCGACCAGACAGGGCAAGACAGCTCACTAAGGCATTTGTCTTGGATGATTTAAGCAACCTTAAAACTTCTTCTGGAGAACCTGTAAAAAGCTTTTCAAGAGGCGCAAAAATGAAAGATTTATTTTTTGTGTCACTTACGAGCTATCAGCGAAATTTGCCAGTTTCAAAAGTGGCTTTTACTCCCGAAGAAGTTACCATGCCGATTGCCCGAGTTTTGTCAGAAAGAAGCATGAGCCAACTGCATATTGCAGAAACTGAAAAATATGCCCATGTTACATATTTTTTTAACGGAGGCCTTGAGCAGCCTTTTTATTTGGAGGAAAGAATTCTTATTGATTCACCCAAAGTTGCTTCATATGTCCAGACACCGGAAATGTCAACGGCAAAGATAACAAGTAACATTTTAGAAAAAATTGCCTTGAAGGAATATGATTTTATTGTTGTAAACTTTGCAAGTGCCGACATGGTTGGACACAGTGGCAATATTGAAGCAACAATCAGGGGTATACAGGCAATCGACAGACAAATAGGAATACTGTCCACAGCAATTCTTTCTGCAGGTGGAGGCATAATCATTACAGCCGATCATGGTAATGCAGAAGTAATGATTAAAATTGGTACGGGTGAACCAGACACAGAACATAATATTAGTCCTGTTCCAGCACTATTCATTTTTAATGAGCTTAAAGGACAAGATATCCAGTTACCCCAGGGCTTACTGGCAGATATCTCCCCGACAATACTTGGAATTTTACAAATTCCAAAACCCTCCCAAATGACCGGCCGCAGCCTGCTTTAAAACAATATTACTAACTCACCTTTTGTTTTAATTTTGTCAAGAATATTCGAAATATTGCCACAAACTATTTCCTCATGCATTTTAGTTAGCTCTCTTACAACAACAATTTTGATATCTCCGAAAACCTGTTGTATTTGTTCTAAAGTTTTTAAAACCCGAAACGGCGATTCGTAAATAATGACTGTAGATTTGACACAAGAAATTGACATCTTGATATTTTTTAAAAGTTCTATACGTTTGCCATCTTTCTTGGGTAAAAAACCTAAGAATATAAATTTGTCACAGGGAAGCCCAGATATAACAAGCGCCGCAATTGCTGCCACTGGGCCGGGAGCGGTTTCAACGTTAATATTTTTGCTTCGAGCTGCACGCACAAGTTTGAATCCAGGGTCAGATACAAGCGGTGTACCCGCGTCACTAACAAGTGCGACACGCTTCCCCGCCAGTAGATCACCTATTACTTTATCAATCACTCGTTCTTCGTTGAAATCATTTATAACAGACAATTTTTTATGAATATCATAGGCAGAAAGTAGGTTGCCAGTTATCCTTGTGTCCTCACATAATATATAATCAACATTTTTCAGTATTTCTACTGCTCTAAAAGTAATGTCTTTTAAATTTCCAATTGGTGTGGCTACAATGATTAGTGATCCCATATAAGACATATTGTCTAATTAACTAAAGTCAACGTCAATGATTACAGAATTTTTAATAAATATTGCGATCAGCTTAATTTCTACATTCGGTTATCCAGGCATTATTTTAGTTTCTGCTATGGAATCATTAATGATCCCTATGCCACCAGAAATTACAGTAGTCTTTTCAGGTTATTTGGCATCGATGGGTAGATTTAGCGCTTTACCTGTATTAATTTGGAGCTTGTTTGGCGCATTATCTGGTTCAACAATTGCTTATTGGATTGGTTACCATTTTAAAAAGACAATTATAAAAAAAATAATAGAAAAACATGGCCATTTTCTATTTTTTACTGAATATGAGCTTAGCGTAACAAAGAAACTTTTTAAAAAACATGGTCCATGGATTATTTCAGTTTCACGCTTTATACCAGGTTTGCGAAGTTTTGTATCTTTACCCTTAGGAATTCTGCATGTTCCGTATAGGCAATTCATAACTTACACGTTTTTAGGCACACTTGGTTCGACAGTTTTACTAATTTCCATCGGTATTATATTAAAAGATAAATGGGAAAATATAAGAGAGTACTTACATAAGTTTGACATAATAATCCTGTTTCTTCTTATACTTATTGTAGTGTTATATATATACAAAAGGCATAAAAATAAAAAAGGATGATTAAAAGAATTAAAAAATTGCTCAAGTCCGCAGGCCCTGGAATAATTACCGGTGCATCAGACGATGATCCATCAGGAATAGCTACATACTCAATGGCAGGTGCTCAGGCAGGCTATTCGCTTCTCTGGACATCATTTTTAACATTTCCGCTTATGGCCGCAATTCAGGAAATGTGTGCAAGAATAGGTTTGGTAACTCATAAAGGTTTGGCAGGAACAATAAAAACTCATTACAAATCTCGAATATTTTTGTACATCTTAGCTCTTCTTATTATTGTATCTAACACTATAAATATAGGTGCTGACCTGGCTGGAATGGTTGCAGCCACCAAGCTAATTTTACCTGTACCAACGATCTTAATGGCAGCATTATACACAGTTTTTATTACCGCTCTTATGATTTATTTCCCATACAAAAAAATTGCTTCAAACCTTAAATGGCTTACTTTTGCCCTCTTTGCTTACATAGCTTCTTCAATTGCAGCAAGAATGGATTGGGGAAGTGTAATTTACGGTGCACTTGTTCCACATGTTGAACTAAATAAAGAAACAATATCGCTTGTCGTGGCTATTTTGGGAACAACAATATCTCCATACTTGTTTTTCTGGCAGACGTCTGAAGAGGTTGAGGAAATTCAGGAAGAAGAAAAAACTAAGCGCAAACACATAATTGTTACCAAACATGAGCTTAAAATGGTCAGAGAAGATGTAAATATAGGTATGTTTCTTTCGAATGTTGTGATGTTTGCAATTATTGCAACAGCAGCATCGACTCTCTATGTAAATGGTATTCATAATATAGAAACGGCAGATCAAGCTGCCAAAGCTCTAGAACCAATTGCAGGCAAGCTTTCGACACTGCTTTTTACTCTTGGTATAGTAGGCACAGGCCTTTTGGCAATCCCAGTTTTAGCAGGAGCAGCTGCCTATGCTATAGCGGAAACGTTTGGGTGGCGTGAAGGTTTAAATAAATCTTTTAGGCAAGCAAAAGCTTTTTATGGGGTAATTATAGTCTCTACAGTAGTTGGACTCTTTATGACATTTTCAAGTATTAATCCATTCCAGGCACTGTTTTATACTGCTGTAATTTATGGACTTATATCCCCGATTCTAATAGCTATTATATTAGTAATCTGCAATAGCGAAAAAATAATGGGAAAATATAAAAATACCTGGATTACAAATGTTTTAGGCGGAGCAACATTTGTTATTATGTCCACCGCTGCAGTTGCGTTCCTAATAACCTTATAACTAGTTCTGATATCTCCTAATTACCCCAACGCATTTACCTTGTATTGTCACGTGTTTGGCGAATATTGGCTGCATTGCAGAATTAGCGGGCATTAAGCGAATCCTGTCTTTTTCTCTGTAAAATCGCTTTAGCGTTACAACACCGTTTTCCATCATAGCGACTACGATATCACCATTGTTTGCCTGGTTTGTTTCCTCAATTACTACAAAATCTCCATCTAATATTCCATCTTCAATCATAGATTCTCCCTTAACCTGCAAAACGTACGATTTTTTGTTTTGAGCAATCATATTATTAGCAACAGCAAAAGTAGCAGTTGGGTCTGTAAAAGGTTCAATTGGCGCACCAGCCGCAATAAAACCCAAAATAGGAAGTTCGATACCTTTCACAATATCACTAATTTTTTTGTCAATAAGCTCGATGCTACGGACTATACCCGAAGATTTCTTAATCAACCCCTTTTTCTCAAGCACAGCTAGATGTTCGTGAACAGTAGCCAGAGATTTAACACCAAGGTGATTCGCAATTTCAACAAGAGTAGGCGCATTGCCAAACTTGTCAATGTAATTTTTCAAAAAATCCAAAATCTGCTGCTGCCTTTTGTAAACTACAACACTCATGCAAAAAGTATACGAACATAACCCGAAGTTGTCAATACACTAAATCCCAAATAAAACCCGTAGATTATCCGGTTCTAACCAGTTATAATATAAGCTCATGCAATTCAAACTGCGTTCTCCCTACAAGCCAACAGGTGACCAACCACAAGCCATTGAGAAACTGGTTAACGGTGTTAACAAAAACCTCCGCCATCAAACATTACTCGGGGTAACAGGATCGGGGAAAACTTTCACAGTTGCCAATCTAATCCAAAAAGTACAAAAAACAACATTGGTCATTAGTCACAACAAAACGCTCGCAGCACAGCTTTTCCAGGAATTTCGGGAATATTTTCCACAAAACGCAATATCTTATTTCGTCTCTTATTACGATTATTACCAGCCCGAGGCATATTTACCCTCAACAGATACTTATATCGAAAAAGAAACAGAAATAAACGAAGAAATTGATAGACTTAGATTAGCAGCAACCACCAATTTATCTACGAGAAATGACACAATTGTTGTTGCATCAGTTTCAGCAATTTATAATTTAGGTTCTCCGAAAGAATATAAAGACGCTAGGTTAGATTTAAAAGTTGGTGCAATTTGGGCCAGAACTGACTTGTTAACTGGTTTTGCAAAACTACAATACGAAAGGAATGAAACAGATTTTATCCGTGGTACTTACAGGATCCGTGGTGAAAACATCGAGATACTGCCTGCATACGAAAATAGCGGATTAAGACTTTCTTTTACCGACTCGAAACTCAATAAACTCGAAGTAATCCATTCGATAACAGGTGCAACCATCAAGAAACTAGAGCAAACGGCATTATACCCAGCCAAACATTACGTTCTATCCGAACATGGTCAGGAAGGGGCAATCAAGTCTATTCAAACAGAGCTCAAGGATCGCCTCAGGGTTTTGAAATCAGCAGGGAAAAAACTGGAAGCCCACAGGCTAGAGCAGAGAACAAAATACGATCTTGAAATGATCCAAAATTTTGGTTACTGCAAAGGAATCGAAAACTACTCACGCCATTTCGACGGTCGAAAATCCGGAGAGAAACCATATTCTCTCCTAGAACATTTTCCCAAAAATTACCTCATGGTAATCGACGAATCACACATGACTGTTCCACAGATAAATGGTATGTACAACGGGGACAGAGCAAGAAAGCAAATGCTTATCGACTTTGGCTTTCGCTTGCCAAGCGCGTTTGATAACCGTCCACTAAAATTCGAAGAATTTTCGCGTCTTACAAACCAGGTTATCTACACTTCTGCAACCCCTGCAGATTATGAATTAAAAATATCCGACAAGGTAGTAGAACAATTAATCCGGCCGACAGGTCTTGTTGACCCGGAAATATCAATCCGTAAATCGAAAGGACAAATAGAAGATTTAATAACAGAGATTCAAAAACGAGTAGACAAACATCAACGCGTATTAGTAACAACTCTTACCAAGCGCATGGCAGAAGAGCTCTCGAATTATCTAAAAGAAAAAAACATAAAAGTTACTTATCTTCACAGTGATATCCAAACTCTCGACAGGGCTGACATACTAGATGATCTCAGAATGGGTAACTTTAATGTTCTCGTAGGTATTAATTTACTCAGAGAAGGCTTAGACCTTCCAGAAGTAACACTCGTTGCTATAATGGATGCGGACAAAGAAGGATTTTTAAGGTCAGAAACGTCTCTGGTGCAAACAATGGGACGTGCAGCCCGTCATATCGATGGTTCGATAATCCTTTATGCGGATACGATGACGGGATCAATGGACCGTGCCATTAAAGAAGTCGAAAGACGACGCAAAATCCAGATTAGATATAACCAAGAGCATCATATAATCCCAAAATCTATCCAAAAACCAGTGCGCGATAAGCTAGTCGACCGTCAAAAAGAAGAGGAGAAAAAATTAGTTTACCGCGATGCAGTCGTGGCGCGTGTTATGGAGCGTGCATATGAGGGGCCAATCCTTCCGGATGACAAAAAACGCATAATCAAATTCCTCAAGCGTGAAATGAAAGATGCCGCTCGAGTTCTGGACTTCGAAAAGGCAACCTATCTTCGTGATCAAATACTTCAACTGAGGACTTAATAGTCTTCCATAACTTGCCGCAAAGTGCTAAAATATTCCTTTCATCTCTATCCATATAACTTCGGTAAATATTTGGGTATTAGGAGAGATAAGTGATAAGTAACAAATAATAAATTAAATGGACAAGATCATCATCAAAGGCGCTCGCGAACATAATTTAAAAAACATTAGTGTAGAAATTCCTAAAAACAAGTTAATTGTTTTTACTGGTATTTCTGGCTCCGGCAAATCATCACTGGCTTTCGATACAATCTACGCGGAAGGCCAGCGCCGCTACGTCGAATCTCTGGCCTCTTACGCCCGCCAATTTCTTGGCGTTATGGACAAACCGGATGTCGACAGTATTGAAGGCCTGTCTCCAGCAATTTCCATCGACCAAAAATCAACTTCCCATAATCCACGCTCA
>CAZBKB010000009.1:0-20383 GCA_964492425.1 uncultured Gammaproteobacteria bacterium | reverse complement strand
ACAGTCGGAACTGTAACCGAAATTTATGATTATATGCGCCTGTTATTCGCCAGAGTAGGTCATCCTCATTGCCCTAAATGCGGCCGTGAAATTTCGCACCAAACACCACAACAAATTGTAGAAGAAATTCAGAAATTAGCAGCCATTAATAAGAGAGTAAAGACCAGAATTATGTTACTTGCTCCGGTAGTCAAAGACAGAAAAGGGGAGTACAAAAACCTCTTTATGGATCTTCTCAAAAAAGGCTATAGACAGGCGAGAATTGACGGAAAAATACGGGATATTGACGAAGATTTTGTACTTATTAAAACCAATAAACACACAATTGATGTAGTTATCGACCGCCTTGCTTTGCCCGCTGAAAAATCACGACTAACACAATCAACAGAACAGGGCTTAAAACTTGCAGATGGTTCAATAATAGCTTCAGAAATTTTAGACAAAACTTTCGAAATACCCCAATATCCTAAAGACTTCAAAGATTACCTTTACAGTGAAAAGTTTATGTGCCCGATTGACCACATTTCCTTACCGGAGATAGAGCCTAGGACATTTTCATTTAATTCTCCTCATGGTGCATGCCCAAAATGTAATGGCCTGGGAACACTTAGAAAAGTTGATCCAACACAGGTTATTAATAAAAATCTTTCAATTTCCGAAGGGGCCATTCTACCCTGGGCAAGAATAGTTGGTTCCGATGCTTGGTCATGGCGTATTTTAGAAACAGTTTGTAAAGAGGAAGAGATTCCAATAAACGAAGATTTTGCAAATATTCCCAAAGAAAAGCAAGACCTAATTCTTTATGGTAGCGGCAATGTTTACTCCGTTAAGGGGCCAAACCGTTTTGGCAAAATCGTTACCTGGGACACTAATTATGAGGGTGTTATACAAAATTTAGAGAAAAAATTTGTATCCTCCGATTCTGATTTTGTAAGGCGTGAAATAGAAAAATTTATGTTAATAGATACTTGTGAAACCTGTCTAGGATCTAGACTAAAACAGGAAGCACTATCAATAACAATAGACAATAAAGCAATTTCCACGATAGCTGATCTTTCTATTGAAAGTCTCAAAAACTGGTTTGAAATAATAAACATAGAGCATACAAAGATACTCTCAGAGAGAGAAAAAATTATTGCAAAACCTATCCTAAAAGAACTGATATCTCGCGTGCAGTTTTTACTGGATGTCGGGCTCGAGTATCTGACGATATCCAGAAACGCTACAACTCTAGCGGGTGGGGAGGGTCAACGAATTAGATTAGCGTCACAGATAGGTTCTGGTCTATCCGGAGTGTTATATGTATTGGACGAACCATCCATTGGTCTTCATGCCAGAGACAATAATCGACTTATAAACACACTGATAAAACTTAAAAAATTGGAAAATACTGTTATTGTTGTAGAACATGATGCCGAAATGATGATGGCATCCGACGAACTGTTGGATTTTGGCCCCGGTGCAGGGGAACACGGTGGTAAAATAGTTTCCCAAGGTGCTCCGCAGGAAGTGATGCAAGATCCCCAGTCGATAACAGGAAAGTACCTTTCAGGTAAAAAGAAAATAAAAATCAACGCAAAGAATAAACCTGACGAGCTGATTATTGTTACAGAACAAAAAAAATCCAATAATCAACTGTTACTTACGGGAGCTTGTGAGCATAATCTTAAGAATATTGATGCAAGATTTCCACTGGGCAAGTTCATAACAATTACAGGTGTATCTGGCTCAGGAAAATCAACACTAGTCCACGATGTTCTTTATAAAGCTCTTGCACAAAATCTTTACTATACTCACCAAAAACCAGGACAATATCGAGGTTTGGAGGGAATAGATAATATTGATAAGGTCATCTTAATTGACCAGTCCCCCATCGGAAGAACCCCAAGATCCAACCCAGCTACATATACGGGAGCCTTCACTTATATTCGTGAACTATTTTCCAAAACATTAGATGCCAGAGTTAAAGGTTACACACCTGGCAGGTTTTCATTCAACGTTAAGGGTGGTCGCTGTGAAGCATGTGAAGGAGAAGGGCAAGTAAAAATAGAAATGCAGTTCCTGCCAGATGTTTATGTGGATTGTGAAGTCTGTCGTGGTAAACGTTACAACGAGGAAGCACTTGAAGTACTTTACAAAGGTAAAAATATTTCGCAAGTATTAGAAATGACAGTTGAAGAATCTCTAAAATTTTTTGAAAACATCCCACAAATTAAAACGAAGTTGGAAACAATTAACGATGTAGGTCTCGGCTATATTCACCTTGGCCAACCAGCACCTACCCTTTCAGGTGGAGAAGCTCAACGTGTTAAACTTGCAACCGAACTATCGCGTCGCGCAACTGGGCGCACTGTTTATATGTTAGATGAACCAACAACAGGTCTACATTTTGCAGACATCGAAAGACTTCTTCTGATTCTCAAAAGACTGGTTGCCACTGGCAACACCGTTATAATCATAGAACATAATATGGACGTAATTGCAAACGCAGATTGGATTATAGATCTTGGTCCGGAAGGTGGTGATGGAGGAGGAAAAATTGTGGCAGAGGGAACTCCTTATCAAATATCCCGACACCCAAAATCATATACAGGCCAGTTTCTTAAAAAACACTTAAGATAACGTGACACATTAATTAGGAAAAAGAAACTCTTTTTGAACTGATTAAAATATGTAATTATATATCTAATGCATTTTGTTGCCCGAATGTTGCTTTCTTTAGTCATCTTCTGCGTCATTGGATCTGTAGTAATTAAGACTGCAAATGCCGAAGGAGAATTCGAGACCAGTTATGAAGTGACATATGCTATAGACAATAATGGATCAACGACGGGAACATACAACATTACGATAGAAAACAAAACACCAAATTATTATGCTGATAAATTTGAATTAAAGATAGGATCAACCAAAGTAACAGAAGTTTCTGCTCGAGACTCAACTGGAGAACTGCAAACGGAGATAAAATTTGAAAATAATGTCACAGCAATTAGTACGAAATTTAATCAAAGAGTTATAGGTTTAGGAAAAACCCTAAGTTGGAACCTTACTTATAAAACAAATGACATAGCTATTAAATCTGGACAAATTTGGGAAATTTCAATCCCAAAAATAGCCGACGTCAAAGAAACAAAAAAATACGATCTTGAAGTGATAATTCCAAAATCCCTTGGCCAAAACGCATTTGCAATACCAAAGGCCAAAGAACAAAGCGAAACCACTCAGGATTATTTGTTTATCTACGAAAAAGAACAGCTGACACAAAGCGGAATCGCGCTCGGTTTCGGTGATAAGCAGGTATTTTCTATAAACCTCACTTATTTTTTGGAAAATACTAATGTTACATCACAAACAATGGACATTGCACTTCCACCAGATAATAACTACCAACAAGTGGTACTAAGCAAGATTGATCCACCACCCGCTGATGTTACGGTAGACAAAGATGGCAATTTTCTTGCAAATTATAAACTGAAACCAAAAGAAATAATTGAGGTAAATGTTTCAGGTTATGTAGAGGTCTTTAGTAAACCTTTCAGAAAAATTACAAAAACATTATCAGATGCAGATAGGGAATTATTCACGCAACCACAAAGATATTGGGAAGTAGATAACACTCAAATCAGGGAAAAAGCTCAACAGTTGAAAACACCAGAGGCGATTTATGAATATATAACTAAGTCGTTTAAATACAACAGTGACAGGCTTACAGGCGGTCGCCTTGAAAGAAAAGGGGCTGTTGCAGCTATCAGTGATCCAGAAAATCTTGTGTGTATGGAGTTTACAGACTTATTTATAGCTTTATCCCGCGCAGTTCAAATACCAGCGCGAGAAATTGAAGGTTACGCCTACACACAAAATGACAGATTAAGACCATTGTCCTTAAATTTATATGATGGTGACATACTGCATGCTTGGCCTGAATATTGGGATGATGAAAAAGGCTGGATTCAAATTGATCCCACCTGGGCAACAACCTCGGGCGGACTAGACTATTTTAATAAAATGGATTTCAATCATATTACATTTGTTCAAAAAGGATTGTCATCAATTGAGCCACATCCCGCAGGGGCTTATAAAACAAAAGATACAAGTTCTAATAAAACGGTATATGTTCAATTTGCCCAGGATTTACCAGATACAAAACCGGGGGCCGAAATAAGAATTGATACTCCTAAAAGAATTATTTCATCATTACCATTAAACTTCAAAGTTAATGTTTTAAACACAGCTTCAACTTCGATAATAGGAGAAAAACTTTTTGTAAATGCGGTAAATCTTAACGGGGAAAATCAAAAAGAGGAAGAGATAACAATATTACCGCCATTTTCTAAAAAATCTTTTGAGTTTAATTTTCCCACAAAAGGTTTTTTGAGTTCAAAACTTATAACAATATCTGCTTTATATGCAAGTACCAGTGCAGCAAAAGATATTAAGATAAAACCCTTTTATATGCTATTAACAGATCCAATATTTATAGTAACTTTTGTCATTGTTTCATCAGTTGTAATACTAGGTTTGCGTTTTTATAAAAAAAATCACGCTTTCCCTAAATTTAAACTTGCAAAATCGTCAACAAACAAATAATTTCATGTATAAGTTACAACGATATGGAAGATAAAATAAAAAAACAAGTTAAAAATCTGTCTAATGGTCCCGGCGTGTATAAATTTTACGATGTATCTAACAACTTGCTATATGTTGGGAAAGCAAAAAATCTGAAAAAAAGGATAAGTTCATATTTTACAAACAAAAATTTAGGACCAAAAACCACCCAGATGATATCAAAAATCACAAAGGTAGATTGTATAAAAGTATTTTCTGAATTTGAAGCATTGCTTCTTGAAGCGGATTTAATTAGAAATAACAAGCCTTTTTACAACATTCAATCAAAGGATGGCAAAAGTCCAATTTACATTACGATATCAAAAGACAAGGTCCCAATAATTGAAATTGTCCGAGGGACAAACCTTAAAAGAAGTAAAAATCTATTTATAAAAGGACCATTTCCCTCAAGGGAAACTACACAAGAAATTCTAAGAACAATTAGGAGAATCTTCCCTTATTGCCAGCACAAAAATGTAAAAAAACCATGTCTTTATGTACATCTTGGACTATGTCCATATCCATACAAGAATGAAAATGCACGACGACAATATCTAAAACTTATTGCAAAAACAAAACTATTATTGAGTGGGAAAAGCAAGAAGTTAATATTCAAGATCAAAAGAGAAATGAAAAGTTTCGCAAAGACAGAGAATTATGAACAAGCCCAAATTGCCAAAGATCAGATAAAAAAACTGGAGTATATTACATCCGCATACCATACGCCTAGAGAGTTTTTAGAAAGGCCGACATTAGTTGATGATTTAACCCAATTAAGACTGGCTGATCTTAAAGAAAAACTACGACTTCAAAAAATTCCGAAACGGATAGAATGTTATGATATTTCTAATATATCAGGTAAGTTCGCTACAGGTTCTATGGTTGTTTTTGTTAATGGAAAACCCCAAAAAAGCGAGTACAGAAAATTTAAAGTTAAATTCAAAGCAAAACCGGATGATTTCGAAATGCTAAGAGAAGTACTTGCTCGTCGTTTTAAAAATGATTGGCCAGATGCAGACCTAATTATTATCGATGGCGGTCGTGGCCAACTATCATCAGCTTATAAAGTTGCCAAAAAATATAAAAAAAACTTACCTATGATATCAATTGCAAAAAAATTAGAAGATATATATCTACCAGCAGAAAACAAACCCCTATCGTGGCCAAAGGATAGTCCTGCAAGACAGCTCACCCAGGCCCTAAGAGATGAAGCTCA
The DNA here is from genome assembly GCA_964492425.1 of uncultured Gammaproteobacteria bacterium. GTDB lineage: Bacteria > Patescibacteriota > Microgenomatia > Curtissbacterales > GWA2-41-24 > LBZV01. The sequence goes on along the minus strand of CAZBKB010000009.1, from coordinate 14,562 downwards.
TAGATTTGCAATCACTTACCATCGTCTATTGCGTTCAAAAGACTTTATATCTGGGAACTAATTTTATAAAATATTTATGATAGTTAAAAATATATAATATTAGTTAATTGAGTATTACACATATAACTTGCCCGTGCGCCATTACATTAAATCGATACTAATAACAATAGCTACTTTTTATATTACGCTATCCTTAGTGCCGACAATAAGCTTAGGTACCCAGCCAAAAAATTATGCCCTTGTACTTTTAGGCCTTTGGTTTATCTCACAAGTTATAAACCCTATTTTCTCGTTAGTACTGCTACCTGTTAATCTTATTACATTCGGACTTATTTCTTTTTTACTCAATGTCGCATTCGTGTTCGCACTTATAAATTTTTTGCCGCAATTTTCTGTCTCTGCTTACAGTTTTCCCGGGACGCAGATAGAAGGAATTATTTTGCCACCAGTAAACTTCAATGAAATAGGGACAATAATTTTAATATCTGCAATAATAACTGTACTACAAAAAATTCTTCATATTATATTTGAATAACTCGACTTTTTTTCTTTATTTAGTTAATATACGCCAAATAGTATGCTGATTGGCAATTTCTTGCGAAATTATTTTGAAATTCCTACAGTGAAAAAAAAAGTAACATGTCTAGGAGGCGGAGTAGGAACTGCACAAATACTGTCAGGCCTTAGAAAATACGAGCATGAGTTAACAGCAATAGTTTCAATGGCAGATGATGGCGGCTCAGCAGGTAGACTAAGGCGAGCCTTCCAAATACCTCCACCGGGTGATTTGATAAATTGTCTAGCGGCTCTTTCCGAAGAGGAATCAATTATAAAAAAACTTTTTCTTTACCGTTTTGCAGGCAAAAGACAGGGTAAAGATACCGAACTGGGTGGCCAAAAACTCGGCAATTTAATATTTCTTGCACTAACAGACATATACAGAGGTGACACATATAAAGCACTAGAAGAACTTTCAAGAATTATTTCCTCAAGCGGAAGAGTTATGCCAGCAACAACTGGTGACGTAAACATTTGGGCAAATACAAAAAATGGGCGAAAAATATATGGCGAAAAAAATATAGACCTTGGAAAATACAATGGTGTTAGAACTCTGGATGAAGTGTATTTAGACCCCCCGGACATTAAAGCGTACAAGCCAAGCGTTGAAGCAATAAACGATTGTGACATACTAATTGTTGGCCCAGGGGATTTGTTTAGTACGGTATTGCCGGTCATAATTGTGCCACAAATAAAAAATGCTCTAAAACGATCAAAAGCAAAAAGAGTGTTTATCATAAATATTGCTAATAAGCCATTCGAAACAGCTGGTTTTAGGGCATCTAACTACATAGAGAAAATAGAAAAGCATCTGGGTGAGAATTTTTTTGATACAATACTTATAAATAGCAATCAAAAGCCAAAAATTCCATCTAACTTAAAATACACATACGTTACCTATGACAGGGGAAAACTTAAAAATTATAAAACATCTATTGTGACTGGGGACTACATCGATACAAAATATCCGCTTTATCATGACAGTAAAAAAGTAGCCCTAAGGCTAGAACAATTTTTTAAATGAAAGACATAATTTTAATATTTCAGATCATAGTGGCAATAACTCTCATAATTTTAGTGCTTCTCCAGTCAAAAGGGGGTGGATTAGGTTCAACATTCGGCACCTCATCACAAGTATATCGATCTAAAAGAGGCGTAGAAAAATTTATAGTTTACCTAACCGTAATAGTTATATCTCTTTTTTTTGTAGTCTCCATATTACAAGTAATCGCAAACAGATAACTAATGTCAAACTTACACGTTGCAACAAGACGAGTCAAATTTTGGTGGCATTTATCGATCGCATATATAATAAGATACCAATTAAGGCTTATAGTTAGTCTGTCAATTATCATATTGTCATTGTATGTTTTCTACATGCTAGCCCCAAATATTCTAAGAAATAACATTGTCACAATAGGCTTTATTGGATCATATAAAATTGAGGATATTCCAACTGAAGCATTAACATTAGCAACACAATCACTAATTAAAGCTGATGAAAGCGGGAAAAGTTTACCATCATTGGCATCCAACTGGACGGTATCAGAAGACGGTAAAACCTATATAGTTTTTCTTCGAGACAATATTACTTGGCACGACGGATCACAAGTAGAGGCCAAAGATATTTCTCTTGCTATATCCACTGTTGAAATACGTGCTGTAAACAACAAAACCATACAGTTTACGCTTCCCAATCCGATATCTTCATTCCCACTTGCTCTAGATACACCTGTTTTTAAATCAAAATCTTTTTATGGTACTGGACAATTTAGAATTGTCGATATCGCTCAAACCAACCAAATAGTTAAAAAAGTGTTGTTACATCCAAAAGATGATTCCTTACCCAGAGTGGAGATTAGATTTTACCCAAGTGATCAGCAAGCTGTAAATGCCCTAAAAATAGGGGAGATAAAAGTATTGGCGTCTTCACATCTTAATTCTTTATCAAGTTGGAAAAACATAAATATTAAAAAAACACCAGAAAAAACTGAAATAGTTACTGTATTCTTTAACAACACAAACGATTTACTAACGAGCAAAGAAGTTCGTCAAGCATTGGCCTATGCAATCAAAAAAGATGATTTTGAAGGGGAATTAGCAAATGGGCCAATCTCCTCAAGTAGCTGGGCATATAATCAGTCAACAAAAAAATACGAATACAACACATCTCGGGCAAAAGAGCTACTTTCAGGCGCACAGCTAAAAAATCCAAAATTATCACTATCATACTCACCGGATCTTAAAGATTTAGCCCAAAGAATAAAAGATGACTGGGAAGTAGTTGGAATAAAAGTTGATCTCAAGGAAGAAAAAGGTCTGCCAAAAGACTTTCAGGCGTTTTTAGTGGTGAATAAATTACCAAAAGACCCGGATCAATATGCACTTTGGCACTCTACCCAATCAAATTCAAATATTGCAAAATACAAAAACGTAAAAATCGACAAATTACTTGAAGATGCGCGGATCGCCAAAAGCGACGAGGAAAGAAAACAGTTCTACATAGACTTTCAGAAATACTTAACTGAAGACGCCCCGGCTATATTTCTCTATCATCCTTACAAATATCAAGCTATATATAAAAACATCCAATCTTTCTATGACAAACTTCACATTTAATAAAACAATAACTTGCCCAAAAGACTCAACCAACCTTAAAAGTGATCAATGACTACTTGGCATATTTTTGCACTTAAAGACCACATATGAGCCTAAATATGAAAACGCATGATGAGTTCTTATAAGATTATCAGGCGCTAAGTTTTTTAAGTTAGATACGGCAGAGTTGGGTCGAAAAGGCGACTTCGTTAGAACGCTTCCTGACATCATATCCCAACTTAGCGAGTTATACGCACACAATTACAATCGTATGTATTTAAATGCTTAGCTTCTCTAAGCTGGTGCAGGAAGATTTGACAGCCGTTTGTAGAGTCCCATGATATGAGTTTCTATTTCGGCCTCTTCATCTCTTGCTGTGCGCAGCCAACTTTGTTTGGTGCTATCCTCGCTATATCGTGCCTTAAACCTAGAACTTTCCGGAGTGACACCCTGATGAGCTTCTTTTCTCATCAAAAGATTGCTGCTAAAGCCAGCGTCATAACGCTGCACCCTGTCGTCAAGTAGCAAGAAATGTTCGAAAAGCACACCTCTACTCCCATGAAAATCTTCCTCAATAGAACGAGAGACAAAAACCCTGGGTTCATCTATGGTTACAGTTGCCTGAAATACTAGAGTTTCCGTACCAGATGCTAATATCAGTGGGTTGTTTTCTGAAAGTTTACTGTGAATCTCTGCCATAAACTCGATGTACTCTGGGCTGACAATTTGTTCGTGTTCAACGACCATGTTTAGCACAATATAAGCAAATCAAATCCTCATAGTCAAGTTTGGGGTGGCTGAGGGGCGCACAATTGAACCAATTATTGTTGATTTGAGCAAACTATATGTTACTTTTAATCACACATTTGCGTAAACAGAAACATATTTCTTGAACTAATTTCTTATTTGACAAATTTATAAACCGTGTGTACAATGTAATTACAATGATAACTTCACTAATAGCAATCGGCAACTCACGCGGAATACGTATACCTAAACCACTTCTTAGCGAAAGTGGCCTGACCAGCGAAGTTGAGTTACAGGTAAAAAAAGGTGAAATACGTATTATTGCAGCCTCGACAAAAAGCAAACCTGTAGCAACAACCCTATTACTATCAGAAAAAACACTTACTACTGATTGGAATAGGCCAGAAGAGGATGAAGCATGGGCAAGTTTGCAGTAGGCTCAGTTGTTTTGGTTATGTTTCCATTCTCCAATTTAAAAGGCCAGAAAGTACGCCCCGCACTTGTACTGGCAAATGTAGAATTTGATAATCTTATTTTGTGCCAAATCACTTCAAAGCCATATATAAGCAAAATAGCCATAAGTATTAAATCAACTAATTTTAGAAAAGGGGGGTTGCCCGTAGAAAGCTTCGTGCGCCCAGATAAATTGTTTACGGCAGACGCAACTATTATAAAAAATACCGTTGGTCAGTTAACTGTTAAATCAAAAGAGGCTGTTTTGCAAAGTGTTCGCGCATTATTCTGAATAAAAAAACCACGATTTTTAAATCCTACATAAACCAATTTTGCACTTCTAGAATGGGTCAGCAAAAACCCTGAGCCTGCTTGCACTGAGTATATCGAATGTGTCGAATGGGTGCTTGACGATGAGTTCCTAGAACCGCTTCTCAAACAAATATGGGAGTTGCAAACATCATTTCACACTGCTATTAGATAAAATGTCAAACTTTGGAGAAAGTCTATTCACTTAAGTCGGGGTTGGAATTCCTAATTCTTTTTAGAACTGTCAATTGAGCTTTTTCAATTCGCTGTCCCAGCTTTTCACTTAACGCACCAAGTTCTTGATGATGCTTCAGGTCTCCTGATAAATTAGACCATCCGATTTCAACACCCGAGTACCCACCTTCGGGAGTAGCGTCAGTATTATTACTATAGTCCCCCTGGGAATACGAAATACTTGTTGTTCTCGTCAAGTAAAATTTCATCACAAACGCATCAGCCCTTGGATCATCTACCTCACTTAACGTTTCTATCGCTGTAACTTGATCTTGAGCGCTCCATTCGAATCTCTTCAGAGGCCATACCCTATCTTTAACCAAACCACCTTAGCAATCTTTATTAGTTGCGAGACACCTCGCTCGGGTTCCATACTCCCAAGTAGTCTCATTAAAACAGCTCTATCCTTCCGTTTTGCAGATTTTATCTGAGAAACAAATGGGTCCTCTTGGTCTGTTGCCTGAACACGTTCGGTCATAAGCGTACCATTATATCAAATTCCCACAATATAGAATAACATTCTGGGTGGCTGAGGGGACTCGAACCCCCGACATCCGGCTCCACAAGCCAGCGCTCTAACCAACTGAGCTACAGCCACCAAATTAGTCAAAAGTGATTGGTGGATAGTGAATAGTCAAAAAATTTATAACATATCACTTTACACTTTGCACTTGTGACTTATTTGCGCCCGCGGAGGGATTCGAACCCCCAACCAATCGCTTAGAACGCGAGTGCTCTATCCATTGAGCTACGCGGGCAATACAAACTAGCTAACAATTTTATCAAATTTTATAGCTTTATTAAAGTTAAACTGGACAACGCATCATATTTAAATAAATAATATTAGGTAGGAGGTCTATTTGTCTGCTCAACTAGATTTGATAAAAGAAAAGGCCATAGATGAGGCAATAATAGCCAGCGTCGGAGACGGACTTATAGCAACAGATAAAATTGGTAGAATTACCAGGATAAATAAAGCCGCGCAGCAAATGCTGCGCTTAAACGAGGAGGATACTATCGGCAAAGACTTTATTGACACAGTTCCGGCAATTAATTCGGAAGGAAATTTAATTCTTAGAGAAAAAAGACCGTTTAATGTAGTAGTCGCATCGGGCATGACATTTACAAATCATGCTGCCAATTACTACGTCAGAAGCGATGGAACATATTTTCCGGCAGCAATAACAACATCCCCGATCATATTCGGCCAGGAGATAATAGGCGCTATAATCACATTCCGGGACAATACAAGAGAAAAAGAAGTTGATGCAATGAAAACCGATTTTATTTCTGTTGCAGCACATCAACTAAGAACTCCTCTGGGTAGTATGAAATGGTATTTAGAAATGATTACAGAAAACATATATGGGCCAGTTCCGGATAAGTTACTTGAGGTCATAAAAAATATCTATACTGCAAATTTACGAATGGTAAGCCTGATCAATGACCTTCTGAATGTAGCAAGAATTGATGAGCTTCGTGTACAAGATTCACCGGAGATATGTGATATAGAAAAAATAGTAAAGTCTGTACTAATAGAAAAAGCAGCAGATATCCAAAAAAGGACTATTAAAATTTTTTTCAATGAGCAGAATGATCCCAACTTCAGAATAAATATAGATCCGAAACGACTGACTGAAGTTTTAGATAATTTGCTTTCCAACGCAATTAAATACAATAGGTTAAATGGAAGTATTACAATTTCTGTTGAGAATATGAACCCATTTATTAAAATTACTATTGCAGATACTGGCATTGGCATTCCAACAGAAAACGTAAACAAAATTACTAATAAATTTTTTAGAGCCAATAATGCAGTCCGCAGTGAAACTGAGGGTTCAGGTTTAGGCCTATTTGTGGTAAAGTCATATGTAGACGCCTGGGGAGGGCGCCTTGAATTTGCAAGTCAATTAAATGTAGGGTCAACATTTATAATTTATATACCTATGAACCCGAATCAGCATACATTAGACAAGAAACTTTCCAAAGATTAGTATGGCAGATCAAGTAAACTCAAATGCCAATAGTAATAAAACTATCTTGGTCTGTGAAGATGACGTCTTTTACGCAAACATTTATAAAACTAGGTTAAGTGCGGCTGGTTATCAGGTAGAAAGCGCAAATAATGGAGATGATGCAATCAAAATGATTGCTCGAAGGAAACCAGACCTACTTCTGCTTGACTTAATCATGCCCACAAAAGACGGATTCCAGGTGCTAGAAGAACTTAGAAAAAATCCAACAACCAAAGATTTAAAAATTATCGTATTTTCCAATTTAGGCCAGGAAGAAGATATAAAAAGGGCAAAAAACTTTAATGTTCTAAATTATTTTGTCAAAACTGATATCTCAATATCCGAACTTGTTAAAGTAGTCGCAGACGCCCTCGCTAGTTGATTTACTGCACGAAGCTCTACGTATCCTTAAACAATTTTGTCAAATATCTGCCAGGGCGGTCAAGCAAACCGTCTGCGACTTTAGCATAGAAATAAGCGCCTTAGTGAACGACGTTCGAACCTATTATAGCAAAGCTGACCCTCAGGTAATAGAAATTATCCGATCAGCCTTACTATAGCTTTATTATCAAATTTGATTGACAATTTTGAATTGAATAACTATATTGACGTGCATGACTGTCGAAAGAAGTATAGTTTTTGATCCTGATCCAACCCATACAATGTACCTTCAAGCTTTGTGCCCCTAATACTAGTAACTTACTAGGCGAAATCAGGTGTAAGATGGCGAATATTTCAGATCCGAATCCACAGTTTTGGATGAGATACTTACAGGTCTTTAGCGGCCTCGCTGCACAAGTTAGATTGGCTATCGATCAAAGCGGACAAGACACAAAGGTTCATAAAGATTTAATTTCTGATTGGGTAACAAAGGTAATTCCAAAGAGCATTAAAGCTTCATCAAATCTCGATTTTTCTGGTAACACAGAAGCTGCTGAACTTTTTGATGCACTTTTTGAAATAGATCTAGGAATGGAGTCAGAATATGAAGCGACGATATTGGAAATTCCATCAAGAATCTGCGAACTCGCAAGTCATACCTAAATTTAATTAGACGCTGGAGCGGGTGAAGGGTGTCCTTCACTAAAGTTACGGAACACCTAATCTCCACCCTTTACGTCTTTCGCAAAAGCCACAAGTCTTTTATATGCAAACGCTTTACCAGATCCTGACTTAAGGTAAAGTTCAAAATCTTTAGCTTTTTGTTTATCCGAGAACGCACAGTAGAAAACAAGCTTCCATGGAAGGTGACCTTTTGTGAATTTAGATTTACTACTGTTATGTTCTTTGAATCTTTTCTTTAAGTTGGTTGTATATCCGTAATAAAGAACGCCTGATTTTGAACTTCGAAGTATGTATACGTAAAACATTTTGCCCAAAATTTACTAGACGAAGAGCGAATCGTCTGTAGTCGTCCTTAGCCAAGGCGACGGACGACGAAAGACGAGAGCGCCCTAGTAGACGACGCTCGAACCTATTTTAGCACGATCTCATTAGCAGAAAAAGAGAATTACAGAGAATTAGATGGAAAGTATATTTGAATTATTGTTAGGTTTGTCTTGCTTTGCAACAAACTCATCAATTTCACGAAGAGTTCTTCTAATAGTATCTAATTGAGAACCAGGTACAATCTCTCTTATCTGATCAAAAAGGTTAACTCTTAAACCATCAATAACCTGATACCCTACAAGTAAACCTGGCGCCTGCTGAACTGTACGACCATCTTCCGTTCTTGCGATTGTGGCTTCTGATCTCTTTGTAAGTTGTACTTTATATTCTCCTGTTTGTCTATTTTTTTGCATAGATACGGGATGCCAACCACCTTCTGCTACTGTTCTCATAAAATGAGCAGCATCAAGTATATTCATATAAAATCTTCTTGGTGCTTCAATTGGACTCATAACAAGAGGAATTATACAGTTTTGTTTCGGTGTTGTCAACTATAGGTCTCATGAGCGCCTTAGTAGACGACGCTCGAATTTATTATACCAACTTGAAGGCTAGTGACCTAGAGTTTTACAGGTGCGCGTTTAAGCTTGAATAGAAATAGTAAAATCTGTTCGAAATGTTAAAAAATGAAAAATCATTTAACATTTACTGGAACAGAAGTAGTTTCTATGACTTCAGAATTATTAAGATCTTTTTCATTTATTACTCCAATAATTCCCGTAAGAATTACAACGGCGATTAATCCAATTAGGATAACTTTTGATTTTCCATAAAATCGTGAAAGATAAATGCTAATCGGAACTACTCCAACAAACAAAGAAGCAAAAATTAGAAAATAGCCCAAAAATGAAGAATTACTGCTACCTGGAACAATGAATGTGTAAAAAGATTGTGTTGACGCAAACCAAAAAAACGATACGCCTATGAATAGACTGATGCTAAATAAAAGCCCTGCGAATAAGTAAATTAACGCAACACCTAGTCTAGGTCTCACTTCTTTATAGTAACAAAATATAAGACTTTAAACAAAAATGAGGCGCAAAGTAGCAAAATTAGCGTCGAACCCAATAGCAGCTTACTGTAACAGTATAATCGGTTCAGTTATTCCTAAAGAAAATCATGAGCGGGTGAAGGGAATCCCGTTCGTCGTTTCACTCCTCAGGGTAAACTTCTCATCTCATCACTTATTCCAATTTCCAAAATAGTTAAAACCATTTGGAAATTGGAGCGGGTGAAGGGAATCGAACCCTCGTATCCAGTTTGGAAAACTGGTGTTCTACCATTGAACTACACCCGCAGATTGAAATATCTTTAGTATTTTATCAAAAAGTAAGCGGATAATCGATGTTTAAGTAGAATCAAAATAATATAATTATCTATCGATCAAAAAATAAGATGTTTTCGTTAAAGCTCGACCTCGGCAACAATCGGTAAGTGATCCGATACCGTCACTTGCGGCACTTTCAAACTTATTAGATCAACATCCCTTGAAGCAAAAATATAATCTACCAAATATCCTCTTGGGGATATCCTATGAACTGCAGGATTAGTAGTCATTTTTGCCTGCGCATTTAGCATTAAATTATTGGCAACAGATGAGATTAACTTTACAGTTTCACTCGCCATAACTGCATTCAAATCTCCACCCAAAATGAAAGTACCATCTACGTTATTTAAGTAATCACGCACCAGTCGACCCTGCCTCAGGGTTTCATCTGTGTCATGAGGAGGAGCTGTCCATGCACCGTGCCAGCTAAATATATGAACAAACCGATTTTTAATTTTAACAATTACATCCAAGAGATGCCTGTTTATTTGTTCCCGTATTCGACCGTTGTCACCATCCAGCTCGGAAATTGTTACAGGCCGAAATTTTTTAAGTGACAATACATGTTTTTGAACAATAGAGTATTTACTAAAAACTGCGTTTCCAAAAACAGACTTATGATCAGAGCTTAATTGTAAATCGCCGTTAAACTCGCCATGCATTCTCAAATAGCTACAAAGTAGTTCAAAAACGCTGACATCACGGTCATTGTATAAGTTAAACCCGCGGGTAGTAACCTCCTGCATGGATATAAAATCTGGATTCTCACGTTTAATAAACTCGACTAGCTTATCAAGATACTTGCCTTTAAAAATATTAATTTGCAGAAACTTTACACGCACCGATTGAGTCTAACATGCACATTACATCTTTGCTACAATAAGGTCATGATGCGAGGATCCGCTCTTTTGATCGTATTTTGGTTAATTTTATTGGCAATTCTGACAGGTGCGGGATATTACATCTGGACCAACTATTCAAAAACCCCAAATGAATTAACAACAAAAACTGCAAATGCAATTTATAAGTATCCAAATTCAACTTACTGGAAGCAAGAGATTTCAAAAAACCTATGCCTTTCAACTGTCAGTTGTGCACAGCCAATAAAGATATATTTTGAGACCCCGAATAATTGGGGAGATATTTATAGTTATTATACAAAGTATTTTAATTCTCTTGGCTGGAAAAGCAATACAGCTATTGTAACTTCAGTTCCCAGCAATACAGTGTTTAGAAAAGACAGTTGCAAAATAGTTATGGAGAATCACAGCGATATTAAGTACTCCTTTACAATTGCCTGCACAGATAAATAATACATCTCGCAAGAAAACCTATAATCTGCTAAAATTGCGATCATTTCATGGCAGAAAGACTGATACCAAACTTTGATCATCTGAAAATAGCCATTATCTCACCATATTCTATGGAGCCCACAGGGGGTGTCCAAAAACATATAGCTGGTTATTCCAAATACCTAGAAAATCAGGGACACACCCCAACCGTAATTTCTCCCTGCAATCCCAATTACATTGAAAACGCGAAGGTCAACTTTGCAACAAGAAGAATATTTCTGGCAAAAGTTAGCAAACATGAGCACAATGGCACAGTTGCACATGTGTCTGAAAAGGTACCGGTAAATCCTGTAGAAATTGCCAGAGTGTGGAAGCAAATACAGCCGGATGTTTTGCACACTCACGATCCATATCTTTCAGCTTCAGCACTGGAGATGATTATTTATAGTCGACTGCCACACCTAAATTCAAAACATGCATACAATTTTGCTACATTTCATGCATTTAACTCCGACGACAGGCCCATGTATAAAATTATTGGTTTGCTGCGTTACGGATATGACCCCATCCTCGACGGGACGATAGTTGTATCTCGGGCAACACAACAGTTCGCCCAACGCTTCTACAGACGGGACCACGAATTAATCACCAATGGAATTGACACGACACAGTTTACCTCACAAAATGAACGCCTTGAAAGGTTTAGCGACGGCAAAATTAACATTGTGTGTACTGGGCGGCTAGAGCCAAGAAAGGGTGTAAAACACCTGTTAAATACATATGCAACGGTGAAGAAAGACCATCCCCAGATCAGGTTAATAATCGCCGGCGACGGACCAGAGCGACATGAACTTGAGCAAATGGTCAAAAGGGACGGAATTGGAGAGGTTGAATTTCTTGGGCGAGTATCAGATGAAGACTTGCCAAAGATTTACAAAACAGCAGATATCTGTGCATTTTTTACAACACATGGAGAAGCACAAGGGTTAGTGCTCTTGGAAGCTATGGCTTCAAATAAGCCAGTTGTAGCAGGCAATAACCCGGGTTACAGCACAGTCATAAATCATTTAGAAAACGGTATTTTAATCGAACCTAAAAATACACAGCAATCGGCAGCAATGATGAAGAAACTCATAGAAAACGAGGAATTTCGTGCCCAAATTGCAAAGCAAGGCCTAACTACTGCTTTAGGATATGATTGGCAAAAAGTTGGAAAACAAATACTCGACTATTACAAGAAGCAAATTCTAAAAACAGCTCATTGATTTCCCTCTTGATATGGATTACCTCCCAATATAGAATATCTAAAATGATTGACGATGATATCAAAAAAGATGATAGCAATTCAGATAATCAAGCTGGAGGCATCGATGACGAAGGTGATAATCATCAAATCCCCAGCATTGCGGATGTTGGCGAAAATAGGGAAGACGAACAGCAGTTTGAAGAGCCTATTGCATCAGCCAGCATAACCGGGGAAGGGAATGTATTTTCTGGTGATGCCACAGAAAGTGAAGCGGCAGACATAGATGAAGAGCTAAAAAAAGTTGGCCTGAACCACGATGAAAACGGCCCCAAACCTCTTTCTTCAGACGACATCGATTACTAATCTTAAAAACCGTTAGTGTGATAAAATTAACGTTATCTTTGCGCCTGTAGCTCAACGGATAGAGCACTCGTCTTCGGAACGAGTGGTTGGGGGTTCGATTCCCTCCAGGCGCACAAATCCCGATGTGCAAAGCAAATTCACATTGGAAGTGAGTGGGATGAGAATCCTTAGTTACAAAGATGATAGGGTATTGTGTGAAGACAAGTGTCTAAGGATTTGGTATTAAAGATTCTAAAGCATTTAAGACTGCCTGCTGCCATCTTTCTTGAGTAATTGTTTTGCCAATTTCTGCAAGTTTTCTACCTATTATAGGGATATCATGATTTTGAATTTCGGCTAATCTCTCTACTGTATCAAGAATTCCCTCAAACTCTCCAAAACTCACGTTGCCACGTTTTATATTTTGAAAAGCGTGCTGGCTTAACCTCGTTGTGATTTGAAGATCGTGTTCGTGGCTCATCTATTTTATTTTCTCCCTTAAAGTAAATTAGTTAATACAATACCTTTTGACAATATATTACCATTCTTTCATAATCAAATAGACATGGTTGTCAATAAAATCTTTCAATGTCAGCTTGACTCATTTGTATAGTATAATTTTTTATGCGATTCGGTCTTTTTTCTAAACTAATATTAGCCTTCATTATTCTAGTAACCCTGTCTATTTTTTTACCGATTTCAGAAATCGCGAATACAGATACACTTCTCGCTTCCGCAACATTTCTTTACGGAGTTCTATATGGATTTGAAATCTCGATAGTTCTTGGTAATTTCTCTCAATTAAAGTCACTTCTTGCCACAGAAAATGCTGGACTTGCATCAATTTTTCATTTTAGTCAGTTAATCGGGGGACAATTTGCAAAACAGGTGGGGGATAAAATTGAGAAATATCTTAGAAAGGCTATTGACGTTCCTCTTTCCAACCATCTTATGGGTACTAATAAAGAGTTCTTTGAGATTTTTGCACCTCTCAAAACTGTTAGGGTAAATGGTGATGAACAATCAGCTGCTTTAAATTACATTAACGAGGGACTTTACTATATTCCACAATCCAGAACGCAAATTGCACAAGTTGCGCACCGCGATGTCGACCCGCCAGAATGGGCTATGCTTTTGATACTTGCATTTATACTTGTGGCGACGTTACTTCTTGGTAGGGAAGCAAACTTGGTTTCTCAACTTTCTGCTGCAATTTTTGCTACTACTGTAATTGGTTCTCTACTGCTTCTTGATGAAGTTGACAGTAACCGCATTCAAGAAGCACGATTAGAATACGAAGTATTTAACGAAACCTTGGCAGCAATGGGTAAAGATAAGTATTATCCGGAAGAAGCCTTAAAAACAGGCATCGTTAAACTAACAAAATCATAATTTTTCACTATTTCGATTTCGACATCGCATAAGAGATCATGATAGTCAACCATGGAGAGGCCTAGTCCCACCACCCGTCAGACAAGCGACCATTAAAGCCTTAGGCCGACAAGGGTATTTGAACACCAAAATCCCTAAAGGTATAATAGAGCCTGTTCAGGTAGTCGCTTGTGGTGTTCCATTTTAGGAACTCTTTGCGCGCTTCGATCTATAAAATAGATCTCAGTGTAAACACAATGAGTTGGTACGTTTACATATTAGAGTGTGCAGATGCCAGTTATTATACAGGAATTACTACAGATTTAAAAAGAAGAGTTAATCAACACAATGCAAAAAAGGGCGCAAAATCCTTGTTTGGTAGATTGCCAGTAACAATGGCTTACAATGAGCGGTGCAATAATCAGATCAAAGCAGCTAAAAGAGAAAGAGAGATAAAGGGCTGGAGGAGAGAGAAGAAGATAAAGTTAATCAGGAGTGTATCTGAGAAGTAAACAGATAAGGGTTTACCCTGAACGAGATGAGTTTACTTTGAATGATAAGGGTTTACCCTGAACGTAGTGAAGGGCCCAGTAGCTCAGCGGTAGAGCAGTTGCCTCTTAA
>CAZBKB010000008.1:0-46623 GCA_964492425.1 uncultured Gammaproteobacteria bacterium | reverse complement strand
TCTAATTTTTAAATATATGAAAAAGCTGTTTATTTACTTGTTTATGCTTCTTATTATTTCGGTTCTTATTCTGCCACTCTTAACGACTTTTGACCATTTTTTGACAAGGCTTGCTAATAATATCGGCGGGGTGCAGTTAATCCAGAATTATATTGTGCCACATGAAGCGAAGATTATTGCTGTTATTTTGAAACCTTTGGGCTTTAGGGTGATGCCAATGCCAAACGGTATTTATGTTAATGATGTACTGGTTACCATCTGGTGGAGTTGTATCGGTTGGCAGTCTCTGCTTTTAATTCTTCTTTCGCTTTGGCCGGGCCTTTCGAGGGGTTTTACATTAACTTCAAAGATGGAAACGCTGGTTTTGGCGATTTTAGGCTTTTTCTTTTTGACAGTTATCAGGCTGACGACAGTTTCTGTGGTGGGCGGTCTTTGGGGAGCACTGCCGGCTTTAGTCTACCATGATTATTTTGCGGCGACGCTTTTGACCTTTTTCTTCCTGTTTGCTTTTTGGTGGTTTTGCTACTCATTCATTCTGGAGACGAGAAGTTAAGTATTGGTTGTTGATGGTGAATCGTTTTGATCGAATAAAGAAATCTTTTGTTATATTTTGTTATCTTATGTTAACTCACACTTTTGTGGGGCTGGGAGTTTAAATATGCCTAGTTTAACTGGAAAATAGCCTGCTATTAATTTATTGTTCTTCAAATACTTTTCTTACGAAAACCATAATGTGCAAGTTTTTCTTTGGTGCCATGTTTCACCTAATCCATTACATTTGCGCCAAAAACACCGAAAGTGGACATTGAGTACTCTGGTGATTTGGTTGATATCAAATAATATATTTGTATATATAATATTATAGTGTAAATTGAAGATTGTCATTGTGAAAAGTTGGATTGAAGCTGATTATCCTCTTTTGAAATAAGCCAAGAGTGAATTTATACGTAAGGCAAGAAGTGGCAAGTGTAAAGAGAACATAGCAGCTATGGTGGCTGAAAATAGAGAATTAGCATTATATGTTGCCATAAGAGGTAAAAATCAAGGCTAATTTGACCTTAGTAGCCTTTTATTGGCCGTATAAGAGGTCTTTGTTGAAATGATTGGTGTTTTACCATTGGTGATAAATCAGTTAAAAAATTGGTTGTTAGATTGATGTGGCAGTCTAAACGTGTGATTTTAACCGATAATAATTTTAGTCTCAGTCATCTTTTTTATAGTTATTTAAACCCATAATAAAATTTTGAAGCTAAATGTTATTTTGCTTTTAAGTTAAAAGACAATTTTGAGGCTGAAAAGGCCTACTTGATAGCGTGGTACCCAAAGAAGTTTACTTTTATTAGCAACCTGTTTCACGATATGGCTAATACACCTTCTCAGAAAATTGCAATAATTAAGGAGGTAATTGAGAATAAGCAGTCCGTTTACTCCGTTTGTAAAAAGTACAAAATCTCCAAAGTAACCTTTTATAAATGGCTGGAAATCTACCAAAGGGCAAGGAAAAACAGGTATGTTGCACTGAAGAGCAAAGTTCGGGAAGGAAGCAGCCACTATAAGAGTTTAAGTTCCAATAGTAAATTAGCTGTTCTGAGACAAGTTCACAAAAACCCTAAACTTTCGTGCCATGGAATTGCCAAGGCAGTGGAGTTGGGGAACCATGCAGTTCAAAATCTACTGGAAAAAGAAGATTTAAGTCGGATTGAGAAGAGGATTGAATTTAGTCAGAAGCCATTTTGGAAGAGGGAAACTTTTGATAGAAGATATGAAATGATGGCGCTTTATGAACAGGGTTGGAATGTTGACAGTATTTGCAGGCATTTTAAAGTTTCCAAACCGACTTTTTTCAAATGGAGAAAAAGATACCTCGAAGCAAAAGATCAGGATAGAGCTGCTGCGCTTGGGGATAGGTATATTGCCGGTGAAGTGCATCATAAGTATATAGATAGGTCGGTAAAAGATAGGGTTCTTGAGATTGTTCGGGGAAATCCGGCACTGTCAGTAGGCAAACTGGCCGAAGAAGTTGTCAGGGTTGAGGGCAGGCCAACAATCGGCCGTCATGGTATCCAAGATTTGCTACAAAAAGAAAATTTAAATACAGTAGCCAAACGGATGGATTGGGCCGGAGGGTATATTACCGAGCCGGCCATTTCGCCAATTCAAATTTGGGAAACCCCGATTCCCAAACTTTCGGTCTGGCGGCTTATCTTTGCACCGTTTAAGACTGTGCCTAAATGGGTTATTAAACACCCCGCTTTGTGGCCGGTTATTTTCCCTGCAACATTCTTTTTGGCCTGGGTTGTGGAAGTAGATAAACTAATGCGTCCGGTGCTTTTCTTCCCCTTTGTCGCTTTAACGTTCGGAATGTTTTTCTTTTTATACTCTTTGAAATACTACTTTTCCCTGATTATGGTAATGAAGGTTGCCCAAAGCGGGGGTGGGGTTCAAAACCAAAATCTGCAAACTGACAGCCACAGGGTATTTATATTCAAATTTGTGGCCCTCATTAGCAGATTTTTCAAGGTCAGCCAGCCGGTAAGTCGAGTTAACACACTTTCCTTGAACCTTTCTGATGTGACACTTCGTGCGAAACCTTTCGTTTCTGTGCATGTGCCGATATTCAACGAAAAGAGGGTGATAGAAAGATTAGTTAAGGCCTGTTCTGTACAAGTTTGGACAAGCCCTGTTTCGGGACAAGCTAATTATGAGGTTATTTTAGCTGACGATTCAACGGATGAGACGACGGAAATTATTAAAAGAGTTTTAAGTGATGGGGGCAGGCAACTGGTTAAAACATTCGAGGACGGGGAAGCGGAAATTTACATTTCAACTCCTGAAAAAAACAGCGGGCAACCGAGAATCAAATTAATCCACAGACTGTCGCGATTGGGTTTTAAAGGTGGAGCACTACAGGGAGCGTTGGAGCAGACAGACAAAATGGCTCAATATGTGGTGGTTTTTGATGCAGATTTTGTGCCTTATGCGGACACAATTGAACAGTTTATGAAATCTTTTCAAGAAGCGTGCGGAGGGCTGGAAAAAGTTAGGGAGAGTAAGATTGCTGCAGTTCAAGGATACCAGTGGCATGTTTTGAACAAATCGGAAAATTGGGTGACGCGGGGAGTGAGGACAGAGTATGCGGGAAGTTATGTGGTAGAGCGGGCGGGAATCGGAATTTATGGGGGGTTGAACCAAATCGCAGGTAGCGTTTTTTGCGTAAGAGCAGATGTTTTGAAAGCTTTCGGTTGGCAGACTTCGATTACTGAGGACTTGCAGCTGACTTTGAGGTTGTATGAGCAGGGTTATAAGGTTGTTTTTAATCCCTATATTCAGGCACCAGCTGAGGCTGTTTCGACAGTCAAGCGACTAATTAGACAGCGCATGAGGTGGGCGGAAGGACACACCTTTAACGTCAAAAATATGTGGTTAAGACTGATGTATTCGAAGAAAATTTCGAAACGTGAGAAGCTGGAGTTTGCCTATTTAGCACCGTATTATCTGCAAGCAACGTTTTTCGTAATCGGGGTATCAGCCTGGTTTTTGAGTGAGGTGATTTTACACGCAAGACTGCCTTTTTGGACTGCGGCTTGGGGCTGGTCGCTGGTATTTACCAATTTTCTGGCACTACCACTTATGAATCTGGCCGGGTTGTTTTTAGAGGAATCGGAAGAGCGCGATTATATGGGAGTGGCTTCTTTTATTCTGCTTTCCTATGTGGTAGTACCATTCCAAGCGTATGCAGCTGTCAAGGCTTTATTTGAAAATGAGGAAGGGCCATGGTTCAGGACACCAAAAAGCGGAAGGATAACCGACGTTTTTGACCGGGGCAGGTTCTATTTGTGGGTGGAGAAGCTGAAGGCTATTGGCAGGGGAGCCACTGCCGGTGCAGCAATTGACAATTTAGGTGGCGTGTATAATCCGGCTTTGGTTTCGGCGTACAATCCGCTTTCGGGTTACAAGATTCCGCTAAGGAGAAAACCAAGGATATCCAGAGGAGTGATTGCGGCTCTGGTTGTGGTGGTTCTTTTTCTAAACTCACTGGCCTTTTTGGCACCACCTGTGAAAGCTGTTTCCAGTACGCCGGCTATTGAGCAGCAGATAAATATTATTGATAAACAAACTACCGGAGCGGGTGTAAGTACAGGAATAGTTTGTCTGACTCCCGGCAGTTATGACGGGACTGTTACTTATTTTTTTGAAGTATCCGCTCTTGTTACTACCGGGACGGGAACGGCAGTACTAACGTACGATGCCGGTACATGCAGCAGTGGAGCCCCTTCCGGCGGATCGACGGTAACTATTTCTAATATTACTGGCGGATATACCCGTTACACTAGTTCTGCATTTACGCCTTCCGGTGGGTTGGCTTATCTTTCATCTGTAACTGGAACTGGAATTACGGTAGATTCCGCCAGGATAATTATTACCCAAACAAGCGCTACTAAAATTACCAAGACCGAAGCGCAAGTGAGTATGGGGACCGTAGAAAGTACATCTGCGACAACATATACAAGTCTTTCAAATGCAAATATTAAATATTACTGCTTTGACGGTAATGCCAGCTGTTCTGCTAACAGCCCAACAAGTTGGAATCCGTCACCAAGCGTGTATTTTGAGGCGACTTTAGTGGATAGTAACGCCAGTGGGACAATGTATGCTCAGCTTTATGATGCGACAAGTGCTGCCAGCGTGAGCGGTAGTGAAGTGAGTGTTGCCGGGACAACATATAAGAATGTCAGATCTGGGGATATATCGGCAAATATGACTGCCGGACATAAATACAACGTACAGATCAAGATAGCAAATAATAGCGGGACTATTGCTAATGCCAATATAGTTTTTGTCCAGACTGATGCCACCAACGGTATTACCAATACGGAAACAGTGCAAAGTTACAATATTCAAAATCGATCGACTACCAGCCAGACTTATGGATCCGTAGGGCACCCCAATAATTACAACCCGGCAAATTTTTCGGGGGCATCTAAAAACATTTTTTTTGAATCTACGATTTATTTTGCGTTAAAGAGTGGTCAGGGGACGAATGCTTACGCCCGGTTGAGTGATGGCACAGGCGAAGTTTCAACGACATCGACAACTGCCACATTGAAAAGGGTTAGTATTTCATCCGAGCCGGCACAAACCGAATTTGATGCACAAATAAAGGGTGATGGCGGAACCACTTACTCGAATATTTCAAACTTGGTGATACAAATTTCGAGTTTACAGGTACCGGAGGCGTCGATTTTGCTTTTACCGTTGATATTATTTTTGCCGTATATTGTAAAGCGCTTGAAACTACGGTTTAGGAGAAGGGATTTAGCTTATCTGGAGGTGCGAAATGGGTATTAAAAGCGGGACAGGAAAATCACCATTTAAGACTATTTTTATTGTATTGCCGCTTATCTTGATGCTTCTGCCGTTTATCAACACGACTAATGAGTTTTTGACAAGGATCATGATGGAGTGGGAAGCTTATCGACTGCTTGAAGAATGGGTGGTACCTTATGAGGCGAGGATGCTGGCAGCGATATTAAGCCTTTTACCGGTAAATGTTGAAGCAACAAAAAGCGGAGTATTTTTAAACGGCGGGTTTTTGAGGATTGAATGGAATTGCTTGGGATGGCAAAGCGGCGTTCTACTTTTGGCGACTTTAATGGCCGGAATGCAGGGGAAGTTTAAAACTGTTTCCAGAATTGAGACTGTGGTGATTGGAGTATTGGGAACATATCTTATTAATTTTGCCAGAATCACTATTGTTGGCGTCTTGGCAATTACAGCGGGAGAGACAGCGGCAATGACCTTCCATGATTATTTGTCACTGCTTTTTATTATTTTATGGTTTGCTGTTTTTTGGTGGTTTAGCTACTCGTACGTTTTAGAGGAAAGGTGAGGATGAAGAATTTTAAATCAATTGTTAGGAAGTTTTTACCAAGCATAATTGTTATTGTTTTAATAGTTGGCTATTTTTTGACCGGGCATGGGCGAATTTCCCTAAAGACCATTATTCTTTTAAGCCGCGTTTCGTCTCGAGTCAATTACAATGTGTTACCAATGTTGGGTGAGAAGTATTCGGTTGAAACCGTCGAGATTGAAAATCGGGACCGGATGATTCCTGCAGATATTTACAGGCCTGATAATGATAAGGAAAACCCAGCAGTAATTTTTTTAATTGGGACCCAAGGTTTACCAAGAAGCTTAAATGTTCAAAAATATGCGGATCTTTTTGCAAGAGCGGGATTTGTAGTATTAGTGCCTGAAATTGATGATCTGGTCGGGATAAAAATGCGGGACAATACGACCGATGAAATTGTTGCTATTTTTGACTATCTTTATACAAGAGATTTTGTAGATAAAAATAGGGTAGGTTTTTCCGGTATATGTGCCGGAGCTTCGATGTCTCTTTTGGCAACTGAAGATTTGCGAATTAATGACAAGGTTAAGTTTGTAAATGTTATTTCCCCCTATTTTGATACCTGGGATTTTACTTGGGAAGTATTCACCAACCAGGTTGTGGCGGATGGAAAAGCGGAGGTTTGGCACCCAAACCAAATTTCGGTTGACCAATTAAAGCTTTGGTATCTCCAGCAGGTTGGGGACACTCAAGAACAGGAATCTTTAAAGGATATGATACTCAATGGAAGGATTTTCTCGCAGGATGAACTTGGGGATTTTTCCGAGAGGGGGAGGGCTGTGCATAATTTTTTGCGAAGTGATAATGATGATGAATTTGCGAAGAACAGGGTATTGCTTCCGGATGACATTAAGTTTCAAGTTGAAGCAATATCTCCGAATAAAAAAGTTGGGTTATTGAAGGCGAAGGTATTTATTTTAGCTGATTCGCTGGATACGACAGTGAATCCGCAACAATCAAGACGGCTTGCTCAAAGCTTACCAAAAGATCAAGTTAAATTTTCTTATATTTCTTCCCTGGATCATGTAGCGCCTGCAAAACGCTTGCAAAGATTGGGTTTAATCCAGGACGCTGTAAAACTTTTTTTACATGTTCATTCGTTTTTGTCCTATTTGGATTTACGATAAACAATTTTGGGACTTCTGGTGACTGCCAGCTTTCTTCCTGTCGGTTATACTATTTTAAAATTATTAAAATATGTATCCTGCTGCGACTTCGTTTATTCCACTGACAGTTGCGCTGGCGCGGTTTGCCCAGAGTCACAGCGTTTGGGGAAATTATGATTTCTGGTATCTTGGCGAAGTGCCGTTTAGGTATCTAACCGGACCTGTTGTGGTGAGGCTTATATTGGGTCTTCAGGCGCTTTTTGGCGGCTTTTCCTTGTTTGAATGGTCAATTGGGCTGGTTGTCGTTTCTTGGTTTATTACAGCTTTTGGCTGGGGAATCTTGGCTTGGCAGCTTTCAATGAATAGAAAGGTGGGATTATTGGTTGGTTTATTAACATTAATGCTGCCTTGGCATATCGTTTCATCGCTGGCTTTGAGTGAGGTCTCTGTTGTGCTTGCTTCTAGTTTTGGACCGTGGGTGCTAATTTCGTTTATAAGCTCGGTTCACCAATTTAAAAAACGTTCGGCCAAACATAATTTAGATTCCGAACCAGCTAATTCGGCCTCACTCAGGCCTGCGCTTGCCAACGGCCGAAACGTAATTCGATTGGGAATTTTGGCTCGCTTCGTTATGTTTTTAAAGTGGATCACCTCGCTGATTTGCGAATCAGTATTATATTTTTATATATCAATATTTCTGTTTTCGATTTTGCTGCTTACCAATACTGTTGCGTCGATTCCGACGATTTTGGGCTTGGGGATTTTATCTTTTGTTTTGTATAAACATTCGGCTGAGGGGTTAAAAAGGGCAGGCTTGGTGGTTTTTTTGGGCGGATTGTTGACTCTTTGGTGGTATGATCCGGCCTATTGGCTGAAGATTCTTTTTGCGCCGTCTTTTGGGGGCAGAAGTGTAATTGGGGCCTTTCTGCATGTGGTTGACCTGGCAAGAACGTTAGTGCCTGTTGTACTTGCCTTTATTGTGGTTGTCTGGAAAGTAAAACCTAAAAATAATTTTGAGAAATTTGCTTTTTTATGGCTAGGAAGTTTTGTCGGTTTGACACTTGTACGATTTGCAGCTAATATCCATTTTTGGCTGGACTGGATGAGCTGGTTTGGGGAGATTGAAGTAGGTTTGGCGTTGGTTTTTGGGATGATGATGCATTCTTTTGTTTACAAAAAGCGCTTGACCAATTTAAATGCCTTGCCCGATTTGGATGATTCGTTTCGCTCAGGTCTTCGTCAGCCACAAATTTCAGGAGAAAACCGAAATGGACTACAAGGCTGGCTGCGTCATGTTTTTGTAACCTTCAAGACAGCATCTGCAAGTTTTCGTGTTCTTTTGATATTTATAATTTTAATTCTATCGATTGGTTGGGGTTTGGTAATTGCAAACAAAAGCTTTTGGATGCCGGGGGAAAATATTGAAAATACCGTTGAGTTTCGGATTGCTAAAAATCTTGAAGGGACTGTCAAATCTAACGATGCTGTTTTTCTTTCAGGGACGACCGCTTTCTGGCTTAATGCTTTTTATGATATTAGGCAAGTGCGGGGTGGTGCGGATTATGTTGGAATGCGGCCGGATTTAGCAAGGGCTGTTTGGGAGGTAAGAGGTGGTACCAGCGGTGAAGAGTCGCTTGCGATTTTGAAGAATTTGGGAGTGAGGTTTTTGGTGGTGCATGCAGGTGCTTCCTGGGAGTTTTATCATGACTTTGAAAATGTCGGTAAATTTGAAGGGTTGAAATCTTTCGAGAAGGTGTATGATAATTTTGGAGATAAGGTTTACAAGATAAAATGATGTTATGAGCAAGAAAATACTTTTGGTTGAGGATGACCTGTTGGCGGCAAGGGCGATTGAGAGCCTTTTGAAATCTAAAAATTATGAAGTTGAGCTTGCAATAGATGGTGAAGAGGCAATAGGTAAGGTCCATGAAGGTTACCATTGTGTGGTTTTGGACATAATAATGCCCAAAAAAGACGGGTGGGAGGTTTTGAAGGATTTAAAAAGTAACAAAAGGACTTTGCACATCCCAGTTGTAGTTTGCACAAACTTAGACGGGGAGCAACATAGAAAAAGGGCAAGTGATATGGGTGCCCATGGTTTTGTCAATAAGACTTGCGACAACCTTTTGGAGGTTGTTGAAGCGGTGTTCAGACAGGCTGATTAGTCGACTTATGTTTCAGGTTAAACCGGATTGTGAGGTAGGACCATAGCCAATAAAGTAATGTAACTGAGGCAAAAATATAAAGGATTGAGGCAGAAAGGCTCATATTTTCAAATCCCTTAAAATTATTCAGGTATTTTAAAAATTCTGCTAACGAAACGAGGAAAAAAGCGGTAATTAAAGGAATTACGTCTTTGTGCTTGTAGATGTAGGAAAGCTGCAAAACGGCTAGTGTTACCAATAAAACCTCTACTGAGAGCAGCAAGTGGTTTTTGAGAAAAAGGACAGCGACGATTAAAAAAATGGTTAGCAACTGAAGCCTGGAATGGGTGTCCAGGATGAAACCAACAAAAAGCATCCAGAAACCAAGGCCTATTATCCAAGTTATAAAGGTTTGATTGACCACTAAGAAGCTTTCGGCAAAGTTACTGGCAAAACCTCCTGTTAAGAGCAAAAAGCCTGCCGCCTTGATAAAACTTTTTACCTCAAAACGGAACAGTAGGGCGTCGACGTAGAGCCAGAGGATTGTTGCCATAATTGATGCGGTAGTGAGGTTGGAAATTAGGGCCAGTGTTTTTTCCGTGGACATGCTCTTTTAGCATAGAATTTATTGCGTAGTAGTGCAATAGCAGTTATATTGGTTAAAACTTGAGTGTGCTTTTTAAAATCGGCAATAAGAAGTATGGGAACGGATAGTTTGGACCTAAAGTATCGTGCGCTTGCCGCTGTTGTTTATTTAGGGTCAAAAAGGATATTGCTTCAGATAATATTTACTTTTTCCAATATTATTCTGGCAAGGCTTTTGTTTCCTGAAGATTTCGGTGCATTTGCGGTTGTGGGATTTGCGACTACTTTTTTCCTGGTTTTTTGCGATTTGGGTTTTGCGCCTGCGATTGTTCAAAAGAAGGGTAGAGTGTATCTTGAAGAGTTGAAGACAGCTTTTACTTTTCAATTATTTTTAATCGTGATTGTATTTGCTGTAATTTATGTTGTTTCACCAGGCGTCTCTGACTTTTTTAATTTAGGTGAGCAGGGGGTACGACTATTTAGGATTTACAGCCTCTACTTATTTTTTTTGCCTTTTAAAACCACCTCCGGTGCTATTCTGGAAAGGAATTTGGATTATAGAAAGCTGGTAATCGTTGAAGTTTTGGATGTATTTGTAGCTTCTGTAGTATCAATTTCTGGGGCGCTGGCTGGATTGGGAGTTTTCAGTTTTGTGGCTGGAGGCTTGGCTGGTCATTTTTTTGGGGCAACCTTCTATTTCTTAATGGCACCCTGGAGATTGGGTTTGTCTTTTTCAAAAAAAGCTTTGTTAAGACTTGCAAAGTTCGGATTGCCATATCAGAGTAATTTAGCGCTTGGACTTTTTTGGGGTCCACTTGTTTTACTTTATCTTGGAAAGGTTGTGGGAAACGAAAACTTGGGGTTTTTCCAGTTCGCAGCTAGTTTAGCTGTTTTACCCTTAGCTGTTTCGGAAATTGTAAATAGGCTTATTTTCCCGCTTGGCTCAAGACTTCAGGCAGATAAAGATACGTTTAGAAAGATTATTGAAAGATCTTTGGTTGTAGTTTCGATCACTACATTACCGTTATTGGCAATTGCTTTGGCTTCTGCCAGGGAAATAATACATTTTGTATATACCGATAAGTGGTTGCCTTCTTTGCCTGCGCTTTATTTTGGATTGATGCAGACAAGTATAATTGCTTACACTGGCGTGTTTTCTCAACTGCTTCTGGCTCGAGGGAGGGCAAAATATTTAAGAAATATGGCTTTAGTATGGGCTATTTTGACCTGGACAGTTGCCCCTCCTTTAATTTCCAAATTTAATTTTGTAGGGATGAATCTGACTGGTATACTGGTTTCCTTAAGCGGGATTTGGTTATTTATCAAATTGAGAAAAGAAATTGAATTTTCTATTTCCAAAAATATTTTGCCTTATTTTGTCAGCGCAACCATTGCCGGACTCTTAGTTTTTGGACTTCTTAGGGTTTTACCTTATTTGTTTGTAAGTTTGTTCGCTGCAGTCGTTTTAGGTTTTTTAACTTTTTTTGCTTTTGTTATGTTTTTTGCAAGAAGGGCATTCATCGAGAATTTTAGATTTATTTTGGATTTAGTAGTTAGACGGAAATGATCAAGTAAAAAATAAGGCCGTATTAATTTTTCTTTGTCATAAGCTGCTTGTAAATTTTTTCGGTCTTGTTTGAGTAAAATTCGATAGGTAAATGTTCTGATACGCGTTTTCGAGCAATCCTGCCGAAATTTTTTGCCAATATCGGATTTTTGCATAGCTTTATGACTTTGTCGGCAATTTGTAAATAATTCTTTGCAGGTACCGTATAGCCTGTTTCCCCGTTTCTTATGATTATGTTGCTTTCGGTTGATACAACTGGTACTTGGCAAGCTGCTGCTTCAATAACTGTTAATCCGAAGGATTCGGCGGCAGATGTGGAGACAAGAATGCTTGACGCTTGGTAAACGCTTGGCATATTTTCTATAAAGCCCCCAAATGTGATTTTTTTTGCAAGCAGTAGATGTTTTTTGAGGTAATTATTGATTGTAAGTTGATAATTACTGCTTGATGAGAAATTTCCCAGTTTTGATCCGACGATAAAAAAGCGAGCGTTTTTGATTTTTTGGCCAATGACATCAGCCGCTCTTAAGAATGTTAAGTGGTTTTTTACAGGGTCGAGTCTCCCGACGATAGTAATTACCTTGTCATTTTTTAAAAAGCCGAATTTTTTTTTCGCTGCGATCTTATTGCCAGGCTTAAAGATATTTAAGTCGATCCCGAAAGGTATAATATTAACCTGACTTGGTGGAACTATGCCCCTTTTGATTAGTCTTTTTTTAATCTGTGGCGTTGAGGCAAAGATTTTATCTGTAAAAAGCCTGTTTATCCAATCCTGGTAGAAATAAATGCTATCCCAACTTCCGTGCGCTGTGGCAACAACTGGTATTTTAAGTTTTTTCCCGACAATTCCAGCATAAACTGCTAAATTTAGATGATTTAAATGAATTAAATCCGGCTTAATTCTCTGCACAATTTTGAAAAGATTGTAAATTCCAATGGGTGATATTCCCGGGATAAAAAGAATTCTTGTTAGGTAACCATTTAGTGGAACAACATGCGTTTCTACTTTTTCGTTTTTTAGCTTTTTGGTGAGTTGGCCTTTTTTTGTGACTATCACTATTGGTTTGAATATTTTTTTATCTAGTCTTGACAAAAGCGAAAGCAGAGTTGTCTCACCACCCCCTATGTTCGGGTGATAAGTTATATAAAGAATTTTATACTTAGAAGTAAATTTCAATGCCATTTTTACTACCAAAATCAATGTGATTTTTAAACTTGCGAGTTAATTGATCCATGTTTGTGTTGTGCTCTTTTGAGGTTTGAGCAAGATCAGCCATCGTGCTTTTGGGCAGAGCAATTGCTTTGATTGTGCCGCGTTCGAGAGCACTGTAAATTTGGCGGTAGTCTTTTTGTCTCGTTCCAAAGAAATAGTAATCATAAAATTTGCCGTCCCAGTAATAAGCAACAGGATCAATAGTTAGAATAACATCGTTTGGATTTAAATTAGATTTTAAAAATAAGCCCGCGTCTTTGAAATGAGACGCACCAAAGAAGTTTGTCAGTGAATAGTCGCTATTTAAATCATGGTTGAACTGAAATAATATTTGGCCAAAATAGACCATTGACAGCAAAATTAATAAATCTTTTGAAAATCGGGTTTTTAAAGTTAAAATGAGCGTGATAATCACTAAAAATGCAGTAAGTGTTAAAAATGGTGCTTGTAATTGCGGTATCCAGCCTGTGATATGGTCCAGAAATAATAAGTTGTTTTTTTGTAGTACAAAAAGAACAATGCCGCTTGCAAAAAATAAAATTGAGATTTGGAGTAGGGATAAAATCTGTTTTGACGACAAGATCTGATTGACGGCAGCTATGCTGATTAGTGTGAAGAATGCGGGCATTGCTGTGGCAAAGTATCGAGGAAAATCACCTGCCCAACCTGCGATTAAATAGATCCCCGAAAAAAGAAAAAACCAGATTAGCAAAAAAACTATTTTTGGGTCCTGGATTAATTTTTTTGACTTAGCTATTTGGGCGGCAGACGCAATAAAAAGGATTATTGCGGGGATCGAAATCCAGCTTAAAAACCTTATTAGAAGATAGTAATTATTTGCCCACAGGGAAATAATTTTTGGATCTGCTGCAGTTGATGTGAGTTTAGGAAAGATTACGTTTTGGAAGACCCAAAAAATGCTCTGTGCGGGTAAAAAAGTAAGTTGAGGGTTACCAAAATAAAGATTGTATGAAAGAAGCAAAAGTTGTGAAAGAATAATGGCAAACGAGCTAAATGCAAAAAGTTTTTTTAGGAATTTTCGAAAATATATAAAAGCAAAGACAGACACAGTGGCAAGTGCCATGAGGCTTGTCTCATATTTTATTGCGAAAGCAACAAAGAAAATTAATGATAGTTGCAAGTGGTCAGAGATAGAATTTTGTGCACTTTTGATCTTTAAGAGTGAAAATAGCATGAAGAAGGTAATAAAAAATGTAAAAATGGCGCTTTCAAAATGAATCTGAAGGTTCGTTTGTATTAAGTACGGGCTAGAGGCCATAAGGAGCCCTGTTATGAGTGCGAGTGCGAAGTTCTTGGGGAAAATTCTATTTAAGAGTAGCATAACCGTTGCAATTTCTGCTAAGGAAAACAGCATGAGAGTAGTTCTTATAGCGGTTTCAGTGGAACCGCTTAATTTAACTGCTATGGCAATTGGAATAAACAGGGCAGGGGTTCTATCAAGAAAAATTGCTTCTTTTGCCTGTTCAGAATAATAAATTTTTGGATACCCGTGAGCTTCTATGGCTTTTGCTACTTTTACATGGAGAGCTTCTTCCAGTACGAATTCTTTTGAAAGAAATGGCGAGCGCATAAGAATGGCTATGATAAGTACTGCTAAAATCAGCCATAGTTTATTTGTCTTCATAGGGTTTTTTTAGTTTCCAGTACAGCCAATTCGGTGACAGTACGATTTTTAGAACTAGTTCGGCAAGGATACCGAAATGTTTTTTGTAGTAGTAAAATGTGTCTTTTCGTACGATGTCCCTGAGTTGTTTTTTGGGAAGTTTATTGATGCTTTGGGCACGCAAGTGGATAATTCTTTGAGGTAAGTGGTATATGTGAAGTTTGAGTTTTGCGATGCGGACACAAAGATCGACATCACCATAAAATAGTTTTAGGTTTTCGTCAAATCCATTAAGTTTTTTGATAATTTCTTTGCGGATAAAAATGTAGGAGCCTGGTATGACATTGACATTTTTGATGGAGTTTCTTGACCAGGTTGAGTATTTGTAATCTTTGTAAAATTTTGTTTTTTGTGCGAGCTTTAAAAAAACCAATGATTGGATTATTTCAAGAAGCGGGGTGGGGAAGCGGCTGCAGGTTTTATCAATGTTACCGCCTGGTTCGATATGTTTGCAGGAAACGGCGGCAACGTTAGGGTTTAGTCTTAGAAATTCAAGTGATTTTTGGATCGTTCGTGCCTGGGGAAGTGTATCTGAATTTAGAAAAAGTATATAATTGCCACGTGATCTTTCTAATCCCTGATTGAAAGCCTTATGTAAAAATAGATTCCTGGGATTTTTTATAAGTTTCACTTTTGGGAATTCCTTTTTAACCGCTTGGGGTGAGCCGTCTTTGGAATTGTTGTCTATAACTATTACTTCGAGGTTGATTTTATGTGAGGCTTTAGCTAAAAGATTTAGGCAATTTTTGAGTATCTCTTTTGTATTAAAACTAACAATTACAACAGAAACTTTGACCTTTTTCATTTTATGGCTGTTGCGATCAGCACGCCGATTTGGTGTGCATCGAAGGATTTTTGAACATTTGTCTTTGAGAAACCGGCTGTTTTGAGTGCCTTTTCTAAACTTTTTTGAGTAAACCCTGTATGGTGGATTTCTCCATTTGTGTTTTGAGGTCCGTAAAAAACTTTGAGGAGATCCTTATAGTTTTTGTAAGCATTACCTGGGATTTGTATATTTTTTCTGTAGTTATTTAGAAACATTTCACAAGCCCATTCAAGATCTGGAACGTTTATAATTACTTTACCTTTGGGTTTTAAAACCCGGTACCATTCTTGTAATGTTTTTTCCGTTTCTAGGTGGCTTATATGTTCTAAAACGTGCGAAGCGTAAAGTCTATCGACGCTGCTTGTTCTATAAGGGATGTTTCTGACATCCATTTTGGTGACATTTTTATTTTGTGGGTATAAATCGGTAAAAATCCACGAATTGTCGATCCATTTGTAATGCATGGGATGCATGGGTATTGAACCGCAACCCAGAACGAGTTTAACTTCTGAACTTTTAGGATTCTGCAATTTCTGACTTTTCAAATTCTTGGCTATTTCCAGTGCTGATTTATAGGTTTTTGGTCTGGCTATGAGTGACGGTTTTTGTTTCATAGCCTTTAGAAAAAGAACCATACCTCTTTTATAGTTGCCTCTTTGTGCCTCGATAGTACTTAAATTGAGATAGGAATTTACTAGAGCTTTCTTTTTTAGCGCTGATTTATCTTTTAGATGCTTATCTATGATGTAGTTAAATTCTTCTTCCCAAAGCGAGAGACGATTTTCATTTTTATGGAAGTTTGAGTCATGAATTCTATATGTTGCCAGAGGTTCGGCAATGTAGGCAATTTTGTACTTCTTTGCAACTCTTATAAAAAACTCATAGTCATGAGAATAGGGAAGGTTTTCGTCCCAAAAGCCAAGTTTTTGGTAAACCTTTTTAGGAATAAGGGCTGTCATGTAGGGAATATAATCGCCATTTATTAAAAGTTTCTCAAATTCTTTTTTTCTACTTATGAAATTCTTCTTGCCAGCTGAGGGATGAATTATCAATTTTCTTTTGCCATTTTGCAGTTCGTAGGATTGTGCAAAAACCAAGCCGACTTTGGAATTGTTTTCCAAAACAGCTGTTTCTTTGTTCAGAATGTCATTTTCCAGAAAATCATCTCCAGAGACCATCAAGATGTAGTCTCCTTTTGCCCGTCTGAGGCAGTCATTGAAGGTTTTTAGTGCTCCGAAATTACTTTTGTGTCTAATGTATTTAATTGTTTTGAATTTTTTGGCAATTTTTGAAGTTTGGTCGGTGGAGTGATCGTCTACAACTATAACTTCATAAGGTTTTCTAGTTTGGGAAAGTACACTTCCTATACACTTTTTTAAGTATCTTGCCTGATTATAGGTGGGGATTACCACTGAAATTTTAGACATATTGAGGACCTTTTCTGTTCGGGAAATCAAAAGCACGTTTTATTTTGTTTTTTTGCTCTGAAGATGCAATTTTTTTTATATTTTTTTTAGCTAACAACTCTTTATTTGAGAAATAATGATAATTGCCTTCTCCGGGAGGCAATGTTTTTACTTTACTTTTTGCTCTGACTATTTTTGGAAACCATTTTTTAAACATTTTGTAGGCTTTTTCTTCTGATTTTATTTGGAGATTCCAGACGGTTGTTTTTTTATCGATACGGTTCCAGGCGTAGTCTATGATTGGACCAAGGTCTACTTTGCCTGTTAAATAATGGAATGTAACCGCTTGCCATTTTTCATTATTTAGAATTGCAAAGGATAGGATGCCTCTGCCGCGGTATGTATGTTTGGTACGCTTGTCGTGATATTTTGCATTTGGAAGATAACCAAAATGTATGTTAGTGGCGCCCTTTTTTGCACAGTCGATGATGCTTTTGGGAATTATGTCGTAGTAAAAAACAGATAATATTATCTCCGGCTTAAATTTTGGGACGCTTTGAATGTCGACAATAGGAATCTGGTTTTTTTGGGCAATTTTTACAATATTATCCTTCCACCATTTATCTATACCGGATTTTTCCAGCTGGTTTTTTTTAAGCGTAACTAGACAGACAATATCTATATAATCTTTGCCTTTCTTTTTACTTTCAGCAATTAAAAATCTGAGTATTTTTTCCCCAAGAGGTCTTGAGCTTAGGTAAGCTACTTTCATGGTTTTTGGAAGACGTATAGATATTTTGACTTTTGGCCATTGCCCCATTGGTATATCTTATGTTTTTGAATGAAGCCAATTTTTTTAAGCTCTTGGTCGAACGTTTTTTCTAGGTGATAATTGCTTTTTAGGGCCATGAGATAAGTTGGGTTTTTGAACCTAGTCGTCGAGAATAAAAACCCCTTTTTATTGAGATGGTCAAAAAGGTGAGTTGCTGTTTTTTTCACATTGAAAAGATGTTGAAAGACCTCAAGCGTAAGAATTGCGTCATATTTTTTCTTTAAGGGTTTTTCAGAAGTTATTTTGATAACTTTGATGTTGAGTTTTTGTCTTTTTGCTCGCCAGAGTGCAAAATCCAAGGTTTTAGAGGGGAGATCCGCCATGGTAACAGTTAGATTAGATTTTGCAGCATCTATTGCGTTTTGACCGACACCACAGCCAAAGTCCAGTATTTTTTTAAGGTTGTTTTGTTTGCAGATTCTGATAATTTGTCTGTTTAAGCTTTTTCTTTTTGCCGTGGACTGAGTTTCCATTAGCTCAAAAATATAGTTTTGAGTACTTTTAAACCAGCCCTCAACTTGTTTTTTAGACTTCTGGTCAACTTTTTTCTCCTTCCACTCTTGATTTGATTTTTGAACCCACTTTACTAAACCTGCTTGTGATTTTAGAGATTTATACAAATTGATAATTTCTTTAGGGTTTTTTTTAAAATATTCGGCAAGTTCTTGCGCCTTTTGTTTATCGACCATTTTTTTGGTAAAAATCCTTAATGCAGTAGCAGATATAATCCTGGTTTTTGTGGGATAGCTGAGGATATATTGGTAGGGAAAGAATTTGTTTTGCAACCTTCTCGCTTTCAGGTAATTTTTTGGTTTTGAGATATTTAAATGCCGGTTGTACATGAATAGGAAAGGGGTAGTGTACAAGAGTAGTAATGCCCTTTGAGGATAAAAACTTCTGCAACTTATCTCTATTTGGGGTAAGAATTGCAAAAATATGATAGACATGATAGAAACCTTCTTTCTCCGCCGGCAATTTAATAGGTAAATCTTTTAATAAACTTAAATATCTCTTGGCCAGAGATCTCCGTCTTGTGTTCCACGTTTTAAGATGTTTGAGATATGCAAGAAGCCAAACTGCTTGAAGTTCATCGATTCTGGAATTAAATCCTAATTCGTGAGAGAAATACCGCGGGTCGAAACCATAATTTGATAGTTTTTGAAGATGTTTGAAATAATCTTTATTGTTTGTGGTAACCATACCGGCATCAGAGAATGAACCGAGATTTTTAGTGGGGTAGAAACTAAAAGCGGCAATATCTCCCAGGGAACCTGCAGGTTTACCACCTAAAGTTGCTCCATGAGCTTGAGCGGAATCCTCGATGACTTTAAGTTTGTAGGTTTTGGCAATTTTGAGTATATCTGTCATATTTGCAGGTTGTCCAAATAAATGAACGGGCAGGATAGCCTTGGTTTTTTTGGTGATCGCCGGCTCAATTTTTTGGGAATTAATGTTGTATGTTTCTTCATCAATATCCACAAAGACAGGCTTGGCCTGCAATTGTGCGATAACCATAGCAGAAGCTACGAAAGTAAAACTGGGAGTAATTACCTCATCATTTTTGCCAATGCCTGCCGCTGTCAGAGCAAGCCTAAGAGCATCAGTTCCAGAGGCTACAGATTTTGAGTATTTAGATCTTGTAAACCTAGCAAAAGAACTTTCAAACGCTCGGGTGTTTGGCCCGGAGATAAAAACCCCCTTTCTTAGAACCTTTTGCCACCTCTTTAAGATATTTTTGTTTGTTTCCTTGAATTGTTGAGCAAGGTCTACAATTGGAATTTTAACTTTAGTCTTTTTTAGCATTTTGGTTTTTTGTATTTCCTCCAATAATGTAGGGGATAACGTCTTTTTTTATCCAAACTTTATTTGAATAATTTAACAAGACTGCGTGTTTGGATAAGCTAGTGAATGAGTGGGCTACAAATGGTCCTATCTCGAGTCTTTTGATGCTATGACTTTGGGCATCTAGAGTTAACTTTTTTCTTTCTTTAGTTTTTATATCTTCAAGCACAACTTTTATTTTCCCTGAAACTACAATGAACCATTCTCGCCAATTTTTATGGTAGTGATTTGCCCTGGTCGTACCCCTTTTGGAAAAAGTTATATAAAAAACCTCGCCGAATTTCTTGGAACTGCTTGGTAAATCCTGATATTTTAAA
Organism: uncultured Gammaproteobacteria bacterium; assembly: GCA_964492425.1. Taxonomy (GTDB): domain Bacteria; phylum Patescibacteriota; class Microgenomatia; order Curtissbacterales; family GWA2-41-24; genus LBZV01. Next base: position 27,190 of record CAZBKB010000008.1, on the reverse strand, counting down.
AGTACAATTAACTTTCCGCGTTTATCGTTGTGACTTTCGACTTTGTTTATTTTGATATCCATGAAATGTCTGGAGAGCAGTTCAGATGCATTATAAACATACTCAACTATTTTTAAACAGTCACCTTATACATGATGTTTCTGACTTTTGTATTTTCAACGCTGGTTTTGTTTAAGAGTCTTTCAATATTTTTTTCATCTAGTTTTCAGTTTCATCTATTTCAAAGATCGGGAGAGAAAACGCATGTTTTTTGTCGTTGAACAGGTGCCAGTTGAGAGTGGGATTTTTTTTGCAGCTTTGTAAAAAAAGTGGCATCCATTGAGGTAATTTTCCAAAGTAGGGGATAATAAAGCAAATTTTTGGTGACTTTGTCATTAGTATCTATTGCAAGCTTCTTGTCCTATTAGGTAATATCAGTTGTAATGAAATTCAATGCTTCTTTGGTTCCTGTTTTGGGTTTGTTGTCTCACATATTTCCATTTGCCGTTATATATATTGTGATGCAGCCAATTGCAAACTGGTATTTTTCCAAAACTCCAGTCTTGGGAGTAGATTTTTTTAATTCAGTTAATTATGCAACTTATCTTTCAAAAAATCTAAAATTGCCATTTTTGAGTTTTGCTGACAATTGGTACGGTGGATATCCCCTTTATAAAGTCTTTGTGTCTTTGCATTGGTATTTAATGGTGCCTTTTGTTAGTAATTTAAGTTCTATTTATGGTGTTCAATTATATGTTATTTCAAGCTTGTTTTTGCTTATTTGCGTTTCGTATCTTTTGTATTTTCATCTTTCTAAATCAAGGTCATTTGCTCTCCTTTTGGCTTTCTTTGTATTGTACAGCGTAAACATTTACGGAGCTGCTATTTGGGGTGGTTCATTACCTTTTTTTGCTACTCAGTTATTCCTTCCCGCTCTTATACTGCTTATTGATAAATATATCACTACTTTTAACAGCCGCTATTTGATGGCTGCCATTGTTGTAGGCGGAGTGGGTTTTATGGCACATCCAATGCCTCTTTTTGTATTTGGACTTCCAAGTGTTGCCCTACTGTTATTTTTTGGAATTAGAACAGAAGGTAAAAAATTATTTTCAAGTGTTTTGTATCGGATGAAGCAAATTTTTATATTTACTTTTGGTAGTTTGCTGGTTGCTCTTCCGGTTTCCCATCCATGGTTAGTTTTTACACTAATTTCTTTTGTGAGAAACGGTCCAGTTGCCCTCTTTACGTTTGTGAAGCCGACAGCTTCCTCAAGCGTTACAGGTTCTAGTGCAGATGCAGTATGGGGAGCAAGCGATATTGCAAAATTTTACCAAAGCCTTCCTGAGCTTTTATATTTGGATACGAACATTTGGTTATTTATGCTTTTGGCTCTCTCTGGTGCACTGCTGGTTTTTGCACTGCTGGTTTTTGCAAGAAGAAAGCAAATTATTGCCAGAGTCATTCCTTATATTTTAATTGTTGCCTTTGCAGCTGTTCATACATTTCTTAATGCTTACGGGTTTATTATTTTACCTCAAGGTTGGTATAGGGAATTTTGGGCTTTTCCAATTCTTCTGGCAGCGCTTGTTGCGGTTTTTTGGGGAGAGTCTTTTGGTCGACTAACTTATAAAATAAGATTTGAAAATAAACTTTTGACATTTTTTGGCAAGAGCACACTGGCTTTGCTGTTGTCTATTGTTTTTTTGACAGTAGGATATTTATTTTTCACAACGAAGTCTGAAAGGTTTATTGCGAGACTAGATTCTAAAGTTGAGATATCTTCTGCCCATCCGCAAGCGTTGTCCATTAAAACTACGAAGGAAGACCATGATTTGTTGAAAAAGCAGCTTATTCCCAATTTTATTGAACCAAATGACCACAATAAGCGTTTTTATGAATCAGATGCGCTTGTTAATATTTGGTGGTCAGTTTTTTATGAATTACCTATGGTGCGAGGATACGTTGATCCACCGCTTGCAACGTCTCAGCGGGGAGGCCTTTTTTGGCTTGATATAGCTGTTGGAAACGATTCTTTGGTAAGGGATTTTAAAGTTCCAGAGTCTATGGCTTACAATAATGCTTTGTTTTTAATTGATTGGTACGGCATCTACTATTATGAGGGTGGAAGATTGGGGATTTCGACAAGTACTCCGCCGTCTTCGTATTTATTAAAAAACAATGTTTTTGAAATGGAGGCGACCACTGAAGCAAAAGGCGCCCTACTTAAATGGGAAACGGCTTCGGGTAAGCCTGAGCTTAACATGGACCTTGTGCAAACCTTGAAATTTTTTAAAGTGAGGGATAAGTTTACTTCTCCAGTACTTTATGCTTCGAATGCTCCTGCTATTCTGGTTTTTGCTGATTATTCTGGATATGAAAATGTTTTGAGGGGGTTTGCTTCAGAAAATCTTAATTCAAAATATGTAGTACCGGTGAATGCAGGCAAATATATTGATGACGTTGGCTCCTCTGAATTTGAAAAATTTGATGCGATAATTTTGAATAATTATGATTATCACAATAGGGGGAAAGCTTTCAGTTTGCTTTCAAAGTTTTTAGAAAAAGGAGGTAAGATTTTTATCGATACAGGAGCGGAGGGCAAAGAATCTGAAGGCGAAAAGCTTCCTGATCTGTTGCCTTTTGCATCATCTGAACGGGGTGGTTTAGGGAAAGAATGGGATATAACAACAAATGCGGACGATTTGCTAATAGGTGTAAATACTTCAAATTTCGGCCCTTTAGATTTCAACGGAGCGCAGTGGAAGATTTCTTATCCAGCTAGCGGTATTGAAGGAGATGCAAAGGTTATAATTTCGCATAGTGGAAAACCAATTTTGACGAGACAGAAAGCAGGTGGTGGTGAAGTAATTTGGTCTGGTTTCAATTTGCTCTATCATTTTAATCAATATAAGAGTGAGGATGAGGCTACACTCTTTACAAATATTGTCAGAAGCCTTGTTTCAATCCAAAAAAATGAAATTATTGCCGGTGAGGCAAAATGGATTTCTCCCGAGAAAGTAACACTTAATACACGTAATGGTGCCAGGGGCATTATTTTTAAAGAAGAGTTTTATCCAGGATGGAAAGTTCGCGTTAGTGGTGATGGAGTTAAAACGGCCTCTCTTTATAAGGTGGGGCCTACTTATCCCGGTTTTATGTATGCTGCAATTTCCAGGGGTGATGTTGGTCCTTTAAGTGCCGAGTTTAAATACAATGGTGCTTTTGAGGCTTATTTATATTATTTTATTTCTGCCGTTTTAATCATTATTTTTTCAGATATGGCTTTATTTGGCGGATATTTTGTTGTAAAAAGATTCCATTTGGTTAAAAAGGTTACGGACAAAAAAGTGAGTACCTGGTGGGAGAGAGAAGATGAGTGATTTAGAATTTCTAACTTCAAATTGACATAATTACAAATGTTTCGCACTGTCACCAAATCGAAGCTTTTCTTCCTGGGATTATTGATTATCGGGATTGCAATACGGATATATTTTATTTTTCTAAGAAAATATCCGACGGGTGATGAGATTTGGGTGTATTATTTGGTAAAAAAAGATTTTTCTACAATTTGGTATTCCAGTCTTTCGGATTATCACGCACCTTTTTATTTTCTGGCTCTCACTTTTTTTCAAAAGCTTACCCACATTGATTTGGGGGTTATTTCTGTCAGAATGATTTCTCTGGTTTTTTCAATTTTTGCTGTTTATCTTATCTGGTTTCTTGTAAGGGAAAAATATGGTAGGAAAGAGGCTGTTTTTGCCTATTTATTAAGCCTTTTTTCACCTGTTTTTGTTTGGTCTGCTATCTTTGCGAGATACTATTCAATGCTAATTGTTATTACTATCCTTTCTATTATCTTTTTTGATAAATTCTTGCGTGGGGGAAATATTTGGTATTTAACTGGACTGCTTTTTTTAAGTGTTCTGGGAATATATACGCATTACTATTTTATTGCGGCGGTTTTGGCTTTTAATTTATTTTTAATTTTAAACAAGCGGAAATTTTTTATTAAGCTTTTGACTTTTGACTCTTTGGTTTTTGTTTTGTGTTTTCCGCTTTTGTACTACTTTTTGCTTTTACCTAAGGCAGATTTTGCGGGAAGGCACATTAACGATATATTGAAAATAGCAGGTGCGCTGATTACTAATATCACATCATGGGAAGTGCTGCTATTTTCATATAAAGCAGGAAATTATTGGCTACTTTTTGCTTACTTTAGTGTAATTGGCGCACTTTTTGCTTTGATTCTTTATCTTTTTATTAGGAAAAACAAAGATTATTTTTCCAGACTCGTCCTGAGTATGTTTTTTGTACCTATTGGCATAATACTGTTTTATTCGTATTTGGTGAAACCTTTGTTTTCTCTTTCTTCCTTGTTGATATTTGCCCCTTTTACAATTATTATTTTGAGTCGAGTTTTAGCAAAAAGCGGGAAATTGTTGGCTGTTACAGTTAGCATTATTATAATTTCTAGCCTTTTTATTCTATTTAGATCCTCTTATACGTACAAAAGTTTGCCTGATGATTTCAAAGTGATTTCGAAAGAATTTCAAAAAGGCGACTTGATAATTCACAGCCATATATATACTTATTTGATGGGAAAATATTATTTTGGAGATAGAGCAAATTTTGGGATCACCAGCGCATTCTCTGCAACTATTTATTCTGAAGAAGCTTTAGGTTATAAATTAATAACTCCTGAGGAATTAATAAATACAAAGAGGGTTTGGTTTTTGAATGCTCCCTGGGATTTGAGACCAGAGGCTAGTGGTGCAAAGAGGGTATTGAGAGAAAATTTTAAAGAGACTAAAAAGAGCTTAATTTTAAGTGCTGGAAGATTTCAAGAGAATGATTTTGAAGTTTATTTATATGAAGGAAAAATGTAAATGATTAAAATATTTTTGTTTAAGATTTTTTCCATTATATTGCACACAGCTGCAGTTTCATTGATAGTTTATATTCTGTTTCCGATTATGAAGTGGTATGTAGAATCACGGCCATTATGGGGAATAGACTTCTACCTGACAGTAAACCTTGCAAGCGTATTGCGAGACAATTTCACAACCCCTTGGGCTTTTTGGAATTATGGATGGTTTGGGGGCTGGCCTCAATTTACCTATCCGTTTTTAGCGGTCTATATAGTGAGCTTTCTGGCAAAATTTTGGGATATTGTAGCTTCTGTGGCTTATATGGCTATGGGTTTTACCATACTTTTTACCGCTGGCTCCTATTTTCTATATTTCAAAATAAGTAAAAATTATGTGCTTGCATTGATCTTGGCCGTTTTTACCGGATTGTCCGGAGGGGTTTATCAGACTTTAACTTGGGCTGGAAGTGTTCCCAGTTATAGTGCACAGGCTGCGTTGCCTTGGGCTTTGGGTTTTCTTATTTGGCATAAGGAATCGGGGAAGATTCGATATTTGCTTGCATCTGCCTTAATTTCCGGAATTTCGATAATGGTGCACCCTTTAGTTTTTATGACGTATATTTTTCCGGCATTTACCATATTGATTTTTACAAGGTTTGATCAAGGCTTTGCCATTCTTGCCAAACTTAAGCACTTTATAATTTTTTTGGCGATTGCACTTATCATAGGCTTGCCTCAATTTTCGACATCTGTGAACTTCGCAATCAAGAATATAATTAAGCCAAATTCTACTCAGACGGCGCTTTCTACCACACGATTTCCGGTTCAACAAGATATTAATGTTGCCAGTTTCAACAGGGCGCAGGTTAAAAGAATCTACACGGATAATCATGACGGAATTTTCAGAATTGCCGCGGTTTGTGCAGTACTTTTTTTAGCAACCCTTATTCTTTCGAGAAGATTTTTTTCGATTTTGGAAATTATGTCTTATGCTTTGTTGCTGGTGTATTTCTACTTTTATATTTGGATCTTCGGGCAAGGGATATCAATTTTTCATGGAGGATGGTACAGGGTATTCTGGTCCGTACCTATTTGGATTGGAGCTTTTGCCGCTGCTTGTTGGTTTTATAGTGAAAAAAGTGTCTATAAGATTACCGCAAACATATCTTTGAGACTGGTGTATTTGATGGTAAGTACGTTATTAATTTCGGTACTTGGTTACATTTACTTTACAAAGTTTTCTCAAGATTCGACCATTTCCAATATCATTTATAGAGGTGAGATGTCTTCTGCGCATCCTGATATTTTAAGCATTTGGCCAGACGACGATCAGAAAGAAAAATACAAAAATGCACTTCTTGCTTCCTGGCTTGATGCAAACCAAACGAATTACCGTATGTATGCTCCTGACCAAACTGTAAACCTTTGGTGGAACAGTATGTACAAAATGCCTCTTGCCCGCGGTTATTTGGATCCGCCGATAGCTGATGAAAAAAGGGGATTTCTCTTTCTTTTAGATACATCGCTTTCTACATCGGAAGGTGAACCTCAATTAGTTTCCGTTTTTAAATACCCTTTTGACACTGCTGTTTCTACTGCACTTTTTTTGATTGATTGGGGAGCAGTTAAATATTACGAAGGAGCTCATACTGGTGGAACATCCAGTCCTAATGTGCCTGCCCATCTAAAAGATTTAATTGTAAAAAATGAAGAAGAAGTAAACCTTCTTAGTTTGAAGTATCACCCAAAGAAAAGAACTATGCACTACTTCGAGTTTAAAGACGATGTGACGTCTCCAATTCTTTCTGCGACAAATACATCTACCATTGGGGTTTTCGCTTCTGAAGTAGGTTTTGAGACAATCGTAAGGTCTATTGCAGAAAGAGATAACATAAATTCACAACGATTAATACCTATTAACTTAGGCAGGTTTATTGACGATTACAATATTGAGAAACTGAATAAATTCGATGCACTTTATCTTTATGATTATGATTACGATAACTATGAAAGGTCTTTTAAGCTTCTCAATAACTATGTCAGATCCGGTAGGAAATTATTTATTGAGACAGGTGTGGAGACAAAGCAATCTCAGGGTGATTTGGATGAGCTTTTCCCGGTTAAGTTTGTTGAGAGGAAAGGTTTAGGCAAAGAGTGGTTATTGGAAAACCCAAACGGGATTTTTTCCAAGCAGGTTGATTTTGATAGTTTTGCCCCACCTGTTTTCGACGGTACTGAATGGAAAATGTCGTTTGCAGAGGAATCTGATTTAAGGCCAGGGGCACAAATAATATTAAAAAACCATGGGAAGATTGTGGCGGCTTCGCATAAGATTGGCTCTGGTGAAATTATCTGGTCCGGTTTAAATTTAGCTTATCATTTAAATAGAGATCATAATGAGGAGGAAGCCAAATTTTTTGTAAATATTCTTTCATCTATTGTTGATATTTCAAAAAAGAATTCACCTAATTATTCCATTAATTTTATAAATAGCAATAATCGCCAGATCACTTTTGAAAAAACAAAAGGTATTTTGTTTAAAGAAATGGCCTACCGGGGTTGGAGGGCTAAAACAATCGAGGGTAATTTGGGTAAGCTAGAAATATACAAAGCCGGTCCGGCATACCCAGGTTATATGTATATTCCTCTTCAGAACGATAGTAGCGGGCAGGTAAGACTTACTTTTGGAGGTGCTCTTTCACATAAGGTTCAGACTTTAATTTCTCTTGCTCTTGTTGTTCTCTTATTTGAAGAGATTGCATTAGGTGGATTTATCTTTGGGAGAATTAGAAGAACGCTTTGGAACCTTTCTCGAAAGAGAGTGTCTGTTTGGTGGGAAAGAGAGGACGAAGGGTAGTTGACTGATCTTTTTTTAAACACCATATTTATTCTGGCTTAGATTGAGTAAGATATTCTCAAAAGCGCCGGCGACTTTTTGCCAGTCGTGTTTTTGAGCTTCGTGAGTTGCTTCCCTGGACAGTTTTTTTTGAAGTTTTTGATCGCTTAAAATTTTAACTAAGGCACTTGCAAATTCACCGAACTTGAATGGTGGTATTTTGATGTAACCTTTTTTATAAACATCGCCTAAGACTCCAATATCCCAACCTACTACCGGCAATCCACTCGCCATTGCTTCTGAGCTTGCTATTGAAAAACCGGCTTCGTGATCGCAGAAAAGAAAAACTTTGGATCTTTTAAGTATTGAGAGTACAACAGTTTTTTTCTGGAAGCCTAAAATATCTATTGCATCTTGAAGGTTAAGGTTTCTTATTTTCGCTCTGAGTTGCTTTTCCAACTGAGGTATAGATAATTCTCCAATAATTGCCAGTCTTGCGTTTGGTAATTTTTTTTGGACATTCTTCCAGATCATAGGAAGATCTAAAACCCCTTTTGTATAATGAATTCTGCCTAAAAAGACAGAGTCATAAAAAGGGGTATTGACGATAGCTTTGAAATTTTTGATCTTTTTTAAATCAATACCGGCACCTAGTGTTTTAATCTTTGTTCTCGAAACATATTTTGAAATTTTGCTCTCAAGACTTTTATTTAAAACTATCACCAGGTCTGCTTTTTGGAAACAGAGGAGACCAACCTTCTCTATTAAAAAACTAAAGTAATTAGTAAAGAGAACACCGGACCTATTCTGCGGGAGTTCCTTAAGGTGATGTATCCTGACGATCCAGATAACGTCTCTTGAGAATAGTTTAATTATAAAAGGTGCAAGCCAATCAACTATCTCTGCAGATGAGGAGTATAAGATGGCTGGTTTTTTTACAGATAAAAGGTATCTGAGCATTTGAAGACTGCGCCAAATATACACAAAAAAAACTGCAATCGGACTGTTGATGTGTTTTTCTAAAAAGATTTCTTTTAAAAGATAAAAATTTGCCTTAGTTTTAGTGGGCCAGTGACGCTTTGCGATCGATGGAATAATTATTGTGAAATTGGCACTCCTCAATTTTTTGAAATGAGGCATCATTGAATTTATTAGTTTGTCTCCACCAGAGACCGCAACAGAAGAAAGATGGCCGGCTTCCAAAATTATTATTCTTACGTTCATTATTCTTTATTTCTCAAGCGAGTTTTCAATTTCTGTGGACAGAATTTTTGTATGTCTTTCCCATGTATAGCGATGGGCAATCTTTGCGGCGTTGATACCCATTTGATGTGCCCTTCGTGCATTTGCGGCTATATATTTAACTGCCTTTTCCAGTTGATTCTTGTTTTTGGGGAAAAACCCGTGTTTGGAATTTAGGAAGAGCTCAGTTACCCCAGACCCTTTGTTGATAACAATAGGCAGACCATAACTTGCTGCTTCTAATGCTGAAAGGGAAAAAGCCTCAAAATTTGGACTAACCCAGCACAATGACTGTTCAAATATTTTTGGCAAATCACTTTCCTGATAGCTTTCGACAAGCTCTATCCGGTCAATTATGTTCCTTTTTTTGATTTCTGACTTGAACCATATGAGATCTTTAATGCTAGTCCATTTTCCGGCAACAATGAATTTGTTGTGAGGCAAACTTTTACAAAGGTCGAAGACAACCTTTATGTTTTTCTCCTTTTCGAAACGCCCCAGGAATAAAATTTTGTTTCCCATGTCTTTTACAGTTCGCTTTGGTATGTGAATTCCCAAATAGAGCGTTGTTGGGACTATCTTATAACTAGACTTTATAAAATTTGTGTGCACATTTGAAATGACAAAACAGGTTTTGGCATTTTGGACCATTTTCCTCTCCAGAAGAAAAAATAAGGGTATTACGAACGGAAAAAAATATCTTAATGGTGTCTTTTTATAAACTTTTTCTAAAATGTATACCATGGGGTCGTAAAGCACGAAAAGGTAAGGTATTTTTTTGGTGTAAAACAAAAAAAGTGCACTGAGAGTAGCTACACTACCATGACTTATCACTAGATCCCAATTCTCTTTTTTTATAAAAAAAGGTGCTGCTGATGAGGATAACAATAGTTGCGTTGAAAGGAATTTGAAATAAGGCAGCTTGAAACCAATTTGAAAGAGCTTCGGGAGGTGATCTGAAAGAAATTCAATGGGAATATTTTTGGGAAGATCCCAGTTTTTGTCATGGCCTGATCTTGTCAAAACTAATAATTTGACGCTGTAGCCCATTTTTTTTAAGTTCTTGACTTCTTCAATAGCTGTTTTTTGAACGCCACCGTAAGTTATTAAGTCTACGAGTACAGCTACTTTTCTCATTTCTTGATTTTGGCCGAAAGCCAGATGCTGTTTCTTAGAAAAGTTAGCGGTGAGGAAAAGAACAGGAAAATGGTTAAATTTTTTAAGGGTTTTGGAAGATTCCTAAAGATGGCGGGAAATTCCCAGTCATATGAAATTCGGTAATTTGTCTTGAATAAGAATTTAAAGTTAGAAAAGCCATTCTTTTTAAGAATGCTTTTTAGAGATAATGGGGTAAAAAAGTTAATATGGGTTGGGTCCTTATAGCCGAACCATTTTTTGCCTTGTAAAATTCTGATGGGAGTGGCTAAATTGGGGGTGACAATAAATATGAAGCCGTTTGGTTTTAAAACACGCCTTGCTTCTTTTAAAAATTTATTCACCTGTGTTTTTGTAAGGTGTTCAATTGTTGAAATTGAGAGCAGAAGGTCGAATGCATTATTCTTATAAGGTAATTTTTCGGCAGATGCGACTGTTGCAACTTTTTTCCGGTTTATTTTATTAGTGAAGTTAACTGCAGTTATTGCGGTGTCACATCCATATGTGGTGAATCCGTTTTTGTTTAAGAATTTTATTAGCTTTCCAGTCCCGCAACCGACGTCTAAAATTTTTGCAAGTTTATTTTTTTTAGCGATTATTTTAACTGCATGAGCAGTTGGGAGAGAGATGCGATCACGTTCAATAAAGTATTCTAGGTCGTAATAATTATTTATTTTCATTTACAATCTTGTTTAGTAGCGAAAGATAATTTATAGTTGTGTTTCTCCAGGTAAATTCCTTTTGTGCTTTAATTCGAGCGTTACTGCCCATTTTTCTCATGAGCTTTGGGTTTTTTAACAATTTTTCGACTGCTTTTGTAAACTGAGCTTCATTTTTTGCGATAAAACCGGATTTATTATCGTCGATTAATTCTCTTGACGCTGCAAAATCGAAAGAGACAGTTGGCAGGCCATAGAGAGCAGCCTCGGTTAAGGTTAGTCCGAAGTACTGGTGTCTGTCGGCATTTAAATATATTTTGGAAGTGCGATAAAGGTTTGCAAGTTCTCTGTCGGGTGGATTTATGACAAGTTTTACAAAAGGGTAGCCAATTTTTTTTAAATATTGTTGGTATTTTTTTTTCGGTTGGGAGCCAACGATTACGTAGTTAATGTTTTTTGTTTTTAGCTTGTTAAGTGCCTTTATTATCAGGTGAAACCCTTTATAAGGAGTAATTCTGGATACAGAAATAAAGGAGTATTTTTTTTTGGGTTTGGACCCTGATTGGCTTTTCCCGAGGTAGGTTGTGCCAAGGTAAATAACTCTATCTACTTTTTTGAAATATAGTTTTTCTGCTTCCTTTTTTGCGTATTTGCTTATTGCAACTATTCCTTTTGAGAAGTGAGTAGTAGTGAGTTCAATAGAGTAAATGTAGATATTTGCAAAAAAATTTGTAACTTTTTCAAATAAATTTAACTTTTCGCCTGGTAATTTCCTTTCCAGAAGAGCATCAAATTGTGTTCCCTGGTAAATTCTGACTATAGGTGTTCCACTTAATATCCCTGCAAGAAAAAACGGGAACATTGCACAATAAGTCATTATCTGATGCCTTCTTGTCCTTAAAATTTTCAAAAGTGTGATAGCGCCAGCATATTTGCCAATAAATGGTATATTGGGCTTTTTGATCAGAATAACTTTTACGTTTTTCCTTTTAAGATCCGCTTTAGCTCGTCGATTCAGCTTATAATCATAAGCGTAGATTGTAACCTTTTGGTTTAGAGCAGCAAGGTGACTGGCTATTTCCAGTGGAGCTCTGGATCCAGAATGATTGTCAATTATTTCACATAAAACTCCAATGTCTAAAGTCTTCATCGCCTTATAGCAGAATAAATTGTAAGATTGTCTAAATAAACCTTGTCGATGGGAAAATAACTTGTAAAAATTTTTTCAATTTGCTTTTGTCTCCGGTTCTCATTTGTCCATTTTAAAGTATCGACAAGCCAGATGTTTTTTGATTTTGGCCTAAACTGTTCCTGGTTACCTCCAAATAGGTCTTTTTGTACTTTCGGAAGCGGATTTTGTCCCAAAAGAACTTGATTAGAGCACGATTTAGCATAGAAGCAAAAAGAATAATAGCTCAAAACTGAATTATGGAAAACTGGTGCACCTGATTTTTGCGTGATACTAAAGGCTTTTTTCAGCTTTTCTCCTGAAAATGTGTGGTGGCTAATTTGTAAAATAGTAATTATCAGCATCGAAAATACTAAAGTTGTTATTAATATTTTAGAATTTTTTGCCAAAGATTCCGAGGCAATAATTAAAAAAAGTGGGCTAAAAATTGCAAAAGCCTTAGGAGAGAAAACTGGCATTTTAATGGAGATTATGCTCAGAAAGACAAAAGGTATTAAATAAATCAATTTTAATTTTGATGAAAAAATTGCTCTTGCGAACAAGAAGGCAAAAATCGCTGGGGGTATCATTAATAATCCAAAAAGAGCCGAGTTTTTGGACAAAAGTTCACCAAGTGTGATCTGCCCAATCATGTTAACAGTGGGTGAGATGAGGACGTAGATGATTGACAAAGGCATGTTAGGGCAATAGCAGGTAGTGTGATAATATTCATAGCTTTTAAAAAACCACATAGCCAAAGTCAAAATGGGTAATGACAGAGCAAGTAGCCATACAACTCTAAATTTTCTATATCTTTTAAGAAATATTAAGCTAAATGGAAGGATCAGGAGCAAAATATAATATTGAACAAGGGCTCCTAATGTTAGTAATAGGGAAATCAGAATAAAGAGAGCACTTTTTGGTTTCTCAAGTAATTTTAAAAACACATAAACAACAAGCATGGAGAAAAAAATTGCAATTGAATGTGGCCTGGCTTCGGATGATAGATATATCAGGAGAGGGGATACGGCACAGAGTGCTACTGCCACCCTTGCTACTTTTGCCGAAGATAGCTTTTTTGAAATTTTGTATACCAAAACTAGAGTAAGAATTCCACCGATTACGGAAGGGAAACGGATTATTAATTCGTTTTGGCTTTTTTGTAAAATTGCTTTTATCATCAAATAGTAAATCGGAGGATTATTGTCAGAAAGTGCAGCCTCCCAGAACTCGGGAAATGGAAGGTTGGCAATTTGATATGTGTATGCCTCATCGAACCAAAAGTCGTAAGTGTGAGTGCTTAAGACTCTTAGAACTATCCCCAAACTGATAATTGGAACCAAAAAGCGGATGTTTTTAGAAGCGCTCATTTTTTTATGCTGATTAGAAAAAAACAAGAAGGCACATTTTTAAATTCTGGCAAAAATTTTACAACTTTTCCTAAGTTCACAGGTATTGTCCAAACCCCCTTGTAAACAATATGGGTGCCATTTGATTCAAGCATTGTTTCTACATCTCTGATTTTCATTGGCTTTTCAATTGGTTGTTGTTTAAGACCGGTGGCTTTGGCAAAAAGGCTTCTTATTTGAGAAGCAAAAGGTATATTAAATTCCTTGTGCACTGTTAGAATTTGGATTTTAGATATTCTTACCATTTCAGATACAGCCAAACCCGGATTAGCAAATTGCTCAAGATTTCCGGAAGATATAGAAATCTCGAAGGCGTTATCTATGAAAGGTAGATGATGTGCATCAGCAAGAACCAGATGCTTAGCGCCCACTTTTTTAGCATTTGTGAGAGCGTTTTTGGAAAACTCGACACAGATGGTTTCGGGTGTAAATTGTTCGATAAAACCGTCTCCTGATGCTATATCTACGGCTAAATTTCCTCTGGCAATTTTTCCTAAAATTTCATAAGATCCGTCTTCTGGCCCGTCGAAAAACTTCTGGTGCATATTATCGTAGGCAGTTAAGGAATCCCTAGTTTTTTTGTCAGTTATGTATAGCAGTTCCCAAATTTTATCTCTGAAAGGAAAAACAAGATGGCATTTTTGACATTTTCCCTCGTTTTTGTGAAAACTAATTTTGATTTTACATCTTGGACAAGCCAAGATCTTTTTAATATCAATCATCCAGGTTTTTTTACAGACCTTCTTGCCTTTAGGGTTTTCGTTAAGTTTAAGATATTCCATAAAACTGCTTGTGTATAGGGAAGAATTCTATGATCCCTTTTAAGAATTGCTTCCGGCGGAATTGCCAGTGTCTGAAAAATGAAGATCGAAAATAAATTATAAATTGGCAAATGTTTAAGAGCATACCTTAATTTGCTTTGATACCAATGAAAATGTGTAAGCTTACGGTTTTTGTTGGCTGTTGCGCTAACACTATGCCAAAATTTGGCGTGAGGTAAGTAGACAACTTTAAAACCGGCTATTCTTGCTCTCTGGCAATAATCACTATCTTCAAAAGAATAAGTGAACAAGTCGTCAAGAAGGCCTATTTTTCTCACGACTTCTCCTTTTACGAGCATGGCGCAGCCGGGAATCCAATCGGGTTCTTTAATTCGTGCCGGATTAGGGCAGGAGTAAACGTTACCAGTCCAAATGTTGAGGTTGTTACCGGCACAAGAAATCTCATTTGGAGGAATTTTTTTGTAGATTATTCCGCCCAATATTCCTACGTTTGGATGTTTTAGGCTGTATTCGATTAGATTTCTAAGGCTATTTTTTTCGAAGATGATGTCGTCGTTGGTAATGAAAATATAATCTCCTTGGGCTGTTTTCAAACCTTGATTTATAGCTCTTGCAAAACCTAAATTATGCTTATTATTAATAAGCATGACGCCTGCGTACCTTTTTTTAATTTGCTCCCTGGAGCCGTCCCAGGATCCATTGTCTATCACAACAACTTCTATTTTGTCTTTTAAATAGTTCAATTTTTTAATTGATTTTAGGCAATCTAGAGGTTCTTGCCCGCCATTATAATTTGGGAAGACGATTGAAATTTTAGGATAGTTTTTTAATTTTTGCATTTTCAATTACTCCGATTAATATAGCATTGGCAAAAGGGTAGGGACTATTGAATTTACAGCTTTCGATTTCCTCAAAGTCTACCTGTTTCCACCTGTTGTCTTTGGATATTCTTTTTAAACAATATACAGCACTGAAAAGCTGGTTTCTTTTGGTTTTTAATATTTTATCTAAATATGGATTGTAGGCGAAAGCTAATGTCAGTACCGCAATTCCTTCTTTTTTCAATAGTTTTTTTATGTTTTTAATTACATAAATTATCTTTTTAGGGTCTTTTACCTTTTCGTCCCAGCCGATGTGTTCGATGGTTGAAATACTAACTACAAGGTCATAGAGCTTTTTGGGATGAAAATTTATGATGTCCTTGTTTATGACATGTGGACCTTTTTCATACTTATCTACAATGTCGTGATTTGCTGGAAAATAGTGCGAAAGTACATTGCCTATTTCTAAAATGTTGCCATTTGTTTTGTCTATATAATGTTTAATAATAGGTATTTCTACACATCTTTCCCCATTGTAAGTGAAGTTGTAAAGACTATAAAAATATTTGTAATCTAGCGAGTTAAGTTTGAAATTCCCCCTTTTGAGGTACTTATATACAAAATGTTTTGCAACGAAAATTATGATGGTTGGGAGACTTTTTGCAAGGACAAATATTAAGCCATTTGATTTAAAGTCTTTGTTTAGTCTTTTTAGATTTTCTTTTATATTTTTAAAAATTGCATTCATTTGTCTTTTTGTAAATAGAAAGTTATCCAGTAATTTATATTGGGCTATTTTATATGCTAGATATTGACATCCTTTAAGAAGAAGAAGGCCGGAAAAAATTATGGGATTTTTTAAAATTAGCCCTGGTTTTTTTAGCAGAATTCCAAGTCTGGATTTATATGATGATTGTCTTTCAAATGCCAGCGGGTGTTTTTTTGCGTAATTTTGGATATTTTGAGCGTAATAAAATTTCTTTTTAATGTCAGTAAAAAATGTTTTGTTTTCCCAGTGCAAAATTTTGGAATTTATTTTTGCTGTATTGCCAAATTTTTTGATTCTTAGGGCTAAGTCCCAATCTTCTGCTGCTGTCAATGATTCGTCATAACCCCCAATTTTTAATAAATATGTTTTTTTGAAAAAACGAGGGGCCTCGATCGGGGTATTTTTGTAAATATCTTTTTCTAGTGCCTTAATTTTAGCAAGAAAATTTTTGCCCCCAGATCTCTCGTCGATTGTCAAGGCAGCTGTATGTGGAGTTTTAATTTTTTCGAAACATTCACTAAGTACATTTTTTTCAAGCTTCATATCTGCATCCAGAAACAATATGTATTCTCCTTTCGACTTTTTTAGACCAAAATTGCGCTGTGCAGATCTTTCTGGTCCGAAGTAGTAGATATGTTTGGTGAATTTTTTGGCTATTACTGTTGTTTTATCCTGTGAATAGTTATCGACTACTATAATCTCATAGTCCTTATAGGTTTGGTTTTGGATGCTTATCAGGAGCCTTTTTATATTTCTTTGCTCGTTTAAGGTGGCGATAATTATCGAGATCATTTATTTCTTGCGATTTTTTCAAAAAGGTTACGTTCTAGTATAGTTTGGACATTTTGAAATTTAGCGTAATGAGTTTTACATTTGTTGCATTTTAATTTTTCTGCTCTTTTTACCAATAAAAATTCTTTTTTGTATCTTTTTTTGCAGTTGGGACAGATTAGTATATTCATGCCTGATGTAACTTTGCGCTTTCCTTCTTTGAGGCAAACTGCCCGGATACCACCGCCTAAAAGAAATAAGCCGGTTTTTACTGGCCAAGAAATATCCAGTTTCTTATTTTCGGTTTTTTCAAGAATACCAAAGGGAAAAACTTCAATTTCAGCTTCAATTCTTGCAAATCTTGAGAGCGATTTTCGCCAAGTTTTAAGATCAAAGGCGGTTTCTATTATTCCGTATTCTGTTTCCGTTTTACCTATTTGTGAAATGAATGGAAGAACAAATATTGCTTTTAAAAATTTTTCCCAAAGTCTGAGTCTGTTAGGCCTTCGCCATATAGGTAACTGAAATTGCTGCTTTATTGGATCGCCTCCTATTAAAAGATATCCACCAGGTGACAAGACTCTATAAATCTCATCTATTACTGGTTGCGGTTCTGGGAAGTGATGTAGAGTTTCATATATAAAAATAAATGGAATAGAATTTGATTTAAATGGTAAATTGTAAGCGTCCGCACAAATTATCTTTGGAAGTTTTTTAAAATGAAAAATTTTGGCATATTTTTTAGCACTTATAAGAGAGTGCACTGATATGTCAACTGCGAATCCATTAGCATTAAGTTGATTTTCTAATATCATCGGTCTTAGACAATGTTCAGAACCAATTTCTAAATAAGGTGAAAGAACGATACCCTTTTTCTGCAGATCTTGAAACCTTTTTCCGGTTTCTTTAAGTTTTGGAGTAATTAATTGTTTAAATTCCGCTTGATCCGGTTCATTTTCCAATAGCTTGTTATTTTCTGTGTGTTGCTTGGCAGACAGTCTTCTGTAGTGTATTTCTGCAAGCTTATTATTAATGCTCTGGTTTGCCATATTATCACGGCGGGCGAATCATTATTATCAAGAATCGATTGATAAGTCTAGCTTCTGAAATTACAATGCAACTAGATGATAAAGGTAATTTTAATTGGGCCACTAGATCCTGAAGTCCCGGAAGGTGATTTAAAGCTTCTAACAGGAGGTGAAACGACTTATATTAGGACGCTTTTGCAGAGCCCTCCCAATGGTATTGTTTATACCCATTGGAGTAAAGCTTTAAAAAAAAGAGAGATTGAATTTACGCTCATTCACCACCTGGTCTCAATCTTGGTTAAACTTCGAATCCTTCCGATATCATCTGGCAGTTTTTGTATAAGGGTAGCGGGTGATTACGACATGATTCATGCACACAGCAACAGTATTAAGATTATCGGCAGAAAAATACCAATAGTCCTTTCGGATTCCTCATCAAACTATCTTTTCTTGAGAGATTATTTAAACTGGCCGCAGTGGAGGATAAATTTTGGGTATTTTTTAAGGAGAAAGATATTTAAAATTCTGAAAATTATCGATCCTGATTCAAATTTGGAAGGGGCCAAAAAACTAATTGTTTTTTCAGAATTTGCCAAAAAAATACACCTCAAACTGGGTGCAGCTAAAACCAAAGTTCAAGTTATTCATCCTGGGCTTTCTAAAATGGTTGTGAAGAGGAAAAAGAGTATTAGAGGGGATGTGAGTATTTTATTTGTTGGGACATGGTTTGAGCGAAAAGGCGGGCTGATTATGCTGGAAGCTTTTAAAAGATTGTCCAAAAACTATAAAAATATACAGTTGACTGTTGTGGGGCCGATACCAGAGAAATTTAAGCTTGAGACTGCAAAATTCAAAGTTCAAAGTTATGATTATGTACCCAGAGAAAGACTGCTGAAGGATTTTTATCCAAATGCTGATATTTTTGCTTTGGTTCCACCAAGAGTTGAAGGGTATGGATTTGTAGTTCTGGAAGCTATGGCTTTTGGGATTCCTGTAGTAGTTTCAAATATTTGCGCTTTGGCTGAGCTAGTTGATGACGGAAGAACGGGGTTTGTTGTCAAACCGGGGAGTGTTGATGACCTGGAGCGAAAGTTGGGAATTTTGATTAAAAGTAAAACTGTGAGAAATATTATGGGCAAAGCTGCAAGGAGACGTTTTTTGGAAAATTATTTGATTCAAAGGTCTAATGAGAAACTTTTGGAAGTTTATCGTCAAGCGCTTTCTTAAAATCCGTGTAAGTATTGTCCCAAGAAAATTTTTGGGAATACCTATGCCCATTTTGGGCTAATTTGGAAATTAATTTAGCATCCTGAAGCAGTTTAATCGCAGAAATTGTTATAGATGAGGGATTTGGAGCTGTTAGAATTCCCGTTTGATTATTTTTTATTGCGTCTTTTAGGCCGGGGACATTATAAGCAACTGGAACACAACTTTGAGACATTGCTTCGGTTGCAACCAGACCCCAGCCTTCGCGAACAGAAGGTATAAGGATAATTTTTGATTCTTTCAACAGTTGGATTTTTGTTTTGTCATCGACATAACCTGTGAACTTGACTTTTTGCGAAAGACTGAGGCTTTTTACAAGTTTTTTGAGTTTTTTCATATCGTTTCCAAGGCCTATAACGAACATTTTGTAATCAGGTAATACTTTTTGGATTTTAGCGAAGGTAACAATTGCATCCTTGGGGCCCTTGGCTTTAACTAATCGCCCCAAAAATATTATCTGGTCTTTTTTTTGGGTTTTTGGGATTTTTGGTTTAATTTCCAAACCTTCCCTAATAATTTTAACGTCCATAAATCCTAGCTTGTTGAGATCCTCTTTGGAGGATTTAGAAACAGTTAGAGTCGGAATTTTTGTATATAGTTTTAAATAGAAAGACTCCAGAAGATATCCAATTATACCTAAGGGAAATGGTGTATGAAAGAACCAATACTGCCGTGCAAGTTGATGAATGAAGCAGATAATTCCTCCCTTAACATATAGAGGTGTCAGAAAGGGAATGGTGTTGACCTCGTCGATGACAATATCGAAGTTTGGATTTTCCCTATAATATAAAAATGCGTGGAGTCGACATGTAAATCGATTGCCTTCTCTTATAATATTAACCCCATTGACTCTTTCTTGAGGCCTGGCTTTTTTAAAACTTGAAGTGAAGATAGTGACACTTGAGTTGTTGTGGACAAGTCTTTTTGCAATTTCGATTGCGACTTTTTCTGCGCCACCGGAGTCCGGGTTTTTAAAATCTCGCCAGGATAGCCAGAGAATGTTCATTGAAATATATTTCTTGGCAGATTTTAACAGTTTTAGATGAAAGCTTTCCGGGCAGGGATTATATGAATTTCGTCTTGTTCAAGCTTATAATGAGGGGCGTCATAATATTTTAGGAAGTTTTTTCTATAGAAAATTGCCAGCGTGTCTTGAAGGATTTTGATAACTGATTTAATTTCTATTGTTGATGAGAAATTATAATTTAGGATAACTGGGATTTCCAGAATTTTTTTATATCCCAGGTTTTTGGCAACCATAAGAAGTTCCAGGTCGAAGGCGAAGTTTTTTACGACAATCCTTGGAAATGACTCTTCCAATACCTCTCTACTGAATAATTTTAGGCCTACTTGTGTGTCTGCGACATTGAGGTTAAATAAAATTTTAACCAGTAGTTGATAGTTTTTGCTCATAAATTTGCGTAGAAGTGGATAGTTTACTTGTGAAAAAGGGTGTCTTTTGGAGCCAATTATTATATTGGAATTCGTTTTTATATATGACTTGATAAGGTTTGAGACGTTTTGTGCGGGAATATCTAAATCTGAGTCTACAAACACTATTACGTCACCTTCACTTTTTTTGAATCCATAATAAAGTGCGAAACCTTTGCCCTGATTTAAATTGTAGGAATATATTTTGATATTTTTTGTATTTCCGTTGAATTTTTTGCTTTTAATGGCTTCTTTTAAGGTTTTATCTCTTGAACAGTCGTCTATTACAATCAGTTCCCAATCTAAATTTTGATGTTTAAGCTCACTAATGAGGTTTGTAACTACTTGAAATACTTCTGAGTCTTTATTATATGCAGGGACAATAACAGATAATTTACTGATTTTAGCAGGCATTTATTGAGCTCCTAAACTTAAGTATTGGCGGTGAGTATTATGATGTCAAGTAACCACGATTATATTGGAACGAGATTTGATTTTCTCATATTCTTTATGAGAACCAGAAATTTGAAGATCAGTTGTGAATTTGGCACAATTTGACAAAACAAAGATATTCGGGCTACGCTTAAGTTGAGGACATTATTTATGCTTTATCTGAGGAAGCTGTCGCCTTGGGTAGGGTTGGGAGTAGGAGTATTTTTGTGGATTGCTCCTGCAACTGCCTGGGGCATCCAAAGTATTCCGGCTTCGTATTACGATTGGGGACCATATTACCAGCCAAAAGTTTTAGGTTTTTCAGCGTATGCGCAGGAATCTGTTACTCAACCTGGTTTGCCTGTGGGGGTTGAGATTCCCAAACCCTCTTATCTTCTTCCTGATAATCCTTTCTACTTTACAAAAAGTTTTATTGAGGGTGTACAAACTTTTGTTACTTTTAATCAGGTCGACAAACAGGAAAAATATTTGGATTTAGCTTATGAGCGTTTAGCCGAAGCTTATGCTTTAGCTGCATTGGGGAATACAGATTTGGCACTTGAGAGCGCTGATCGCTTCCGGCAGCAGGTTGAAACTGTTGGCCAAAATATTCAAAGGCTTGAGTTGCGGGGGGTTGATGTTGGTAATCTTGCCGATGATGTCGAGCAACAGGGGGTGGCAGCTGAATTAGTTGCCCAAGCTTCGATTGCGACTGTCGATCCTGCTAGTGCTGACGTGTTTCGACAGGTTTTGAGTGGTGGGCAGAGTCTAGTTGATATGGCTTCTCAGATGCAAAAAGAGCCAGCTGTTCCCAGTGATCTTTCGGCATCTATTCAAAATCTTAAAAATCAGGGCCTTTTAACTTTGGAGCAAAGTGATAAGCTATATCAGCTGGACAGCCGTGGTGAAGTTCGTGGGGAGTTAGAAAAATTGGTTGATGAAGGGATATTTCCAAAAGCAGAATTGGTAACTTTAGATCAGGCAGTTTCCGAAAGTTACCCTGGCGAATATCAACGTTCTTATGAAACTGCAAAATTTGTGGAGCTAAAAAATTTCGCGTTGTTGCCTAGGCCTGATGAAGAGATCACCAAACGACTTGATGAATTTAAAACTGATTATCGAGCAGGTGAACCGATACCGGGTGAAATAAAACCTTATCTTTATTTTTTAAGAGCTGAAGAATTGGTAAGGACTGTTAATCTTGATATATTGCCAGATGGTGCCGAGGTGGAACTGAGGAGTTTTTATCCGGAGAGTATTAATGCCAACCAGACGGTAAAGAAACCCCCAGCTCCAACTGAGGCAGTAAATGAAGCGCCGGATGCTGTCAGCCAAGATGATGGCAGTCAGGCAACGCCGAGTGCTTTGACATCTGTGGTTCCAACCGGGACAAGCGAATTTGCCACACCTTCGGCAAGTCTTTATATCGGTGAATATCAAGGAATGCAACCTGATTCCAGATTCCGTTTTCTAAAAACTTTCCGGGAGAGTTTGGGAGTAGTTGCTTCTTTTGATTCTGAGGAGCGACTGAGGCTTAAGATACAGTATGCCGAGGAAAGATTACGGGAAGCGGAAAGCTTACTTGGTGCCGGCAAGAATGATCTCGGCTTAGAATATCTTGAAAAATATACCAGTCAGATACGTGATGTTGGTGAGCAAATTGATAAGCTTGATGAGAATTCATCAAGTGTAAAATTGCTGATAAAAAGACTTGAGGAAGAGGTCGCGCGCCATAATATTTTATTTGAAAAGGGAATTATTCAAATCCCTGCTGGTGGTCAGGATGAGCTGCAAAAAGCAATTGTTGCGACTCAGGATGTTTCCGATATTGCACTTGACTTAGAAGGTCGAGCAGCAATACCGGCGGTTTTGGTTGACAGGCTGCAAGATCTGAAAAACTCCGGAATGCTTTTACCTGAAGAGGTAACCAAGATTACTGAAGCTGACTCACGGCAGGAAGTTAGACAAATCTTTCGTGATCTTGAACAAAAGGGCACACTGCCTCCGGCGGATTCCAAAAAACTGGATTCCGGTCAGTGGGATCTTTATCCTGACGAATTCAATAAGCTGGTTGAGGTCAGAAAAATAGAGGAGCTGGCCCGCTTGAGGAATATTCAAAATGAGATTGGTAAGACTCAACAGTTAAGAACTACAGCTCAAACTTATGATAGTAAAATCGACCAGCTAGAAAGCGAAATTAATCCTGCTTACCTTAAGGATGTTGAGGTAGTTGGTAACAGCGAACTTTCTAAAAGAGTTGCGCAGTTTGCGGAAGATGCGTCAGCGTATGATGTTGTGATTCCTGATACAGCACCACTTTTGCCTTCACCAAAATTCGTACTTCCATCTTCGCGGTTTTACTTCTTAAAAAGCTGGGGCGAAAATTTTGCAGGAAGGATTGCGTTTGGGTATGAGGCTCGTGAGAGGGTAAGGCTTGCACGAGCAGGTGAAAGATTAAGTGAGGCAAGTGCGCTGGTTGCAGCCGGTAACGAAGCTCAAGCCCAGGAAATGTTAGAAAAGTATCAACTGGAGCTGGCAGCCGTGGTTGATGGTCTTGACGAGCAGAACGTGTCTTCTGATGAGCGAGCAAAAATCGCACAAGATATTAAACTTCAAGCTTCACGGGATAATCTGGCCTTAGTTCAATTATCGCTTGAAGTGAGTACTCATACAGACGGAACAGTTAATGCAGCGCTTAATTTAACAAAGGATGCAATCGATGCTTCAGCAGATGCTCAAGGAGAATTGGCAATACCCGAAGAAGTAGTTGACAAAATTAATAATTTACCTGTTGAAATGTTGCCTGATGATAAAAAACAAGAAGTTTTGGGGGTTTCAACAAGATCGGACGGTCGCGCAAAAATAGAAAATCTGGTTACTACCGGATTGCTTACGCCCGAAAATTACACATATTACAACCAGCCGGTTGAAGAGTATGACCCTGTTTGGTTTACCAGAGGCAAGACTCTTTTGAAGGTTGATGAAATCATTTCTGTCCAAAGTGCGCAAAAGCAGCTGACAGAAACAGCTGATAAAAACGAGGAGATTGTCAAGAAGTTAGCCGAATTTCAAAAGAATTTTAAGCCTGGTGATGCTGTACCTGAGGATATCCGGCCATATGTTCCCTTAACCAGAATTGACGAGCTTGCTAAGACAATCAGGCCAGATGTGGTGAATTTTTCCGATTTCGCTAGACGCTCGGATGTTGTTTTAGCAATTGCCGCCTTACGAGAGGAATTTAAACCAACGGTTGACGATTATAAGCGGCTGGAGGAGTACCGACGCGGACAGCCATCCGGTTTACTGCCGCCGGACTTGGCAAGAATTGAAGCTTTAAGCTATGCTTTGGGTATTCGTTCCTCGGCGAAACCCTGTTATCTGCCATCGCCGCCGTTTCCTCAGGGATCTTTTTGTCCGCCTCCGGGGGCACCTTTGGCAATTACACCAACGGTTATCTATAACCTTGCTTCGGTCCAAACCACTCAAGTTTATGGGGTTGGGCCGCAGGCAGTTTCTGCCGGGCTTTGCCCCGAGGGTTTTCACTGGATGAGTGATTCCGGAGGCTGGTGTATGTCAAATTCCAGCACCTATACATCGTCCGGTTCAATTAATACTACCCCTGGTACAGCTTATACATATTATCCACCAGGCTCACCTAACTATTCTTATACCGGAGCTGGTGCCGGAGCCAGAACGGTAGATATTTTTTACGATCCGGTTGGTAGGGCAGGTTTAACTACGGCAACTTCTAATTTTCAGTATTCACAATATGCGCCGGGAACAACTGTGTACACTGGACCTTATTCGCCTTATACGACAAATAGTGGCGAATCCAGCTACGGTCAGGGGCCAAAACCGGTTTCTGCCGGGCTTTGCCCCGAGGGTTTTCACTGGATGAGTGATTCCGGAGGCTGGTGTATGTCAAATGGCATTACGTATACACCCACTTCTACCGCTGCGTCAGTTTCTCCAAGTACGAGTAATAGTGGTTATGGCGGAACACCAAATTATTACAACACTGGGTATGGTGCTCCATATAATCCGTCCGCCCCATATTACTGGGGGTCGGCTCCAACTAATTACTCCACTTTTGCACCTCCCGGATCAAATTATGGTACGGGCCCATCGCCTGTTTCTCCGGGAGTATGTCCTGCCGGTTATCACTGGATGTTTGATTCTGGCGGTTGGTGTATGTCGGATGGTGGAACATATACCCCGGCCTCGCCAGGTTCACCGTATCCGGCGAACAGTCCCGGTTCAGCAGGTTATTATTCATGTTCAGCAGGTTATTATTGGAACGGATCAAGTTGTGCCAGTCCTACTGGTCCTTCTGGTTACTCACAAGGTGGTTGCGGTAACAATTATTACTGGAGCGGCTCAAGTTGCGTTCAGTATTATGGTCAAGCCAATAGTACTAATCCGTCAGGTGGCTGTAACTCCGGATTCTATTGGAATGGGTTTGGTTGTGTCTCAAACAGTACTAATTGCGGATCCGGCTATTGGTGGAATGGTTCAGGTTGTTCACCAAGTTCCGGTTCGTATTCAACTTATGGAACCGGGCCGGTGCCTACTTCATCAGGCAGTTGTCCCTCTGGATACCACTGGATGAGTGATTCCGGAGGCTGGTGTATGTCAAATGGGGATAGTTCGACATCATCTGGATCGACTACGACAGGTTCAAGCTGTGGATCCGGTTATTACTGGAACGGGTCAAGCTGTGTCCAAAGCTCTTCTGGCGGATCATCTACTTCATCAGGCAGTTGTCCCTCGGGATACCACTGGATGAGTGATAATGGGGGATATTGTATGGCCGATGGAGGTTCCTCTTCGACGCCATCGTCACCGGCACCAGCTAGTTCACCAGAACCGGCACCAGCTAGTTCACCAGAACCGGCGCCACAGCCATCGCCATGAAAGTGACAAAAAATAAATTGGTAATTCTTGTTTTGGTAATTCTGGGGACAATTTTAGTTGTTGTAGTTGGTGGGGGGTTACTATTGGTGAAAATAACAACTCAACCGTTAAGTCTGGACAGACCAAAGGTGGCGACTGAAACAGCTGTCGTAAAATCTGAAAAATACAACGTTACTTACAATAACAATGGTACATTTGAGCCTGAATCTTTAACAGTTAAAGTAGGTGATGCGATTACTATTAAGAATAATTCTAAGGATAGCATCAAAATTGCTCTTGGGGAGCATGAATCACACCTGTCTCTAAAGGGGTTTGAAGAGAGGGAGATTAACCCCGGGCTGTCTTACATTTTCTCGCCCAGGGAGAAAGGCAACTTCGTCCTTCATAATCATTTAAAACCGCAAAAGTTTGGCAAATTAGTGATCGAGTAGCGATTCCAATTGTTATTGGTTCAATAAGGGTAGTTGACACATAAGTTTAAAGATTGATATACTTTGGTCGTGACTTGTGCACCTGTTTTGGGTGGGGCGGAATTTCGATAAAATATGTTGAATAACACTTATCAAACTTTTTTCAAAAAAGACATATAGCGTCTTTTTTGCAACCGTTTCCACTTTTTAAAATAAATAGGACTTTTGCGGATAAAAGGGCCCGTAGTTCACCTGGTAGAACACCCCACTTGCACTGGGGAGGTAAGCGGTTCGAGTCCGCTCGGGTCCACCCATTCGCCTTGCAAGCAATGGCTCAGTGCAAGCACATTGAAAGTTAAAATTTAGAAGTCAAGAGGTAAAAGTTGTGGAAGTTTATGAAATTTTGACTTTTGCGTTTTAATTTTTGAATTAAATTTGCACTTTAACAATAAAATACAGGTAAAGTAAATAACACGAGAAACGAAGTTTTAAAAACGGTCCCGTATAATCTTTCCTTTCGCCTTATAAGTACTATTCCCTTCAGGCAACTTTAGGGTACACGTACGCGGCTCAAGGGGCGATTTTAACGGGATTCCAAGATTACTTGGATTTTTGAAACTGAGTGGAAAAGTGTGAGCAATTTCATGCGTTTAATGGATGCCTTGGTAGAACATACCGAAGAAGGACGTGAAGGGCTGCGATAAGTTCCGGTTAGCTGCCGTTAAGCTATGACCCGGAAATTTCCGAATGGGGAAACCCCTTGTCCGCAGGACAAGGAAATTACAATGATCAAGCATCAAATTACAAACAATGTTTAAATTCTAATGTTTTAAAATTGAAACATTTAAGGATTAGGATTTGTTTGATATTTGGAATTTGTGATTTGGATTTTCGTGCCTTGCGGATGAGATCCTTTTGCGAATAAATAAGCTTAAGGAAGGGTACCGCCTGAACTGAAACATCTAAGTAAGGCGAGGAAAAGAAAACAAAAGTGATTCCCTAAGTAGTGGCGAGCGAACGGGGAAAAGCCTAAACCTTGTGCTCTGCACAAGAAGTTCAAAGTTAAAAGTTGTGGAAGTTTTTAAATTAAAAACTTTTTATATTAAAAAAGTTTCCATAATTTTGATTTTTGACTTTTGCATTTTGAACTTCGCGCGCAGCGCGCAGGGGGTTGCGGGACTTTAATGTGGGATCTATTGAGGGTAGCAGAACTGCCTGGAATGGCAGGCCATAGAGAGTGAAAGACTC